>NZ_JAHCDD010000067.1 GCF_018413525.1 Acidovorax sp. CCYZU-2555
GCTTCGGCCAGCGGCCCCATGGCCGAAGTGGTGTTTCGCAGCACCCAATATCTGTCGACCGACGACCTGCAGGCGATGGCGGCGTATCTGCAGACCTTGCCCGCACCCCGGGCGCCGGCCGTGCCGGTCGTCCCGGCCAGCGATGCCCCGCTCGGCGCCAAGGTCTACACCCAGCACTGCGCGCAATGCCATGGCGATCAGGGCGAAGGCCGGCCCGGCGCCTTCATGGCGCTTGCGGGCAACCGCGCGGTGAACCTGCCCGACGCCAGCAACGTGGTGCGCATGGTGTTGCAGGGCGGCTACCCGCCGGCCACGGCCGGTAATCCGCGTCCGCATGGAATGCCCCCGTTTTCCCATCAACTGAGCGATGCCCAGATAGCCGCCGTATCTTCCTTTGTCCGACAATCGTGGGGCAACATGGCGCCAGCGGTTGGTACCATCGAGGTTTATCGGGCACGCGAGAAGCGCGCGCCTTGAAGGAGTGGGAATGGAGAGTGAGCGGCCCCAGGGCGAGCAATGGCTCGTGGTCTGTCTGTGCGCGCAATGGTGCGGGGTATGCAAGGACTATCGCCAGGGTTTCGAAGACCTTGCGGCCAGCCATCCAGAGGCGCGTTTTCTTTGGCTTGACATAGAAGACCGCGAAGATGTTGCCGGTGATCTAGATATCGAGACCTTCCCCTGCCTCTTGATTTCCGACGATCAGCACGCACGTTTTCTGGGACCGGTATTGCCCCAGTTGCAGGTTCTGTCGCGGCTTCTGGTATCGTTGCAGCGCAACGGGCCGGCGCCCGTGGCGGTATCCGCAGAGGCACAGGCCTTGCGCGATCGCATTGTTGCGGCGGGCCTGTGAGCCGTCGTGGGCTGTTGTGCGGACAGCGTTTGGGTGCCGTTTGCGAGCCCTGACAATGGTTTGCGGGTACAATATAGGACTCACGACCAAACGGGCGGGTACATACCGCCCGTTTTTTTTGGTCGGTTGCATTTGGAGCTCGAAGCTGTCGGATGGGTTTTCCGGGGGTTATCGGGTTTTTTGTATTTGCAGAGATGGAATTGAATACACGTGGCACTACAGCAAATCGTTGAACAAACAGTCGCAGGCCTGAGTTATGACTTGGTGGAGATCGAGCGCTCCGCAGGAGGACTGCTGCGCGTCACCATCGATTTGCCCTGGCAGGCTCCCACACCGGAAACGCAGGCATTGCCCGAGCAGTACATCACGGTCGAAGACTGTGAAAAAGTCACGCGCCAGTTGCAGTTTGCGCTCGAGGTGGATGGCGCGGAATACACCCGCCTGGAAGTCTCGTCGCCTGGCATCGATCGCCCTTTGCGCCATGAACAGGATTTCGTGCGCTTCGAAGGCGAGGTGATCGACCTGACGCTCAAGGAGCCCATCGGCTCGGCGGCGGCAGGGCAGGTCAGCGCCAATCGCAAGAAATTCCGGGGCACGCTAGAGCGCAGCGAGACCGGTGGCTGGCAAATCGTCTGGAGCGATGAGCCGGCAGTCAAGCCGGGTCAGCGAGTGAGCAAGAAGCGCGTGCCCGCGCCTTTGCAGGCATTGGGATTCGCACTCGATGAGCTGCGCGAGGCACGCCTTGCGCCGCTGGTGGATTTCAAGGGCAGGGCCAATAAAGCCGCTTCATAAGTGGTGCCACTGCAGGTCAAATAGTACGGGGCCCAGCGGATGCACCAGGGTGGTGCCCCCTCGGAGTGAATGAAATAGGAGAGTCATCGCATGAATCGCGAATTGTTGATGTTGGTAGAGGCCATTTCGCGCGAGAAGAACGTCGAGCGCGATGTGGTCTTTGGTGCCGTGGAATTGGCTCTGGCCCAGGCCACGAAGAAGCTGTACCAGGGCGAAGTGGATATCCGCGTCGCCATCGACCGTGATAGCGGTGATTACGACACCTTCCGTCGCTGGTTGGTCGTGCCTGACGACGCCGGTCTGCAGAACCCCGAAGCCGAAGAAATGCTGATGGACGCGCAAGACCGCGTTCCAGACATCGAAGTCGGTGAACACATTGAAGAAGAAGTCGATTCGGTGCCTATCGGCCGTATCGGTGCCATGGCTGCCAAGCAGGTCATCCTGCAGAAGATCCGTGACGCCGAGCGCGAGATGCTGCTCAACGACTTCATGGCGCGCGGCGAAAAGATCTTCACCGGCACCGTCAAGCGCATGGACAAGGGCGACATCATCGTCGAAGGCGGACGCGTCGAAGGACGCCTGCGCCGCAGCGAAATGATCCCTAAGGAAAACCTGCGCAATGGCGACCGTGTGCGCGCCATGATCATGGAAGTCGACCTGACGCTGCGCGGCGCTCCCATCATCCTGTCGCGTTCGGCGCCTGAATTCATGGTGGAACTGTTCCGCAATGAAGTGCCCGAAATCGAACAGGGTCTGCTGGAAATCAAGAGCTGCGCACGCGATCCTGGCAGCCGTGCGAAAATCGCCGTGATCTCGCATGACAAGCGCGTGGACCCCATCGGGACCTGCGTCGGTGTGCGTGGCACCCGCGTCAATGCCGTGACCAACGAGTTGGCCGGCGAGCGCGTGGACATCGTGCTGTGGTCCGAAGACCCCGCACAGTTCGTGATCGGTGCCCTGGCACCTGCGAACGTGTCGTCCATCGTGGTCGACGAAGAAAAACATGCCATGGACGTGGTGGTTGACGAGGAAAACCTCGCCATCGCCATCGGCCGCGGCGGCCAGAACGTGCGTCTGGCTTCCGACCTCACCGGTTGGAAAATCAACATCATGGACGCAGCCGAGTCTGCGCAAAAACAGGCCGACGAGACGGATACCGCTCGCCGCCTGTTCATGGAAAACCTGGATGTCGACGAGGAAATCGCCGACATCCTGATCGAAGAAGGTTTCGCCAGCCTGGAAGAAGTGGCCTATGTGCCGCTGCAGGAAATGCTGGAGATCGAAAGCTTCGACGAAGACACCGTGAACGAGCTGCGGGCGCGAGCCAAGGACGCTCTGCTCACGATGGAAATCGCACGCGAGGAAAATGTCGACACGGTTTCGCAGGATCTGCGTGACCTCGAGGGGTTGACGCCTGAGCTGGTGGCCAAACTGGCCGACGGTGGCGTGCATACGCGGGATGACTTGGCCGATTTGGCCATTGACGAACTGACCGAACTGACCGGGCAGTCTGCCGACGAAGCGAAAGCTTTGATCATGAAGGCACGTGAACACTGGTTCACCGGGCAAGAGTAAGGTCAGGGAGGAACGAACCGAATATGTCGAGTAACACCGTTGCTGAGTTTGCTGCCGAACTCAAAAAAACACCCGAAACCTTGCTGCAACAACTTAGCTTTGCTGGTGTTGCCAAGGCCTCGGCTTCCGATGCGTTGACCGAGTCCGATAAACAGAAATTGCTCTCGCACCTGCAGGCCAGTCACGGCACAGGCGGAGCTGACCGCAAGAAAATCACATTGACGAAAAAGTCGACGAGCGAAATCAAGCAGGCTGATGCCACTGGCCGGGCCCGCACCATTCAAGTGGAAGTGCGCAAGAAGCGCACCTTCATCAAGCGTGACGAAAGCGGCGAAGCCGGTTCCGAAGGCGAAGCACAGGTCAGCGAAGAGCAGGCCGGCACTGAACGCGAATCCGATGAATTGGTGCGGCGTGAAGAGGCAGCGCGCCATCAGGTGGAGCTGATTAGCCAGCAGGAGGAAGAACTGGTGGAAAAACGCCGTGAGCGCGAAGAGCGCGAACGCCGGGAGCGTGAAGCCGAGGAGCGGGCTGCGGCCTACGCTGCTCAGGAAGCCGCAAAGATTGCCCAGGCGACTGCGCAGAAGGCCGAAGCCTCGCGCGAATACAAGGCCGAGACGGCGGCGAAAAACGCCGCCCAGACCGCAGCCCGCGAAAAGGCCGAGGAAGAGTCGCGTTCGCGCGCTGCTGAAGAAGCAGCCCGGGCGAAGGATCTCGACGAACGCCGTCGCAAGGCCCAGGCCGAAGCCGAAGCCATTCGCGCCATGATGGCCGCGCCAAAGCGCGTGCTCGTGGCGAAGAAGCCCGAAGAGCCGGTCAAGCCGGCTGTCGTGGCCAAGCCTGCGGGCGACGCCAAGAAGGGCACGCTGCACAAGCCTGCCACGGGCTCGACCACGGCCCGCACGGGCGGCCCTGCCGCTCCTGCAGCCGGCGCCGGCAAGGAAGTCAAGTCCGCCAAGCTGTCCTCCAGCTGGGCTGGCGACGGCAAGAAGAAGGAAATCAAGACCCGTGGCGACGCCGGCCCGAGCCGCAGCGGCGGCGGTGGCAGCAACTGGCGCGGTGGTCCGCGCGGCGGCAGCCGTCGTGGCGGTGGCAACGATCGCAACGATCACCACCAGCAAGCGCAGGCCGAGTTCCGTGCGATCGAAGTGCACGTGCCCGAAACCATCACGGTTTCCGAGCTCGCACACAAGATGTCGGTCAAAGCGTCCGAACTGATCAAGATCCTGATGAAGATGGGCCAGATGGTCACCATCAATCAGCCTCTGGACCAGGACACGGCGATGATCGTGGTCGAAGAAATGGGTCACACCGCCAAGGTCGCGGCCCTCGACGATCCCGAAGCGTTCACTTTCGAGGAAACCTCGCAGCAGGACGCCGAAGCCCTGCCGCGCGCTCCTGTGGTGACCGTGATGGGTCACGTCGATCACGGCAAGACCTCGCTGCTCGACTACATCCGTCGTTCCAAGGTGGCTGGCGGCGAAGCCGGCGGCATTACCCAGCACATCGGTGCCTACCATGTGAAGACCGAACGCGGCATGGTGTCGTTCCTCGACACCCCGGGTCACGAGGCCTTCACGGCCATGCGTGCCCGCGGTGCCCAGGCCACCGACATCGTGATTCTGGTGGTTGCAGCCGACGACGGTGTGATGCCCCAGACCAAGGAAGCCATCAAGCACGCCAAGGCGGCTGGTGTTCCCATCGTCGTGGCCATCACCAAGTCGGACAAGCCCGATGCCAACTTCGAGCGCGTCAAGCAAGAGCTGGTGGTGCAGGAAGTCGTGCCTGAAGAGTACGGCGGCGAGTCGCCTTTCGTGCCAGTGTCTTCCAAGACCGGCATGGGCATCGACGAACTGCTCGAACAGGTGCTGCTGCAGGCCGAAGTGCTGGAGCTGCGTGCTCCGGTCGACGCCGCTGCCAAGGGTCTGGTCATCGAAGCCCAACTCGACAAGGGCCGCGGTCCTGTCGCAACGGTGCTGATCCAGTCCGGTACGCTCAAGGTGGGTGACGTGGTTCTGGCCGGTCAGACCTATGGCCGCGTGCGCGCCATGGTCGACGAAAACGGCAAGACCACCAAGACCGCTGGTCCTTCGATTCCGGTCGAAATCCAGGGTCTGTCGGATGTGCCCGCAGCTGGCGACGAATTCATGGTGCTGAGCGACGAACGTCGTGCCCGTGAAATCGCCACTTACCGTGCCGGCAAGTTCCGTCACACCAAGCTGGCCAAGCAACAAGCCGCCAAGCTGGAAAACATGTTTGCCGACATGACGGCGGGCGATCTGCAGACGCTGCCCATCATCATCAAGGCCGACGTGCAGGGTTCGCAAGAAGCCCTGGGCCAGTCGCTGCTCAAGCTGTCGACCGAAGAAGTGCGCGTGCAGCTGGTGTATGCCGGCGTGGGCGGCATCAGCGAGTCCGACATCAACCTGGCAATCGCTTCCAAGGCCATCGTGATCGGCTTCAACGTGCGCGCCGATGCGAATGCACGCAAGACTGCCGAGAACAACGACGTCGAGATCCGTTACTACAACATCATTTATGACGCTGTGGACGAACTCAAGGCGGCGATGTCGGGCATGCTGGCCCCCGAGCAGCGCGAAGAGATCATCGGTATGGCCGAGATCCGCACGGTGTTCGTGGCGACGAAGATTGGCACGATTGCCGGTTCGTACATCACTTCCGGTCAGGTCACCCGCAATGCACGCTTCCGCCTGCTGCGCGAAAACGTGGTGATCTACACTGGCGAGATCGAATCGATCAAGCGTCTCAAGGACGACGTCAAGGAAGTCAAGGAAGGCTTCGAGTGCGGTATCAAGCTCAAGAACTACAACGACATCAAGGAAGGTGACGTGCTGGAAGTCTTTGAGATCAAGGAAATCGCACGGACGCTGTAATCCATGGCTGCCAAGAAACGCGCTGCGCCAAATCGCAGCTTCAAAGTCTCCGATCAGATCCAGCGTGATCTGTCGGAGCTGATCGCCCGGGAGTTGAAGGACCCGCGCGTGGGCATGGTGACCCTGCAAGGGGTGGAGGTGACTCCAGACTATGCACATGCCAAGGTGTTCTTCAGCATCCTCACGGGTGATCCCGATCAGACGCTCGAAGGTCTGAGCCAGGCGGCGGGCTTTCTGCGCGCCGGCCTGTTCAAGCGCCTGCATATCCACACCGTGCCTACGCTGCACTTCGTCTACGACCGTACGACGGAGCGCGCTTCGGACATGAACGCCTTGATCGCCAAGGCAGTTTCTTCGCGCGCGAAAGAAGACTGAGCATGAACGCGCCTCGCACACGGGTGCAGCGGCGCCCTGTGCATGGGGTGTTGCTGCTCGATAAACCGCTGGGGTTTTCCAGCAATGACGCTTTGCAGAAGGTGAAGTGGTTGTTGCGCGCGGAAAAAGCCGGTCATACCGGTACCCTGGATCCCTTGGCCAGCGGCGTTCTGCCGCTGTGCTTTGGTGCTGCCACCAAGTTCAGTCAGCTGCAGCTTGAAGCGGCCAAGACCTATATTGCCATTGCCCGCCTGGGCGCGACCACGACGACCGCGGATGCGGAAGGCGAGATCGTGCGCGAGCGGCCTGTGGACCTCGCGGCAATCACGCCCGAAAAGCTGCAGGCCGTGGCCCAGCAGTTTTCCGGGCCGATCTTGCAAGTACCGCCTATGCACAGCGCCCTCAAGAAGGACGGCAAGGCGCTCTACGAGTACGCCCGCGAAGGCATCGAGATCGAACGCCCTGCGCGCGCGGTCACGATCCATGCACTTGACGTGAGTCTGTGCGAGGACGCGGACGGCTTTGCGGCCGTCAAGCTGGTAGTGACTTGCAGCAAGGGCACTTACATCCGCACCCTCGGTGAGGATGTGGGCGAAGCCCTGGGCTGTGGAGCGCATCTCAGGTTTCTGCGCCGCACCGACACGGGCGGACTGGGGCTTGCAGGCTGCGTCACGCTCGAAGCGCTTGAAGCCATGGACGAGGAACAGCGCCTGTTACATGTTCAGCCACCGCAAATGTTGCTGCATGAACACACGCCTGTCACGCTGACCGAGTACGATGCCGGACGTTTTCTGTCGGGCATGCGCCGACGGGGCGACTGGCCGGATGCGTCGGCAGTGGCCGTTTATGGAACAGAGCCTCACGCTCTATTGGGAGTAGGCCATGTGCTGGCCGGGGAGTTGATCCCCGACCGCCTGCTGAGCCCCTTGGAAATTCAACAAATTTTGGAAGGCACGCCGCGCCCAACAGACCGCGGCATTTTGGAAACTTTATGAGTACACAAATCCGCAACATCGCGATCATTGCGCACGTTGACCACGGTAAAACCACCATGGTCGATCAGCTTCTGCGCCAGTCCGGCACTTTTGCCGAGCATGAAAAGGTGGTCGACACCGTCATGGACAACAATGCCATCGAGCGCGAGCGCGGCATTACCATTCTGGCCAAGAACTGTGCCGTCAGCTGGGAAGGCACCCACATCAACATTCTCGACACGCCCGGTCACGCCGACTTCGGCGGTGAAGTCGAGCGCGCCCTGTCGATGGTCGACGGCGTGGTGCTGCTGATCGACGCGCAAGAGGGCCCCATGCCCCAGACGCGTTTCGTGACGAAGAAGGCCCTGGCTCTGGGCCTGCGCCCCATCGTCGTGGTCAACAAGGTGGACAAGCCCGGTGCGCGTCCCGACTACGTGGTCAACGCCGCTTTCGATCTGTTCGACAAGCTCGGCGCTACCGATGAACAGCTCGACTTCCCGGTCGTCTACGCTTCGGGCATCAACGGCTGGTCGTCGACCGAAGAAGGCGCTCCTGGCGAACAGTGGGGCACCGACATGTCGGCCCTGTTCAACACCATTCTGAACCACGTTCCTTCGATCCAGGGCGATGCAGCGGCTCCCCTGCAGATGCAGGTGTCGGCACTCGACTACTCGACGTTCGTCGGCCGTATCGGCGTGGCGCGCATCTCGCAGGGCACGGTCAAGGCGGGTCAGGAAGTCATGATCATGGCTGGTCCTGAAGGCAAGGCCTACAAGGGCCGTATCAACCAGATCCAGAAGTTCCAGGGTATCGATCGCGTGCAAGTCACCGAAGCCGGCCCCAGCGAAATCGTGCTGGTCAACGGTATCGAAAACCTCGGCATTGGTGAAACCATCACCGATCCGCTCGATCCCAAGCCCATGCCCATGCTCAAGATCGATGAACCGACCTTGACCATGAACTTCTGCGTGAACAACTCGCCGCTGGCGGGTCGTGAAGGCAAGTTCGTTACCAGCCGCCAAATCTGGGACCGCCTGCAAAAGGAACTGCGTTCGAACGTGGCCCTGCGCGTCAAGGAAACCGACGAAGACGGCATTTTCGAAGTGTCCGGTCGCGGCGAACTGCACTTGACCATTCTGCTCGAAGAAATGCGCCGCGAAGGCTACGAGCTGGCAGTGTCCAAGCCCCGCGTCGTGTTCCGCGACATCAACGGTGAAAAGAACGAGCCTATCGAGCTGGTCACCGCCGACGTCGAAGAAACCCACCAAGGCGGCGTGATGCAAGCCCTGGGCGAGCGCAAGGGCGAGCTGGTCAACATGGAGTCCGACGGCCGTGGCCGCGTTCGCCTCGAGTACCGCATTCCCGCGCGTGGCCTGATCGGCTTCACGAACGAATTCCTGAACTTGACACGTGGTTCGGGCCTGATCGCCAACATCTTCGACAGCTACGAACCCCATAAGGGTGACATCGGCGGCCGCAAGAACGGTGTGCTGATCTCCATGGACGACGGTGAAATCTTCACCTACGCCCTGGGCAAGCTGGATGACCGCGGCCGTATGTTCGTCAAGGCGAACGATCCCGTGTACGAAGGCATGATCATCGGCATCCACAGCCGTGACAACGACCTGGTGGTCAACGCCACGCGTACCAAGCAGCTGACCAACTTCCGCGTTTCCGGCAAGGAAGACGCGATCAAGGTCACGCCCCCGATCGACCTGTCGCTGGAATACGCGGTGGAATTCATCGAGGACGACGAGCTGGTCGAAATCACTCCCAAGAGCGTGCGCGTGCGTAAGCGCCACCTCAAGGAAAGCGATCGCAAGCGCGCAGGTCGTTAAGACCCGCCCGCTGAACGCATGCCCTGCATCGCGTTCACAGAAAAAGCCGCCTTGTGCGGCTTTTTTTGCGTGTGCGACAGCGTAGGCGCGACGGCCTCGGTTAAGGTTCCAGGTTGGCGCGCGGCCGCGTGGCTGCGCTGAATCACAGGTAGACCAGAGGAACACAATATGACGGAGACAACGGCGCTAGTCCTGACCGAAGTGCGGGGCCGCATAGGCTGCATCACGCTCAACCGTGCGCGTGCGCTCAATGCGCTGTCGCTGGAGATGGTGCGCGAACTGATGGCCGCGCTGCTCAAATGGCAGGATGATCCGACGGTGCTGGCGGTCGCGCTGCGCGGCAGCAACAAGGAAGGCGTGTTCGGCGCGCTGTGCGCGGGCGGTGACATCCGCTTCCTGCACCAGGCGGGCAGCACGGGCAACCCTCAGCTCGAAGACTTCTTCACCGAAGAGTACGCGCTCAACCACCTGATCCATCACTATCCCAAGCCCTATATCGCGTTCATGGACGGCATCGTCATGGGCGGCGGCATGGGCATCAGCCAGGGCGCGAGCGCGCGCATCGTGACCGAGCGCACGAAGATGGCCATGCCCGAAACGGCGATCGGCTTGTTCCCCGATGTCGGCGGCGGCTATTTCCTGAGCCGCTGCCCGGGCCACACGGGCGAATGGCTGGGTCTCACGGGCGAGACCATTGCCGCGGGCGATGCGATCGCGCTGGGCCTGGCCGACGGCCTGGTGCCGTCAGCGCAGCTGCCCGATCTGTGGGAAGCCTTGGCCACGCGCGACTTCGCCGATGGCGCTGCCGTGCAGCAATGGATAGACGGTCAGCTGGGCCAGGCGCCCACGCATTTCGCCGGCCTGCAGGCCGAGATCGATCAGTACTTCGCCTTGCCTACGGTGCGCGCCATCATTGCCGCGCTGGAAGAGGGCGCGAGCGACTGGGCGCAGTCCACGGCCGCGCTGCTGCGCAAGCGCTCGCCGCTGATGCTGCATGTGGTGCTGGAGCAGGTGCGCCGCGCGCGCGACATGGGCCTGGCCGACGACCTGCGCATGGAGCGCGACATGGTGCGCCACTGCTTCTACCTGCGCCCAGGCCAGAGCGAAACCCTCGAAGGCATTCGCGCGCTGGCCGTGGACAAGGACCATGCGCCGCGCTGGAATCCCGCATGCATTGAAGACGTGCAGGAAGCCGATTGGCAGGCATTTTTCGTTAGCCCCTGGCCGGCGCATTCGCATCCGCTGGCCGCATTGGCCGACTGACGCTGCAGCCCGCTGATCCTGTCAAAGGATCAGCGATTGCGCCCCTTCATTGCCCGCTCGACTTCGCGCTTGCCTTCGCGGTCCTTGATGGTGTCGCGCTTGTCGTGCTCGCCCTTGCCCTTGGCCAGGGCGATCTCGGCCTTGACCAGGCCGTTCTTCCAGTGCAGGTTGAGCGGCACCAGCGTATAGCCCTTTTGCTCGACCTTGCCGATCAGGCGCTTGATCTCTTCCTTGTGCAGCAGCAGCTTCTTGGTGCGCGCGGCGTCGGGGCTCACGTGGGTCGAAGCGGTGCGCAGCGGATTGATCTGGCAGCCGATCAGGTACAGCTCGCCGTCCTTGATGACCACGTAGCCGTCGGTCAGCTGGACCTTGCCTTCGCGCAAGGCCTTGACTTCCCAGCCGTGCAGGACCATGCCCGCTTCGTGGCGTTCCTCGAAGAAGTAGTTGTAAGCCGCTTTTTTGTTGTCGGCAATGCGGGACGGGGAATCAGTTTGTTTTGCCATGTATGAATTAAGTGCGGCGCAATTCAGGAGATAAAAGCTCTCCCTACAATGTTGTTTGTCGTCTCGCTGCAGAGATTTTAGTTTCCATCGGCCGGCAATGCTGCGATGGCCTTCGCAGCATCCCTATTCAGGCCCCTTTTCCCATGAAAACAGTCAATAAATCCGTCCTCATCTGGTACAGCCCCGAAGAAATGTATGCCTTGGTGACGGATGTGGACCATTACGCCGACTTCCTGCCCTGGTGCGACCATGCGCGCATTCTCGAGCAGGACGAGCAAGGGATGACTGCGGAAGTGGGAATGGCGCTGGGCGGCCTGAAGAAATCCTTCGTGACCCGCAACACCCACGAAGAGGGCCGGCGCGTGACCATTCGCCTGGTCAAGGGTCCATTCTCTCACCTCGAAGGCGACTGGTATTTTCACCCCGTGGGCGACGGCTCGCAGCGCGCCTGCAAGGTGGAGCTGCGCCTGAGCTATGGCTTCGACAACGTGGCGCTGGCGGCGCTGGTCGGCCCGGTGTTCGACCGCATTGCGGGCTCCATGGTCGACGCCTTCATCAAGCGCGCGGAACAGGTCTATGGCTGAAGTGGCGGCCGCCAGCGCAGCGCTGTGCGTTGACGTGGTGTATTCATCCGAAGCCGGGCAGGCGCAGGAATGGTCGCTGCAGCTGCCGGGCGGTGCCTGCCTGCTCGATGCGCTGCGCGCCGTGGGGCTGGAAGCCAGCCCCTGCGCCGCAGGCATCTGGGGGAGACGTGCCGAGCGCAGCCAGCTGCTGCAGGACGGCGACCGGGTCGAGCTGTACCGGCCTTTGCTGGTCGACCCCAAGGTTGCGCGGCGCGAGCGTTTTGCGCGCCAGGGAGCGCGCGGTGCGGGCCTGTTTTCGCGCCAGCGCCCTGGCGGCAAGGCCGGCTACTGAACTGAATCTGCTTATTGAGGCCGCTGCACGGGCGCCGGGCCGCATTCGGTGGTGATCGCGTTCTGCGCGCGCTGGCGCTCGGCGGCGCGCGCGGCGTCGTCCATGAACACGCGCTCGCCCTGGGCATTGGTGTGGGCGATCAGCCGGCCGTCGGCCATGGCCGCCTGCGCGGCCTTGGCGCGAGTGCAATTGTCCTGACGCGCCTGGGCCTGCTTTTTTTCCTGGGCAGCGGTTTCGGCCTGTTCGCGCTTCGCCTTCTCGGCTTCCTCGGCGGCTTTCCTGGCCTGCAGTTCCTGGTCTACGCCGCTGTTGCGACTCGCTGGCGCGGTTGCGGCCGGGGCGGTTGTCTGCGGCGCCGGCTGGGCCGCGGCCGATGGCTTGGCGCTGCCCGGCTGCTTCAGGATGCGGTCGGCAGGCACCTGCACGGGCGGCGGCAGGTCGCTGTAGACCTTGCGGCCCTGCGCGTCGAGCCACTGCCATTGCGCCAGCGCATTGGCGGAAAAAAGGCTGCTGGCGCAGAGCAGGACAAGCGTGAAGACGTTCATGGCGGCAGGATCAAAGTAGGGGAGACCGGCGCGTTGGCGCAGACCATCGGTGGAATCTTCGCACTTCCCATCCCGCCTGCCAAGGCCGGAAGGGGGAAAAACCAGGCGCCGCCTCTAAGAATAGCAGGCACAGGTACAATCGTTTTTTTGGAGCTTTCACATGCGCCTTCTTGGTAAAGCACTGACCTTCGACGATGTGTTGCTGGTACCCGCTTACTCCCAAGTCCTGCCCAAGGACACGTCTCTCGCGACACGTTTTTCCCGCAATATTTCCCTGAACATTCCCCTGGTGTCCGCCGCGATGGACACCGTGACGGAAGCGCGCCTGGCGATCGCCATTGCGCAAGAGGGTGGTATCGGCATCATCCACAAGAACATGACGGCCCAGGAACAGGCCGCCGAAGTGAACAAGGTCAAGCGCCATGAATCCGGCGTCGTGATCGACCCCGTGGTCATCACGCCTGAGCACACTGTACTGCAGGTTCTGCAACTGTCGGAAAACCTCGGCATCTCCGGTTTCCCGGTCTGCGATGGCGGCAAGGTCGTCGGCATCGTGACCAGCCGTGACGTGCGCTTCGAAACGCGTTACGACGTCAAGGTCAACCAGATCATGACGCCGCGCGAGAAGCTGATCACCGTCAACGAAAAAGACGGCACGACGCCCGCCGAAGCCAAGGCGCTGCTCAACAAGCACAAGCTCGAACGCATTCTGGTCGTCAACGATGATTTCGAGCTCAAGGGCCTGATCACCGTCAAGGACATCAACAAGCAGACCACGTTCCCCAACGCCGCGCGCGATGCCGCCGGCCGACTGCGCGTGGGCGCGGCCGTGGGCGTGGGTGCCGGTACCGAAGAGCGCGTTGAGTTGCTGGTCAAGGCCGGCGTCGACGCGATCATTGTCGACACCGCCCACGGCCACAGCCAGGGCGTGATCGAGCGCGTGCGCTGGGTCAAGCAAAACTATCCGCAAGTCGACGTCGTCGGCGGCAACATCGCCACGGGCGCGGCCGCGCTGGCCCTGGTCGAAGCCGGTGCCGATGCCGTCAAGGTCGGTATCGGCCCGGGCTCCATCTGCACCACGCGCATCGTCGCCGGTGTGGGCGTGCCCCAGATCATGGCCATCGACAGCGTGGCCACGGCCCTGTTGGGCACGGGCGTGCCGCTGATCGCTGACGGCGGCGTGCGCTTCTCGGGCGACATCGCCAAGGCGCTGGCCGCTGGCGCGTCGACCATCATGATGGGCGGCATGTTCGCCGGCACCGAAGAAGCTCCGGGTGAAGTCATCCTGTACCAAGGCCGCTCGTACAAGAGCTACCGTGGCATGGGCTCGATCGGCGCGATGCAGCAAGGCTCGGCCGACCGTTACTTCCAGGAATCGACGACCGGCAATCCGAACGCCGACAAGCTGGTTCCCGAAGGCATCGAAGGCCGCGTTCCCTACAAGGGCTCGATGGTTTCCATCGTGTACCAGATGGCCGGTGGCGTGCGCGCTGCAATGGGCTACTGCGGTTGCTCCAGCATCGAACAGATGAACAACCAGGCTGAATTTGTCGAGATCACGACGGCCGGCATCCGTGAAAGCCACGTCCATGACGTGCAGATCACCAAGGAAGCCCCCAACTACCGCGCCGACTAAAATCGGTTGATCGCCATCCAACGGCCCGATCCGCTGCGCAGGCAGGCAGGTCGGGCCTTGCCATTTTCCAGACCATGCAACACGACAAGATCCTCATCCTCGACTTCGGCTCCCAAGTCACCCAGCTGATTGCCCGCCGCGTGCGCGAAGCCCATGTCTACTGCGAAGTTCATCCTTGCGATGTGAGCAGCGACTGGGTGCGCGAGTTCGCCGCCGACGGCAAGCTCAAGGGTGTGATTCTTTCGGGCAGCCACGCCAGTGTCTACGAAGTCGACGACCGCGCGCCTGACGCCGTGTTCGAGCTGGACATCCCCGTGCTGGGCATCTGCTACGGCATGCAGACCATGGCGACCCAGCTGGGCGGCAAGGTCGAAGGCTCGAACAACCGCGAATTCGGCTACGCCGAAGTCCGCGCCCACGGCCATACCAATCTGCTCGAAGGCATCGAAGACTTCACCACGGCCGAAGGCCACGGCATGCTCAAGGTCTGGATGAGCCACGGCGACAAGGTGACCCAGCTGCCCGAAGGCTTCAAGGTCATGTGCTCGACGCCGTCGTGCCCCATCGCCGGCATGGCCGACGAATCGCGCCGCTACTACGCCGTGCAGTTCCACCCCGAAGTCACGCACACCGTGCAGGGCCAGGCCATGCTCAACCGTTTCGTGCGCGACATCTGCTGCGCCGCGCCGGACTGGATCATGGGCGACTACATCGAGGAAGCCGTTGCCAAGATCCGCGAACAGGTCGGTGACGAAGAAGTCATCCTGGGCCTGTCGGGCGGCGTCGATTCGTCCGTGGCCGCTGCGCTGATCCACCGCGCCATCGGCGACCAACTGACCTGCGTCTTCGTCGACCACGGCCTGCTGCGCCTGAACGAAGGCGACGCCGTCATGGAAATGTTCGAAGGCAAGCTGCACGCCAAGGTGGTGCGCGTCGATGCCGCTGAACTGTTCCTGGGCGAGCTGGCCGGCGTGTCCGAACCCGAACAAAAGCGCAAGATCATCGGCCGCCTGTTCGTCGACGTCTTCAAGGCCGAAGCCAGCAAGCTCAAGGCCGCGAACGCCGGCAGCAAGGGCGCGACTTTCCTGGCCCAGGGCACCATTTACCCCGACGTGATCGAGTCGGGCGGCGCCAAGAGCAAGAAGGCCGTGACCATCAAGAGCCACCACAATGTGGGCGGCCTGCCGGAACAGCTGGGTCTGAAGCTGCTCGAACCCCTGCGCGACCTGTTCAAGGACGAAGTCCGCGAACTGGGCGTGGCCCTGGGTCTGCCGCGCAACATGGTCTACCGCCACCCGTTCCCCGGTCCTGGCCTGGGTGTTCGCATCCTGGGTGAAGTGAAGAAGGAATACGCCGACCTGCTGCGCCGCGCCGATGCCATCTTCATCGAAGAACTCTACAACTTCGTCGACCCCGCCACGGGCAAGAACTGGTACGAGCTGACCAGCCAGGCCTTCACCGTGTTCCTGCCGGTCAAGAGCGTGGGCGTGATGGGCGACGGCCGCACCTACGACTACGTCGTGGCCCTGCGCGCCGTGCAGACCAGCGACTTCATGACCGCCGACTGGGCTGAACTGCCCTACGCGCTGCTGAAAAAAGTCTCCGGCCGCATCATCAACGAAGTCCGCGGCATCAACCGCGTGACCTACGACGTTTCGACCAAGCCGCCGGCGACGATCGAGTGGGAGTGATCCCCAGGTAGAGCGTTGCCGGGACTGACCGGAACGCAAGCCAGCAAAGCCCGCTTTACAGCGGGCTTTTTTGCGTCTTCAATCTAGGCACCGAGGACTAGCACAATGGAATACATCTTCACCCTGAAATACCAGCTTGCGGACGATGACCGTGACCCGGGTGCTTTGGTCGAGCGTCTGGGGCAAGCCGGTTGCGACGATGCCTGGGTCGGCATTGGTGGCGCGGGTCGCCCTGCAGGTCAACCTGGCCAAGGAGAGGCGGCGGTTATCGCGCTCGGTTTGCGCTGAGCTTGAGACCCTCGTTGGTTGAGTCCTCGGCCGAAATATGTTGCGCTCGTTGATGATAGAGTGACGCAGCTTTCCCGGTCTTCGAGACCATGATCGACTTTCGACAAATCAACAAAATTCTGCGCGGCAACTGAAGTGGCGCAATCCACCATGTTCCTGCACACCCTCCCGAACGGCGTTCGCCTGCTGGCCCTTCCCATGCCCCACGTGCAAAGTGTCAGCGTGGGCGTGTTCCTGCGCGTGGGCTCGCGCGACGAGACGCCGGCGACCAACGGCATCAGCCATGTGCTGGAACACATGGCGTTCAAGGGTACGGCCACGCGCAACGTGCAAGCGATCAACTTAGATGCGGAGCGCCTGGGCGCCGAGGTCAATGCCTTCACGGGCAAGGATACGACCGGCTACTTCATGACCGGGCTGGGCCGGCACGCGCCGCAGCTGCTGCGCATGACCGCCGACATCGTGCTGAACAGCACGTTTCCCGAGCACGAATTGCAGCGCGAGCTGGAAGTGATAAGGCAGGAGGCCATCGAGTACGCGGAAGACCCCGAAGACAGCGCCAGCGACCTGCTCGACCGCGCCATCTGGGGCGATGATCCCATGGGCATGCCCGTGATTGGCACGGTCGCCAACATCGAGGGCTTTACGCGGCAGGACCTGATGCGCCATGTGCAAAGCCACTACGTCGCGCAAAAGACGGTGGTGGTGGCGGCCGGCAATTTCGATGTGGATGCCTGGGTCGCGCTGGCCGGCGAATTGTTTGCCGCAATGCCGGCGTCGTCCGATGCGCGCCTGCTGGCGCCGCCGCAGCCTGCGAAGTATGTCGGCCAGGCCCTGGCGCAGCGCTTCACGCAGGTCTCGCAGGTGTTCGTCAACATCGCCTATCCCTTGATGCCGATCGAGCAGCAGGACGGGCCCGCGCAGCGCGCGCGCCTCGCGGCTTCGCTGGCGGCCTATCTGTTTGGCGAAGGCATGTCGTCGCCGCTGGTCGACAGCGTGCGCGAGCAGCTGGGTCTGGCGTATACGACCTATGCGACGCTGGAAAGCGCCGATGTCTGGGCCAACTTCATCGTGCATGCGGTCACCACCCCGGACAAGCTCGATGCGTTGCTGACGGCGACGGGTCGGCTGCTGCGTGCGCAAGCTGCCGGCATAGACCCCGTGCATCTGGAGCGGGCCAAGAACCAGCTGACCGTGTCCCGGGTGCGCGCCGCGGAGCGGCCTTTCGCCACGATGGAGCAGGCCGTCGAAGAGCTTTTCACCCAGGGCACCGTGATGCCCATGGCGCAGACGCTGGCGCTGATCGATGACATCAGCGCCGAGGAAGTGCGCCTGGTTTTCGAGCGCCTGCTGGCCCACCCGCCGGCCGTGGCCATCACCGGCAAGGGGGCCAGCGCCAAGACTGCACGGCAACTCGCGGGCTGCCTGGCCGGTTGAGCCGACGCCCGGAGCGGGCGGTTGGTGTGACCTACTTTTTGCTGCAGACGAAGCGGGCCACGCCCAGATAAAGGTCACCGCCAGGCAGCTGGGCCCTGTATCCCACGACCAGGCCGGGAACTGCGTCGCCCTGGTTGGCCAGCGCGACTGCCGCACCCTGGCCGTTGGCAAACATATGGCCGGTGACGGACATGGAGCCGGGATCCTCGATCTTTGTGGCCAGACTCACGCTGGCGCTCTGGCCGTCCGCGCGCACCTGCATAGTCCCCTCTACTGCGGCGCCGTTGGCGTCGAACGTGACCTGGGCCGATCCGCTGGGCGGGTCGACTTTCTGGCGGCTATCGGAAGCCCCGGTTGGCGTCGTCGCGGCGACCGACTTGCACTGCAGTTGGCCTTCGCGGGGCAGGGCCGCGAGGCGGTTGTAGACGATGTAGTGATACGACTCGTGATTCTTGCCCTGGAGCGTCACAGTGTTGGTGTCTCGGGTCAGCGTGCCTTTCACCCAGCGCCCCAGCGCAAAATGCGCGTCGCCGGCGATGTCCAGGGTCTGGTGCGCTCCTGACAAGGTCCTGGTCCCTATGCGGAGCATTGCGCCATTGTCTGCCTGCTCTGTGGGCACCGCAGACCCAAGCGACTGCTCGCCTTTGGAGAGCAAGATGGAGCGCGCGTTCTCGTTGCCTACAAACTTGGCCGACACGGAGCCGCCGGGGGCGATGCCCTTGTCTCCCGCAGCGGAAGGTGTGGGGTCGCCATCGCCGCCGCACGCTTGCAGCAGCCCCAGCACGGACAGAGAAAGAAGAATATGTTTGGTCATATATGCCTCACTCAATTGATTCGTGTTGAAAGATCGCCCTCAAAAAGCCATGCGCGCGTGCCGGAAATCAATTGCTTGTATTTCTGAACCATAAAAGGCCTCCTTTTTTTCCGCCAACCTGGTCGGTTCATGAAGCTTCAACCGCTGTTGCCTCCTCTGGAGAGGCGGGAATTCATCCACGGATTGCAATATTTTTGGATGAATGCCAGGTGATGGAAAAAGCGAAGGATTCATTGAAACGCACCAGAGTTCTTATTTTGTTGACTGGGGCGGATAACAAGCCGTCGTCAACAGGCTGATGGCATATAGGACGTTGGTGAAAATCAGGATAGGTATTTTTTCCGCAAGCATCGGCCGCGGAAGCTGGGCGATGTACCGCTCGGGAACAGCCGCGACTGCATGCGGTACAAGGCATTTCCCTTGCGCTTCTAAAGATAAATAAGTTGTTAAGAATCGATTTTTTAGTGTTTTGTCTTTTAAGGCGGTACTTATACATTGAGGTCTATCGCCACCAATGGCGACAGCAGATCAAGGAGTACAAGACATGTCAGTGGGAGTCGAAGAGATCAGTTTGCCGGTAGCTCTTGAGCAGGCACAGACTGAAGCCGCGGCGGCCGGGTGGCCCTATGCCGGCGGTGTGACGCCGCCCGTCGCCTGGGAGCTGGTGCAGCAGGGCAGTGCCGTGCTGGTCGATGTGCGTTCGGGCGAGGAGCGCAAGTTTGTCGGCCATGTGCCTGACAGCCTGCATGTGGCCTGGGCCTCGGGCACGGCGCTCACGCGCAATCCGCGCTTTGTGCGCGAACTCGAAGCCAAGGTCGCGGCGGCGGGCGGCAAGGAAGCGGTGGTGCTGCTGCTGTGCCGCAGCGGCAAGCGTTCGGCGCTGGCCGCGCAAGCCGCGGCCAAGGCGGGCTTCACGCATGTGTTCAATGTGCTCGAAGGCTTCGAAGGCGAGATCGACGCGCGCCAGCACCGCGGCGGCTCGGACGGCTGGCGTTTTCACGGCCTGCCCTGGGTGCAGGACTGACCCACCCATCTCAGCACAGCAAGAACCAACAGGGGAAGCCGAATGGCGAATTTCGAAGTGGGCGAGATCGTGCGCGCGCTGCGCGGCGTGCGCGACGAGTGGCGTGATCTGCAAAAGCGCTCGCGTGAGCCGGGCGGGCGCGAGTTTCCATCGCGCGACGCGCTCGGGCGCATTGTCGAGGGCCTCAAGGGCGCGTTGTTTCCCATGCGCCTGGGGCCTACCGACCTGCGCCACGAGAGCGAAGACTTCTATGTCGGCCATACGCTGGACGCCGCGCTGCAGGAGCTGCTGGGCCAGGCTCGGCTGGAGCTGAATTTCAATGCCCGGCATGCGTCGCTGCCGGCGCACGAGATCGAGGCCCAGGCCACCGAGGCCGTGCGCCAGTTCGCCAACGCGCTGCCCGCATTGCGCCGGCTGCTCGACTCCGATGTGCTCGCCGCCTACCAGGGCGATCCGGCCGCGCGCAGCGTCGATGAAGTGCTGCTGTGCTATCCGGGCGTGCTGGCGATGATCCACCACCGGCTCGCGCATGCGCTCTACAAGCTGGGGCTGCCGCTGCTGGCGCGCATCGTCGCCGAGCTGTCGCATGGGCAGACGGGCATAGACATCCATCCCGGGGCGGTGATAGGCGCGAGCTTCTTCATAGACCACGGCACGGGCGTCGTGATCGGCGAGACCGCGGTGATAGGCGAGCGCGTGCGTGTGTACCAGGCGGTGACGCTGGGCGCCAAGCGCTTTCCCATCGACAGCGAGGGGCAGCTGAAGAAGGGCTTGCCGCGCCATCCGGTGGTCGAAGACGAAGTGGTGATCTACGCGGGCGCGACCATCCTGGGCCGCGTCACGCTGGGCCGGGGCGCGACCATAGGCGGCAATGTGTGGATCACCGACGATGTCGCGCCCGGCGCCAGCGTCACGCAGGCCAGCCTGCAGAAAGCGCCACGGGGCGGCACATGAAAGCCTTTGTTCAGGATTTCGGCCTGGCGGTGCGGCAGCTGCGCGAAGGCCGCGGCTGGTCGCAGGAGCAACTGGCCGAGCGCTCCGATCTCAACCGCTCCTATGTGGGCGAGGTGGAGCGCGGCAGCGTGGTGCCGTCCATCGTCACCGCGCAAAAGCTGGCGCTGGCGCTGGGCGTCGATGGCGCCGGCCTGCTGGCGCGCTGCGAGCAGCTCGAGCAGTCGCGCGCGGCGCAACGCATCCGTTTGGCGTCTATAGCCTGTTGAAGGAAAACCCTGGGTCGGCGGACACTGCGTGCGAGTCCCTTTCCTTTCTTGATCTTCGGAGTTTTCCATGACCGCAACCGTCGGTGGTACCACCGCCCTGGGCGACCACGCCGCCCGCCAGTTAGCCAACGCCACCAAGACCGTCCCGCAACTCGAGACCATCAGCCCGCGCTGGCTGACGCACTTGCTGCAATGGGTGCCGGTGGAAGCGGGCATCTACCGCGTCAACAAGGTCAAGAACCCGGAGTCCATCCAGGTGGTCTGCACCGCCAAGGAAAGCGAAAACCAGCTGCCGCGCACCTTCGTCGATTACGAAGAGAATCCGCGCGAATACTTCCTGAACGCCGTCAGCACCGTGCTCGACGTGCACACGCGCATTTCCGATCTCTACAGCAGCCCGCACGACCAGATCAAAGAGCAGCTGCGCCTGACCATCGAGACGATCAAGGAAAACCAGGAAAGCGAACTGATCAACAACCCCGACTACGGCCTGCTGGCCCAGGTGACCGACGAGCAGCGCATTTTCCCGCTGACCGGCGCGCCCACGCCCGATGACCTGGACGAGCTGCTGACCAAGGTCTGGAAAGAGCCCGCGTTCTTCCTGGCCCACCCACTGGCGATCGCCGCGTTCGGCCGCGAAGCCACGCGCCGCGGCACGCCGCCGCCCACCGTGAGCCTGTTCGGCTCGCAGTTCATCACCTGGCGCGGCATTCCGCTGATCCCTTCGAACAAGGTGCCGGTGGCCGACGGCAAGAGCAAGATCCTGCTGCTGCGCGTGGGCGACAAGCGCCAGGGCGTGGTCGGCCTGTTCCAGCCCGGCCTGTCGGGCGAGCAGGGCCCGGGCCTGTCGGTGCGCTTCATGGGCATCAACAACCACGCGATCGCGTCGTACCTGATCTCGCTGTACTGCTCGCTCGCGGTGCTGACCAGCGATGCGCTGGCGGTGCTCGACGATGTCGAGATCGGCAAGTACCACGACTATCCCGATACCTACAAGTAAGACGCCGCGGTGAGCACACATTCCCTACCGTCGTCGCTCGCGGGCGAGGCACCGTTCGATCCGGACATCCTCGCGCGCCTGGCCAGCGCCATGTTCTCGGCGCTGCCGGGAACGCCGCCGTCGTCCATTCCGGGCGTGGCGAACGGCCTGGTGCCGGGAGCGCAGTTCCCGGCCAACATCGCGCCACCGGGCTCGCCGCTGGCCAGCCCGGCCGGATTCGGCCCCGGCGTGCCGGGCACGCCCATTCCTCAGGGGCAGATCCCGGGCGCCAATCTGCTGCCCGCATCGCCCACTCAGTTGCCATCTCTCGCCAATCGCGCTCCGGCCCTGTTGCCGCATGCGGTCGCGGGCAATGGCGTGCCCGATACGGTGTACACCGTGGCGCCGGCCTTCGAGCCGCGCTCGGGCAGCTCCGTGCTGGGCGTGCCCCAGCAGGTGAATGCGCCCGTGGCGCCGCAGTCTGCGGCCGCCGCCTCGCCGTTTTACTTCCTGAACAGCGGCTACGGCCATCCGTCGGCGTCGGCATCGGTGCCCGCGCAGTTGCCCGTGGAGCGGCCTGCGCCGCCGGCCGCGCTGCCGGTGCAGCCGCCCGCAGCGCCTTCGGCGGACCCGAAGTTCTACTTCGTCGATGCCGTGGTGCTGCCCAGCGGCTATGTGACGCCGGCCAAGCCGTCGCCGCATGGCGCGGCGCCCTTGGCCACCGAAGGCCAGCGCCAGCCGTTCGATGTGAACGCCGTGCGCCGCGACTTTCCCATCCTGCAGGAGCGTGTGAACGGCAAGCAGCTGGTCTGGTTCGACAATGCCGCGACCACGCACAAGCCGCAGTCGGTGATCGATCGCATCGCGCACTTCTATGCGCACGAGAACTCGAACATCCACCGCGCGGCGCATGAGCTCGCGGCGCGCGCCACCGACGCCTACGAAGGCGCACGCGAGCGCGTCAAGAAGTTCATCAATGCGCCCGACGTGAACGAAGTCATCTTTGTGCGCGGCACGACCGAGGCCATCAATCTGGTGGCCAAGAGCTGGGGCGGCCAGCATGTGGGCGAGGGCGACGAGATCATCGTCAGCAACCTGGAACACCACGCCAACATCGTGCCCTGGCAGCAGCTCGCTGCGGCCAAGGGCGCGAAGCTGCGCGTGATTCCGGTCGACGACTCGGGCCAGGTGCTGCTCGACGAGTACCGCAAGCTGCTCAACGACCGCACCAAGATCGTCGCCGTGACGCAGGTATCGAACGCGCTGGGCACCGTGGTGCCCGTCAAGCAGATCGTCGAACTCGCGCACCGCGCGGGTGCCAAGGCCCTGGTCGACGGCGCGCAATCGATCTCGCACATGCGCGTCGACGTGCAGGACATAGGCGCCGACTTCTTCGTCTTCTCCGGCCACAAGGTGTTCGGCCCGACGGGCATAGGCGTGGTCTGGGGCAAGCGTGAAGTGCTCGAGGACATGCCTCCCTGGCAGGGCGGCGGCAACATGATTGCCGACGTGACTTTCGAGAAGACCGTGTTCCAGCCTATCCCGAACAAGTTCGAGGCCGGCACGGGCAACATCGCCGACGCGGTGGGCCTGGGCGCGGCGATCGACTATGTCAACAGGGTCGGCATAGAGAACATCGCGCGCTACGAGCACGAGCTGCTGGTCTACGGCATGGCGCAGCTGCGCACCATTGCCGGCGTGCGCCTGATCGGCACGGCAGACGACAAGGCCAGCGTGATGTCCTTCCTGCTCGACGGCTACAGCACCGAGGAAGTCGGCCAGGCGCTGAACGACGAAGGCATTGCCGTGCGCACGGGCCACCACTGCGCTCAGCCCATTCTGCGGCGCTTCGGCGTCGAGACCACGGTACGGCCTTCGCTGGCGTTCTACAACACTTTCGACGAGATCGATCGTCTGGTGGCGGTGGTGCGACGGCTCGCGGGGCAGCGGCGCGCGGGCTAGACCGCTGCCGAACTTATCCGGGGCGCAAGCCTCCTGAGCCCGCCTTGCAGCGGGCTTTTTTACGTCTTCGGTCGGCCGGGCGCACGACGCAGGGTCATGACTTTGGCAACTGGTCGTATTTGGTGCTCACGCCGCGCGCGGCATCGACCGGGTATTTGGCGGCGTTGATGACCAGCTTGCTGGCAATGGCGGCATTGAGATCGACGCCCAGCACATCGGCCAGGCGAATGAGATAAAGAGCGACATCGGCGAGTTCGTCGCTCACTGCCTGGGCCGTTGTCGGTGCAGAGGCCGCGCCGTGCGAGTCGGCTTCCGTCATCCACTGGAAGATCTCGGTCAACTCGCCGACTTCGCCGGAAAGCGCCATGACCAGGTTCTTGGGCGAGTGGAATTGCCGCCAGTTGCGGTCGTCTGCAAATTGCCGCAGCGCCTGCTTTGCGCCGTCTACGTCGATCAAAGTCTTGTTCATGTTCTGCAGTTTCAAGGATTCACAAAGAACCCGATGGCCTTGAGATTGCGCTCCGCGATTTCGAGAAACCGGGTTGTCGTATCGCTGCGATGGTGCACCAGATACGAGAAGTAATAGGGCACGTCGGGCACTTCGGGCTTGGCGCGCAGCAGCTGCAGGGTCTGGGCTTCAACATGCTTGCGCGTGATCGATGCGGGCAGCATCGCGATGGCATGGCCCGACACCACCAGCGAGACCATCAGCGACAGCGAATTGCAGCTGCTGAATTCGTCGAATGCGTAGCCGTCGGTGACCAGCCAGCGGGCCACGGAGTCGTGCAGCGTGGACGGCGGCGCGTTGCTGACGATGCGGTGGCCCATCGCCTGCTCGGGCAGGAAGTCGGTGTCCGGCGGGAACAGGCCGGGCGCGGCCACCCACTGGTGGCGCGTGAGGCCTATGAACTGGCTGGTCACATCGGGCTGGCTGCTCTGGCCGGTGTGCAGCGCGATGTCGAGTTCGTGGTTGTTGATCTTCTGCAGCAGTTGCGAGCCGCCGCCCACCGTCAGGTCCACGCGCAGGTTGGGGTAGGTGTCCTTGATGTCCTTGAGGATCAGCGGCATGCCGGTGATCGCGCAGGACTCGTCGACGCCCACGCGCACCAGGCCGGTGATGGTGCGCGTCAGGTCCAGCCGCGCGACTTCCTGGGCCGAGGCGATCACGCGCTCGGCATAGACCAGCACGTTGCGGCCCTGGTCGGTGACGATGAGCCGCTGGTTGTGCCGCTCGAACAGCTGCGTGGAAAGTTCTTCTTCGAGATCGCGAATGCGATGCGATATGGCGGGCTGCGTGAGATGCAACTGCCGGGCCGCCGCATGGACCGTGCCCAGGCGCGCCGTCCAGACAAAGGCTTCCAACTGATTTAGGGTAAACCGCATGATGAAAAAACTGTATTAGCGATCCGCAGAATTGATCAATATCCATGCCAGGTCGGCTTGCCTAGCATCAGTTCATTCAACTTTGAGGATAACTGAGATGACAGGCATACATCTGGGCACCATGCCGCCGCCATGCGACGCGGCCCTGCTGGAATTGTTGCGGCAGGTCGAGCCCGCGACCATCGGCCATTTCCATGACCGGGGTTTCCTGCATGGCGGCATCAAGGCGATGACGACCTTGGCGCCTGTGGCGCGCATCGTGGGCACGGCGGTGACCGTGCGCTGCGAAGGCACCGATGGCTCCATCCTGCACCATGCGCTGGGTCAGCTGCGCCCCAACGATTTCCTGGTGGTGGACCGTGCGGGCGACCATACGGTGGCCTGCATAGGCGGCGCGAGCGTGCTGGCCGCGCAACTGCGCGGCGCCGCGGGCATCGTGGTCGACGGCTGTGTCACCGACATCGCCGAGCTGCGCGAACTGGGGCTGGCCGTGTGGGCCAGCGGTCTGAGCGCACGCACCACGCGTTCGGGCGGGCAGGTGGGCAGTTTCTGCGCGCCGGTGGATTGCGGCGGCGTGCGCGTGCACCCGGGCGATGTGATCCTGGCGGATGAGAACGGCCTGCTGGTCATGGCGCCGGCCGAAGCCCGGGCGCTGGCCGAAAAGGCCTTGGCGCTGCAGAGCGCGGAGCAACTGACGCTGGCGCGGCTGCGCGCGGGCGAAACCTATCCCGAAGTGCTGGGCACCCGGCTGTCGGTCAGCGAGGTGGCAGCATGAGCGGGCACAAGACACCTGCGGCGTTCGCCTCCATCGCCCAGTTGGGTGCGGATCTGCGCAGCGGCCGCACCACCTGCACCGCGCTGGTGCGCGACTGCCTCGAACGCATTGGCACTTACGACGGCGTCTTCAAGAGCTTTATCGCCGTCTACGCATCGGAAGCGCTGGCCGCGGCGCAGCGTCTGGACGCGGAGCTGCGCGCCGGCCATGACCGCGGCGCGCTGCACGGCATTCCCGTGGCGCTCAAGGACCTGGTGGACCTTGAGGGCAAGCCGACGACTGCGGGCTCGCCGCTGCTGGCAAACAACATCGCCACGCAGGACGCGGCCATCGTGGAACGCATCAACGCATTGGGCGGCATCATCATCGGCAAGACCCACATGGTGCAGTTCGCGCTGGGCGCCTGGGGCACGAATTCGCACATGGACACGCCGCGCAATCCCGCGGGCCAGGCCGCCGACACGCTGGTGCCCGGCGGCTCGAGCAGCGGCTCGGCCGTGGCCGTGGCCGCGCATCTCGTGCCCTGGTCCATAGGCTCGGACACGGGCGGTTCGGTGCGCGTGCCGGCGGCGTTCTGCGGCGTCGTGGGCTTCAAGCCGACGATCGATGCGCTGCCGCGCGGCGGCGTCTATGCACTGAGCAAGACGCTCGACAGCCTGGGCCTGTTCGCCACTTCGGTGGACGATGCCCGGCTTTGCTTCGACGCGCTGGTGGGCGCCGAAGGCGCGGCCGCTGGCGGCGCCGCTCGCATCGGCGTGCTGGCGCCCGACGAGTTGACGGGCCTGGAACCCGCCGTCGCGCAAAGCCTGGCAGACAGTCTTGCGCAACTGCAGGCCGCGGGCCATGAGCTGGTGCCGTTTCGCTTTCCCGCGCCGCTGGCCGAGTTCAGGGCGCCGACCAACGCGATCATGATCGCCGAGGGCGCGGCCGTGAACGACGCGTTTCTTGACGACCCGTCGCTGCCCATGGACCCGTCGGTGCGCCCGCGCTTCATCGCCGCGCGCTCGACCACGGCCGTGCAGTACCTGCAGGCCCAGGCCACGGCTTTGCTGTGGCAGCAGCAGTTTGCCCAGGAGATGGACCGGCTGCAGCTCGCGGCGATCGCCATGCCCGTCACGGCCATGGCCGCGCCGCGCGCGCAGGAGGTGGACCATGACCTGGCCCCGGTGCACTTCAGCCGACCCGTCAACTTTCTCGCGCTGTCCGGCATCTCCTTGCCTGCCGGGCAGGACGACGATGCGCGCCCTATAGGCCTGCAGCTCGTGGGCCGTGCGGGCGACGACCACGCGCTGCTGGCACTGGCCGCGGTCGTGGCCGATGCGATTTCTTGTGCCCCTGTTCTTCCTCTGGAGGTGTGCGATGCGCCGTAATTTCTGTTGTGCTTTTCTTCTGGCCCTGGCACTGCCCTATGCGGCGGCGCAGGACTACCCTTCGAAGCCCGTCAAGCTGATCGTGCCATTCCCGCCGGGCGGCAGCGTCGATCTGGTCGCTCGCCTGATCGGCAAGAGCCTGCAGGACGAACTCAAGCAGCCTTTCCTGGTGGAGAACAAGCCCGGGGCCTCGGGCAACATCGGCGCGGGCCAGGTCGCGAAGTCGCCGGCCGACGGCTATACGCTGCTGGTGGGCAGTGCGGGCGTGTTCGCCGCCAACCAGTATCTGTATGCCAACCCGCCGTTCGATCCGCTCACGGCCTTCGTGCCGATCATGCGCATCGTCGACCAGCCCAATCTGCTGGTGGTGTCGGGCAACTCGCCCATCCACAGCGTGCGTGAACTGATCGCCGCGGCCAAGGCCCAGCCCGGCAAGCTGACGTTCGGCAGCGCGAGCGTGGGCTCGGCCCAGCATTTCGCCACCGAAGTGTTCAAGCAGCAGACCGGTGTGGACCTGCTGCATGTGCCCTACAAGGGCGGCGCGCCAGCGCTGACCGACCTGATGGGCGGGCAGATCGACATGCTGTTCGACACCTCGCCCACGGCCTTGCCCTATGCCAAGAGCGGCAAGCTGCGCGCGCTGGCCATCACCAGCGCCCAGCGTTCGCCGCTGCTGCCCGATGTGCCGACGATGAAGGAGGCGGGCCTGCCGAACTACGAAGTCGTGACCTGGACCGGCATTGCCGCGCCCGCGGGCACGCCCGCGGCCGTCGTCAACCGCATCAACGCGGCGCTGAAGACCGCGCTCAAGGGCCCGCTGGGCCAGCAGCTGGCCGATGCGGCGCTGATTCCGGTCGGCGATTCGCCAGAAGCCTTCCGCGCTTTCCTGCACAAGGACGCCGCCAACTACAGCCGCCTGGTGAAGTCGGCCAACATCAGCCTGCAGTGATGAGCCGCTACACCCTCGACTTCAGCCCCTTGCTGGGCTACTGGGATGTGTTCCTCCACGGCGCGTTGCTGACGCTGCAGATGACCGCGTTGGCGGTGGTCGCGGGCGTCGCCGTGGGGGTGCTCGTGGCCTTCGGCAAGCGCGGGCGCAACCGCGCGCTGGCCTGGGCTTGCACGGTGTACATCGAGATCGTGCGCAACACGCCGTTCCTGGTGCAGATCTTCCTGTTCTATTTCGGCCTGGCGAGTTTCGGCGTGCGCATGCCCACGTTCACCGCGGCGGTGCTGGCGATGATCATCAACATCGCGGCCTACGCTGCCGAGATCATCCGCGCCGGGCTGGAGGCTGTGCCGCGCGGGCAGATCGAGGCCGCCGAGTGCCTGGGGCTGCCGCGCTGGCGCATAGGCTGGCATGTGATGCTGCAGCCGTCGATCGAGAAGGTGTATCCGGCGCTGACCAGCCAGTTCCTGCTGATGATGCAGGCCTCGGCCATGGCCTCGCAGATTTCCGCGCAGGAGCTGACGGCCATCGCCAACACGGTGCAGTCGGATACCTTCCGCTCGCTCGAGACCTATCTCGTCGTCGCCGCGCTGTACATCGTGCTGTCGCTGTTCATCAAGGGGCTGTCGGCGCTGCTGGGCCGCGCTGTTTTCCGGCGCAGCCGCGTGGTGAACCAGGCCCATCGATTGAGCCGAAGCACCCCGGCGGTTGCTACCGCAGGAGGCGCAGCATGACGCCGCTCGAAACCGGCCTGTTCGGCAACTTCACGGCCGTGCATCTGGCCTATCTGTTCAAGTCCATAGGCTGGACGCTGTTGCTGTCGCTGCTGGCCTTCGCGCTGGGGGCGGTCGGTGGCTTCGGCGTGATGCTGGCGCGCATCTCGCCGCGGCGCTGGCTGCGCGGCCTGGCCATGGTCTACATCGAAGGCATACAGGGCATTCCGCTGCTGATATTGCTGTTCATCGTGTACTACGGGCTGTCGCTCTACGGCTATTCGCTGCCGGCGCTCGTCGCTGCGGGCCTGGCGATGATGCTGTACGTGAGCGCCTATCTGGGCGACATCTGGCGCGGCTGCATAGATGCCATGCCCAAGCCGCAGTGGGAAGCCGCCGAGTGCCTGGCGCTCACGCGCTGGCAGACGCTGCGCCTGGTGATCGTGCCCCAGGCCCTGCGCCTGTCGCTGCCGCCCACCGTGGGCTTTCTGGTGCAGATCATCAAGATGACTTCGCTGGCCTCGGTCATAGGCTTTGTCGAGCTCACGCGCGCCGGCCAGGTCATCAACAACACCATCTTCCAGCCCTTCCTGATCTTCAGTCTGGTCGGCGCTTTCTATTTCGTCCTGTGTTATCCGCTTTCGCGCTGGAGCGAAGCCATGGAGAGGAAGCTCAATGTCGCCCATCGTTAGCCTGCGCGAAGTCCACAAGACTTTCGGCGCCAACCCCGTTCTCAAGGGCGTGTCCTTCGAAGTCAACAAGGGCGAGATGATCGCCATCATCGGCGCCAGCGGCTCGGGCAAGAGCACCGCGCTGCGCTGCATGGACCGCCTCGAAACCATAGACAGCGGCAGCATCGAAGTCGCGGGAATCCGCGTCGACGACCCGGCGGTGGATCTCAAGCAACTGCGCCGCGAAGTCGGCATCGTGTTCCAGAGCTACAACCTGTTTCCGCATCTCACGGTGGAGGCCAACATCATGCTGGCGCTGCGCCATGTGAAGCGCCAGACGCGCGATCAGGCGCGCGCGACCGCGCTGCAGGTGCTCGAAAAAGTCGGGCTGCGCGCCAAGGCCGACGCCTATCCCGAACAGCTGTCGGGCGGCCAGCAGCAGCGCGTGGCCATCGCGCGTTCGCTGGCCATGGCGCCCAAGGTGATGCTGTTCGACGAAGTCACTTCGGCGCTCGATCCGCAGCTCACCGGCGAAGTGCTGCGCGTGATGGAAGACCTCGCGGCCGGCGGCATGACCATGCTGCTCGTGACCCATGAGATGGCCTTCGCGCGCCGCGTCGCCGATCGCATCATCTTCATGCACCAGGGCAAGGTCTGGGAGACCGGCCCGGGCGAGATGCTGGACCAGCCGCGCACGCCCGAACTGCGCGCCTTTCTCGATAACGGCCTCTGACTTTTCCCTTCCTCCACTTCCTGAAAGACAACGCCATGATCCTGCACCGCTCCCTGTTGCGCACCACCTTCGCCGCCGCGCTGCTGGCCTGTACGGCCCATGCGGCCCAGGCCGATCAACTCGACGACATCCGCAAATCCGGCAAGCTGCGCGTGGCCGTGGCCATAGGCATTCCGCTGTTCAGCTTCACCGACGCCGCGATGGAGCCCACGGGCTCGGACGTGGAAACCGCGCGCGAACTGGCCAGGGGCCTGGGCGTCAAGCTGGAAGTGGTGCCCGTGACCACGGCGGCGCGCATTTCCACGCTGCAGGCGCGCCGCGCCGACATGACGATTTCGGTGATGTCCATTACCGAAGAGCGCGCCAAGGTCGTGGACTTTTCCGTGCCCTATGCGGCGATCACCATCATCACCGCCGCGCCCAAGGATGTGAAGATCGCAGGCTACGCCGATCTCGCGGGCAAGCGCATAGGCCTCACGCGCGCCACCACCAACGACACGCTCACGACCAAGGAAGCCAAGGGCGCGGAGATCATGCGCTACGAAGACGACGCCACGCTGATCACGTCGGCCGTGACCGGCCAGGTCAACATCTTTTCGGCCACGCCCTCGACCATGGACGAGATCAACCGGCGCGCGCCGGGCAAGAACTTCGAGATCAAGTTCTCGCAGCTCGATTCGCCATTGGGCATCGCGCTGAACAAGGGCGAGCCGCGGCTCAAGGAATGGGTGGACCGCTGGGTCGCCGCCAATCTGGAAAGCGGCAAGCTCAACCAGATCTACAAGAAGTACCACGGGCGCGACATGCCCAATGTGGTCGTGAAGACTGCGCAGAACTGACGGGCAGCGATCCTCTACGATGTGCGGATATGCCCACGTATCCCATCATGTCCGCACTGAATTTTCAGCTGGAAAAATTCTCCACTCCGATAGGCCAGATGCTGCTGGTCAGCGACGAGCAGCAGCAGGTGCGCGCCGTCGACTGGCAGGACTATGAGGCGCGCATGCAGCTGTTGATGCGCCGCCAATACAAAGGGATTGCGGTGTCGCTGCGCGATGCCGCCCAGGCGTCGCCGGCGCGGCGCATCCTGGAGGCCTATTTCGCCGGCGACCTCAGCGGCATAGACAGCATTGAGGTGGCCCTGGGCGGCACCGATTTCCAGCGCCAGGTGTGGCTGGGTTTGCGCGGCATTGCCGCGGGCCAGGTGCTCAGCTATGGCGATTTCGCGCAGCGTCTGGGCCGGCCATCGGCGAGCCGCGCCGTGGGCCTGGCCAATGGCGCCAACCCCATCAGCGTCGTGCTGCCCTGCCACCGCGTCATTGGCCGCAATGCGTCGCTGACCGGCTATGGCGGCGGGCTGCAGCGCAAGCGCTGGCTGCTCGAACATGAGAACGCGATTCAACCGCTGTCGCAGACCCTGCCAGGATTCTGAAGGCGCGCGCGGCCAGGCCATGAAAAAACCCCGGCAAGCAGGGCTGGCCGGGGTTTCGTGATGTGCAGGCCCTGCCAGCGCAAGGCATTGCGCTTTACAGCGCCGAGATGTTCTTGTCCTTGGCGATCTTGCTCCAGCGCGTGTAGTCGGTCGCAAGGCGCTTGCGCATGGTTTCTGCGTCCTGGTAGCTGGCGACGGCGCCAGCGCCGATCAACTTCTTTTGCAGTTCGGGGTCGGCCAGGATCACCTTGAGCTCGGCGTTCAGGCGGTCGACGATTGCGCGCGGCGTGCCCAGCGGAGCGACCAGGCCGCCCCAGGTGTCGGCGTCGAAGCCCGCAAAGCCTTGCTCGGCCACCGACTTGATGCCCGGCAGCAGCAGCTTGGCCTTGTTCGAGCTGCCCGCGATGGCGCGCAGCTTGCCGGCCTGGATATGGGGCAGGGCGGCGACGACGTCGGCGAACATCACGGGAATCTGGCCGCCGATCAGGTCGGTCACGGCCGGCGCGCTGCCGCGGTAGGGGATGTGCTGCATCTGGAAGCCGCCCAGGTCCTTGAGCTGTTCCATCGACAGATGGCCGAAGCTGCCCGTACCCGAGCTTGTGTAGTTCAGCGGCGTTTCCGACGCCTTGGCGTGGGCGATCAGCTGCTGCAGGTTGGTGACGTCGGGCAGCACGCGCGGGTTGATCACGATGGCCATGGGCAGGTCATAGACCGTGGCCACGGGCAGGAAGTCCTTGCGCACGTCGTAGGCGTTGTTGTTGAACAGCAGCGGCGCGAGCAGCGCGGGCATGCCGAACATCGACAGGTTGTAGCCGTCGGCGGGCGACTTGATGAACGCGGCCGTGCCGATGGAGCCCGATGCGCCGGGACGGTTCTCGACGATCATGGTCTGGCCCAGGCGTTCGCTGAGCTTTTGCGCGACGATGCGTGCAGCCGTGTCGGTGGGGCCGCCCGGTGGGAAGGCGACGACGATCTTCACGAGCTTGTTGGGCCAGGCCGGGTCGGCGGCGAAGCTGGTGCCGGCGGCGAGGGTCAGCGCGCTGGCGGCGCCGGCCGTGAGCAGATGGCGGCGATTGAGGGAAGCTTGTGGCTTGTGCATATCTTGTCTCCGGTAAAAAACTTGTACTTAGATGATGTTGCTCGCGCGCAGCGCGGCAATGGCGTCGGGCGCCATTCCGAGTTGCTCGCGGAGCACGGCGTCGGTGTGTTCGCCCAGATGCGGCGGCGGCAGGCGCACCGGCAGGCGTTCGCCGTCCATGGCGTAAGGCGGGGCGAGCACGGCCTGGTGGCCGGCTTCGGTGTCTTCATAGCGGTGCAGCAGGCCTGCGTCCTGCGTGCGCTCCGATTGCAGCGCGTCGAGCAGGCCCAGCACTTCGCCGCAGGGAATCTGCGCGGCCGTGAGCTGGGCCAGCAGCTGGGCACGCGGTTTCTGGCGCAGCGCGGCGTGGATCAGCGGCATCAGCACATGGCGGTGGGCCGAGCGCGCGGTGTTGGTCGCAAAGCGCTCGTCGGTCGCCCATTCGGGCTGGCCGATGATCTCGTTGCAAAAGCGCTGGAACTGGCCGTTGTTGCCCACGGTGATCACCAGCGGGCCGTCGGCGGCTTCGAACACGCCGTAGGGCACGATCGACGGATGGGCATTGCCGAACTTCGGCGGATCGCCGTCCTTGAGCAGCGCTTCCATGCCGTAGTAGCTGGTGATCATCAGGCCGCAGTCGTAGAGCGCCATCTGCACATGGCGTCCCTTGCCCGTGCTGTGGCGCTCGTACAGCGCGGCGAGAATCGCCTGGGCCGAGTACATGCCGGTGAACATGTCCACTGCGGCCACGCCGAACTTGAGCGGGCCCTGGCCTTCGTCGCCGTTCATTGCCATCAGACCCGCTTCGCCTTGCACCACGAGGTCGTAGCCTGGACGCTTGGCTTCGGCGCCCGAGCGCGAGTAGCCGGAGATCGAGCAGTAGACGAGGCGCGGGTTGATGTCGCTGAGCTGCTCATAGCCCAGGCCCAGCTTCTCGGCGCCGC
>NZ_JAHCDD010000068.1 GCF_018413525.1 Acidovorax sp. CCYZU-2555
AATGGTCATGCCTGGCGACAACGTGTCGATCACGGTCAAGCTGATTGCTCCTATCGCCATGGAAGAAGGTCTGCGCTTCGCTATCCGCGAAGGCGGTCGTACTGTCGGCGCCGGCGTGGTTGCCAAGGTCCTGGCTTAATTCTTAGCATCACTAGGAATTAACCATGTCCAAGCAAAAAATCCGCATCCGCCTGAAGGCGTTTGATTACAAGCTGATTGACCAATCGGCTGCTGAAATCGTCGACACCGCCAAGCGCACCGGCGCGATCGTCAAGGGTCCCGTGCCCCTGCCGACCCGCATGAAGCGTTTCGACATCCTGCGTTCGCCGCACGTCAACAAGACCAGCCGCGATCAGCTCGAAATCCGTACCCACCAACGTCTGATGGACATTGTGGACCCCACGGACAAGACTGTTGACGCGCTGATGAAGCTGGACCTGCCAGCTGGCGTGGACGTCGAAATCAAGCTGCAATAAGTTCCTGAAAGCTCTTTCGAGAGCTTTACAAGGTCTTGATCTAACGCGAACTTGCTTGAAAAAGCAGTTCGCGTTAGAATTTGGGGCTTCGCCTTTTAGGGCGGAGTTTTATTAACCTTCTTTCGTGCGCAGAGTCCGCAAGGGCTAAGGGCGCAACGCTGGGCCAATTGCAGTTACAGCGGCGAAAGTTTTGGAGCAAACAAATGAGTCTGAGCAACTCCCTGGGGTTGCTGGGTCGCAAGGTGGGCATGATGCGTCTGTTCACTGATGACGGGGACGCAGTGCCCGTCACGGTGGTGGATGTGTCCAACAACCGTGTGACTCAGGTCAAAACCCAAGAGAACGATGGCTACGTGGCCCTGCAGGTCACGTTCGGTTCACGCCGCGCTTCGCGCGTGACCAAGCCACAAGCCGGCCACCTCGCTAAGGCAGGTGTTGAAGCCGGTGAAGTGACCCGCGAATTCCCCGTGACGGCCGAAGTGGCTGGCAAGTACGCTGCTGGCGCTACTCTGCCTGTCGCTGAACTGTTCGCTGTGGGCCAGAAGGTGGACGTGCAAGGCACTTCCATTGGTAAGGGCTTCGCTGGCACGATCAAGCGTCACAACTTCCGTTCGCAGCGCGCTTCGCACGGTAACAGCCGTTCGCACAACGTCCCTGGTTCCATTTCGATGGCACAAGATCCAGGCCGCGTGTTCCCCGGCAAGAAAATGACGGGTCACATGGGCGACGAGACCGTGACGACGCAAAACCTCGACGTGGTTCGCATTGACGAAGCACGCCAACTGCTCTTGATCAAGGGCGCTGTTCCGGGCTCCAAGGGTGGCTTCGTGATGGTGCGTCCAGCAGTCAAGGCTAAAACTTCTCAAGGAGCGAACTAATGCAGCTCGAACTCCTGAATGAACAAGGCCAGGCAGCATCGAAGTTCGATGTGCCCGAAACTGTGTTCGGTCGTGAATACAACGAAGATCTGATCCATCAACTGGTCGTCGCCTACCGTGCCAACGCACGCCAAGGCACGCGCGCCCAGAAGGATCGCGAGCAAGTCCGTCACTCGACGGCCAAGCCGTTCAAGCAAAAGGGCACGGGCCGCGCTCGTGCCGGTATGACCTCCTCGCCTCTGTGGCGTGGGGGCGGTCGCATCTTCCCAAATCTGCCTGAAGAAAACTTCACGCAGAAGATCAACAAGAAGATGTACCGTGCCGGTATGGCATCCATCCTGTCGCAGCTGGCCCGTGACGGCCGTCTGGCAGTCGTGGACTCGCTGACGCTGGATACGCCCAAGACCAAGGTGCTGGCCGACAAGTTCAAGGCCATGAACCTGGCTGAGTCCGTGATGGTGATCGCTGACGAAGTGGACGAAAACCTGTACCTTGCTTCCCGCAACCTGAAGAACGTGTTCGTTGTCGAACCACGTTATGCCGACCCCGTGTCGCTGGTGCATTACAAGAAAGTGCTCGTCACCAAGGGCGCAATCGACAAACTCAAGGAGATGTTCGCATGAGCACACTCAAGTTTGACGAAGGTCGTCTGATGCAAGTGCTGGTCGCTCCCATCGTGTCCGAAAAGGCCACCATGGTTGCTGAAAAGTCCAACGTCGTGACGTTCAAGGTGCTGCAGAGCGCTACCAAGCCAGAAATCAAGGCCGCTGTGGAATTGATGTTCAAGGTGGAAGTCGCGAAGATCTCTGTTCTGAACACCAAGGGCAAGGCCAAGCGCTTTGGCAAGACCATGGGTCGCCGCGACAACGTTCGCAAGGCCTACGTCATGCTCAAGCCAGGTCAAGAGCTGAATCTGTCTGGGGAGGCCGCTTAAATGGCAGTCATCAAACTCAAGCCCACGACGCCTGGTCAACGCGGTGCCGTCAAGGTCACGCGCGATCACCTGCACAAGGGCGAGCCGTACGCACCCCTGCTGGAACCCCAGTTCCAGAAGGCCGGTCGTAACAACAACGGCCACATCACTACCCGTCACAAGGGCGGTGGTCACAAGCATCACTACCGTGTGGTGGATTTCCGTCGCAACAAGGACGGCATCCCCGCAAAGGTCGAGCGTATTGAATACGATCCTAACCGTACGGCCCACATCGCTCTGGTGTGCTATGCCGACGGTGAGCGTCGCTACATCATTGCTCCTCGCAACCTGGAAGTGGGCGCATCCATCGTCAGCGGTTCGGAAGCCCCGATCCGCGTCGGTAACACCCTGCCTATCCGCAACATCCCCGTGGGCTCGACCATTCACTGCATCGAATTGCAAGTGGGCGGCGGTGCACAGATCGCGCGTTCCGCAGGTACCTCCGCCACGTTGCTGGCCCGTGAAGGCGTCTACGCTCAAGTGCGTATGCGTTCGGGCGAAGTGCGCAAGATTCACATCGAGTGCCGTGCAACCCTGGGCGAAGTCGCCAACGAAGAACACAGCCTGCGCCGTCTGGGCAAGGCCGGTGTGAAGCGCTGGATGGGTATTCGTCCTACCGTTCGCGGTGTGGTGATGAACCCTGTGGATCACCCGCACGGTGGTGGTGAAGGCAAGACCGGTGAAGGTCGTCACGCAGTTGACCCATGGGGCAACCTGACGAAGGGCTACCGTACCCGTAACAACAAACGCACGCAATCGATGATTGTGTCGCGTCGTAAAAAGTAAGGGGTAGCAAATGACTCGTTCTCTTAAAAAGGGTCCGTTTGTTGACCATCACTTGATTGCCAAGGTCGAAAAGGCCGTTGCAACCAAGGACAAGAAGCCCGTCAAGACCTGGTCGCGTCGTTCCATGGTTCTGCCCGATTTCATCGGTCTGACCATTGCTGTGCACAACGGCAAGCAACACGTGCCGGTTTACGTTACTGACCAGATGGTGGGCCATAAGCTGGGCGAATTCGCCCTGACGCGCACCTTCAAGGGTCACCCCGCGGACAAAAAAGTCCAGAAGAAGTAAGGAACGACCATGTCTGAAACACGTGCAGTCCTCCGGGGCGTCCGTCTGTCGGTGGACAAGGGTCGCCTGGTCGCTGATCTGATCCGCGGCAAGAAGGTTGATCAAGCTCTGAACATCCTGACGTTCACGCAGAAAAAAGCTGCTGTGATCATCAAGAAGGTTCTTGAGTCCGCCATTGCCAACGCTGAGCATAACGACGGCGCCGATATCGACGAACTGAAGATCACCACGATCTACGTCGAACAAGGCACGACGCTCAAGCGCTTCACCGCGCGCGCCAAAGGCCGCGGCAATCGTATCAGCAAGCCCACGTGCCATGTGTACGTGACGGTTGGCAACTGAAAGGCCTGGAAGAATATGGGACAGAAAATCCATCCTACCGGCTTCCGTCTGGCTGTTAGCCGGAACTGGGCCAGCCGTTGGTACGCAAGCAACCGTGACTTCGCCGGCATGCTGGCCGAAGACATCAAGGTTCGCGAGTACCTGAAGGCCAAGCTGAAGAACGCCGCTGTGTCGCGTATCCTGATCGAGCGTCCTGCAAAGAACGCCCGTATCACGATTTACTCGGCGCGTCCCGGTGTGGTGATCGGCAAGAAGGGTGAAGACATCGAGAACCTCAAGAAGGAACTCGCTATTCGCCTGGGCGTGCCAGTGGCAGTGAACATCGAAGAAGTGCGCAAGCCCGAAATCGATGCCAAGCTGATCGCTGACTCGATCACCCAACAGCTCGAAAAGCGCATCATGTTCCGCCGTGCCATGAAGCGCGCCATGCAAAACGCTATGCGTTTGGGCGCTCTGGGCATCAAGATCATGTCGTCGGGCCGTTTGAACGGTATCGAAATCGCTCGTTGCGAGTGGTATCGCGAAGGTCGCGTGCCACTTCACACCCTGCGTGCCGACATCGACTATGGCTTCTCCGAAGCCAAGACCACCTACGGCATCATTGGTGTCAAGGTGTGGGTGTACAAGGGTGACACGCTGGGCCGCAACGACCTGCCTTTGGCAGAGACGCCGCGTCCCGAAGAAGAGCGTCGCCCCCGTGGCCCGCGTCGCGACAGCCGTAATGGCGACCGCAACGCTGGCCCCGGCCGTGGTGCACCTCGCCGCCCAGTGGGTGGCAACGTGGCTCCGGCCGACGGCAGCGATAAGCCTGCCGGCGCCGGTGCCGACACCAACGCCGTTAAGCGCGTTCGCAAGGCAGACGCGCCCGCTACAGCAGCGGACGGTAAAGGAGAATAAACATGCTGCAACCTGCTCGCCGCAAATATCGCAAGGAGCAAAAGGGTCGCAACACCGGTGTTGCAACGCGAGGTAACTCCGTTGCATTCGGTGACTTCGGCCTGAAATCCACGGATCGTGGCCGTTTGACGGCCCGCCAGATCGAAGCTGCACGTCGTGCAATTTCCCGTCACGTGAAGCGTGGTGGTCGTATCTGGATCCGTGTGTTCCCTGACAAGCCAATCTCGACCAAGCCCGCAGAAGTGCGTATGGGTAACGGTAAGGGCAACCCTGAGTACTACGTCGCTGAAATTCAGCCCGGCAAGGTGCTCTACGAAATCGTGGGTGTGCCAGAAGAATTGGCACGTGAAGCGTTCCGCCTGGCTGCTGCCAAGCTGCCGCTGCGCACCACGTTCGTTGCACGCCACATTGGCGCTTAATCAGGAGAATTCAAAATGACGAAAACTACTGAATTGCGCCAAAAAGACGTTACCGGCCTCGAAGCTGAAATCAAGTCCTTGCAAAAGGCGCATTTCGGCCTGCGCATGCAGAAGGCTACGCAACAATTGGCCAACACGAATACGCTGCGCACCACGCGCCGTGATATCGCTCGTGCCAAGACCATCCTTGCTGAAAAGCAAGCCGCCAAGTAATAGGAGCCGACATGACGGAAGCTAAAAAATCCCTCAAGCGCACCTTGGTTGGCAAGGTGGTCAGCGACAAGCGTCAAAAGACTGTGACCGTTCTGGTCGAACGCCGTGTGAAGCACGAGCTGTACGGCAAGATCGTTGGCAAGTCCAGCAAGTACCACGCCCATGACGAAAATGGCGAATACAAGCTCGGCGACACCATCGAAATCACGGAAAGCCGTCCTTTGTCCAAGACCAAGAACTGGGTTGCGACCCGTTTGGTGCAAAAGGCTGGCCTGCTCTAAAGCCTCTCAGGCCTTAGTGCTGCAAAGCTGAGAAAAACGACCCACAATGTGGGTCGTTTTTTCGTTTGGGGCTGCGCTTTCGCGCAGACCATTTTTTTAGTCGAGAACCGGAGCTTTACATGATCAAAGTTGGAGATACCCTGCCCGCCGTCACGCTGACCGAATACGTTGCCGTCGAAGGCAATGGTTGCAGCATCGGCCCGAATGCGGTGAAGGTGCAGGAAGCTGCAGCAGGCAAGACGATCGCCATCGTGGCCGTTCCCGGCGCATTCACGCCCACCTGCTCCGAAAAGCACCTGCCCGGTTACGTGGAACAAGCCGACGCGCTCAAAGCCGCCGGTGTCGACGAAATCTGGTGCCTGTCGGTCAACGACGCATTCGTGATGGGTGCCTGGGGCCGCGACCAGAACGTCGGCAGCAAGGTGCGCATGATCGGTGACGGCGATGCCGCCTTCGCCAAGGCCACCGGCCTGACGCTGGACCTGAACGGCAAGGGCCTGGGCCTGCGCAGCAACCGCTATTCGATGCTGGTCAAGGACGGCAAGATCGTTCAGCTCAACGTCGAAGGCCCAGGCAAGTTCGACGTCAGCGACGCAGCCACGCTGCTGGCCCAAGCCAAGGCTTGATAGGTCTGTACCCGCCTGCGGCGCAAGCCGCGGCGGAAAATGAAAAGAGCGCCTGGCGCTCTTTTTTTTTCGACTGCGTACCGGCAGGGCTAGAACAGCTCGGCCTTGAGGTAGTGGCCGCCGGCAGCGGGATTGAAGTAGTAGGGCGGGATTTCCTCGAACCCGAGCTCGGTATAGAGCGCGCGCGCGGCCTCCATATCGTCGAGGGTGTCTAGCAGTACGCGGTCGTAGCCTGTCTGGCGCGCCAGATCGAGCATGGCGGCGGTGATTTCCCGGCCCAGGCCAAAGCCGCGAAACGGGCGGCGCACATACAGGCGCTTCATTTCGGCGGCATTCGGATAGTCGCTGGCGTCCAGCGGACGCAAGGCGCAGCATCCGGCCAGCGCACCGTCGACGGTGGCCAGCAGCAACTGCCCGCGCGGCGGTGCGTATTCACCGGGCAGGTAGGCCAGTTCGGCCGCGAAATTCTGAAATTCCAGATCGATGCCCGTACTGTGTGCGTACTCTTCGAAGATCTGGCGTACGACGTCCAGATCTTGCGGAAAAGTCGCTGTCAGCAGGGCCACAGAAGGCTTGTCCACAGGCGGAGCGAAAAACAACGGAACCCGAAGTGTAGCGGCATGTGCCCGTTATGGTGAAGGCTTCAACTGTTGCCCAGGCGACCAATGCCCCAGGAGAGGGCTGCGCAGGCCAGTGCGATGGCCAGCGCAAGCAGGCGTTGGCGTTTGCCGTCCACGGCGGCGGGAAGCGGCTCGGGCAGTTCATGGTCGCCGGTCACCATCGCGCGCACCAGCGGGCGGCGGCGCGCCAGCGTGTACCAGGCGATGGCCAGCAGATGCAATCCCAGCAGTGCCAGCAGCAGGTACTGGCCCAGCTCGGCATGCCAGCGGGTGGCCGCATCGACGACATCGCCGGACACCTTGCTGCTCAGCGGGCCGGCAAAGAAAATCGCGTCATCGCTGAACAGGCCGGTACCGACCTGGGCAAACAGCACGGCGAGCATGGCGAACACCGACAGCGCACCCAGCGGGCTGTGGCCCGCGCCGTGTTCGGGCCGGCCCCGGCCACGCAGGTAGTCCAGCAGTTGCCGGGGCGAGTAGAGAAAGCTGCGAAACCGCGACCAGCGGCCGCCGACCAGGCCCCATACGACACGAAACAGCAGCAGCGCGAGCACCACATGGCCCAACCGCAGATGCCAGATCATCGCGTTGCCGCCGATCTTGGCGGTGACGATCATGCCAATGGTGCTGGCCGCCAGCGACCAGTGAAAAAGGCGGGTCGGAAGATCCCAGATGCGGACGGTGTGGGGCATGGCGGTGGCTGTTGTTTGGTGGGGCGGTGCAGGCTCAAGGATAGCGGACACGAGGCGCCACGCACGGTGCGTTGCCTGCGCCGCCGTCCTTCACCATAATCCTGCGTTGGAATTGCGGTTTTTGTTTGTCACTACAAGAAAGTCCCCATGAAAGCAATCTGCATCCTGGCCCTTGCGGCCCTCACTGCCTCGCTTCCGGCTGCGGCCCAGTTTGCCAAGAAAGACGATGCGATTGACTATCGCCAGTCAGCCTTGAGCGTCATGGCCACGCATTTCGGCAGCCTGGGCGCAATGGCCAAGGGCGACGTGCCCTACGATGCCAAGGCGGCCCAGGAGAACGCGGACATCGTGGTGTTCATGTCCCGACTGCCCTGGGCAGGCTTTGGGCCCGGCACCGAAGGCGGCAAGGCCAAGCCCAATGTCTGGACGGAAAATGCCAAGTTCAAGGAGCTCGCGGGCAAGATGGAGGGCGAGGCCGTGAAACTCGCCGCTGCGGCAAAGCAGGGCGATGTCGCCAGCCTCAAGGCCGCGTTCGGCGCCACGGCCGGCAGCTGCAAGGCCTGCCACGACAGCTTCCGCAATCGTTGATCGCAGTCATTCATGAAAAAACGCCCGGGGCTTGCAGCCTGCGGGCGTTTTTTCATGGGATGTTCGGGATTCAGGCTTCAGCCAGCAGCTTTTCTATGAGCTTGTGCAATTCGGCGAAGTCGGGCGCGCCGATATAGCGTTTGACGATTTCACCGCGCTTGTTGACGATGAACGTGGACGGCGTGAGCTGCACATCGCCCCATTGCTTGGCGACCGCGCCTGTGTTGTCGATGGCGACCTTGAACGGCAGCTGGCGGCTTTGCGCGAAGTTCACCACGTAGCTTGGCGGGTCGTAGCTCATGGCCACGGCCACGGTTTCAAAGCCTTGCGGCTGGTACTTCTTGTAGGTGGCAATGATCTCCGGCATCTCGGCGACACAGGTGGTGCAGCTCGTTGCCCAGAAGTTGACCAGCGTCACCTTGCCGTGCATGTCGGCCGTGGTTTTCTGGCTGCCGTCGAGCAGCACGAACGTCGATGAGGGCGCGGGGCTGCTGCCGGCATTCAGATAAATGAAGCCGCCAACGCCTGCGACGGCGGCAAGCGCCACGCCTGCGATCCATGTTTTGATAGCCATGTGTGGATTGTGCCCAAAGCTGCCGGGAATCCGGAGGTCAGGGGTTATGAGTGCAAGCTGTTCGGAAAGTTCACACCGGACGGCTGTGTCGCGGTTGACCGCCGTCAAAGCTTGGCGCATGGTTTGTTCGCCATGGACGGGGCGCACGCCATAATGCCGTACATCCCTTCATCACTCCATGAACACGCGCATTCTTCTCATCACCCATGCTCCGCTGGCGCAGGCACTGCGCGAGTGCGCGCTGCATGTGTTTGCCGACAGCGCCGACGATGTGCTGGCGCTCGACATCTACGCCGATGAAAGCCCCGAAGATTCGCTCGCCCGTGCGAGCGCGCTGCTGGGGGACAGCGCGGCGTCCGTGCTGGTGCTCACCGATGTGTTCGGCGCGACGCCTTGCAACGTGGCCCAGCGCCTCGTTGCGGGCCGCGCCGCCCAGCTCGTGGCTGGCGTGAACCTGCCCATGCTGTTGCGTGCCGTGAGCTATCGCCATGAAACGCTGGACGCCGTCGCGGCGCGCGCCGTGGTCGGCGGTATCCAGGGAGTGATGGCGGTTGCCGCCGCTCCATTGCAGAACCAGAATTTCCGTTCTTTCCATGATCAAGACCACCATCACCATCAGCAATAAGCTGGGCCTGCATGCGCGGGCGTCGGCAAAGCTCACCAAACTCGCGGGCGGCTATCCCTGCGAAGTGTGGATGACCAAGGGCGAGCGGCGCATCAACGCCAAGAGCATCATGGGCGTGATGATGCTCGCCGCGGGCATTGGTTCGCAGGTGGAGCTGGAAACCTCGGGTGAACGCGAGCAGGAAGCCATGGATGCGCTGCTGGCGTTGATCAACGACAAGTTCGGCGAAGGACAATGAAGTTGACAAGCACCCCCTGAGCCGCTTCGCGGCTTGGGCCGCCCCGGCTTCCCCCTCTCAACCTTCGGTGGAGGGGGGCGGCCGGCCAGGCACGGCACCGTCGCTGCGGGGCGGCCCTTGCTCGGTGCCCCCGCGCTGGGCCGCGCCGGTTTCAGGTGGCAAGCCCAGGTGTCTTGGATACTTGTATGACTGAAGGACAGTCCGGATGACGTTTGCAATTCATGGCCTGGCAGTCTCCCGCGGCATTGCCATCGGGCGGGCGGTGCTGGTGAGCTCGAGCCGCATCGAGGTGCAGCACTATTTCATTGGCGCGGCCGAAGTGCAGGCCGAGGTCGAGCGCGCGCGCACGGCGCGCCATGCGGTCATCGAGGAGCTGCAGCGCCTGCAGACCGAGATGCCGCACGATGCGCCGGCGGAGCTCGACGCGCTGCTCGACGTGCACCTGATGCTGCTGCAGGACGAGTCGCTGGTGCATGGCGTCGAACAGTGGATCTGCGAGCGCCTGTACAACGCAGAGTGGGCGCTTACCACGCAGTTGGAGGCCATTTCTCGACAGTTCGATGAGATGGAAGATGATTACCTGCGCGAGCGCAAGGCCGATCTGGAGCAGGTGGTGGACCGCATTTTGCGCCACCTCAAAGGCGTGGCCAGCCCCGTTCCGCCTTCGCGCCCTGTGCTGCCTGGCGCCGCGCCCGAGCTGCCGCTGATCCTGGTCGCCCAGGACCTGGCGCCGGCCGACATGCTGCATTTCAAGACCAGCGTGTTCGTGGGTTTTGTGACCGCCGTCGGCGGGCGGACTTCGCACACCGCGATCGTCGCGCGCAGCATGGACATACCGGCCGTGGTCGGCGCGCGCGCCGCAGGGCAACTGGTGCGCCCGGACGACTGGCTGATCATCGACGGCAATGCGGGCGTGGTGATTGTTGACCCATCGCCCGCGATTCTTGCCGAATACGAAATGCGCCAGCGCGAGACCGCGCGCGAGCGCGAATGCCTGACGTTGCTGCGACACACGCCCGCAGTGACGCTCGACGGGCTGGAGATCGAACTGCTGGCCAATATCGAGCAGCCCGGCGACGGCCCGGCCGCATTGCAGGCCGGTGCCCAGGGCGTGGGGCTGTTTCGCAGCGAATTCCTGTTCATGGGGCGCAACGGCCCCATGCCTGGCGAGGAAGAGCAGTACCTGGCCTATCGCCAGGCTGTCGAAGGCATGCAGGGTCGGCCTGTGACCATACGCACCATCGATGTGGGCGCGGACAAGCCGCTTGACAAGGCTCAGGCCAAGGAATACTCGCTCAATCCCGCGCTGGGCCTGCGGGCGATACGCTGGAGCCTGGCCGACCCGAGCATGTTCCGCACGCAGTTGCGCGCCGTGCTGCGCGCCGCCGTGCACGGGCCCGTGAGCCTGCTGTTTCCCATGCTGGCCCACCAGCGCGAAATCGAGCAGACGCTGGCCCAGGTCGATCTGGCGCGCGCCGAACTCGATGCGCGCGGCATGGCCCATGGCGCGGTGCAGCTGGGCGCGATGATAGAAATTCCCGCAGCGGCGCTGATGGTGCGCATGTTTCTGCGCTATTTCGACTTCCTGTCGATAGGCACCAATGACCTGATCCAGTACACGTTGGCGATCGACCGTGCCGACGAAGCCGTCGCCCATCTTTACGACCCGCTGCACCCGGCCGTGCTGCGTCTTGTCGCCGAAGTGATCGCCGAAGGGCGGCGTCAGGGCAAGAGCATTTGCGTGTGCGGCGAAGTGGCCGGCGATGTCTCCATGACGCGCCTGTTGCTGGGACTGGGCTTGCGCAGCTTCTCCATGCACCCGGCGCAGATCCTGGCCGTGAAGCAGGAAATACTGCAGGCCGACACCGGCCAGCTCGGCGCCTGGGCGCAGCAGGTGGTGTTGGCCGACGACCCCGCGGCCCTGCTGGAAGCTTGTCCCGCGCCGCCAAAGTCGTGAAACTGCGCTCATCCACATTCTTTTGAAAAATAACTGAGATTGGTTCTCATTCACGTGTTATGATTCAACCACTGACGCAGCACATATCCTGGTGGGACAAGTGCTCCGCTAGTTTCAGTTTCATCGTGGGGCGACTCGTGGGCCTGTTAAGCCTTCAGTCGTTTTTTGCCAGCCAGCGGCTCGCCGGTTAGCCAGGCTTTTTTTGATGAAACGCAACGAAGAAAGCCTTCCAATTTGGAAGGCTTTTTTGTTTATGGGGTGGCGCCAAAGCAGCTTGGCGAGGCCCGTTTGAGCGGGGACGTTCATCCTTAGGCGCTGCCAGGATGAACGCAGGGCTGCGGGAGCCACCTGCAAATCAGGCGCGGCTGCGGCCACATAGACACCGCTCAGGAAGCGGCCAGCACCCCGTGTGCCTGTTCGTCCGCATGGTAGCTCGAGCGCACCATGGCGCCCACAGCCGCGTGGCTGAAGCCCATCTTGTAGGCTTCTTCCTCGAACATCTTGAAAGTGTCGGGGTGCACATAGCGGCGCACCGGCAGATGGCTGTTCGACGGCGACAGGTACTGGCCTATGGTCAGCATGTCGATGTCGTGCGCGCGCATGTCGCGCATGACCTGCAGGATTTCCTCGTCGGTCTCGCCCAGGCCCACCATGATGCCGCTCTTGGTCGGCACGCTGGGGTGCAAGGCCTTGAATTTCTTCAGCAGGTTCAGGCTGAACTGGTAGTCGGAGCCGGGGCGCGCTTCCTTGTAGAGGCGGGGCGCGGTTTCGAGGTTGTGGTTCATCACGTCGGGCGGAGCCGACTTGAGGATCTCGAGCGCGCGGTCATCGCGGCCGCGGAAATCGGGCACAAGGATCTCGATCTGCGTATTTGGCGACAGTTCGCGGATGTTCTTGATGCATTCGACGAAATGGCCGCTGCCGCCGTCGCGCAGGTCATCGCGGTCGACGCTGGTGATCACCACGTACTTGAGGCGCAGCTGGGCAATGGTCTTGGCCAGGTTCAGCGGTTCGTCGACATCAAGCGGATCGGGGCGGCCGTGGCCCACATCGCAGAACGGGCAGCGGCGCGTGCACTTGTCGCCCATGATCATGAACGTTGCCGTGCCCTTGCCGAAGCATTCGCCGATGTTGGGGCAGCTGGCTTCCTCGCAGACGGTGTGCAGCTTGTTTTCGCGCAGGATGTCCTTGATTTCGTAGAAGCGCGTGGTCGGCGAGCCGGCCTTGACGCGGATCCACTCCGGCTTCTTCAGCACTTCGCCGTGCTCGACCTTGATGGGAATGCGCGACAGCTTGGCCGCGGCCTTTTGTTTGGCCAGCGGGTTGTAGGTGGCTGCGGATTGCGCTTCGCGTACGACGTCTGTGGTGCTCATGGCTCTTGTTTCTCAGGGGGCGAGCCGGATTTCCAGCTGTCGGCCAAGCACATGCGCAGCCTCGTCCCAGGTTGTCTGGACACCGATTGTAGAAAGATCCACGCTGGGCAGCCCGGCATAGCCACAAGGATTGATGCGCGAATAGGGTTCGAGGTCCATTGCGACGTTCAACGCCAGACCGTGGTAGGTGCAATGGCGGCTGACTTTGATGCCCAATGCGGCGATCTTTCCCAGGCCGCTGAAGTCGGGTGCGGGCGCCGGGCTGCCGGGCTCGCGCAGCTGTGGGCGCTGGGGCAGCATGGCGTGGCTGGTCGGGTCGTCGAGGCGCACATAGATGCCGGGCGCGCCCGCGACGCGGTGGCCCGTGACGCCGAAATGCGCGAGCGTGCGGATCACGGCTTCCTCGAGGCGGTAGACGTATTCCTTGACGAAATAACCGCGGCGCTGCAGATCGAGCAAGGGGTAGGCGACGACCTGGCCCGGGCCGTGGTAGGTCACCTGGCCGCCGCGGTTGGTCGCCACCACAGGGATGTCGCCCGGCAGCAGCAAATGGTCGGCCTTGCCGGCCAGGCCTTGCGTGAAATGCGGCGCGTGCTCGCAAATCCACAGCGAATCAGGCGTGTCCGCGCTGCGCTGCTGCGTGAGGTCCTGCATGGCCTGGACCGTGGCCTGGTAGTCGGTACGGCCCAGCAGCCGCGTGTCCAGCGCGAGGCCAGGCGCGCTCACAGGACTACTTTGACGTGGGGATCGGAGGTCAAAGCCATGTACAGGCTGTCGAGTTGTTCGCGGCTGGTGGCCGTGACGGTGATGGTCACGCCCAGATACTTGCCGGTGCTGCTGGGGCGCAGCTCCACGGTGCTGGCGTCGAACGCCGGGTCGAACTGACGCGCAATGGTGGTGATCGACGAGACCAGATGCTCATGCTGCAGGCCCATGACCTTGATCGGGAACAGCGACGGGTACTCGATCAGCGAGTCCTTGCGCGCGGTGGCGTCGTCGTCGGCGCCAATGACGCTGGCGGAGGGGGAGATGGGAGTTGACGAGCTCATGACAGAGACTTTCAAAGGTTAATACCTTGTCGGGGCGGACGGTTATGCGGTAATGTTTCGCGGGTCTGGCGCAGCGCGAACGGAGCGAAAAAACCTATACGGACCAAAGGCTTGCAAGCATTGTTGTGTGACCTGGTCATGACTGCTCGCAAACGCTAATTTTGGCCACACCCGTAACAACCCCTATCTTACGGCAGGGGTTTTTACTTATAATCAGAGGCTTTGTGAAAGTTTCAGTCTGCGACAGGTTGCCAAATGACAAAAAAATACGCACCCGAGACTGAAGCTGAGGCCGAAGATTCTGACTTCAACCCCCTGACTGCCGAAGAAGCGCAGCAGTGGCGCCGGCGCAACCCGCCAGTGTCACCGTGGCGTGTGGTGGCAGGGCAGGTGCTGGTAGGTGTGCTGGTGTCGGCGCTGGCGTGGCTGGTGAGCGGCAAACCCTCTGTGGGTTGGTCGGCAGCCTACGGCGCCCTGGCGGTGGTACTGCCCGCAGCGTTGTTTGCGCGCGGCCTGGCCCGCCAGCAGGCGGCGCCCCATGCGGGCGCGGCGATGGTCGGATTCTTTGGCTGGGAATTGGCGAAGCTGATGTTGTGTATTGCGATGTTGGCAATGGCGCCAAAACTGGTTGCAGGATTGAGCTGGTTGGCTTTGCTGGCCGGCATGGTAGTAACGATGAAAACGTACTGGATTGCGCTGCTCATGCGGCGCTCCGGTGTCCGAAAAACCGATTGATATTGAGAGAAGAGTTGCCCGATGGCCGCAGACGCGCACGCACCAACTGCAAGTGAATACATCGTTCACCACTTGCAGCATCTCCAGAACATCAAACAGACGAGCATCATCGATTTCTCGGTAGTCAACTATGACTCCGTGATCGTCGGTCTGATCGTCGGTGCTCTGACCCTGTTTGTTCTCTGGCTGTCCGCCCGCAAGGCGACTGCTGGCGTTCCCGGCCGCTTCCAGGCAGCCGTCGAACTGCTGGTCGAAATGGTGGACAACCAGGCCAAGGCCAACATCCACAATGCCGAAAGCCGCAAGTTCATTGCGCCCCTGGCACTGACGGTGTTCGTCTGGATCTTCATGATGAACGCGATGGACTTGCTGCCCGTCGACCTGCTGCCCGTGCTGTGGCAAGGTGCGACCGGTGACAGCCACGCTTATCTGCGCGTCGTGCCTACCGCCGACCTTTCGACCACTCTGGGTCTGTCGTCCGCCGTTCTGCTGCTGTGCTTCTGGTACAGCGTGAAGATCAAGGGCGCCGGCGGCTGGGCCCACGAACTGGTGACCGCTCCTTTCGGCACCAGCAAGAACCCTGTCTTCGCCGTTATTCTGGGCGTGGTCAATCTGCTGATGCAGATCATCGAATACGTTGCCAAGACCGTGTCGCATGGCATGCGACTGTTTGGCAACATGTACGCTGGTGAGTTGGTATTCATGCTGATTGCCCTGATGGGTGGTGCGGCTGCCATGTCTCTCTCTGGTGTGTTGCTCCCCGTGGGGCACATCATTGCAGGTTCTATCTGGGCGATCTTTCACATTCTGATCATCACCCTGCAGGCCTTCATTTTCATGATGCTGACGCTGATTTATCTCGGCCAGGCACATGAAGCCCACTGACCCTTTCCTTTCTTTCTTTTCACTTTTTTAATCCTCTGGAGTCATCATGGAAAACATTCTCGGTCTCGTCGCTCTGGCTTGTGGTCTGATTGTTGGTCTGGGCGCTATCGGCGCTTCGATCGGTATCGCTTTGATGGGCGGCAAGTTCCTGGAAGCTTCGGCTCGTCAACCTGAGCTGATCAACGAACTGCAAACCAAGATGTTCATCTTGGCCGGTCTGATCGACGCTGCTTTCCTGATCGGCGTGGCCATCGCCCTGCTGTTCGCTTTCGCCAACCCCTTCGCTCTGGCCTAAGCTCCCTTCAACGCCCACATAGAAAGGTGTTGCCGTGAGTATCAACGCGACCCTGTTCGTACAGGCCATCGTCTTCCTGATCCTGGTGCTGTTCACGATGAAATTCGTGTGGCCACCGATCGCGAAGGCGTTGGATGAACGAGCCCAGAAAATCGCCGATGGCCTCTCTGCTGCCGACAAGGCCAAGACCGAACTGACCGCTGTCAACAAGCGCGTCGAGCAGGAACTGGCCCAGACGCGCAATGAAACGACATCGCGGCTTGCGGACGCCGACCGCCGCGCCCAGTCGATCATTGAAGAGGCCAAGGCCCGTGCGACTGAAGAAGGCAACAAGCTGATTGCAGCCGCCCGTGCAGAAGCCGAGCAACAAGCAATCCAAGCCCGTGAGGTCCTGCGCGAGCAGGTCGCCGCGCTGGCTGTCAAGGGTGCCGAGCAGATTCTCCGCAAGGAAGTCGATGCCGGCGTCCATGCAGATCTGCTGAACCGCCTCAAGACTGAGCTGTAAGGAAACGCAAACATGGCAGAACTCGCCACCATTGCCCGCCCTTACGCTGAAGCCCTGTTCAAAGCCAGCACCGCCAGCGGTGCGGACTTGAACAGCACAGTCGCCTGGGTGGAGGAATTGGCGGCGGTTGCCGCCGATTCGCAATTGCGCCAACTGGCAGACAATCCCAAAGTGAGCGAAGAGCAGCTGCTCGACGTTTTCACGGGTGTCGCCGGTTCGGCACTCCCCGATGCCGCTCGTAATTTCCTGCGTGTCATCATTGAGAACGGCCGCGTGAATGCGCTGCCCGAGGTTGCAGGCCAGTTTCGTGGTCTCGTCAACCGGCTCGCGGGCTCGTCGGATGCGGTGGTGTACAGCGCCTTCCCCATCGAGCCTGCCGCACTGACGGAGCTGAGCGCTTCGTTGGAAAAGCGTTTTGGCCGCAAGCTGCATCTCACCGTTCAGTCCGATGAGTCGCTGATTGGTGGCATTCGCGTGGTCGTGGGTGACGAAGTGCTCGACACCTCGGTCAAGGCCCGTCTGGAACAAATGAAAGCGGCCCTCACTGCCTAACGGCGCTGAGGTCCCGGCTAAACAAAGAAAGAAGGAAAGAGTCATGCAACTCAATCCCGCAGAAATTTCTGAATTGATCAAGAGCCGCATCGAAGGTCTGGCTGGCAGCACCGATATCCGTAACCAAGGCACCGTGGTGTCGGTGACGGACGGTATCGTGCGCGTGCACGGCCTGTCGGACGTGATGCAAGGCGAAATGCTGGAATTCCCCGCAACCGCTGATGGTCAACCCTCGTACGGCCTGGCCCTGAACCTCGAGCGCGACTCCGTCGGCGCCGTGATTCTGGGTGAGTACACGCACATTTCCGAAGGCGACACCGTCAAGTGCACGGGCCGCATTCTGGAAGTGCCCGTCGGCCCCGAGCTGATCGGCCGCGTGGTGAACGCTCTGGGTCACCCCATTGACGGCAAGGGCCCGATCAATGCGAAGATGACCGACGTGATCGAAAAGGTCGCACCGGGCGTTATCGCACGTCAATCGGTTGACCAGCCGCTGCAAACCGGCATCAAGTCGATCGACTCGATGGTTCCCGTGGGCCGTGGCCAGCGCGAACTGATCATTGGTGACCGTCAGACCGGCAAGACTGCCGTGGCTATCGACGCGATCATCAACCAGAAGGGCCAGGGCGTGACGTGTATCTACGTTGCGATCGGCCAGAAGGCTTCGTCGGTCAAGAACGTGGTGCGCGCGCTGGAACAAGCCGGCGCCATGGAATACACCATCGTGGTGGCTGCCACCGCTGCCGAATCGGCCGCGATGCAGTACGTGTCGGCCTACTCGGGCTGCACCATGGGTGAGTACTTCCGCGACCGCGGCGAAGACGCACTGATCGTTTATGACGATCTGTCGAAGCAAGCCGTGGCCTACCGCCAGGTTTCGCTGCTGCTGCGCCGCCCACCAGGCCGTGAAGCGTTCCCCGGCGACGTGTTCTATCTCCACAGCCGTCTGCTCGAGCGTGCAGCACGCGTGAACGCCACTTACGTGGAAGAATTCACCAAGGGCGCCGTCAAGGGCAAGACCGGTTCGTTGACCGCTCTGCCTATCATCGAAACCCAAGCGGGTGACGTGTCGGCTTTCGTGCCTACCAACGTGATTTCGATCACCGACGGTCAGATCTTCCTGGAAACCAGCCTGTTCAACGCCGGTATCCGTCCCGCGATCAACGCCGGTATCTCGGTGTCGCGCGTCGGTGGTGCTGCCCAGACCAAGTTCGTCAAGGGCCAGTCCGGCGGTATCCGTACCGATCTGGCTCAGTACCGTGAACTGGCTGCGTTCGCGCAGTTCGCTTCCGATCTGGACGAATCCACCCGCAAGCAACTCGACCGCGGTGCCCGCGTGACCGAATTGCTCAAGCAAGCCCAGTACAGCCCGCTGTCTGTGGCCTTGATGGGTGCTTCGCTGTTCGCAGTGAACAAGGGCTACATGGACGACATCGAAGTCAAGCAAGTGCTGCCCTTCGAAGCCGGCCTGCACCAATTCCTCAAGACCAGCCATGGCGCATTGATCGACAAGCTCAATGCCACCAAGGCCATGGACAAGGAATCCGAAGCTGAATTGACCGCCGCCATCGCAGCGTTCAAGAAGTCGTTCGCTTAATCCGGACGAGGAGCCATCATGGCAGCAGGTAAGGAAATTCGCGGCAAGATCAAATCGGTGGAAAACACCAAGAAGATCACAAAGGCCATGGAAATGGTCGCGGCATCCAAAATGCGCAAGGCGCAGGAACGGATGCTGGCGGCTCGTCCCTATAGCGAGAAGATCCGCAACATTGCAGCCCATCTTGGCCAAGCCAATCCCGAATATGTTCACCCGTTCATGCAAGTGAACGAGTCGAACAAGGTCGGCGTCATCGTGGTGACGACCGACAAGGGATTGTGCGGCGGCATGAACACCAACGTGTTGCGTGTCGTCACGGCCAAGCTGCGTGAATTGCAGGACCAGGGTATCTCTTCGGAGGCCGTGGCCATTGGCAGCAAGGGTCTGGGCTTCTTGAACCGTGTCGGCGCCAAGGTGGTTTCGCATGTCACGGGTCTGGGCGACACGCCACATCTGGAAAATCTGATCGGCCCTGTGAAGGTGCTGCTGGACGCGTATGCCGAAGGCAAGATAAGCAAGGTGTACTTGAGCTACACCCGCTTCATCAACACCATGAAGCAGGAATCGGTCATGGAGCAGTTGTTGCCCCTGTCGTCCGCGCAAATGCAGGCTGAACAGACGTCTGGTACCAGCTGGGATTACATCTACGAACCCGATGCGCAAACCGTCATCGACGAGTTGCTGGTTCGTTACGTGGAATCCCTGATTTATCAGGCAGTTGCCGACAACATGGCGTCCGAGCAATCGGCGCGCATGGTGGCCATGAAGGCCGCAACCGACAACGCAGGCAGCGTCATTAGCGAGTTGAAGCTGGTCTACAACAAGACGCGTCAAGCAGCGATCACGACAGAGTTGTCGGAAATCGTTGCCGGCGCCGCCGCTGTGTAAGCAGCTCAACCGACAAACTTATTGGAGCAAAAAATGGCTCAAGTGCAAGGCAAGATTGTTCAATGTATTGGCGCTGTGGTGGACGTTGAGTTTCCACGCAACGCAATGCCCAAGGTGTACGACGCCCTCAAGCTCGAAGGTTCGACCCTGACGCTGGAAGTGCAACAACTGCTGGGTGACGGCATTGTGCGTACCATCGCCCTGGGTTCGTCCGACGGTCTGCGTCGCGGCCTGATGGTCAGCAACTCCCACGCTCCCATCACCGTGCCCGTGGGCAAGGCAACCTTGGGCCGCATCATGGACGTGCTCGGCGCGCCCATCGACGAACGCGGTCCCGTGGATCAAACTTCGACGGCCCCCATCCACCGCACCGCTCCTGCGTACGACGAACTGTCGCCTTCGCAGGAACTGCTGGAAACCGGCATCAAGGTGATCGACTTGATCTCTCCTTTCGCCAAGGGCGGCAAGGTGGGTCTGTTCGGTGGCGCCGGCGTGGGCAAGACCGTGAACATGATGGAACTCATCAACAACATCGCGAAGGGCCACGGCGGTCTGTCGGTGTTCGCTGGTGTGGGCGAGCGTACCCGTGAAGGCAATGACTTCTATCACGAAATGTCCGATGCGGGCGTCGTGAACCAGGAGAACCTGAACGAGTCCAAAGTGGCAATGGTCTACGGCCAGATGAACGAGCCACCAGGCAACCGTCTGCGCGTCGCGCTGACCGGTCTGACCATGGCCGAAGCTTTCCGTGACGAAGGCAAGGACGTGCTGTTCTTCGTGGACAACATCTACCGCTACACGCTGGCCGGTACCGAAGTGTCCGCTCTGCTGGGTCGTATGCCTTCGGCTGTGGGCTATCAGCCTACGCTGGCCGAAGAAATGGGCCGTCTGCAAGAGCGTATTACGTCGACCAAGGTCGGTTCGATCACGTCCATCCAGGCCGTTTACGTGCCTGCCGATGACTTGACCGATCCTTCGCCTGCAACGACGTTTGCCCACTTGGATTCGACCGTCGTGCTGTCGCGTGACATCGCTTCGCTGGGTATCTACCCTGCGGTGGATCCTCTGGATTCGACCAGCCGTCAACTGGACCCCCAAGTGGTGGGTGAAGAGCATTACCAAGTGGCCCGCTCCGTGCAAGGCACGCTGCAGCGCTACAAGGAACTGCGCGACATCATCGCCATTCTGGGCATGGACGAACTGGCTCCTGAAGACAAGCTGGCCGTGGCCCGCGCGCGCAAGATCCAACGTTTCCTGTCGCAGCCTTTCCACGTCGCCGAAGTGTTCACTGGCGCGCCTGGCAAGTACGTTCCCCTGGCAGAAACCATCCGCGGCTTCAAGATGATTGTTGCCGGCGAGTGCGATCACCTGCCCGAGCAGGCGTTCTACATGGTTGGCACCATCGACGAAGCCTTCGAAAAGGCCAAGAAGCTGGCAGCTTGAGGCACGGGAGCCCGCGAGGGCTCCAGTCCCCCAGCCCAGTCTTAACCTTTAGGAGCAAAGATGAACACCATCCACGTTGATGTGGTCAGTGCCGAAGAGTCGATCTTCTCGGGTGAAGCGCGTTTCGTCGCGCTGCCTGGCGAAGCCGGCGAACTGGGCATTTACCCGCGCCACACGCCGCTGATCACGCGTATCAAGCCCGGCTCGGTGCGCATCGAGATGGCGGACGGCAGCGAAGAGTTCGTCTTCGTGGCCGGCGGCATCCTCGAAGTGCAGCCCAACTGCGTCACGGTGCTGTCCGATACAGCTATCCGTGGCAAGGACCTCGACGACGAGAAGGCCAACAAGGCCAAGGCCGCCGCCGAGGAAGCACTGAAGAACGCCAAGGGCGAGCTGGACTTGGCCAAGGCCCAGTCCGAGCTGGCCGTCATGGCAGCGCAAATCGCTGCCCTGCGCAAGTTCCGTCAGAAGCGCTGAGCTTTCCGCGCACAAGAAAAAACCGCTCCTCGGAGCGGTTTTTTTATGCCTGAAGCGTTGGCGCGATCAATCGCACTTTGCCTGGTACACGTAGACCACCGCGTTGTCCTTGGGGTCGACCACACGGCGCTTGTGCAGCTGGGCGGTTTCCGGGTTGGGGCACAGTGCCTTGACCTGGGCTTCGCACTTGCGCGGATCGTCTTCCTTGAGCTTGCAGCTCAGCACGTAGTCATAGACCATGGGAGTTTCGGTGCTGTTGTTGCCCAGGCTGGCACAGCCGGCCAGGACCAGGGTTGCGCTCAGTGCTATGACTGCCAATGTCTTCATGGAAAGCTCCGGTATTGAAAAGGGAATGCGGCAACGCTATCACATGTAGTGACAGGTGTGACCAAGCCTTCACGCCGTCTTGAATATGTGTCAGGGCTTGATGCCTTGGCCGGCGCGCAGTCGCACCGGCGCATCGGGCAGTTCATCGGTATCGGTGCGCGGCGCCGCGTTCGGGCCGGTCGCGAAGTGCTGGTGCAGCAATGCCGTGACATAGGCCAGGGCCTGGGTCAGTCCGTCTTCATAGTGGGCGTCGTTGAAGGCCGTGCCCATCTCGCGCACCAGCTTTTCCCAGGTGTCGGCGGGAATGGCGCGCGTGAGCCCCCGGTCGGCGACGATTTCGATCGCATGGTCGGCGAGCAGCAGATAGATCAGCACGCCATTGTTGTGTTCGGTGTCCCACACGCGCAGCTTGCCGAACAGCGCCACGGCGCGTTCGCGCGCCGAGGCGTCGCGCCACACATACGACAGCGGCAGCCCGGCTTCGACGCAGATGCGAATCTCGCCCGTGTGGCGCTGTTCGCTCGCGGCGACGCGCCGGCCCAGGCGCTCCAGCAGTTCGTCGGGCACGGCGGCCTGCATGCGGCCTTCGGCCCAGCGGTGGCGCAGCAGACGTGCGAGGCGTTGAATCCAGTTGCGCATGTTCACCAGCTCCCCGAGGCACCACCGCCGCCAAAACTTCCGCCGCCGCCCGAGCTGAAGCCGCCACCGCCCCCGCCACTGAAGCCGCCTCCGCCGCCAAAACCACCGCCGCCGCCGAAGCCGCCGCCGCCGATGTGCATGCCCTTGCCGTTGGACAGCAGCGTGATCAGCAGCGCGATGACGCCGGCGCCGCCCGCGAGCAGCAGGCTGGTCGTGAGCCAGAAAGCCACGGCGCCCGTGCCTGCGCCCATCAACAAGGCGCCAAAACGGTTGCCGAAGATGCGGCGGGCCAGCGGCCGCAGCACGGAGACGGCGATGAACAGAAAGATGGCCAGCGACTCGAGGTCGAGATCGTCCTTGGGCTGGGACGGCTTCTTGGTTGGCGGCGGCAGCTGCTCGCCGGCGATCAGCGAACCGATCTGCGTGATGGCCGCGCCCAGGCCGCCGGCGTAGTCGCCCGTGCGAAAACGCGGCTGCATGGTCTCGTCGATGATGCGCGCGACCGCGATATCGGGAATCGCGCCTTCGAGCGCGCGCGCGACTTCCATGCGCATGCGCCTATCGTCCTTGGCGACCACGACCAGCAGGCCGTCACCGACATCACTCCGGCCGATCTTCCAGTTGCTGGCAACGCGGTAGGCATAGGCGGCGATGTCTTCGGGCGCCGTGGTGGCGATCATCAGCACCACCACTTGCGAGCCGTGCTGGCTTTCGATCGCCGCGAGCTGCGCTTCGAGTTGCGTGCGATCGGCGGGTGTGAGCGTGCCGGTCTGATCGATCACCCGTGCGGTGAGGGCGGGAACGGCTTGCAGCGCCTGCGCGCCAACCTGCAGCGGTGCGCAGGCAATCAGCAGCAGGGTCAGCAGCCAGCGCCAGGCCAGCGTGAACGGCATGGGGTGACCGCGTCAGCGTGCGGGAGCCGGTGCCGGCGCAGGCGCGGGCTTCGAGAAGTCGACGCTAGGCGGCGCGGAGATCTGGGCTTCGTTCTGCACCGTGAAGTTCGCCTTGGGCGCGTAGCTGAAGACTTTTGCCGTCAGGTTGGTCGGGAAGCTGCGCGCGAGCACGTTGTAGGCCTGCACGGTCTGGATGTACTGGTTGCGCGCGACGGTGATGCGGTTTTCCGTGCCTTCGAGCGTCACGCGCAGGTCGCGAAAGCCCTGATTGGCCTGCAGTTGCGGGTAGCGCTCGGAAACCACCATCAGGCGCGACAGCGCGCCCGACAGTTCGCCCTGGGCCTGCTGGAACTTGGCGAAGGCCGCGGGGTCGTTGATCAGTTCGGGCGTGGCCTGGATGGACGTGGCCTTGGAGCGCGCCTCGATCACCTTGGTCAACGTCTCCTGCTCGAAATTGGCCTCGCCCTTGACGGTCGCGACGATGTTGGGCACCAGGTCGGCGCGGCGCTGATACTGGTTGAGCACTTCGCTCCAGGCGGCCTTGGATTGTTCGTCCAGGCGCTGGAAATCGTTGTAGCCGCAGCCGGTGAGGGCCAGGGCCGTGAACAGAATGGCGAGTAGGCGTTTCATAGTAGGCTTGTGCTGGCACCCGGTGACAGGCGAGATGGCAGCGGTAGCTGCCTGTGCAGCAGATTGTGCCGCATCTACCCCGGGGAGGGTAGGTAGGAGCAGGCCGCGAACCCAAGGAGACCGTGATGGACGATATCGTGAAGCAGGCGATGGCCAAATGGCCCAACGTACCCGATTGTTTTGGCTGGCTGGGGCTAGACGCGCGCGGCCATTGGTTCCTGCGCGACGACGCGGTGCAGGCACTCGGTCCGTTCGAGCAGAGCAAAGGCTCACTTCTGGAGCATGAGAAGCTGCTGGCCTTCATCGCACGCAACTATGCCAAGGATGATCTGGGGCGCTGGTTCTTCCAGAACGGGCCGCAGCGCGTCTATGTGGAGCTCGAAGCCGCGCCTTTTGTCTGGCGCCTGCAGCCCGGCGGCGAGGTGCAGGCCCAGACCGGTGCGCTGGCCACGCCCGAAGCTTGTCTGGTCGACGAACAGGGACGGGTCTATCTGGTGACTGCGCTGGGCCTGGGACTGGTGCACAGCCAGGATGTGGGCCTGGTCGCCGACGCGCTGGAGCAGCAGCGCTGGTCGCAGGAGGACGTTCTTGCGAGCAGCCTGCCCGAACGCTTTGGCTTTGTGCGCAGCCCGGCGCAACAGGCCGCGGTCCGGTAAATAAAAAGAGGCCCGCAGGCCTCTTCGTCGACAGCGCGCAGCGTTCTTACTTTGCGGCTTCGCCTTCGGCCGGCGCCGGCGCCTGGGGTTCATCGAACTTGCCGCCGCCCGCGTTGGCCATGAAGACCACGCCGCGTGCGATTTCGGTGTCGTTGAAATCGCCGCCGCCCTGGGGCGCCATCGCACCCTTGCCCTTGAGCGCGGCTTCGACCATGGCCTCGAAGCCATGCGCCAGGCGCGGGCCCCAGGCCGCGGCATCGCCGAACTTGGGCGCGCCGGCAACCCCGGCTGCATGGCAGGCCGCGCATTGGCCGTTGTAGACCGCTTCGCCGCCGCGCAGCGGACGGTTGGCGTCACGAATTTCCACCTGTCCCACCTTTTGCAGGCGCTGGGCCTTGGCCATCTCCGCATTGCCCACGCCCGGGCCGGGCTTGCTGGCGGAGTTGACGAAGGTCACCAGGCCGATGATGACCAGGACCGGAATCACAAAAGAGAGACAGACGGCGATCAGAAACTGCTTGGGGTTCTTGATCGGGCCTGCATGTGCTTCTTCGTGGGGGGTGGCGCTCATGACATCCTCAATATTTTTAGGGGTATAGACCAGCAGGGAATTATATGGGTCACCTGGTGTTTGGCTGCTGCGCGTTTCCCCGTGCGTGTGCACTACGGCAACCAAGCTGCACAGGTCATGATCTGGCGCAAGAAAAAAGGCCATGCCCCTAAGGTCATGGCCTTTGCCGTGTGCCGCGTTGCCGCTGGCGCATGGGTATTTCAGCGTTGCGTGGCCGGGGCCTGCGCGTTGCTGGCCAGCGGCGTGACCGAGCTGACCCCACCGCCCAGTGCCTTGTACAGCAGCAGCTGGTTCTGCACCCGCGCCAGGCGCACCTGCACCACCGACTGCTCGAGCGTGAACAGCGTGCGCTGGGCATCGAGCAGATCGAGGTAGCTCGACACGCCGTTGCTGTAACGCAGATCGGACAGCTTCAGGCGCACGGTTTCCGCTTCGAGCTGGGCGAGCTGGGCGCGGTCCTGCTCCTGCAGCGTGGCCTGGCTGTCGAGCGCGTCGGAGACTTCACGGAATGCGGTCTGGATGGCTTTCTCGTACTGGGCGACAGCGATCTGGCGACCCACCTGGGCGGCGTCGAGGTTGGCGCTGTTGCGGCCGGCATCGAAGATCGGCAGCAGCGCCGACGGGGCGAGCGTGAAGCCCCAGGCGCCGCTCTTGAACAGCCCCGACAGTTCGCCGCTGGCCGTGCCCACCTGCGCCGTGAGGGCGATGCGCGGGAAGAAATTCGCGCGCGCCGCACCGATGTTGGCGTTGGCACCGATCAGCACCTGCTCCGCCTGGCGGATGTCGGGGCGCTGGATCAGCAGATCGGAGGGCAGGCCCGCGGGCAGCGGGGTCAGCGCCGGCACCTGGTTCAGGCGCGTGCCGGCAATGCTCGCATTGATCTCTGGCGGCAGCGACTGGCCCAGCAGCAGGGTCAGCGCATTCGCGTCGAGCGCACGTTGGCGCTGTTGCTGGGCGAGCGTGGCGCGCGCGGCTTCGGTCAGCGACACCGCCTGGCGGTAGTCGAGCTCGGAGGTCGCGCCCGCGTCGAAGCGCAGCTTGGTCAGATCGACCGAGGCTTCACGCGTCTCGAGGGTGCGGCGCGAGATCGCGAGCAATTCCTCGTCGGCCAGCAGCGTGTACCAGGCGCTGGCGACCGAAGCCACCAGGCTCACCTGCGCGGCGCGCATGCCTTCTTCGCTCGCGAGGTACTGGGCCAGTGCCTGCTGCTTGAGGCTGCCGACGCGGCCGAAGAAGTCGAGCTCCCAGGCCGTGGTCTGCAGTCCCACGTTGTAGGCGTTGGCGTAGCCGCCATTGACCGTATCGGGCGCACGCGACGCCGTCATGCCGCCGTTGATGGTCGGGAACTGGTCGGCGCGCGTGATCCGGTACTGGGCCCGGGCCTGCTCGATGTTCAGCACCGCAACCTGCAGGTCGCGGTTGTTCGTGAGCGCCAGGCCGATCAGCTGTTGCAGGCGGGCATCGGTGAAGTATTCCTGCCAGGGCAGAGCGGCAGCCGCCTGCGCGCTCGCATCGGCAGCCCCTTGCGAGGCGCTGCTGTAGGCGGCGGGCACGGGCGCCGCGGGGCGCTCGTAGGTGGGAATGAACGAGCAGCCGGCCATCAGCAAGGCCGCTGCCAGCGCCACGGGAGTGCAGCGGTTAATCATGGCGCAAGGCCTCCGGGTTGTGGGCAGCAGCTTCGGGGGAATCGATGTCCTCGGCGTGCTTCTTGCCCTTGAAGAGCGAGCGAACGATCACAAAGAAGACGGGCACGAAGAACACCGCCAGCACCGTGCCGGTGATGATGCCGCCGAGCACGCCGGTACCGATCGCGCGCTGGCTGGCCGAGCTTGCGCCCGAGGCCAGCACCAGCGGCACCACGCCCAGGCCGAAGGCCAGCGAGGTCATGATGATCGGGCGGAATCGCAGGTGGGCGGCTTCGATCGCGGCCTGAACCACGCTCTTGCCCTGGGCCTGCAGGTCCTTGGCGAACTCGATGATCAGAATCGCGTTCTTCGCCGTCAAACCAATGATGGTGATCAGCCCGACCTGGAAATACACGTCGTTGGAGTAGCCACGCAGCAGCGTGCCCAGCACCACCCCGAGCACGCCCAGCGGCACGACCAGAATCACCGCCAGCGGAATCGTCCAGCTTTCGTACAGCGCGGCCAGGCACAGGAACACGGCCAGGATGGCGAAGCTGTACAGGATCAGCGATTGCGAGCCGGCCAGCTTTTCTTCATACGACTGGCCAGTCCATTCGTAGCCGAAGCCTTCGGGCAGCTGGGCGACCATGCGCTCGATTTCCGCCATCGCATCACCCGTGCTGTAGCCGGGTGCGGGCACGCCGGTGATCTTCATCGCGGGGTAGCCGTTGTAGCGCAGCGTCTGCTGCGCGCCGACGACCCAGCGCGTGGTGGCAAAGGCCGAGAACGGCACGGGTGCACCCTGGGCGTTGGGCGCCGTGAGCTGCATCAGGTCTTCGCCCTGCATCCGCGCAGGCGCGTCGGCCTGCACGATCACGCGCTGCAGACGGCCCTTGTTCGGGAAGTCATTGACGTAGCTCGAACCCAGCGAGGTGGACAGCGTCGAGTTGATCGCGCTGAACGCCACGCCCAGGGCGCTGGCCTTGTCGCGGTCGATGTCGATCTGCAGCTGCGGCGCATCTTCCAGGCCTTCGGGACGGACCTGGGTCAGCACCTTGCTTTGCGAGGCCATGCCCAGCAATTGGTTGCGTGCGTTCACCAGCGCGGTGTGGCCGTTGCTGCCACGGTCCTGCAGGCGCAGCGTGAAGCCCGACGAGTTGCCGAGTTCGGGAATGGGCGGCGGGCTCAGCGCGAACACGAAGGCGTCGCGCACGCCGGACATCGCGCCCATGATGCGGCCGGCGATTGCGTCCGCCGAATGCTCCGCGCCATGGCGTTCGCCCCAGTCCTTGAGCGTGATGAACGCCAGGCCGGCATTCTGTCCCTGGCCCGAGAAGCTGAAGCCCAGCACGCTGACCATGCTCGAGACTTCAGGCTGCTTGAGCGCGAACTTTTCCACTTCTTCCATCACTGCCTGGGTACGTTGCAGCGTGGCGCCGGGCGGCAGCTGGACGTTGGCGATGACCGTGCCCTGGTCTTCACCGGGCAGGAAGGAGGTGGGCAGGTTCTTGAAGATCAGCGCCGCGGCACCGAGGATGGCGGCGTAGATGATCAGGTAGCGTGCGGCTTTCTTGAGCATGCGCGCGACCACGCTTTCATAGCCCTTGGCGGTCTGGCTGAAGCGGCGGTTGAACCAGGTGAAGAACTTGTTCTTCTTGGCGTCGTGGTCGACGGGCTTGAGCAGCGTGGCGCACAGCGCGGGCGTCAGCGACAGCGCCATGAACGCCGAGAAGGCGATCGAGGCGACCATCACGGTGGCGAACTGGCGATAGATGTTGCCCGTGGAGCCGGCGAAGAACGCCAGCGGCACGAACACCGAGATCAGCACCACGGTCACGCCGATGATGGCGCCCGAGATCTGGCCCATCGCCTTGCGCGTTGCGGCGCGCGGCGGCAGCTTTTCCTCTTCCATGATGCGCTCGACGTTCTCGACCACCACGATGGCATCATCCACCACGATACCGATCACCAGCACCATGCCGAACATGGTCAGCACGTTGATCGAGAAGCCCAGGGCCAGCAGCGTGGCAAAGGTGCCCAGCAGCGCGATAGGCACGACGATGGTTGGAATGATGGTGTAGCGCCAGTTCTGCAGGAACAGGAACATCACCAGGAACACCAACGCCACGGCTTCGACCAGGGTCTTCGCGACCTGCTTGATCGAGATGCTCACGAAGTTCGAGCTGTCGTAAGGAATCGACCATTCGACCCCTTCAGGGAAGAACTTCTGCAGTTCCTCGAGCTTGGCGCGCACATCCTTGGCGGCGGCCAGCGCATTGCCCGAGGGCGACAGCTGGACGCCGATACCGACGGCGGGCTGGCCGTTCAGGCGCGCCGAGGTCGACAGGCTTTGCTGGCCGATTTCGATGCGTGCCACATCCTTCAGGCGCACGGTCGAGCCGTCGGCCTGGGCGCGCAGCACGATGTTGCCGAACTGCTCGGGCGTGGACAGCTGGCCGCGCACGGTGACCGTTGCCGAGATCGACTGGCCCGTGATGTTGGGCAGCTCGCCGATCGCGCCGGACGCGACCTGGGCGTTCTGCGACTGGATGGCGGCCGTGACTTCAGCCGACGACAGGTTGAAACCCTGCAGCTTGGCGGGGTCGATCCAGATGCGCATGGCCTGTTCGGAGCCGAACAGCTGCACCTGACCGATGCCGGTGACGCGCTGGAGTTCGGGCACCAGATTGCGCGTCGCGTAATCGCCCAGCGCCGTCGTATCCCATTCGGGGTTCTTCGACGCCAGCATCGCGAACAGCAGGAAGTTGGCCGACGACTTGTCGACCTTCACACCTTGCTGTGTCACGGCTGCGGGCAGGCGCGGCGTGGCGCGCGACAGGCGGTTCTGCACGTCGACCTGGGCCAGCTCGGGATTGGTTCCCTGCGCAAAGCTCACGGTGATCGAACCCGTGCCGTTGGCCTGGGCCACGGACTCCATATAGAGCAGTCCGGGCGAGCCGTTCATCTCGCGCTCAATCACGGACAGCACGCTGTCTTCCAGGGTCTGGGCGGAAGCACCGGGATAGGCGGTGCTGATGACGATGGCCGGAGGGGCCACAGGAGGGTACTGCGCAATCGGCAATTGCGTGAGTGATACCGCGCCCATCACGATGATGAACAGCGCGATCACCCATGCAAAGATGGGGCGCTCAATAAAAAACTTGGCCATGACGGACGCCTTTACTTGTCAGCCGCGGCTGCAGGTGCGGTAGCCGGGGCTGCTGCGGCCGGGGCTGCGGCTGCAGCGGGTGCCGCAGTCGCTGGTGCGGAGCCAGGCGCTGTCCATGGCACCGGCGTCACGGGCGTGCCCGGCGGCATCATCTGCAGTTTCTGGAAGCCATCGACCATGACCTTCTCGCCGGCCTTGAGGCCGTCGAGCACGATCCATTGCTGGTTCTGCGCGGCGCTGACCTTGATGCTGCGCTGGGAGATCTTGCCGTCGTCACCGACCACCGACACGATGTCGCCGTTCTCGCTGCGTGTCACGGCCTGCTGGGGCAGGGTGATGGCGTTCACGGCCTGGGCCTGTTCAACCTGCACGCGTACATATAGACCTGGCAGCAGCATTCCCTTGGGATTGGGGACTTCGGCGCGCAGCGTGACCTGGCCGGTGGCGCTGTCGACGGTCAGGTCGGTGAACAGCAGCTTGCCCGGACGTTCGTAGACGCTGCCGTCTTCCAGAATCACCTTCACGCTCGCCGAGTCGTTGCCCGAGGCTTTCTTCAGCTTGCCTTCGGCCATGGCCTTGCGCAGCTTGAACGCTTCGCTCGACGACTGGGTGAAGTTGACGTAGACGGGGTCGATCTGCTGGATCACGGCCAGCGGAGTGGCTTCGCCCTGGCCGACCAGCGCACCTTCGGTGACCAGCGACTGGCCGATGCGGCCCGAGATGGGGGCCGTGACCTTGGCATAGCCGAGGCTGATCTCGGCCGTGCGCACATTGGCCTTGCCCGCAGCGACATCGGCCAGCGCTTGTTTATATGCGGCTTCGGCGTTCACGAAGTCCTGCTTGCTGATCGCATTGGCGGCGACCAGGGGCTTGTAGCGCTCGAGCTGGGCCGCGGCCTGCGCGAGATTGGCTTCCGAGCGGGCCAGCGCGGCGCGCGAGCTTTGCGCCGTGGCTTCATAGGAAGCGGCGTCGATGCGGTACAGCGCCTGGCCGGCCTTGACGTCGCTGCCTTCGCGGAACAGGCGCTCGAGCAGAATGCCGGCGCTGCGAGCGCGCACCTGGGCCACGCGCGAGGCTTCGACGCGTCCCGGCAGTTCAGTGACCAGGCCCACATCGCCGGGGGTGGCGACCACGACACCGACCTGCACCTTGGGTGCCTGACCGGCGGCTGCAGGCGGCTTGCCTTCGGCCGGCTTGTCGCCACATGCGGCCAGCGTGAGCGCGGCCGAGATGGCCAGCACCAGGGTGGCGTGGCGGTATAGGCGACGGGGTGGTTGGGCGTCGGGCGCGTTGCGCGTGCTGTGCATGGTTTTTTCCTAGGAATGAATCAGCGTCGGAGCATGCAAGGCGTGCGTGTCAATATGACGAGCACAGGCGCGCAATGCCCCTGAAAAGAGCTTGGCGATTGTACATACATCCATGAATGTATAATAAGTCCCCTGCCTGAACTGAGGACATTGTGACCTCAGTGCGCTTCCTGCGCACTAGTGTGTGCACGCCGCGCACTACCAATATCTGGAGAAATGTCATGGCCCGTAGAACCAAAGAAGATGCGGTAGCGACGCGCAATGCCTTGCTGGATGCCGCCGAGCAGGTTTTCCTGGCGCAAGGCGTTTCCCAGTCGTCGCTTGCGGCCATCGCCAAGGAGGCCGGCGCCACGCGTGGCGCGGTCTATTGGCATTTCAAGGACAAGCTCGATCTGTTCAACGCCATGATCGACCGCGTGACCATGCCGCTCGATCAGGTAATGTATGGGGGCGTGGGCCAGCTGTCGGAGGCCGGGCCGCTGCCGCGCATGTGCCGGGTGATGTATCTGCTGCTGAACGGCCTGGTGACCGATGACCGCATTCGCCGCGTGTTCACCATACTGATGCATCGCATGGAGTTTGTCGGCGAACTGGCGGCATTGCAGGTGCGGCATACCTCATCGATGAACGAATTCACGCGCCAGCTGGCGCTGGATTTCGCGGCCGTGGCGCAGGAGCAGCGGCTGCAGTTGAACGGCCCGCCGCAATTGCTGGCCATAGGCCTGCGCTCGCTGCTGGATGGGTTGATGCATTCGTGGCTCATGAGTGTCGAGGGCTTCGATCTTGAAAAGGACGGTCTTGCGGCAATCCAGGTGTATCTCGTGGGCGCGGGTCTGCCACAGGCGGCGGTGGCGGCGGCGTTTGCCGAGGCTACGACCATCCCCAACCCGCTGACCGGTGGCGCGCGCCTGCCCTGCGGCTATGTAGATAGCGCGATTACGTGAATTCCAGGCAAAGTCGTGCGACAATGCCGATTGCTTTGGACCTCGGTCCGGGGCGGCTGTAGCTCAGTGGATAGAGTATTGGCCTCCGAAGCCAAGGGTCGTGGGTTCGATCCCCGCCAGCCGCACCAGTCTTGTACGAAAGTACGAAATAAAGCGAAAAAATAGCAGATTTGTTTTTGACGTCAAAAATGCTGCTACAATCGAATTCTTCGGAGGGGTGCCCGAGTGGCTAAAGGGGGCAGACTGTAAATCTGTTGGCTTACGCCTACACTGGTTCGAATCCAGTCCCCTCCACCAGTTTTTGGTTGAAGAGTTTGAAGATGCTTATGCCAGCATCGACGCACAGAAAAGTGCGGGAGTAGTTCAATGGTAGAACCCTAGCCTTCCAAGCTAATGACGCGGGTTCGATTCCCGTCTCCCGCTCCAATTTGTGTGTAGCGTTTTTTATTTGAATTGTCGCAAGACAGTTTGAATGCCCATGTGGCTCAGTGGCAGAGCACTCCCTTGGTAAGGGAGAGGTCGCGGGTCCGATTCCCGCCATGGGCACCAGCTTTCTGGTGCTTCCGCTAGATGGTTGCGCCGAGTCCTGTTGTGTAGTTTTAGATTTTTTTCGGAGTCGGAAAAATGGCAAAAGGAAAATTCGAGCGCACCAAGCCCCACGTCAACGTGGGCACCATTGGTCACGTTGACCATGGCAAGACGACACTGACGGCTGCTATCGCAACCGTTCTGTCCGCCAAGTTTGGTGGCGAAGCCAAGAAGTACGACGAAATCGACAAGGCGCCTGAAGAAAAGGCCCGTGGTATTACCATCAATACCTCGCACGTCGAATACGAAACCGCCGGTCGCCATTACGCTCACGTTGACTGCCCAGGCCACGCTGATTATGTGAAGAACATGATCACCGGCGCTGCTCAGATGGAT
>NZ_JAHCDD010000069.1 GCF_018413525.1 Acidovorax sp. CCYZU-2555
CGTCAGGGGTTCGTCGGCGAACGCGTTGTAGAGGTGGCGCTTGCTGCAATGCATCGCCTGGGCGATATCGTCGATGGTCAGGCGCGGGTCGCGCACATGGGCGGCGACATGGGCGCGAATGCGGTCCTTGAATGCCTCCTGCTGGGTCTGCGCCGTGCCGCGGCCCGACAGCTCCTGCAGCGACAAATGCACCAGATCGATCAGCAGCTCGCCCGCGCGCTCGGCCACGGCGGGCGCCATCGTGGGCAGCTCCTGGTAGGTGCTGCGCATGGCTTCGAGCGCGACGCGCGCAATCCCCGAGCTGCCGCCCACATTGCGCCCCATCAGCCCTTCGAGCCGTATGCCGCGCTGCACCAGGCTCTGGCGCGGCAGCATCACGATCAGGTGTTCGGACCACTCGGGGTTGGCGACTTCATAGGCCTGGCTGGTGTCGTAGATCACCCAGCTGCCGCTGCGCGCGCTGGCTTCCTGGCCTTGCTGGCGCACGGCCGCCAGGCCCTGCCAGGGCGCGACGATCTTCACGTAGTCAGGGTCGTGCGAGCGCCGCCCCTGGACGCTGCGGATCACGCGGTGGCGCGCGGCCTCAAGCCGCGTCATGACCACCGCGCCCGCCTGCGAGCGCTGCAGATGGCCTTCGAACACGGTGTCGCCATAGAGGTCGGTGCCCAGGCCCGAAAACAGCGTGGACATCCAGTCCTGCCACGCGGGCACGGCTTCCTGGGCCGACAGGCCATCGGTGCTCAAGCTGCTGTCCATATTCGCTACCTCCCGGGATGTGCGGCCGATTATCCAGGCATGCGCGCGAGCCCTGGAAAACCCTGAGCACCGTGCATTCACAGTCAAGCACTTAGTGCATGCTCAGTACAGCCACGCCGCGGCCCACGCCCTAGCATCCTTGCACGCTCAGCAAAAGAGCGACCAAGGAGACAAGCATGAAGACAGCAAGCAAACGTTTCTGGCTCAAGCAGGTGACTGCCGCTGCCGCCATCGCCACTTTGGCCCCGCTGGCCCTGGCGCAGGAAGCACCGAAATCGGTGCGCATAGGCTGGGCCATCGCCAAGACCGGCCACAACGCGGGCGGCACCGCAGCCACCGTGATGCCCAACTACCAGTTGTGGGTCAAGGAGATCAATGCCGCGGGCGGCATCATGCTCAAGGCCTACGGCAAGCGCGTGCCCATCGAAGTCGTGGAGTACGACGACCGCTCCAGCACCGAGGAAGCGGTGCGCGCCACCGAACGCCTGATGACCCAGGACAAGGTCGACTTCGTGCTGCCGCCGTGGAGCACAGGCAGCAACCTGGCCGTGGGCCCGACCTACGAAAAGCACAAATACCCGCTGCTCGCCGCGACCGCGGTGACCGACAAGGCGCCCGAACTCGCCAAGCGCTGGAAGCATGCGTTCTTCTTCCTGGGCACGGGCGCGGGCTACGCCGAGTCGCTGGTGAGCTACCTCGAAAGCGCGAAGAAGGAAGGCAAGATAGGCAACAAGATCGCGATGATCAACATCGCCGACGGCTTCGGCGTGGAGCTGGCCAACGCCACGCGCAAGGCCGCCAAGCAGCATGGCTTCGAGCTGGTCTACGACAAGAGCTATCCGATCGGCACGCAGGACATGACGCCGCTGCTGACCGAGATCAAGAGCAAGAACGCCGACGTGTTCATCGCCTACTCGTACCCGCCCGACACCATGCTGATCACCGAGCAGTCGCGCATCAACGCCCTCAACCCCAAGGTGATGTTCACCGGCGTGGGCACGCAGTTTCCGATGTTCAAGGCCAAGTTCGGCGCGGCCACCGAAGGCATCATGGCGCCGGGCGGCGTCGACTTCGATTCGCCCGCGATCAAGGACTACTTCAAGCGCCACAAGGAGTCGGCCGGCTACGAGCCCGACCGCTTCGCGAGCACCATCCAGTACACCACGCTGCAGGTGCTGCAGCAGGCGATAGAGCGCGTGGGCAAGATAGACCGCGCGGCCGTGACGCAGGAAATAAAGACCGGCACCTTCGACACCATCATCGGCCCGGTCAAGCTCGAGAACCAGATGCTGACCAAGCTCTGGTACGTGGGCCAGTGGCAGAACGGTGAGTTCTACGGCATTGCACCGGCCAACCGCGCGGGCGCCAAGCCGGGGGTAATACCTAAACCCGGCTGGAAGAACTGAAGTTCCGGCCCCATGAATCTACTGGACATCCTGCTCGCGGGCAGCACCCTGGGCGGCCTCTACGGGCTGATCGCCATGGGGCTGACCCTGCAATACGGCGTGGCGCGCATCATGAATCTCTCCTATGGAGAGTTTCTGATCGCGCCGGCCTTTCTGGCCTACCTGGGCGTGACCGCCTGGGGGCTGTCCCCTCTTCTGATGCTGTTGCTGGTGCTGCCCCTGGGCTTCATCGTGCAGTGGCTGGTCTATCAATTGCTGCTGACGCCGCTGGTGCGCCGCACGGGCGCGGGCCCGGCGCTCGAAGTCGATTCCATCCTCGCGACCTTCGGCCTGATGTTCGTCGTGCAAGGCGTGATGATGGTCGCCTTCGGCGGCAACTATCACAGCTACACCTATCTTTCGACGCCGGTGCAGATCCTGGGCAGCACGGTCGCGGCCAACCGGCTGCTGGTGCTGGGCGTGGCGATCGCGCTGGGCCTGGGTCTTTACCTGCTGCTGACGCGCACGCGCATGGGCACGGTGGTGCGTGCCGTCTCGGTCGCGCCGCGCTTCGCGCCGCTGGTCGGCATCGACGTGCGCTTCACCGCGGCGCTGGCGTTCGGCCTGGGCGGCGCCATGGTCGCGGCCTCGGGCGTGCTGGTCAGCATGTTCCTGCCGTTCTCCGCGGCCATGGGAACCATGTTCGCCATGAAGGCGCTGATCGTGGTGATCATGGGCGGGGTGGGCAATCTGATGGGCTGTCTGCTCGCGGGAATGATGCTGGGCTTTGCCGAAACGCTGGTCGCGACCTTCATAGACCCAGGCCTCACGCTGGCCGTCAACTACGCGCTGTTCCTCGGCGTGCTGCTGCTGCGCCCCACGGGCCTGTTTGGAAAGGGCGCACGATGAGCCGCCGCGATGCAATGGCATGGGGCGCGGGCGCCCTCGCCCTGGCCGGGCTGGCCACGGTGCCCCAGTGGATGCACAACGACTACTACCTGTCGCTGCTGATCAGCGTGCTGATGTACAGCGTGCTGGCCTCGGCCTGGGCGCTGTTCTCCGGGCCCACGCGCTATGTCTCGCTGGCCACGGTGGCGTTCTTCGGCGTCGGTGCCTACACCACCGCGGTGTTCGGCGAAGCGCTGCCCTGGGCCGCGGTGCTGCTGATCGCCCTGGGCGTGGGCGTGGCCATGGCGCTGGTCGTGGGCCTGGCGACGCTGCGGCTGTCGGGCGTGTACTTCGTGATCTTCAGCTTCGGCCTGGCCGAGTTGGTCAAGCAGCTCGTGACCTGGTACGAAGTCAACATCACCAAGGACCTGGGCCGCTATGTGTTCGTCGACATCACGGCCCAGGACATCTACTGGCAGCTGCTGGTGCTGCTGGCGCTGGTGCTGGGCCTGCGCGCCTGGATAGCGCGCACCCGGCTGGGCCTGGCGCTGCGCGTGATCGGCGAGGACGAGACCGTGGCCGTGCACGTGGGCATCAACACCACGCGCGTCAAGGTGCTGCTGTTCACGCTGAGCGCGGCCTTCATGACCGTGGCCGGCGCCATCATGGCGCCGCGCTGGACCTACCTCGATCCGACCATTGCGTTCGCGCCCGCGATCTCGTTCCAGACGCTGATCATGGCGCTGCTGGGCGGCGCGGGCACGCTGTTCGGGCCGCTGCTGGGCGCCGTGCCGCTGGTGCTGCTGTTCGAGTTCCTGTCGGCGAATTTTCCCAACCATTTCGCCATTCTTGTCGGCCTGGTGTTCATGGTGATCGTCTATGCGGTGCCCCAGGGCATCTCGGGCTGGCTGCGCCGGCGCAAGCACAACGGAGGTGGAAAATGAAGCCGCTGCTGGAACTCAAAGGCCTGAGCAAGCGCTTTGGCGGACTGGTCGCGGTCAACGATCTGTCGTTCGACGTGCATGCGGGCGAAGTCGTGGGCCTGCTGGGCCCCAACGGCTCGGGCAAGACCACGGCCATGAACCTGGTCTCGGGCGCCCTGCCGCTCAACGCCGGTGAAGTGCGCTTTGGCGGCCGCACCATCAGCGGACTGGCGAGCCACCAGATCGCGCGCCTGGGCGTGGCGCGCACCTTTCAGCTGGTGCGCGTGCTCGGCGGCATGAGTTGCCGCGACAACGTCGCCGCGGGCCTGGCATTTCGCCCCGGCGGCCTGCACGGCCGCGCCGCGGAACACGCCGCGCAGCAGTTGCTCGAACGCGTGGGCCTGGCCGCCCAGGCCGAGCTGCCCGCGAGCGAGCTGACCTATATCGACCAGAAGCGGCTGGAACTCGCGCGCGCGCTGGCGCTCGCGCCCAAACTGCTGCTGCTCGACGAATGGCTGGCCGGGCTCAACCCCACGGAACTGCAGCAGGGCATTGCGCTGATCGCCGCGCTGCGCGACGAAGGCATGACGGTGCTGATGGTCGAACATGTGATGGATGCGGTGCACGCGCTGTGCAGCCGCTGCGTGGTGATGAACACCGGCAGCCGCATTGCCGACGGCCCTACGCGCGAAGTGCTCAGCGATGCGCGCGTGATCGAGGCCTATCTGGGCAGCGACGATGTCGAGGAGACGGCCCATGCTTGAAGTCCACGACCTGTCCCTGGCCTACGGCAAGCACCAGGCGCTGCGCGGCGTGTCGCTGCAGGTCGCCAAGGGCGAGCTGGTGGTGATGCTGGGCGCGAATGGCGCGGGCAAGTCCTCGCTGCTCAAGGCAATTGGCGCGATGGTGCGGCCACAGGAAGGCGCACGCGTGCTGCTTGGCGGCCAGGAGCTCACGCGGCTGCCGGCCCACCAGGTGGTTGAAGCCGGGCTGGCGCTGGTGCCCGAAGGCCGCGGCGTATTCGGCGACCTGACGGTGCGCGAGAACCTGCAGCTCGGCGCCCAGCCGCGGCGCGCGCGCGCGCTCGAAGCGCAAAGCCTGGCGCGCGTGCTCGATCTTTTTCCCAAGCTCGCCCAGCGCATGGCGCAGACCGTGCGCACCATGAGCGGCGGCGAGCAGCAGATGGTGGCCGTGGGCCGAGCGCTGATGTCGGCGCCCGATATCCTGTTGCTGGACGAGCCGTCTCTCGGTCTGTCGCCGCTGATGTGCAAGGAGCTGTTTTCGGCGCTGGCGCGCATCCGCACGCTGGGCGTGGGCGTGCTGCTGGTCGAACAGAATGCCAGGCAGAGTCTGGCGATTGCCGACCGTGGCTATCTATTGGAAACCGGGCTTGTCGTGGGCCAGGGAACGGCAGCAGAACTGCAAGCCAGCCCTGCCGTGCGACAAGCATATCTGGGCGCTGCCCATTGATTTTTTTGTGAAGGAAGTCTCATGATCGAACAACAAATGCTGATCGGCGGCCAATCGGTGGGCGCCACGGGTGGTGCCACATTCGAGCGCCGCAACCCGCTCGACGGCCAGGTCGCCACGCGCGCCCCGGCCGCGACGGCCGACGACGCGCGCGCCGCGATCGATGCCGCGGCCAAGGCTTTTCCCGCCTGGGCCGCGATGGGCCCGGGCGAGCGCCGCGGCCTGTTGATGAAAGCGGCCGCGGCCCTTGAAGCCAAGGGCGAGGCCTTTGCCGCGGCCATGGCCGCAGAGACCGGTTCGTCGGGCATCTGGGCCGGCTTTAATGTGCACCTCGCGGCCGACATGTTCCTCGAAGCCGCGTCGCTGACCACGCAGATCAGCGGCCAGGTCATTCCCTCGAACGTTCCCGGCAGCCTCGCCATGGCCGTGCGCCAGCCCGCGGGCGTGGTCGTGGGCATCGCTCCCTGGAATGCGCCCATCATCCTGGCGGTGCGCGCCATCGCCACGCCGCTGGCCTGCGGCAACACCGTGGTGCTCAAGGGCTCGGAGCTGTGCCCCGCGACCCATGGCCTGATCATCGAGGCGCTGCAGGAAGGCGGCCTGCCGCCGGGCGTGGTGAACTTCGTGACCAATGCGCCCGCCGATGCGGGCACCGTGGTCGAAGCCATGATCGCCCACCCCGCCGTGCGCCGCGTGAACTTCACCGGCTCGACGCGCGTGGGCCGCATCATCGGCCAGACCGCGGCCAAGTACCTCAAGCCCGCCATTCTCGAACTCGGCGGCAAGGCGCCGTTCCTGGTGCTCGACGACGCCGATGTCGACGCGGCCGTGGCCGGCGCGACGTTCGGCGCGTTCGCCAACTCGGGCCAGATCTGCATGTCAACAGAACGCATCATCGTCGACGAGAAAGTCGCCGATGAGTTCATCGCCAAGCTGGTCGCGCGCGCCACTTCGCTGCCGCTGGGCGATCCGCGCCAGGGCCCGGTGGTGCTGGGCTCGGTCGTGGACCAGACCACGGTAACGCGCGTCAATGCGCTGATCGACGACGCGCTCGCCAAGGGCGCGAAGCTGCTGTGCGGCGGCAAGGCCGACAACACCTTGATGCCCGCGACGCTGCTCGACCATGTGACCTCGGCGATGGACATCTTCTACGAAGAGACTTTCGCTCCCGTGAAGGCCATTGTGCGCGTGAAGAATGTCCAGGAAGCGATCGCGATCGCCAACGACAACGAGTTCGGCCTGTCGGCCGCGGTCTACGGCCGCGACACCGCGCGCGCCTGGCAGGTCGCGGCGCGCATCGAATCGGGCATCTGCCACATCAACGGCCCCACCGTGCACGACGAAGCGCAAATGCCTTTCGGCGGCGTCAAGAGCTCGGGCTACGGCCATTTCGGCGGCCAGGCCGGCATCGATGCGTTCACCGATACGCGCTGGATCACGATGCAGACCACACCGCGCCACTACCCCTTCTAAGCGGGGCGACGGGCCGTATAAGCCCGCCGCGGCGCGCTGGCCTTGACAGGCATGGGAAAATCGACGCCATACGGGCCGATCGCGATGCGGTCGGCCTTTTCCCACTCACAAGGCTGCAAACCCATGGACATCAAAGAACAATGCGTGGTCGCTCTGACCTGGACCCTCAAGGACACCCTGGGCGAAGAACTCGACGTGCTCGAAGAGCCGGTGGATTTCCTCGTCGGCGGCGATGACCTGCTGCCGGCCATCGAGCGCGCGCTGCAAGGCCACGGCATGGGCGCCAAGCTCGACCTGCACCTTGAGCCCGAAGACGCGTTCGGCGACTACAACGAGAAGCTGATCTTCCTCGAGCCGCGCACGCTGTTCCCCGCGGAGATCGAGGAAGGCATGACCTTCGAAGGCCATGCGCTGCCCACGGGCACGAACGCCGAGGCGCCCAAGGACGCGCTCTACACCGTGACCGACATCTACCCCGAGCATGTGGTGCTCGACGGCAACCACCCGCTGGCCGGCATCGCGCTGCGCCTGCACCTCAAGGTCGAAGGCGTGCGCGAAGCGACCGAAGAGGAAATCGGCCGCGGCAGCTCGGGCACGGGCTTCTTCCGCATCCAGCCGCCCCAGGCTCCGGGCAACGATACGGTGCATTGAACGCAAAAGGGACTCCGAGGAGTCCCTTTTTCATTGAATCGACTCAGCGGTAAATCTGGTCGTTCTCGATGCGCACGTTGTCGCCGATGCTGAACGGCGGCGGATTCGGATAGTCGAACGCGCGCAGGCTGCGGTCGCGGGCCTCGACGGTCACGCGGTAGATATCGCGCACGCTGCCGCCACCCGCATGGTTCTGCACGGCACTGCCCGCGAGCGCGCCGCCGACCACACCGGCCGCCGTGGCCAGCGTCTTGCCCGAGCCGCCGCCGATCTGGTGGCCCACCAGGCCGCCGAGCACGCCACCGACGATGGCGCCGCCGGCACCGATGCCGCTGGAGTCTTGCACGCGCACGGTCTCGATGTTGACGACACGGCCTTGCTGCTGATAAGCCTGATTGTTGTTGTACACCGGGCGGCTGTTGGGATAAGCCGCCGTAGGATACGACTGGGAGGGGTAGCTCGCCGTGGGCTGGTTGGGGTAACCCGACTGGTTATAGCCGCCCTGGGGATAGCCGGCACAAGCGGTCAGCACGGCGACAACGGCGCCTGCGGCCGCGACGCGGCTCCAACGTTGAATGTTCTGCATGGAAATCTCTCCTGTTGCGACATGCCGATTCGACCTGGGTCGATGGACACCCGTCTTCGGCATGGGCCTGTCCTATTTTGACCGGCCTGTCCACCTATAACGGTAGGCCATCATCCCAAGCCGACAGGTTTGACACTTACTCACACATGGTGCTTTCGGATACGTCTCAATGCGTGCGCAGCGCCCGCACCGCCTGTGCCAGCGTATCGGCCTGTGGAAAGAAGAAATCACAGGCCCAGCCCAGCGCCACGGTCACCAGCAGCGCGCCCAGCACCGGCTTCCAGCTCAGGCGCAAGGCGACGAGCAGCCAGCCTTCGCGCTCCATCACATAGAGCGTGCGCGCCATCAGCAGCGCAAAGGACACCTCGACGGCGACGGCCAGAAACAGCTCCGAGCCGAACATCAGCCACAGCAGCGAACCCGCGCCGGTCAGCGCCAGCAACAGCAGACCGAAGACCAGCAGCACGGGCAGCAGAACCACCCCATCGGCATCGACGGCCTCCAGCCCCGCCGACAGATCCACACCGCCTGCGCCTTCAGCCAGGCTCTCGGCAGCGCTGCCCAGCGCTTCGCCGCCGCTGTCCCAACCGCCTGAAGCCCCGGCGCCGGCAAAACTGCCGCCCTGCCCGCTCAACTGCGCACCGCCTTCGCTCAACTGCGCGCCGGTTTCGCCCGACGCGCTGCCGCCAGGCCAGGGCAGATCGACAGGCAGGTCCCAGGAGCGGCGCAGCATGGCTTCGGCCCACAGCCGCACCAGCAGCAGATACACGCCATAGCCCGCGGCCAGCACCAGCCCATAGCGCAAGGCCATGCTGTGCATGCCGGCGTGCAGCAGGACGGCGCTCAGGGCGGCCATCACCGCGAGCGTGAACAGCCCCGTGAGCCAGGCGTGCAGTCGCAGCCAATGGCGGCTTTGCAGCTGGCGGCGCATCTGCTGCTCGGCCGGCAGCGCAATGCGCGTCCAGGAACTGTGTCGGCCCGGCCGCTGCTTCGTCGATGTGTTTTTCAAGTTCGGTCCCCTCCAAGCGCCCTGCTCAGCCTCATGCCGGCACGGTATTTGCAGCAGCTTAGCGCCACAACGCCAGCACGCGCCATGGGGCCTATCACCCGCTGGCGGCCGAATAGTCTATGGTCGCGCTGGTGAACCTCGACCTCCCTCCATGAGAAAGCTGCGCCCACCATGACGACCTCCCGCGCCCACCGGCTGCTCAGTCGCCTGGTCCGTATCGCGCCCGACGAAGTGAACGCCACGCTGCTGGGCTTTGGCTGGTTTGCCTGCCTGCTCTCGGGCTACTACCTGCTGCGGCCGCTGCGCGATGCCATGGGCCTGGCAGGGGGCGTGGAGGAACTGCGCTGGCTGTTCACCGCGACGTTCGTCACCATGCTGCTGCTCGTGCCGGTGTTCGGCGCGCTGGTCAGCAAGCTCGCGCCGCGGCGCTTCGTGCCCCTGGTCTACCGCTTCTTCGCGCTGACGCTGCTGGGCTTCAGCGCGTTGATGGCGCTGAACGTGGAAAGCGCCTGGCTGGGACGCAGCTTCTTCGTCTGGGTCAGCGTGTTCAACCTGTTCATCGTCAGCATCTTCTGGAGCGTGCTCGACGACTGCTTCAGCAATGAACAGGGCCGGCGCCTGTTCGGCTTCATCGCCGCGGGCGGCACGCTGGGCACGGTGATCGGTCCGCTGCTGGCCGCGGCGGCCGTGAGCGTGTTCGGCACCATGGCGCTGGCGCTGCTGGCCGCGCTGCTGCTGGAGCTTGCGCTGCGCTGCTTTCGCGGCATCTACCCGGCGCAGACCACCGTACTAGACGCGGTGGACGCGGCGCTGCCGGACCGATCCCGGCCGCTGGGCGGCCAGGTATGGGCCGGGCTGTCGCTGATTGCACGCTCGCCGTATCTGCTGGGCATCTGCGCCTACCTGCTGCTGCACACGGCGGCCTCGACTTTCCTGTACTTCGAGCAAGGCCGCATCGTCAGCGACGCGTTTGCCGACACCGCGGCGCGCACACGCTATTTCGCGCTGGTCGACTTGTGCGTGTCGTCGCTGACGCTGCTGCTGCAGGTGTTGATCACGGGCGTGCTGATGCGCAAATTCGGGCTGGTGCTGTGCCTGGCCCTGCTGCCGCTGGTGACGCTGGTGGCGTTCGGCGCGCTCGCCTGGGCGCCCACGCTGGCCGTGCTGGCCGGCGTGCAGATCCTGCGCCGCTCGCTCGACTACGCGATTGCCCGGCCGGCGCGCGAAGTGCTGTTCACGGTGATTCGCCGCGAGGAAAAGTACAAGGCCAAGAACGCGATCGAGACCCTGGTCTACCGCGGCGGCGACGCGGTCAGCGGCTGGCTCTCGGCGGGGCTGTCGGCGCTGGGCGTGGGGCTGGCGGGCATCGCGCTGCTGGCGATTCCGCTGTCGGCCGCATGGTGCGCGCTGTGCGTGTGGCTGGCGCGGCGCCAGGAAACATTGCGCGGGACAGATACACCCGCGCCTGCGAAGAATGCAGCAACTTTCACGGAGCATCCATGAACCACGAAACACCCGGAATCAACCGCGCCCAGTTCATGCGCGCCACGCTGGCCGCATCGCTGGCCGTGGGCTTGCAGCCAGGCCATGCCGCGGCGCCGGCGCGGGCAATGCAGCAGCGCAAGATTCCCTCTAGCGGCGAAGCCCTGCCCGTGGTGGGCTGCGGCACCTGGCGCGGCTTCGGCCATGCGCCGGGCTCGCCCGAATACGCGCGCCTGCCGGGCGTGCTCGAAGCGCTGTTCGACGCGGGCGGAACGCTGCTCGACAGCTCGCCCATGTACGGCCGATCGGAAAAGACCACGGGCGAGCTGCTGGCCAAATCGCGCCGCGGCCGCCAGGCCTTTCTGGCCACCAAGGTCTGGACTTCGGGCCGCGATGCGGGCATTCGGCAAATGGAGGAATCCATGGCGCTGCTGGGCGCGCAAAAGCTCGATCTGATGCAGATCCACAACCTGGTCGATTGGCAGACCCATCTGCAGACCCTGCGCGGCTGGAAAGCCCAGGGCCGGGTGCGCTACCTGGGCATCACGCACTACACCTCGTCGGCCTTTCGCGAAGTCGAGGCCGTGCTCCAGCGCGAGCCGCTGGATTTCCTGCAGATCAATTACGCCTTCGACGACCAGGGCGCGGCCGAGCGGCTGCTGCCGCTGGCCGCGGACAAGGGCGTGGCGGTGCTGGTGAACCAGCCGTTCGGCGGCGGCGGACTGCTGCGCCAGCTGGGCAACCGGCCGCTGCCGGCCTGGGCCGCCGAAATCGAATGCACCAGCTGGGCCCAGGTGCTGCTCAAGTTCGTGCTGAGCCACCCCGCGGTGACCTGCGTCATTCCGGGCACCAGCCGACCCGAGCACATGGCCGACAACGCCAGCGCCGGCCAGGGCCTGATTCCCGATCGGGCGTTCTGGCGCCAGCGGTCGCTGGACCTGTAGACCGGACCCAGGCCTGCGGCCTCAGGCCTTGCCGGTCGAGCCGTAGCCGCCTTCGCCGCGTTCCGAAGCCGCGTCGAAGTCTTCGACCAGACGGAAGCTGGGCTGCACCACGGGAACGATCACCAGCTGGGCCAGACGGTCCAGGGGCTGCAGCGTGAACGCCGTGGGCGAGCGGTTCCAGGCGCTGACCATCAGCTGGCCCTGGTAGTCGCTGTCGATCAGGCCGACCAGGTTGCCCAGCACGATGCCGTGCTTGTGGCCCAGGCCCGAGCGCGGCAGGATCATGGCCGCATAGCCCGGGTCCTTGAGGTAAATGGCCATGCCCGTGGGCACCAGCTGCCATTCGCCGGGAGCGAGCGTCAGCGGCGCGTCTATGCAGGCGCGCAGGTCCAGGCCGGCGCTGCCGGGCGTGGCGTAGGCGGGCATGTTGTCGCGCAGGCGCGCGTCGAGAATCTTGAGATCAACGTTCATGGAAGGGTCGGGGTTGTCGAAAAAGAAGCGGCCCCAGGACTGCGGCTGCAGGCTGGGGCGTTGCGGCCGCCATCATCGCTGAAATTGCCGGCCGGGTTGCGGGTTCAGGGATTTTCGCCCGCGGCCGGACGCTGCTCGAAAGCGCGGGTGATGAAATCGACAAAGGCGCGCACCCGGCCCGCGTTCTTGTGGCGTTGCGGATAGACCGCGTAGATGTCGGCGTCGGGCGTATGGCACTGGGGCAGCACCGGCACCAGCCGGCCGCTCGCCAGATGCCTTTCGATGTCCCACTCGGCGCGCATCAAAATGCCATGGCCGTCGAGCGCCCAGTTGACGGCGATCTCGCCGTCGTTGGTCGTCAGATTGCCGCGCGTCTTGACGACTTCGGTGAGCGTCGCCCGACCGCGGCCGCTGGTCAGCCGCCAGACGCCGTAGGCTTCCTCGCCCTGGCGTATGCCTATGCAGTTGTGGCGCGCCAGGTCGCTCGCGACCTTGGGCAGGCCGTGCCTGGCGATATAGGCCGGCGAAGCGCACAGCAGGCGGCGGTTGGGCGCAATATGCCTGGCGATGACGCGCGCGTCGGGCGGCGCGCCAAAGCGTATGCAGACGTCGAACACATCCTCGGTCAGCGGCGGCGGGTTCACCGACAGCTGCAGCTGCACTTCGACATCGGGAAACTCCGCGACGAAGCGCGAAATGATGGGCGCGACATGCGTGCGGCCAAAGCCCAGCGTCGCATTGACGCGCAGCAGGCCCTTGGCCGACGCCTTGGCGCCGCCGATCAGCTGCTCCATGTCGTCGATCTCGCCCAGGATGCGGCGCGCATGCTCCAGGTAGACCTCGCCTTCCTGCGTGAGGCTCATGCGCCGCGTGGTGCGGCTGACCAGCGAAACGCCCACGCGCGACTCCATCAGCGCCAGATGCTTGCTCACCGCGGGCGTGGTGATGCCCAGCTCGCGCGCGGCCGCGCTGAGGCTGCCCGCGCTGGCCAGCACCGAGAAGAAACCGAGGTCTGCGGGTTGGATTCCATTGCCCATGGAGAGGCCTCACTGTTAATTTCAAGTAAATACTGGATTGACTTTAGCGGCGGTCGCAAGCGGTGTCGAGTGCCTAAAGTCGGCCATCCCCCATCCAACGGAAGCCAACCATGAAGACATACCGCATTGCAACCATTCCCGGCGACGGCATAGGCAAGGAAGTCGTGCCCGCGGGCCAGGAAGTGCTGCAGGCGCTGGCGCGCGCCGGCAGCAATTTTCAGTTCGAATTCGAGAACTTCGGCTGGGGCGGCGACTGGTACCGCGAACACGGCGTGATGATGCCCGCCGACGGCCTCGAAGCGCTGAAGAACAAGGACGCGATCCTGTTCGGCTCGGCCGGCGACCCGCATATTCCCGACCACATCACGCTGTGGGGCCTGCGTCTGAAGATCTGTCAGGGCTTCGACCAATACGCCAACGTGCGCCCCACGCGCATCCTGCCCGGCATCGACGGCCCGCTCAAGCGCTGCGGCCCCGACGACCTCAACTGGGTGATCGTGCGCGAGAACTCCGAAGGCGAGTACTCGGGCGTGGGCGGGCGCGTGCACCAGGGCCACCCCATCGAAGCCGCGACCGACGTCTCGATGATGACGCGCGCCGGCGTGGAGCGCATCATCCGCTACGCGTTCAAGCTGGCCCAATCGCGCCCGCGCAAGCTGCTGACCGTGGTCACCAAGAGCAATGCCCAGCGCCATGCGATGGTGATGTGGGACGAGATCGCAGTGCAGATTTCCAAGGAGTTTCCCGATGTCACCTGGGACAAGGAACTGGTCGACGCCGCCACGGCGCGCATGGTCAACCGCCCCGCGACGCTGGACACCATAGTCGCCACCAACCTGCATGCCGACATCCTCAGCGACCTGGCCGCGGCCCTGGCCGGCAGCCTGGGCATCGCCCCCACGGGCAACATCGACCCCGAGCGCCGCTACCCCTCGATGTTCGAACCCATCCATGGCTCGGCGTTCGACATCATGGGCCAGGGCCTGGCCAATCCCGTGGGCACGTTCTGGTCGGTGGTGATGCTGCTCGAACACCTGGGCGAGCACGAAGCCGCGGCGCAAGTCATGCAGGCCGTCGAAAGCGTGACCGCCAACCCCGCACTGCACACGCGCGATCTGGGCGGCACGGCGACCACCGCCCAGGTCACGCAGGCCGTCTGCGAACAGCTGGCCGCGACGGCGCTGCGCAAGGCCGCCTGATCGCCCGCCTCCCGAGCGGCCGCGCGCCGCCCGCTCGCAAGGCCCGGGCTCAGGCCTCGCGGCAGGACCCGGGCCGGATGTCTAGCGCCTCGGCCGTTGGACAACCATTCGGACAAACCACCAGGATTGTTTTCTTCAGGTTAAAGACACATTAACTTCGCGCCCGGTCACGCTCTGCCTTGCCAGCCCAGAATGAAACCAACAACAAGGAGACAAACCGTGAAGATTCCCGCCATTCGCCCGCGCGCCACATTCGTGGCCATCGCCCTCGGCCTGACCTCGGCGCTCGCCTGCGCCCAGGGCTTTCCCGCCAAGCCGATCACGCTGGTCGTGCCGTTCCCGCCCGGCGGCAGCTCCGACGTGCTGGCACGCGCGCTCACCGACAAGCTGTCGCAAAGCCTGGGCCAGCCGGTGATCGTCGAAAGCCGGCCCGGCGCGGGCGCGACGCTGGGCGCGGCCTATGTCGCCGCGGCCAAGCCCGATGGCTACACGCTGCTGCTGGGCGCGGTACACCACGCGATCGCGACCAGCGTCTACAAGAAGCTGCCCTACGACTTCGAGAAAAGCTTTGCGCCCATCACCACGCTGGCGCTGGTGCCCAACGTGCTGGTGATCAATGCGAAATCGCCGGTCACGGATGTGAAGGGCCTGGTCGCCGAAGCCAGGGCCGCCAAGGACAAGCTGGCCTATGGCTCGAACGGCAATGGCACGCTGCAGCACCTGGTCGGCACGCAGTTCGCCGCGATGTCGGGCATAGAGCTGCTGCATGTGCCCTACAAAGGCAGCGCGCCGCTGACCACCGATCTGCTGGGCGGCCAGGTCGCCATGTCGTTCGACACGCTCACGCCCGTCGTTCCCTTCATCAAGAGCGGCAAGCTGCGCCCGCTGGCCGTGACGACCGCCAAGCGCTCGAGCACCTTGCCCGACGTTCCCACGCTGGAGGAAGCCGGCCTCAAGGGATTTGATCAAGGCACCTGGTTCGGCATTCTCGCGCCGGCCGGCACGCCCAAGGATGTGGTCGCCAAGCTGAACAGCGAGATGGTCAAGGTGATCCACTCGCCGGACTTCAAGAAGCGCATGGCGGACGTGGGCGCCGAGCCCATAGGCAACTCGGCAGAGCAGATGGCCGAGCAGATCAAGTCGGACACCACCAAGTACGCGCGGCTGTCCAAGGAAGCCAATGTCGTGATCGACTGACCGATATGGCCAGAGGCCGGCGTTCAGCCCTTCTTGCTGCCCAGCACCTTGCGAAAGAGGTTGACCACCCAGCTGCCGACCAGGATCAGGCCGATCAACCACACCATTCCGCCCTGCCAGAAAACGATGGCCAGGGCCACGGGCACCCAGACCAGCAGCGGCCACAGCTTCATGCCGGTCTTGAGCGCGGGTTTGTTGATGGCGTCCTGCGCCTGGGAGCGCAGGCGCGCGAGGCTGTCGGCCGTGGCGTTCTTGCCGGCGGGCGCGGAGTTGCGCCGCGCGTTGGCCTGATTGCTGGCCGTGGGCCGCGCGGCGGCGCGGGCGTCGTGCGCCGGCGCGCTCGGGCGGGCATGTGCCAGGCGCTGGCTTTCGGCATTCGACAGCAGCTGCTCGACATAGCGCGCGAAGTCGCCATCGGCCGGGCCGCTGTAGTCGGAGCTGCCCAGATGCACCGAAGTGTCAGGGCCCAGCGGCGTCTTCCTGCGGCCCTTGAAAGGCGGCAGATTGTTGGTCCATAGGTTCATGTGAGCACCTGTGAAGCGCCGGGTCGCAGCATGGACGGCGCGGCGCCCAGGCGCTGCGCGATCTCGGCGACGAGTTGCTGGGCCAGCACGCGCTTGGACGCATGTGGAAGTTCGCGGTGACCGTCGGCGTCGATCAGCACCAGGGCGTTGTCGTCCTGGCCGAACGTCGCCGGGCCGATGTTGCCGACCAGCAGCGGCACCTGCTTGCGCAGCCGCTTGGCCGTCGCATGGTTCAGCAGGTCGTGGCTCTCCGCGGCGAAGCCCACGCAGTACAGTTGGCCGGCGCGCGCGCGCGGCGACTGCGCCACATGCGCCAGGATGTCGGGGTTCTCTATGAACGCCAGCGCGGGCACTTCGCCCGAGCCGTCCTTCTTGATCTTGTGCTGCGAAGCCTGGGCCGGGCGCCAGTCGGCCACGGCCGCGGTGGCGATGAACACCGTCGCCACATCAACCACCTGCGCCACGGCCATTCCCATCTGTTCGGCCGACTCCACATTGATGCGGCGCACGCCGCGCGGCGTGGGCAGGTGCACGGGACCGGCCACGAGCGTGACTTCGGCGCCGGCTTCGCGCGCCGCGCGCGCAATCGCAAAGCCCATCTTGCCGCTGGAGCGGTTGGTGATGCCGCGCACCGGGTCTATCGCCTCGAACGTAGGGCCGGCCGTGACCAGCAGATGCTGGCCTGCAAGTTTCTGCGGCGTGAAGAAGGCGCTGAGCTCTTCCATGAGTTCGGCCGGCTCGAGCATGCGGCCGTCGCCGGTCTCGCCGCAGGCCTGCTCGCCCGTGCCCACGCCCAGCACCGTGGCGCCGTCGCGCGCGACCTGGGCGAAATTGCGCTGGGTTGCGGGGTGGACCCACATTTCGCGGTTCATGGCCGGCGCGAGCAGCAGCGGCACGCGCTCCATGGGCCGCGCCAGGCACAGCAGGCTCAGCAGTTCGTCCGACCGTCCCTGGACCAGGCGCGCCGCGAAATCGGCGCTGCAGGGCGCGATCAGGATGGCGTCGGCCTCGCGGCTCAGATTGATGTGCGGCATGTTGTTGGGCTCGCGCGCATCCCATTGCGAGCCGTAGACCGTGCGGCCCGACAGCGCCTGCATGGTCACGGGCGTGATGAACTGCTCGGCCGCTTCGGTCATCACGACCTGCACGGTCGCGCCGGCCTTGATCAGCAGCCGGCACAGCTCCGCCGACTTGTAACAAGCTACACCTCCACTGAGGCCCAGAACCAGATGTTTACCAGCGAACTCTTTCATGCACCTAATTTAGCAGAGTCGACCAGCCGATGGACAGCCGTTTGACAGGGGATAACTGCCCGAGTCCGGACATGCGAAATGGGCACGCATCTATAATCCTTCTTTACCAACACCTATAAGGCAAGCTTCGCGCAACTGTCGCGCCGTGTGCATTCACGTCCACTTGCCGCTCGATCTGCGCAGAGCTTCTATAAAGACATGACCAAATTTGTCTTCGTCACCGGCGGTGTGGTGTCTTCCCTGGGCAAGGGAATCGCCTCCGCCTCCCTTGCTGCGATCCTCGAATCGCGCGGCCTCAAAGTCACTCTGATCAAGCTCGATCCCTACATCAACGTGGATCCTGGCACTATGTCGCCGTTCCAGCATGGTGAAGTGTTCGTGACGGACGACGGCGCTGAAACCGATCTGGACCTGGGTCATTACGAGCGTTTCATCGAAACGCGCATGAAGCAGTCCAACAACTTCACCACCGGCCGCATCTATCAGAGCGTGCTCGAGAAGGAACGCCGCGGCGACTACCTGGGCAAGACCGTGCAGGTCATCCCGCACGTGACCAACGAAATCCAGGACTACATCAAGCGCGGCGCCGGCATAGGCACGCCGGACGCTGTCGATGTGGCCATCTGCGAAATCGGCGGCACCGTGGGCGACATCGAATCGCTGCCCTTCCTCGAAGCCGTGCGCCAGCTGAGCCTCAAGCTCGGCCCGAACAATTCGGCTTTCGTGCACCTGACCTACCTGCCCTGGATCGCCACGGCCGGTGAGCTCAAGACCAAGCCCACCCAGCACACGGTGCAGAAGCTGCGCGAAATCGGCATCCAGCCCGACGCGCTGCTGTGCCGCGCACTGCACCCCGTTCCCGCCGAAGAACGCGAAAAGATTTCGCTGTTCACCAACGTTCCCGAATGGGGCGTGATCTCGATGTGGGACGTCGACACCATCTACAAGGTGCCGCGCATGCTGCACGAGCAAGGCCTCGACGGCCTGGTCTGCGACAAGCTGCGCCTGAACACGCCGCCCACCAGCCTCAAGCGCTGGGACGAGCTGGTCCATGAGACCGAGCACCCCCAGGGCGAAGTCAGGATTGCCATGGTCGGCAAGTATGTCGACCTGTCCGACAGCTACAAGTCTGTCAACGAAGCCCTGCGCCACGCCGGCATGCGCAACCATGTGCGCGTGAAGATCGATCACCTCGACTCCGAGACCATCGAAGCCGCGGATGCGAACGAGAAGCTCGCCAAGTACGACGCCATTCTGGTGCCCGGCGGCTTCGGCTCGCGCGGTGTCGAAGGCAAGATCTGCACCGCGCGCTTTGCGCGCGAGAACAAGGTGCCTTACCTGGGCATCTGCCTGGGCATGCAAGTGGCCACCATCGAGTACGCGCGCCATGTCGCCGGCCTCGACAAGGCCAACTCGACCGAGTTCGACCCCACGACTCCCCACCCCGTGATCGCGCTGATCAACGAGTGGAAGGACGAGGACGGCACGATCAAGAAGCGTGACGAGAACTCCGATCTGGGCGGCACCATGCGCCTGGGCGCGCAAAGCTCCGACGTGCAGGCAAATACGCTGGCCCACAGCATCTATGGCCCGGTCGTGACCGAGCGCCATCGCCACCGCTACGAAGCCAACGTGAACTACCTGGACAAGTTGCGCGACGCCGGCCTGGTGATCTCGGCGCTGACCCAGCGCGAGAACCTGACCGAAATCGTCGAGCTGCCCAGCGATGTCCACCCCTGGTACATCGGCGTGCAGTTCCACCCCGAGTTCAAGTCCACGCCCTGGAACGGCCACCCGCTGTTCAACGCCTTCATCAAGGCCGCGCTCGCGCACCAGAAGCAGCGCGCCGGCGCCACCAAGGCCTGATCGCCTCCGTTAAAGGAAACTCCCATGAAACTCTGCGGCTTTGACATCGGTCTGGACCAGCGCTTTTTCCTCATTGCCGGCCCTTGCGTGGTCGAGTCCGAGCAGCTGCAGATGGACGTGGCCGGCCAGCTCAAGGAAATCACTTCGAGCCTGGGCATCAACTTCATCTTCAAGAGCAGTTTCGACAAGGCCAACCGTTCCTCGGGCGCGAGCTTTCGCGGCCCGGGCATGGAAAAAGGCCTGGAGATTCTTGCCAAGGTGCGCAAGGAACTCAACGTTCCCATCCTGACCGATGTGCACACCGTCGAGGAAGTGCCCTATGTGGCGAGCATCGTCGACATGCTGCAGACGCCGGCCTTCCTGTGCCGCCAGACCGATTTCATCCGCGCGGTCGCCCAGTCGGGCAAGCCGGTGAACATCAAGAAGGGCCAGTTCCTTGCGCCGCATGACATGAAGCATGTGATCGCCAAGGCGCGCGCCGCGGCGCTCGAAGTGGGCCTGCCCGAAGATTCGTTCACCGCCTGCGAGCGCGGCGCGAGCTTCGGCTACAACAACCTGGTCAGCGACATGCGTTCGCTGGCCATCATGCGCGAGACCAACGCCCCCGTGGTGTTCGACGCGACGCACAGCGTGCAGTTGCCCGGCGGCAATGGCGAGACCAGCGGCGGCATGCGCGAGATGGTGCCCGTGCTGTCGCGCGCGGCCGTGGCCGTGGGGGTTTCCGGTCTGTTCATGGAAACCCACCCCGATCCCTGCAATGCGCTGTCCGACGGCCCGAACGCCGTGCCGCTCAAGCACATGCGCGCGCTGCTCGAAACCCTGGTGGCGCTCGACGACGTGACCAAGCGCAACGGTTTCCTCGAAAACCAGTTTGGCGCCTGAGACCCTGCCTGACTCCCAGCGCCGGGGCCCTGCCCCGCTGCGTGGCTGGATGACCTGATTCAAAAAACCTTCAAAGGAAAATCATGAGTGCGATTGTTGATATCGTTGGCCGCGAAGTGCTGGACAGCCGCGGCAACCCTACCGTCGAATGCGACGTGCTGCTGGAATCGGGCGTGATGGGCCGTGCGGCCGTGCCGTCGGGCGCGTCCACCGGTTCGCGCGAAGCCATCGAGCTGCGCGACGGCGACAAGAGCCGTTACCTGGGCAAGGGCGTGCTCAAGGCCGTGGAACACATCAACACCGAAATCTCGGAAGCCGTGCTGGGCCTTGACGCCTCGGAACAAGCTTTCCTCGACAAGACCTTGATCGACCTCGACGGCACCGACAACAAGGGCCGCCTGGGCGCCAACGCCATGCTCGCCGTGTCGATGGCCGTGGCCCGCGCCGCCGCCGAAGAAGCCGGCCTGCCGCTGTACCGCTACCTCGGCGGCATGGGCGGCATGCAGCTGCCCGTGCCGATGATGAACGTCATCAACGGTGGCGCGCACGCCAACAATTCGCTCGACCTGCAAGAGCTGATGATCATTCCCGTGGGCGCACCGACCTTCCGCGAAGCCGTGCGCTGGGGCGCCGAAGTGTTCCACGCACTCAAGAAGATCATCCATGACAAGGGCATGAGCACGGCCGTGGGCGACGAAGGCGGTTTCGCGCCTTCCGTGGAAAACCACGAAGCCGCGATCCAGCTGATCCTCGACGCGATCGAAGCCGCGGGCTACAAGGCCGGCGAACAGATCGCCCTGGGCCTGGACTGCGCCGCCAGCGAGTTCTACAAGGACGGCATGTACGTGCTGGCCGGTGAAGGCAACCTGACGCTGACGGCAACGCAGTGGACCGACATGCTGGCCGGCTGGTGCGACAAGTACCCCATCATCTCGATCGAAGACGGCATGGCCGAAGGCGACTGGGATGGCTGGAAGATCCTGACCGACCGCCTGGCCGCCAAGGTCCAGCTGGTGGGCGACGATCTGTTCGTCACCAACACCAAGATCCTCAAGGAAGGCATTGACAAGAAGATTGCCAATTCCATCCTGATCAAGATCAACCAGATCGGTACGCTGACCGAAACGTTTGCCGCCATCGAAATGGCCAAGCGTGCAGGCTACACGGCCGTGATCTCGCACCGTTCGGGCGAAACCGAAGACTCGACCATCGCCGACATCGCCGTGGGCACCAACGCGGGTCAAATCAAGACCGGCTCGCTGTCGCGTTCGGACCGCATGGCCAAGTACAACCAGCTGCTGCGCATCGAAGAAGATCTGGGCGAAATCGCTGTCTACCCAGGCCGCGACGCTTTCTACAACCTGCGCTAAAAAGGCAGGCGCTGCGCCCCGGCGCAGCGCCACCGATACTATTCCCATGGTCAATCGCATCGTCCCGCTGGTTTTGCTGGTGCTTCTTGCCGCCGTGCACGCGCAGCTGTGGCTGGGCCATGGCAGCGTGGCCTATGTGCAGGAGCTGCGCGAGCAGATCGACGGACAGAACGCCGCGAATGCCCTGGTGCGCCAGGACAACGAGCGCCTGCAGGTCGAGGTCAACGACCTCAAGAACGGTCTTGAAATGGTCGAAGCCAAGGCCCGCAGCGAACTGGGCATGCTCAAGCCCAACGAAATTTTCGTGCAGGTCACGCACCGCTGATCTGCATTCGATGGCTTTCCCTCCGTCCGCCTGCCTGGTGCAGGTGCTGGGCGCCTGCCACAGCGGCGCCGACGCGCTGTGCGCCGATCTGGCCCTGGCGCTGCCCCACTGCACCGTTCTGAATGCCAGCGCCGCCTGGCTAGCGGAACATCCCCCCGAATTTGCCTCGCAGCCGCTGCAATGCTGGCTGCTGTGCGGGCTCGATCTCGACTGCCCGCTGCCGCTGCAGGCACGCCAGCAGCGCGAAGACGCCCAGCTGCGCGCCCAGCTCGCAAATAACGGCCTGGTGTTTCGCGTGGTCTATGGAGTTACGCCGCAGCAGCGCCTGTCGCAGGCCCTGCAAGCGATAGACGCCGTCGCCCCCTGCGAAGCCACGGCGCGCCACCGGCCCGGCGAAGCCGCCCAGCGGCTGCGGCCGATGTGCGAGCAGTGCAGCGATCCGGAGTGCGAGCGGCGCTTGTTCACCCGGCACACCGCAGGATGATCCTGCGGCTTATTGCACGGCTTCCGAACTCGGCGGCTGCTTTTCGGGGCCCGTGAAAAGGGTCGCGGCGTCGATGGGGTCGAAGCGGTATTGCTGACCGCAATACTCGCAGCCGACTTCGATCTGACCGCGCTCCTGCACGATGCTTTCGATTTCATCGAGGCCCAGCGTGCGCAGCATGCCCGCGACGCGTTCGCGGCTGCAGTTGCAGGCAAAGCGCGGCGCGGTGTCGCCTTCCTGGGGTTCGAAGCGCACCAGCTTCTCTTCCCAGAAAAGCCGCCGCAGGATGGTGTCGACATCGAGCGTCAGCAACTCTTCGCGCGTGAGGCTGGACGCCAGCGTGGCGATGCGGTTGTACTCTTCGTTCAGGCCGATCTGGTCATGGCCGGCATCGGCGCTTTCGGTCGCGGCCGCGAGGTTGGCCTCGCCCTTGACCGGCATGCGCTGGATCAGCAGGCCCGCGGCGACCTTGTCGTTCGCGGCCAGCACCAGCACGGTGTCGAGCTGCTCCGATTGCAGCATGTAGAACTGCAGCGCATCCGACAGGCGTTCGAAGCGCCGGCCGTTGGCGTCTTCGAGCGGCACCACGCCCTGGTAGGGCTGCTGGCCGGGCTGGCGGTCCTTGGGGTCCAGCGTGATCGCGCAGCGCGCGCCGCCGCCCACATTGAGCAGGTCGGCGAGATCGGCGTCATCGGCCACCGGCTGGTCGCTGCGCACCGTGGCTGTGGCGCGCACGCTCAGGTCGGGCTGGACTTCGGTCACGGCCAGCTTGACCGGGCCGTCGCCGAACACCTGCATGACCAGCGCCCCATTGAACTTGATGTTCGACTGCATCAGCACGCCTGCGGCGGCCATTTCGCCGAGCAAGGCCTGCACCGGCGGTGCATAGGCGCCGGTATCGCTGTTGCCCGCACGGCGTGCGAGGATTTCGGTCCAGGCATCGGTCAGGCGCACGATCATGCCGCGCACCGGCAGGCCATCGAAAAGGAATTTGTGGAGTTCAGACACGCAGGAGTTCCTGGAAAAAATGCCCGGTTTTCAGCCGAGCTTGCGCAAGCCGCTCTTGTAGCGGCGCGCGTTGTCAATGTAATGCTGCGCGCTGTTGCGCAGCCCTTCGATCTGCTCGGGCGTCAATTCGCGCACCGCCTTGGCGGGGCTGCCGATGATCATCGAGCCGTCGGGAAATTCCTTGCCTTCGGTCACCAGCGCGCCGGCGCCGACCAGGCAGTTCTTGCCGATCTTCGCGCCGTTGAGAATCACCGCGCCTATGCCGATCAGCGATTCATCACCGATGGTGCAGCCATGCAGCATGACCTGGTGGCCCACGGTCACGCGTTCGCCCACGACCAGCGGCTTGCCCGGGTCGGCGTGCAATACGCTGGCGTCCTGGATATTGCTGCCCGCGCCGATCTTCAGATTTGCGGTATCGCCGCGCAGCACGCTGCCAAACCAGATGCTCACGTCCTCGCCGAGCACCACATCGCCTATCACCTGGGCGCTGTCTGCGACCCAGGCCGATGCGGCCATTTGTGGCGCGCGGCCATCGAGTTCATAAATCGCCATCGGGTTTGTCTCCGCTTGTTATGTAAAACCTAGAATTGTAGGGATGGAGTTACGTCACCACGCCCTTGAGGCTTTATGCCTTGCCGACCCCGAGCGCAAAGCCCGCCAGACGCTGCATATGTATGCGCAGCAGGATTTTTCAATAGATCCGGCCGCGGAACTTGCGCCCGCGCCCGGCGCCACGCTGCCCGGCCACCCCGAACGCCCCGAGCTGCGCGTGCACACCGAAATGGCGCGGCGCTCGCCGGCCACGCCGCATGGCCGCGCGGTGCTGATCCACGCGATCGCCCACATCGAATACAACGCCATCAACCTCGCGCTCGATGCCATCTGGCGCTTTCCCGGCATGCCCGAAGCGTTCTACCGCGACTGGCTGCAGGTCGCGGCCGAGGAAGCCAAGCATTTCAACCTGCTGCGCGCCCACCTGCGCGACCAGGGCCACGACTACGGCGATTTTCCCGCCCACCAGGGTCAGTGGACGATGTGCGAGAAGACCCAGGACGACATCGTGGCGCGCATGGCGCTGGTGCCGCGCACCATGGAAGCACGCGGCCTCGACGCGACGCCGCTGATACAGGCCAAGCTGCGCCAGGTCGGCACGCCCGACGCGCTGGCCGCGGTCGAGATCCTCGACGTGATCCTGCGCGAGGAAGTCGGCCATGTGGCGATAGGCAACCATTGGTACCGCTGGCTTTGCGCGCGCGACGGACTCGAGCCCGAAGCCCATTTCATCGAATTGATGCGCCGCTACGAAGCCCCGCGCCTGCGCCCGCCATTCAACACGCAGGCCAGGCGCGCGGCCGGCTTCAGCGAGAACGAGCTGCGCTGGCTCGAACAAAGCTGAATACTGCACGCATTCAAGCCCCCCGGCCGCGAAACTTGTTCCTACAATCAATGCGCTCGGGCACCTGCCCTGACTGGCCCTGATAGATTGCGATCCATGATTCCCTCGACCACTGTCCCCGCCTCCGCCCCGCCCCTGATTGCCCGGCAGTGCATCGTCAACCACCTGCACCAGGTCGTTGGCTACGAATTGTTCAACCGCTCGCGCGGCGCATCGGTGCACACCGCCGCCTCCGACGTGCTGCTGGTGTTCACCGCGCTGTCGCATGTGGGCACCGAAGACATCGTCGGCACCAAGCTGCTGTTCGTCAACTGCACGCATGAAAGCCTCGCGGGCGGTCATCTCGACCTGCTGAACCCGGCGCAGATGGTGCTCGAGATTCCACCGCTGGGCCATGCGGCCAGCGAGGAAGTGACCGCGCGCCTGCCAATACTTGCCGAGCTGCGCGCCCAGGGCTTTCGCCTGGCGTTCGGCCACAGCGTGCTCGACTCCGCCTATGCGCCCTGGCTGCAGTTGGCCGACTACATCAAGCTCGACCTGTCGGCATTGGCGCTGGACCAGCTCGCGGTACTGATCCAGTACGCGCGCCGCCACACCCAGGCGCAGCTGATTGCCGAGAAAGTCGAAACCCAGCAGCACTACGAGACCGCGAGCCGCCATGGCGTGGAACTGTTCCAGGGCTATCTGTTCGCGCGCCCGGCCGAAGTCCACACCCAGCTGCTGCCGCCCGCCCAGGCCCACATCATCGAGCTGATCAACCTGCTGCGCACCCAGGCCACGACCGAAGCCATCGAAGAAGTGCTGAAGAAAGACGCGGGACTGGCGTTCAACCTGATGCGGCTGATCAATTCGGCGGGCTTCGGCCTGCGCCGCGAAGTCAACTCCTTCCGCGAAGCCGTGATGATTCTCGGTCTGCGCAAACTGTTTCGCTGGGCCGCTCTGCTGTTCACGGCGACGCGCGACGGCGGCCCGCCGCCCGCCATCTGCCAGACGGCCGTGGTGCGCGGACGTCTCATGGAACTGCTGGCACTCGAGGCGGACATGGGCGTGGAGATGGCCGACCAGGCCTTCGTGACCGGCCTGTTCTCGCTGCTCGACTCCATGCTGCCGCTGCAGCTGGCGCCGGCGCTGGCGCTGATCAACGTGCCCGACGCCGTATCGGCAGCGCTGCTGCGCGACGAAGGCCCGCTGGCCATGCTGCTGACGCTGGCCAAGGCCTGCGAGTCAAGCGACGACGAAGCCTTTGACCAGGCCGCGCGCAGTCTTGAACTCAACAGCACGCAAATCAACGGCGCGCACCTGCAGGCCCTGGCCTGGACCGATCATCTGACCGATCCGCTGTGACATCCTCGCCCTGCATGAATGCGGCGCAATGAACTTGCCCGCATAATCAAACGATGAGTTTCATTGCCCCCGGTGCCCATGCCTCGCCCACCTTGCCCCAAGGTGTCGATGACGACAATCTGGCCGTGATCGCGCGCCAGGCCATCGTGAACGAGAAAAGCGAGGTCTATGGTTACGAATTGTTCGACCGCTCGACCGCGCGCGACGCCCATACCGCCGCCAGCGATGCCGCGCTGCTGTTCAATGCCTTGTCATATGCGGGCGCCGAAGCGCTGGTCGGACAGAAAGCAGTTTTCATCAACTGCACGCAGGAAAGCCTGGCCGGCGGCCACCTCGAACTGATCCACCCCGACAAGGTGGTGCTCGAAGTGCCCACGCTCGACGAAGGTGCGACCCAGGCCGAGATCGAAGCCCGGCTCAGCATCTTCACGGCATTGCGCGAACGCGGCTTTCGCCTGGCGTTCAACCAGAACCTGCTGCGCCGCGCGTATGCAAGCTGGCTGCCGATGGCGTCTTTCGTCAAGCTCGACCTGCAATCGTTCGCGCTCAAGGACGCGCAATCGCTGGTGAATTTTGCGCGCACGTATACCAACGCCAAGATCGTCGCCGAAAAAGTCGAGACCGCCGAACAGTTCGAGCACATGCGCGAACTCGGCGTGCACTATTTCCAGGGCTACTGGTTTGCCAAACCCGATCTGGTGCGCGCCCAGACCATACGCCCCTCGCAGGCCACCATCCTGCAGCTCATCAACCTGTTGCGCAAACAGGCGGGCACGGCCGAGATCGAAGACCTGCTGAAGAAGGACCCGACGCTGTCCTTCAATCTGCTGCGCTTCATCAACTCCTCGGGCTTCGGGCTGTCGTGCGAAATCACCTCGTTCCGCCATGCGGTGATGATCCTGGGCCTCAAGAAGCTGTTCCGCTGGGCCGCGCTGCTGATGACCACCTCGCGCAGCGGCGGCTCGTCGCCCGCCGTGGGCCAGACGGCCGTGGTGCGCGGGCGGCTGATGGAACTGCTCACGGCAGAACTGCTGCCGCCCGAGGAATCCGACAATGCGTTTGTTGTCGGCGTGTTCTCGCTGCTCGACGTGATGCTGGGCGTGCCGCTGGCCAAGGCGCTGGAATCAGTGGCCCTGCCCCAGCCCGTGGTCGATGCGCTGCTGCACGGCACGGGCGTGTTCGCGCCCTTCCTGGAACTGACCAAGGCCTGTGAAAGCGGCGACGACGCGACATTCGCGCGCAACGCCAATGCCTTGCACCTGACCAATCATCAGGTCAACTGGGCCCACCTGCAGGCGCTGACCTGGGCGGAAAGCCTGGATTCCGAATAAACGCCGCTGCGCGCGGCCCAAAAAAAGCCGGCAGTCCGCGAGGACCGCCGGCTTTTTGCATCAGGCGCGCAAACTCAATCGAGCTTGATGTTTGCCGCGCGGATGATGCGCGCATTGGCTTGCGACTCTTCGGCGATCTGGCGCGCGAACTCGGCGGCCTTGCCGCCCGTGGACACATTGTCGGTCGCGGCCAGCTTGGCCTGCAGATCGGGGTTGGCCAGCGCCTTGTTGATTTCGGTGTTGAGCCGCTCGACGATGGCCGCAGGCGTGCCGGCCGGCGCGAACACGCCGAACAGCGACGACAGGTTGGCCGAGGCATAACCCAGCTCGCCCAGCGTGGGCACATTGGGCAGCGATGCGAGCCGCTTGGGCGCGCCCACGGCCAGCGGGTGGAACGAACCCGCCTTGATATGCTGCAGCACCGCGGGGCCGGCATTCGTCGACAGCACTTCGAACTGCGCGCTCAGTCCGTCATTGAGCTGCTGGCCACCGCCCTTGTAAGGGATGTGCGTGATTTCGGCCTTGGCCGAGTAGGCGATCTGCTCCAGCATGATATGGCCCAGCGACGCGAGGCCGGCCGTGGCCCAGCGAATGCTGCCCGGCTCCTTCTTGGCCTGGGTGATCAGCTGGCCGAAATCCTTGGCGGTGCTGCGCTTGGTCGCGAGCAGCAGCACGGGCGAGTACATCACGCTGGCCACGGGCACCAGATCCTTGGCGGGATCGAAAGGCAGCTTGCCCAGGTGGGGGCTCAGCGCCAGCGGGCTGATGGCCGAGAAACCCAGCGTATAGCCGTCGGGCTGGGCCTTGGCGACCTGGTCCAGGCCGATCGCACCGCCGGCACCGGCCTTGTTCTCGACCACGATGGGCTGACCCAGCTGCGCCGTGAGCTTGTCGCCCAGCGCACGCGCGACCACGTCGCTGACGCCGCCTGCGGGATAGGACACCACCACGCGGATGGGACGTGCAGGCCAGGACTGGGGCTGGGCCCAGGCCACCATGGGCAACACGGCCAGCGCACCGGCGGCGAGCCAGCTGCGACGCAAAGAATCTGTCATGACCACTCCGAAATCAAGATGTATGGGGAGGCACGCGGCCCGGACAGGCCGGTCGCGGCGCAAGGCCTGCATTTTGCCTTAGGCTGCGTAAGCAACACTTACCGCTGTCATAAAACCGCAACGAGAACCATCCATTGAAACCCTGAGCTATCCCCGCGGATGGTGTTCGGCATGCAGGTTCTTGAGGCGTTCGCGCGCCACATGGGTGTAGATGGTCGTGGTCGAGATGTCGACATGGCCCAGCAGCATCTGCACCACGCGCAGATCGGCGCCGTGGTTGAGCAGATGGGTGGCGAACGCATGGCGCAGCGTGTGCGGCGACAGTGGCGCGGTGATGCCCGCCTGCTGCGCGTACTTCTTCACCAGCAGCCAGAACATCACGCGCGACATGCCGCTGCCGCGCTGGGTCACGAACAGGTCGTCGCTGTGCTGGCCGCCCAGAATGGACTGGCGCCCTTCCTGCAGAAAGCGCTGCAGCCACCAGGCGGCCTCGTCGCCGAACGGCACCAGGCGCTCGCGCTGGCCCTTGCCCGTGACGCGCACCACGCCCGCGCGCAGATCCACCTGATGGCCCTGCAAGCCCACCAGCTCGCTCACACGCAGGCCGCTCGCATACATCAGCTCGAGCATGCTGCGATCGCGCAGGCCCAGCGGGGTGGCGGCATCGGGCGCGTTGAGCAGCGCTTCGACCTGGGCTTGCGTCAGCGTGTGCGGCAGGCGCGGCGGCTGGCGCGCGGCCAGCAGGCGCACCGTGGGGTCGCAGGCCACGCGCTTCTCGCGCAGTGCCCAGTGGAAATAGCGCCGCAGCACGGTCAGGCGGCGGTTGGCGCTGGTCGCCTTCGACTGCTCGACGCGCGCCGCGAAATAGGCCTGCAGCTGCGCTTCCTGCGTGGCGTCCAGCGCCAGCGGCTCGCCCAACTGCGCCAGCCACTGGGCATAGAGTGTGAGGTCGCGCCGGTACGCGGCCAGCGTATTGCGCGACAGGCCGTCCTCGAGAAACAGCGCATCGACAAAGGCATCGATGGCGGCCTGGCTTTCCGGCAGCGCGGGCGGCGGATTTGATGGGGACATGGGAGTCGGCATGGGCCAAGCCTACACCGGATGGCCGCCATGAAAAAACCCGCAGCGCGGACGCTGCGGGTTTTCGGGTGTCGCAGGAGCGCAGGCTTATTCCAGCGTCAGCTTCTGCTTGACGACCACTTCCTTGTAGACGGCCAGTTCGTTCTTGAGTTCGGCGGCGAACTCTTCGGGCGAATTGGCGACGACCAGCGAGCCGGTGTCTTCGATGCGCTTGCGCACGGCGGGATCCTGCAGCACCTTGCGCGTCGCGGCGTTGATCTTGTCGACCAGTTCCTTGGGCATGTTCTTGGGACCCAGGATGCCGTAGAACGCCATGCGGTTGACCTGCTCGAGGCCGACTTCCTTGAAGGTCGGCACGTCAGGCAGAACGGCCAGGCGCTGGGGAGCGGCCACGGCGATCGCGATCAGGCGCTTGTCCTTGATGAACGGCAGGGCCGAAGGCAGGTTGTCGAGCACCATGGGGATCTGACCGGCAACGGCGTCATTGAGCGCCGGGCCCGCGCCGCGGTAGGGCACGTGGACCATGTCGATCTGCGTCAGGCTCTTGTACAGCTCCATCAGCATGTGCTGCACGCCGCCCGTGCCCGACGAACCGTACGAGTACTTGCCGGGGTTCTTCTTCAGGTAGGCCTCGAACGACTTGTAGTCCGTTGCCGGGAACTTGGGGTTCACCGCGATCACATTGGGCGTGGCCGCAATGTTGATGATGGGCGTGAAGTCCTTGATCGGGTCGTAAGGCGTCTTGGGGTTGATGGCCGGGTTGGTGGCCATGCTCGACAGCGTGGCGATACCCAGGTTGTAGCCATCGGGCTTCTGACGCGCGGTCTCGAGCGCACCGATCGCACCGCCGCCACCGCCGCGGTTATCGACCACGACGACCTGGCCCAGTTCCTTGCCCAGGGGGTCGGCAATCACGCGCGCAATGATGTCGGTGGTGCCGCCGGCCGCAAAGGGAACCAGCAGTTTGATGGGCTTCGTTGGATAGGCCTGGGCCATGACAACCGAACTCGCGAGTGCCAGGGTAAGGCCGAGCCAGCGATTGCGTTGAGACATAAAAGTCACCTTTTAGGGTTTTTAGACTTAGGAATGCTAAGCGTTGGACCCCGTTCGGCAAAGCGCCTGCAGGCACTAATTCATGAGTGTTTACCCTAGGATTTGCACCACTAGCGTGCGAGGGCGCTTTCCACCTGGCGTTGTGCAAGTGCCCACTGCACATGCTCGCGCACCAGCTCATGGGGGTGCTCGCTGCGGCTGAGCAAGGCCTGCTGCGCGGCGCTGTCGCCGGTCTCGCGCCAGGCGTTGCCCAGCGCCACGGCGATGTTGCGCAGCCAGCGCAGATGGCCTATGCGCCGGATCGGGCTGCCTTCGGTGCAGCGCAGAAAAGTCGCTTCGTCCCAGGCGAACAGCTGCACCAATTGGGCGCCTACCAGTCCGGCGCGCGCATCAAAATCGGGCAGGCTGCTGCGCTGGGCGAACTTGTTCCAGGGGCAGGCAAGCTGGCAATCGTCGCAGCCGTAGATGCGGTTGCCCATGGCCGGGCGCAGCGCTTCGGGAATCGCGCCCGCGTGTTCTATCGTCAGATAGGAAATGCAGCGCCGCGCATCGACACGCTGGGGCGCGACGATGGCGCCCGTGGGACAGGCATCGCTGCAGGCCTGGCAGCTGCCGCAGTGGGCGGTCACCGGCTCCGTGGGTTCGAGCGCCAGATCGACATAGATCTCGCCCAGAAAGAACATCGAGCCGGCTTCGCGGTTGAGCACCAGCGTGTGCTTGCCGCGCCAGCCCTGGCCGCTGCGCCGCGCGAGTTCGGCTTCGAGCACGGGCGCGGAGTCGGTGAACACGCGGTGACCGAACGGGCCGACTTCGGCGGCGATCAGATCGCAAAGCTTTTGCAGACGCGCGCGCAACACCTTGTGATAATCACGTCCACGGGCATAGACGGAAACGATGGCTTCGCCCGGACGTTCGAGCCGCGACCATTCGACCGCCTGCCAATCCGGGGGGGTATCGCGCGGCAGATAGTCCATGCGCACCGTGATCACGCTCACGGTGCCGGGCACGAGTTCGGCCGGGCGCGCACGCTTGAGGCCATGGGCCTGCATGTAATTCATGTCGCCATGGAACCCTTGGGCCAGCCATTGGATCAACCCAGCTTCGGATGAGGACAAATCCACGCCCGCGACCCCGATTTGGGAAAATCCCAGCCCGCGGGCCCAGCCTTGCATCAAAGGAAAGAGTTGACTGCTGCACACCATACCCCTGCGATTGTAGGAAGCGAAGAAAACCCCCAGCCGCCGCCGACCCGCGAGCTGCTGTGGCAGGCCGAGGACGACACGGCGCGCTTCGCCGCGCAGCTCGCGCAATGGCCGGGCCTGCGCAACGCCTACCTGACCTTGCATGGCGATCTGGGCGCGGGCAAGACCACGCTGGTGCGCCATCTGCTGCGCGCGCTCGGCGTGCAGGGCCGCATCAAGAGCCCGACCTATGCCGTGGTCGAGCCGCATGAAGTGCCTGGCCTGGCTATCTGGCACTTCGACTTCTACCGCCTCGAAGACCCGCGCGAATGGGAAGACGCAGGTTTTCGCGACATTTTCGCCAGCCCCGGCCTCAAGCTGGCAGAATGGCCGGAAAAAGCAGCAGCCTTGACGCCGCCTGCAGATATAGCTATCCATATTGAAGCAATCGACGAAACGCGGCGCAGCGTGACGCTGATGGCCCACACACCTGCCGGCAGCGCGCTGCTTGCACACTGGCCCGAATGAACGACGTTCTTCCACCTTCCCCTTCCCGGCGCAGCCTGCTGCAGGTCGGCACCCTGGCCCTGCTTCTGGGAACGCAGCAGATCGCGCGCGGCGCCTCCATCCTGGCAGTGCGTGTCTGGCCCGCGCCCGAATACTCGCGCGTGACGCTCGAATCCGACACGCCGCTGGTCGCCAAGCAATTCTTCATTCCTTCGCCACCACGCCTGGCCGTCGACATCGAGGGCATCGATCTGAATCCCGCGCTGCGCGAACTCGTCGCCAAGGTGCGCCCCGATGACCCGAACATCGAAGCCATACGCGTAGGCCAGAACTCGCCGAATGTCGTTCGGCTGGTGATCGACCTCAAACAAAAGGCCGTGCCCCAGGTGTTCACGCTCGCACCCGTGGCGGCCTACAAGCACCGGCTGGTATTCGATCTCTATCCCGAGAAAGCCGTCGATCCGCTCGAAGCGCTGATCACCGAACGCCTGCGCGATGCCGGCCCGGGCACGCCCACGGCAGTTGCCGCC
>NZ_JAHCDD010000007.1 GCF_018413525.1 Acidovorax sp. CCYZU-2555
CCGCACGCGAAGCGCGTGAAGCCCGCCGCGACGGTCGCCCAGGCGAAAACCGCGGTCGCCGCGGTGAGCGCAACGGCCCACGCGAAGGCGGACGTGAAGGTGGCCGTGACGGCAACCGCGAAGGCGGCCGTGATGGCAACCGTGAAGGTGGTCGCGACAACGCCGGTGAAGGCCGTGGCCGCCGCGGCGAACGCGCTGACGGTCGCACCGAAGGACGTGGCGAAGGCCGCAACGGCCCAGGCCGCGATGGTGAGCGCGCGGAAGGCCGCAACGGCCGCAACGAGCGCCCTGAAGGCGAACGCAACAGCCGCAACCGCGGCGAGCGCGGTGAACGTGGCGAGCGCGGCGGCCGTGAACAAGAGGCACGCCAACCGCTGGAAGCCGCGGCACATCTGGCGCAAGTCGGTGCGGTCGACGGTGAAGTTTCGCTCGAGGCCGATGGCCGCGGCGAGCGCGGCCCGCGCCGCGAACGCGGCGAGCGTGGCGAGCGCCCTGAAGGCAACGGCCGCCGCGAACGCGGTGAACGTGGCGAGCGCCGTGAACGCGCTCCCCGCCCGGCCGAAGCTCCCGCAGCCGAAGGCCAGCCGCAAGAACTGAACGCTCCCGTGCTCGAAGCGGCTGTGGTCGAAGGCGAAGGCTTCCAGCCCCAGGCGACGAATGCCGAAGGCGAACCCCGCCAGCGCCGTTCGCGTGACCGCTACGGCCGTGACCGCCGCGAGCGTGGCGAACGCCCCGCACGTGACGCCCAGCCCGCGTTCGACGCCGCCGAGCCCGCCGAAGGCGACGCTCCGGTGCAAGTGTCCGAACAGGCCGATGCCGAGCCCGCACGCCGCAGCTACTTCAGCGCCAACACAGGCGAAGCCGCAGCGCCCGCACCCGTGGCCGCAGCGCCTGTAGCGCCGGCTCCGGTCGCCGCAGCGCCCGTGGCACCGGTGGCTCCGGTGGCTCCTGCCCCCGTGGCCGCAGCGCCTGTCGCTCCCGTCGAAGCTGCTCCCGTGGCAGTGGCCGCCGCTCCCGTGGCCGCCCCGGTGGCCGTTGTACCGGTCGCCGTGGTCGCCGCTCCCGTGGCAGCCCCCCAGGCAGCAGCGCCCGTCGCCGCCGCCGGCCTGCCGCAGATCGCCAGCTTCACGCTGCCGCTCGATACGCTGCATGGCATTGCACGTGAGTCGGGTCTGGAATGGGTGAACTCGGACGCCGAGAAGATTGCCGCCGTCCAGGCAGCGATCGCTGCCGAACCCGTGCCCGTGCGCGTGCCACGCGAGCGCCCCGCGCCCGTGGTGATCGACGAAGGCCCGCTGGTGCTGGTCGAAACCCGTCGTGACCTGCGCGACATGACGCTGCCGTTCGAGCAGTCCAGCAACGCTTAAATGCGCTGAAACCAGGGGCCTTCAGGGCCCCTGGTTGTTTCTGGGCCCTGTTCACCGATGTTCACTGATTTCCATCACCGTCCATGCTGCTGCTGCTGTCCCCTGCCAAATCCCTTGACTACGAATCCCCGCTGCCCGCGGGCCTGAAACACACGCTGCCGCAGTTCATCGCGCAATCGAGCGAACTCATCGATGTGCTGCGCCTGCAGACGCCGCAGTCGCTGGCGCAGCTGATGGGCCTGAGCGACAAGCTCGCCGCACTGAATGTGGCGCGCTACGCGGCCTGGAGCCCCAAGTTCACCGCCGAGAACGCGCGCCAGGCGCTGTTCGCTTTCAATGGCGATGTCTATGAAGGCCTGCAGGCCGGCACGCTGTCCGCGCCCGACATCGCCTGGGCCCAGGAGCATCTGGCGATGCTCAGCGGCCTGTACGGGGTTCTGCGCCCGCTGGACCGCATGCAGCCCTACCGCCTCGAAATGGGCACGCGCCTGGCCACGCCCGCGGGCAGCAACCTGTATGCGTTCTGGGGCCAGCAGATTGCCGAACACCTGAACCAGCGCCAGAAAGACCAGGCCGATCCGGTGGTCGTCAACCTCGCGTCGCAGGAATACTTCAAGTCGGTGGACCGCAAGCATCTGCGCGCGCGCGTGATCGAATGCGTGTTCGAGGACTTCAAGGGCGGCAAGTACAAGATCATCAGCTTCCACGCCAAGCGCGCGCGCGGCATGATGGCCCGCCACGTGGTGCAGCAGCGGCTTACACGGCCCGCACAGTTGCAAGGTTTTGCGGCCGAAGGCTATGCTTTTGCCGACAACGCCTCGACGCCCGAACGTCTGGTGTTCCGTCGCCAGGCCGACTGATTGCGCCACACCGGCCCCGTTTTCTTTTCGCTCAGGTCAAAATAGGCGGTCAGGCCCAGGCCGCCATCCCCTGATTGCCATGCCCCATTCCATGACTTCCTCCTCGACAGCGCAAGGCCCGGCCGTTGCCGGCGCCTCCCCGCAACTGCTCCAATGGATCGCCGAGCAGCGCCGGATCGGCGTGCTCGACGCCACCATGCTCACGGCGATGACCGCCGCGGGCTGGAACGAAGCGGTGGCGCGTGCGGCCCTGCAGATGCCGGCGGAGCGCGCATCGCCCACTGTGGGCCTGCCCGAGCCCGACCTCGCGGGCGAGCCCGGCGTGATCGATGTCGGCGACCGCGAAGTGCGCGTGCTGATGAGCATGAAGTCGCCACGCGTGGTGCTGTTCGGCCAGGTCTTCTCCGATGCCGAATGCGCGGCGCTGATCGACGCCGCGCGCCCGCGGCTGTCGCGCTCGCTGACCGTCGAGACCGCGTCGGGCGGCGAGGAGATCAACGCCGACCGCACCAGCGACGGCATGTTCTTCCAGCGCGGCGAGCTGCCGCTGGTGCAGCAGCTCGAAGAGCGCATTGCCCGGCTGCTCAACTGGCCCATAGAGAACGGCGAAGGCCTGCAGGTGCTGCGCTACGGCCCCGGTGCCGAGTACAAACCGCACCACGACTATTTCGCGCCCGAAGAGCCAGGCACGGCGACCATCCTGCGCCGCGGCGGCCAGCGCGTGGGCACGCTGATCATCTACCTCAACGAGCCCGCACAGGGCGGCGCGACCATCTTCCCCGAATCGGCGCTGCAGGTCGTGCCCCAGCGCGGCCATGCGGTGTTTTTCAGCTATGACCAGCCCGACCCCGGAACCCGCACGCTGCACGGCGGCGCTCCCGTCATCAAGGGCGAAAAGTGGATTGCAACCAAATGGTTGCGCGAGGGACGGTTCGATTAACCCGGCGGGCCCGGCGCACCCGGCGGTTTCCGCCGGGGTTTTGCCGGGGTTTTGCCCCCCTCTTCAACGGCCCAGTCGCCGCAAATTACCAGATTCTCCGAATGAACACCCCTGAACACTCGCAGTTGGGCAAGACCTCTGCGTACATCGACCAGTACGACGCGAGCCTGCTGTTTCCGCTGCCGCGCCAACCCAAGCGCGCCGAGCTCGGTCTGGGCGAGCAGCCGCCGTTCTTCGGCGCCGATCTCTGGACCGCGTTCGAGCTGTCCTGGCTCAACCTGCGCGGCAAGCCCCAGGTCGCGCTCGCGCATGTGACCATTCCCTGCGAGACGCCCAACATCATCGAGAGCAAGTCGTTCAAGCTGTATCTCAACAGCTTCAACAATGCGCGCTTCGCCGATGCCAGCGAAGTCCTGGCGCGGTTGCGTGCCGACCTGGGCGAAGCCGCCTGGCGCGGCAGCGCGCAAGCCGGCAGCGTGGGCGTGACGCTGCTGTCGCCCGAAATGTTCGACCGCCAGCAGGTACATGAATTCGACGGCATCAGCCTCGACCGCCTCGACGTCGAATGCACGCACTACCAGCCCGCGCCCGAACTGCTGCGCGCCGACGACAGCCAGCCCGCGGTCACCGAAACGCTGACCAGCAACCTGCTCAAGAGCAATTGTCTGGTCACGGGCCAGCCCGACTGGGGCAGCGTGCAGATCCGCTACACGGGCGCGAAGATCGACGAGGAAAGCCTGCTGCAATACATCGTGAGCTTTCGCAACCACAACGAATTCCACGAGCAGTGCGTGGAACGCATCTTCATGGACATCTGGCGCCGCTGCGCTCCGCTCAAGCTGTCGGTCTACGCGCGCTACACGCGCCGCGGCGGCCTCGACATCAACCCGCTGCGCACCAGCCATCCGCAGGCGCTGCCGGGCAATATCCGCAACGCAAGGCAATAGCCGCCTGCGCCACGCGCAGCGGCCAAGGTGTACCAAGCGCGCAACGCCTGCCTGGCTCCCAGCGCAGGCCTTGCCGTCTTCGTCAGTCAATCATTGATAATGGATATCATTCTCATTGAAGTCTGAATGATCGCTATCGATGGCTGCTGGCATCTCCGATTCCCCGTGCGACCTGTCCACTCTCTACATCGAGCACCACAACTGGCTGCACGGCTGGCTGCGGCGCAAGCTGGGCGATCACGCCCAGGCCCAGGATCTCGCGCATGACACCTTCGTGCAGCTGCTGGGCGCGCGCACCCTGCCCCCGCTGGTCGAGCCGCGCGCCTATCTGACGACCATCGCCAAGCGCACGCTGTTCGACTTCTGGCGCCGGCGCGACCTGGAGCATGCCTACCTCGATGCGCTCGCGCACCAGCCCCAGGCCGCCCACCCCTCGGAAGAGCAGCGCTACGCCGCATTGCAGGCCCTGCAGGAGTTGGATCGTCTGCTGGCCAGCCTGCCGCCCAAGGCTCGCCATGTGTTCCTGCTCAACCAGATCCAAGAACTGACCTATCGCGAAATCGGCGAACAGCTTGGCCTGCCGCTGATCACCGTGCGCCGCTACATGGCGCGCGCCATCGAAGTCTGCTGCGCCCACGAACTGGGACTCGCATGAGCCGCGCCCTGCCCGACCCGGCGCTGATACGCGAAGCCATAGGCTGGCTGGTGGAAGCACGCTCGGGCGAGATGACGCCGCGCCAATGGGCACAGCTGCAGCAATGGCGCCAGTCAAGCAGCCAGCACGAAGCGGCCTGGCAGGCGGTGGACCGGGCTGTCGGCCGCAACGTGCACCCGCTCGTGCAACAAACGCCGCTGCAGCAGCAGGCCGCCGTGGGCGCGCTGGTGCGGCCACGCCGCCGGCATGTGGTCAGCGGCTCGTTCGCGCTCGCCGGTGTGCTGGCCTCGACCGGCTGGATCGCCAACCGCCTGACGCCGCTGTCGGGCCTGCTGGCCGATGCCCATACCGCGACCGGCGAACTGCGCACGCTGGACCTGCCCGACGGCAGCCAGTTGCTGCTTGCGCCGCGCAGCATTGCCGACCTCGATTTCAACGCCGAACGCAGACTGGTGCGGCTGTCGCAGGGTGCGCTGATTGCCACGGTCACGCCAGATCAGGCTCGCCCCTTCATCGTCGCCACGGCACAGGGCGAGGTGCGTGCGCTGGGCACGCGCTACCTGGTGCGTCAGACGCCCGAAGACACACAGGTCGCGGTACTGCAGCACCGTGTCGTGCTGCGAAGCCGCAGCGGCGGCGCGCAGGAACTCGGCGAAGGCCGCTGCGCCTGGATCATGGCCGACGGCCGCATACGCGCCGACGACCGCCGCGCCAAGGAAGCCGCGGCCTGGCAGCACGGCATGCTGCTGGCCAACGACGAATCGCTGGGTGATGTGATAGCGGCGCTGCGGCCCTACCGCGCAGGCCTGCTGCGCATCTCGCCCGAAGCCGCGCGCCTGCGCGTGCTCGGTGCGTTTGCGCTCGACAACACCGACCACGCTCTGCAGGCGCTGGCCGACAACCTGCCGATACGCATCCAGCGCTACAGCGCCGGCTGGCTGACGACCATAGACACCTGAGATCCGGCAGCAGGCGCTGAATTTCAAAATAAATCGCGCCGCGATGAGCACTTTTTCCCTGCTCGCCGCACATGGACAGTGTCAGTCATCGATTCACCATCCTGAGAGAACACCGTCCATGTCCACCCACCAACGCCTGCCCGGCGTGCGCGCCCACGGCGTGCCCTCATCGCTCACCTGGATCGCCGCCGCGGCGCTGCTGCTTTCGGCCCAGGCGGCCGTCGCTCAGACCCCGGCAGCGCCCCATGCCGCAGCGCGCGCTGCGCAAGCCATCGACTTCGATCTTCCCTCCGGGCCGCTCGGCCAGACGCTGCTGGCCATTGCCCAGCAAGGCGGCCAGGTGATCGCCACCGATCCGGCCCTGGTCGCGGGCCGCCAGGCGCCGGCCGTGCGCGGCCGCTACAGCCCCGAACAGGCCGCTCGCCTGGCGCTGGCCGGCCAGCCGCTGGCGCTGACGCGCAATGCCAATGGCGTGTGGAGCCTCGCGCCCGCCGCGCTCGCGCCCGCTGGCGCCGCCAGCAGCACGACGCTGTCCGAAGTGCGCGTCACGGCGCAAGGCATGGCGGGCCTGGGCGCGACCACCGAAGGCACGGGCTCGTACACCACACACAGCGCGAGCACCGCCACGCGGCTGAACCTGTCATTGCGCGAGACGCCGCAGTCGGTCAGCGTGATGACGCGCCAGCAGATCGAGGACCAGGGCCTGCAGTCCGTGGAAGACGTGGCACTTCAGGTCACGGGCCTGACCTTGACGCGTGGCGCGCCCGAGCGCACCCAGATGCGCGCGCGCGGCTTCAACATCGGCACCATCATGGTGGATGGCGTCCCCACGAATCTGGATTCCGACATGACCGGGCTCAATACCCTGGCCATGTATGACCACGTCGAAGTGCTGCGTGGCGCGGCCGGCCTGCTGCAAGGAACCGGCAACCCCTCCGCGACCATCAATCTGCTGCGCAAGCGGCCGACACACGAGACGCAAGTCAAGCTCACGGGCAGTGCCGGCCGCTGGAACAACTACCGCACCGAACTCGATGCCGGCGGCCCGCTCAATGCTGCCGGGACGCTGCGCGGACGCACCGTCATTGCCTACCAGGACACCGATTCGTTCCGCGACCACTACAACAACGAGCGCCGGCTGGTCTACGGCACGCTGGAAGCCGACCTCGGCCCCGACACCACGCTGAGCGTGGGCGCTGCGTACAACCGCGAGGTCAACAATGGCTCGGCCTGGTATGGCCTGCCCACGTACAGCGACGGCAGCTTGCTGCCGGTCAGCCGTTCTGCCAACTACACGCCGCCATGGGCCTATTGGAACAAGCAGAATCAACGAATATTTGCAGACCTCGAGCACCGCTGGCAGAACGGCTGGAAAGCCAAGCTCTCGGCCCAGGCCAGCAATGCCGACATGGCAGCGCTCTACAACAGCACAGCGCGCGTGGCGGGCGGCGAAACCCTGCGTTACGGTTTCGTGGGCGACTCGGACTACACCGAGCACATGCGCGGCCTGGACCTGCATGCCTCGGGCCCTCTCACGCTGCTGGGACGCAAGCACGATCTTCTGGTTGGAGCGACCTGGCGCAATCAAATGCTGCATTCGACCGGCCGCTCGGCGCCTGGATACAGCTTCGTCTTCGACCCGACGCAGCCTTGGCAGACCGCCAACGCGCCGTATCCAACGCTTGGAGCTCCGTGGGGCAACCAGCTGGACCGCGTCAAGCAATATGGCAGCTACGTCACCACCCGCCTGAACCTGGCCGACCCATTGAAACTGATCCTGGGTTCACGCCTGGACTGGTACGACTACGAGACCAGCTACAACGGCAGCGGCAGCGGCTATTCCGTGGACCGCAAGTTCACCCCCTATGCCGGTGTGGTGTACGACCTCGATGACACCTACTCGCTGTACGGCAGCTGGACGAAGATTTTCCAGCCCCAAGGCAGCAAGGCGCGCAGCGGCACCCTTCTGCCGCCGGTCACCGGCACCAACTACGAAGTCGGCATCAAGGGGGAATACCTGAACGGTGCCTTGAATGGCAGCCTGGCCGCATTCAAGATACTGCAGACCAATCTGGCCAGAAGCCTGCCGAGCAGCGAGTGCGCGCCGGGCGTGCCTTCTTGCGCGGAAGCGGCAGGAGAAGTCGAGAGCAAGGGGCTGGAGCTGGAAATTGCCGGCCAACTGGCGTCCAGCTGGCAGGTCACGGCGGGCTACACCTTTGCCAAGGCCCAATACACGCAAGCCACCAGCGCCGCCGCAGCCGGGGCCCGATTTGCCACCGACCAGCCGCGCCATCTGTTCAAGCTGTTCACCACCTATCGCCTGCCCGGCGAACTGAACGCCTGGCGCGCAGGTGGCGGATTGCGCCTGCAAAGCGATATATACCAGCACACCGGCAATGCGCGCGTGCGCCAGGGCGGGTATGCGGTGGTCGATCTGATGGTGGCCTGGCAGGCCACGCCCAATCTGGACCTGCGCCTGAACGTCGCCAACCTGTTCGACAAGCACTACTACGAGTCGATTGGTTCGACCCTCAACGGCAACGGCTTCGGCGCGCCGCGCAACTGGCTGCTGACCGCGAACTACCGGTTCTGACGGCTTGCGCCGCGCGCGCGCCCGATCTCAATCGAGCCTGAACACCGCCACCGACCGCCGCAGCATCTGCGCGCGGTGGCCCAGCGAGGCGGCCGATGCGGCAGACTCCTCGACCAGCGCCGCGTTCTGCTGCGTCACCGCGTCGAGCCGGGCCACGGCTTCGTTGACCTGGCCTATGCCCGCCGACTGTTCGCGCGTGGCGATGCTGATCTGGTGCACCAGGCTGCCCACGCGGTCCACGGCCGTGACCATGCCCTGGATGGTGTCTCCGGCCTGGGCCATGCGCGCATTGCCGTCGTTGATGCCGTCGACGGTGCTGTTGATCAGCGTGCCGATTTCCTTGGCCGAGGCCGCGCTGCGCTGGGCCAGCGCGCGCACTTCACCGGCGACCACCGCAAAGCCCCGGCCCTGCTCGCCCGCGCGCGCGGCTTCGACCGCGGCGTTGAGCGCCAGCAGATTGGTCTGGAACGCAATGCTTTCGATCACGCCGATGATTTCACGCATGCGCGTGGACGAGCCGCGAATGCGCTCCATGGCCGCGCCGACTTCCTGGATGGCGGCGCCGCTGCGGCCTGCCACTTGGGTGCTCTGCTCGCTTTCATCGGCCATGCGCTGCGCGGTCTCGGCGGTCTGGCTCACGGTGCCCGACAGCTCTTCCATCGACGCCGCGGTCTGCTGCAGGCTCGTGGCCTGCGACTCGGTGCGATTGGCCAGGTCGGCACTGCCCCGGGCGATTTCCTGTGAAGTCTGGGCAAAGCCCTGCACGTCGTGCAGCAGATCGCCGAGCACGGCGCGCAGATTGATCTGGATCTGCTGCATGCGCCGCAGCAGGTTGCCCATCTCGCCCGAATAGCGGTTGTCGGGCACGGTCATGAGATTGCAGCCCGCGAGGTCCGATGCGAACTGACCCGCGGCCTCGAGACCCGCCGCGCAGCGCGAGTGAAAACGCCACAGCACCCAGGCCGAACCCAGCGCCAGCACCACCGAGCGAGCGCCCCAGGCCAAGGGCCCGGTCCAGCCCAGCACATCGGGCAGCAGCGCCAGCACGGCGACGATGACCAGCATCAGCGCCATGCGCGCGGTGAGTCCCAGGTCATGCCACTGGCTGGCCACGGCGCGCCAGCCCAGGGCGCGCACTTCGCCGCCGCGCAGGCGCAAGGTGGCCCGGCCCGAAGCCTCTTCGGCGCGCATGCGCGCGTACAGCGCTTCGGCGTCGCGCACTTCGTTCGCTGCGGGTTTGCTGCGCACCGACATATAGCCGTTCGGCTTGCCGTTCTGCATGATGGGCGTGACGTTGGCGCGCACCCAGTAATGGTCGCCGTTCTTGCGGCGGTTCTTGACCAGGCCGGTCCAGGGGTAGCCATGGGCGATCGTGCGCCACATGTCCTTGAAGGCGGCGGCCGGCATATCGGGGTGGCGCACCAGATTGTGCGGCTGGCCCATCAGCTCTTCGTAGGAATAGCCGCTGACGCGCACGAACGCGGCGTTGCAATGGGTGATTTCGCCCTTGGTATTGGTCGTCGAGACCAACAGCTCACCGTCTGAAAAATCATGGTTGTTTTGGGTGACGGGCAAATTGACGCGCATGCGCTGGGCTCCTGGCTTGTAGTTCTCGGGCACGGAAAAGCCGTGCAGGCCCATCGAAGGGCCTGCCAGCGATCATCGCATAGCCTGAAGCGCTTTCAGCGGCGCAAAAGCCCGGGCATGGAACTCAATCCAGGCTGATCTTCGACGTGGCCGCGACACGCTTCCATGTGGCGACATCGTTGGCGATGACGACGGCGAAATCGTTGGGCGAACTCGCGACCACGGTGCCCCCCAGTTCGGCCAGCCGCTGGCGCAGCTGCGGATCGGCCAGGGCCTGCACGCTGGCCTTGTGCAGCTTGTCGCGAATGTCCTTGGGCAGACCCTTGGGCGCGAGCAGGCCGTTCCAGGCCTGGACGGCATAGCCCGCGACGCCCGATTCGGCGAACGTGGGCACGTCGGGCAATTCGCTGCTGCGCTGGGCCGTGGCCACGGCGATGGGGCGGATCTTGCCCGATTTGATGTGCGGCAGCGACGCCGGCAGAGGCTCCCACAGCATCGACACCTGGCCGCCGATCAGATCGGTGAACGCCGGGCCGGCGCCGCGATAAGGCACATGCATCAGCTCTATGCCCGACTTTGCCTTGAACAGCTCCATCGCCAGATGGCCCAGGCCGCCCGCGCCCGACGACGCGTACGACAGCTGGCCCGGCTGGGCCTTGCTCAGCGCCACCAGCTCCTTGATGTTGTTGGCCTTGACCGAAGGGTGAACGCTCAGCACGCCGGGCACGGTGATGACCTGGGTGATGGGCGTGAAGTCCTTGACCGCATCGTAGGGCAGCTTGGTGTAGACCGCCGGATTGGTGCCGTGGGTGCTCGAAGTCGCGCCCAGCAGCGTGTAGCCATCGGGCTTGGCGTCGGCCACCTGGCGCGTGCCCAGCGAGCCGCCCGCACCGGCCTTGTTCTCCACGATCACCGACGTCTGCAGCACCTGCGCCAATTGCTGGGCGAACAGGCGATTGACCACGTCGGCCGTGCCGCCGGGCGGGAACGGCACGATCAGGCGAATGGGCTGGTCCGCGCTGGGCCAGGCGGCGTCGGCGGCCATGGCGGGCTGCAGGCCCGCGGTGCCGGCCAGGGCCGCCAGGGCCGAGGCGGCAGCCAGGCTGTGGGTCACGAAATTACGGCGTTGCATACGAGTCATCTCCTTTTTGAATTTCATTGCGTCGAATCCTTGAGCCAGTCCAGCACACGCTGCAATACCTCGTCGCCGTTGGTATCGAGCATGCAGAAATGCGAATTGCCGCGCAGGCCCGCGGCCGGCAGGTCGAGCACATCGGCCCGGCCCCCGGCACGCGCCAGGCCCTGCCAATAGGCGTCGGTCTGGGCACGATAGGTCTGCCATTGCGGGCTGTGTTCGAAGTGGTCGCCCCAGACCGCGAGGTGCGCAATCGCCGCCGCGGGCTGCGGGCCGGCATGCGGCGCCGGCATGCCCGTGGGCTCTATGCCGATGACGGCGCGCACCAACTGCGGCTGGCGGCAGGCCGCATGCGCGGCAAAGCCGCCGCCCTGGCTGTGGCCCATCACCACGCAGGGGCCGAAGCGCTGCAGCAGCGCGTCGTAGGCCGCCGCCGCCATGGCCTCATGGCCTATCCAGCGCGGCACCATCTGCTTGACCAGCTCGTCGAAGCACTGCGACGGAAAGCGCTGGCCGGCGAACGGCGCGCCGTAGCCGCCAGGCGCGGCATGGCCTATGCGAAACAGCCGCCAGGCCTCCTGCGCGCTGCGAAACACCGGCGCCTCGGCGTAGATCTCGGGAAACATCGCCCAGCCCGCGCGCCCGCGCTCCACGGCGTCGCAGACCACCACGTCATGGCCGGCCTGCAGCAGCCGCCACAGCCAGCCTTCGCGGCCGTCGGGCGTCGATTCCCACTGCGCGCCGGTCATTCCTCCGCCATGCCACAGCAGTACGGGCAAGGCGCTGCGCGGGCGCGCGAGCCGGTATTCCATCGCGTACATCTGGCCCACGGCGTAGCTGCCGTTCATGTCCAGCGCGCGCTGGCCGCCATTGCGCACCATTTCCCTGTGCTGTATCGGCAGATCCTGCACGCAACGCTGCGCGCCGCCGATGAAGTGGCTCTGAATCTTCCTGAGGCACACTTCAGGCATATGAGGGCTTTCTTTGCATGCCAGCATGCTAGGCCAGGGCCGGCGCGCGGCCCTGCCGATTGCGCTCGCCATGTGCCGTTTCGGCACAGCCCCATTTTTATTCAATGCATGAACTAAACGTCAAACTGCTGCAGGATCTGCAGGCCCTGGCCGACACCGGCAGCCTGTACAAGGCCGCCGAGCGCCGCCACATCACCCACCCGGCCTTCGGCCGGCGCATACGCGCGCTCGAGGAATGGGCCGGCACGCCGCTGGTCGAACGCGGCCACCAGTCGAGCACGCTGACGCCCGCGGGCAAGACGCTGCTGGCTTCGGCGCATGAAGTGCTGAGCATCCTGGAGCAGACGCACAGCTTGCTGCAGCAGCCGGGACGGGTGCGCGAAGAGACCATCACCATCGCGGCCGGGCGCACGCTGTCGCACAAGGTGCTGCCGGGCACGATCGCCGCACTCAAGCAGGCCATGCCGCATCTGTGCTGGAAGGTCACCACGACCAGCCTGGATTTCGGCGTCGACATGCTGCTGGAGGGCAAGGTCGATCTGCTGCTGTGCCATGCCCAGCCGGCGATCGAAAGCAGCCTGCAGGGGCATGACCTGACCTATCTGCCCGTGGGCCAGGACACGCTGATTCCGGTCAGCATTCCGCTGGTGCCGCAGCTGCCGCGCTATGCGCTGCCCTGCGACGGCGGCGACCCGGTCGTGCCGTTCCTGGCCTACGCGCACAGCATGTCGCTGGGCAAAATCCTGCGCAGCCACATGCATGCGCTGTGCGACACCGCGCGCCTGCGCACGGTCTACGAGGCCGACCTCGCGGACGCGCTGCACGCCATGGTCCACCAGGGCCTGGGCCTGGCCTGGCTGCCGCAGACGCTGGTCCAGTCCGATCTGGCGCAGGGCCGGCTGGTGCGCGCCGCGGGCGCGGACAAGGACGTGGCGATCAACGTGCGCCTGTACCGGCGCGCGAGCAGCCAGACCAAGCCGCTCACATCCAGGGTCTGGGCCGGCCTGGAGAACATCTACGGGCGCAGCCTGCGCTCCTGAACGGCGGCACCGCCTAGAACAGCGGCGCGGTGAACGGATCGCCCGAGCCGCGCGTGCTACGCGCCGCGGCGCGTGCCGGCGGCGGCTCCTCGCCATTCTTGACCAGCGCGCCCACGCGCACGCCCAGCAGACGCAGGCGCTGCGTCAGCGGCACGCGCTTGAGGCATTGGCCGGCCGCGCGGCGAATCGCCGCGGCGTCGGCCGTGGGCAGATCGAGCGTCATGTCGCGCGTCGCCGACTTGAAGTCGGCGTAGCGCAGCTTGATGCCTATGGTGCGGCCCGAATAGCCTTTGCGCTGCAGGTCGGCCGCCACCTGTTCGCACAGCGCGGTGAAGACCTGGGCGAGTTCCGCGCGGTCTTCGCGCGCATGCAGATCGCGCTCGAACGTGGTCTCGCGGCTCATGCTCACGGGCTCGCTTTCGGTGACCACGGGGCGGTCGTCGCGGCCCCAGGCGGCTTCGTGCAGCCAGGCGCCATAGGCCTTGCCGAAATGCTGCAGCAGCCAGGCGCGCGGGCGCGCCGCGAGGTCGGCAATGGTCTCTATGCCCAGCGCCTGCAGCTTGGCTTCCGATTTGGGGCCTATGCCGTTGATCTTGCGGCAGGCCAGCGGCCAGATCAGCGCCTGCAGGTCTTCGGCGTGAACGATGGAGATGCCTTGGGGCTTGTTGAATTCGCTGGCCATCTTGGCCAGCAGCTTGTTGGGCGCAACACCGATGGAGCAGCTCAGGCCCGTGGCCTCGGCGATCGCGCCCTGCATCAGCTTGGCCAGCGAGCGCCCGCCCTGGCGCTGGCCGCCGGGCACATGGGTGAAGTCGATGTAGACCTCGTCGACACCGCGATCTTCCATCAGCGGCGCCATCGACAGCACGGTTTCCTTGAACAGCCGCGAATAGCGCCGGTATTCGGCGAAATCCACGGGCAGCAGAATGGCCTGCGGGCACAGGCGCGCGGCCTTCATCAGGCCCATCGCCGAGCCTATGCCGAACTGGCGCGCCGCATAGGTGGCGGTGGTGATCACGCCGCGGCCGGTGTAGTCCTTGAGCAGCGGAAATTCCTCGACCGGAATCGCCGACAGCGGCTGGTCGGCATAGCGCTGCAGCAGCGCGTTGTCGGGTGCGCGCCGGCCGCCGCCTATCACCAGCGGCAGGCCCTTGAGCTGGGGGTAGCGCAGCAGTTCGACCGATGCGTAGAACGCATCCATGTCGAGATGGGCAATGCGGCGCGGCAGCGGCGCTTCGGCGGAATCAGTCACTGCGGGATTGTGCGTGCAGCGGCGCCTGCGCGCCGGCACGCATTCAATACTCCAGCGTGACCAGGACCAATCCGCACAGCATCAGCAGCATGCCGATTTTCTCGGGCCAGCTCAGCGGCTCGCGCAGCACGCGGCGCGAGACCAGGTAGCTGAACACCACTTCGACCATGCCCAGCGTGCGCACCTGGGCCGCGCCCTGCATCGCATAGGCGCTGAACCAGGCCAGCGACGCGGCCGCGCCCATGCTGCCCGCGACCAGCGACACGCGCCAGGCGCGCCACACGGGCGCTATGCCGCCGGGATGGCGCCAGGCCACCCAGGCACCCAGCACCAGCGACTGCAGCGTCTGCGCCAGCGTCACGCCCCAGGCGCCGTTGATCCAGGGCGACGATTCACCCAGCGCCAGCGCCGCGCCGCGAAAGCCCACCGAGGCGATCGCGAAGCACGCGCCGCAGGCCAGGCCGTAGAGCGCCGAACGGCTGAACCAGGCCGACATGGACCAGCGCTTGTCGCGCGCGGGCAGCGACAGCGTGAGCACGCCTATGGTGGCGATGACCATGGCCACCACCGCCAGCGTCGTCGGCAACTCATGCAGGAACACGCTGGCGAACAAGGCCACCTGCAGCACTTCGGTCTTCGACAGCGTGACCGCGACCGCGAAATTGCGCTCCTTCATCGCCAGCAGCAGCATCGCCGTGCCGCCCACCTGGAACAGCGCGCCCAGCGCGATCCAGCCCAGATAGGCCAGGCTGAAATGCGGCAGGGCGCGCGGCGTCAGCAGGTAGAGCAGGCCCAGCCACAGCAGCGCGAACGGCAGGCCGTACAGAAAACGCACCAGGGTGGCAGGCAGCGTGCCAATGGCCTGGGTCAGCGTGCGCTGGGCCGCGTTGCGCGCGGTCTGGGCCAGGGCCGCGAACAGCACCATGGGAACCCAGAGCCAGGAGAAATCGATCAGAGAGGAGGACATGCGGCGGACCAGAAAATGGGGCCGGATGCCCCTGCGCCGAGCATAGCGCCCGCTGCCCGCGCGCGGCCGCGCTTTTGGCGAGGCGCGCCGCAGCGATCAGCGATTGCTGCGGCGGGCGCGATCAGGCCGCTGGAAAAGGCAAGGGATAGCTGCCCGGCACCAGGATGGAGTGGTCCACCTGGTCGATCTGCGTGCGGCCGCAGAACGCCATGCTGATGTCGAGTTCGCGCTGGATGATTTCTAGCGCGCGCGTCACGCCGGGCTGACCGTAGGCGCCCAGGCCGTAGAGAAAGCTGCGCCCGATCAGCGTGCCCCGCGCGCCCAGCGCGCGCGCCTTGAGCACGTCCTGACCGCTGCGAATGCCGCCGTCCATCCAGACTTCGATGTTCTTGCCCACGGCCTCCACGATCGACGGCAGCGCCGCGATCGACGAGGGCGCGCCGTCGAGCTGGCGCCCGCCATGGTTGCTCACGATCAGCGCGTCGGCGCCGCTGTCGACCGCATGGCGCGCATCTTCCGCGTCCATGATGCCCTTGAGAATGATCTTGCCGCCCCAGCGCTTCTTGATCCATTCGACGTCGGCCCAGCTCAGTTGCGGGTCGAACTGCTCGGCAGTCCACGACGACAGCGACGACAGATCGGACACGCCTTTCGCATGGCCCACGATGTTGCCGAACGTGCGCCGCTGCGTGCCCAGCATGCCCAGGCACCAGTGCGGCTTGGTCGCGAGATTGATCAGGTTGCGCAGCGTGGGCCGCGGCGGCGTCGACAGGCCGTTCTTGATGTCCTTGTGGCGCTGGCCCAGGATCTGCAGATCGAGCGTGATCTGCAGCGCCGAACAGTTCGCGGCCTTGGCGCGGTCTATCAGGTTTTCGATGTACTCGCGGTCGCGCATCACATACAGCTGGAACCAGAACGGATGGCGGTCCGTGGCCTGGGCCACGTCTTCGAGCGAGCAGATGCTCATGGTCGACAGCGTGAACGGAATGCCGAAGGCCTTGGCCGCGCGCGCGCCCAGAATTTCGCCGTCGGCATGCTGCATGCCGGTCAGCCCCGTGGGCGCGATCGCCACCGGCATGGCCACGTCCTGGCCCAGCATGGTGCTGCGCGTGCTGCGGCCGCTCAGGTTCACAGCCACGCGCTGGCGCAGCTTGATATGCTGGAAATCGCTTTCGTTGGCGCGGTAGGTGCCCTGGGTGTACGAACCCGAATCCGCATAGTCATAGAACATGCGCGGCACGCGGCGCTGGGCCACGGCGCGCAGGTCTTCGATGCAGGTGATTTTGGAAAGATCGGATGCCACGGTTTGCCCTTTTCTAATCAGGCTGCATCGTAATGCGCAGCGGCAGCGCTGTGGGGGCTGGGGAGCTGAAAGGATTTGGGGCGGCGTGAAATTTTGTACAGCGAATACCGCCGCCAACCCGTTCGTGGTGAGCCCGTCGAACCATGAACGGCCGGTGCTCAAGCTTTCGCAGCGCCCCCCTCACCTCACCCCAGCCCCCCGTACCTCGAACGCCACGGTATCGAGCACCGCCCCCTTGGCATCGCGCAACTCCATGCGGTGGCGTCCCGGCCAGGGCAGCCAGGCCCAGTGCGCGCCGCGCGCGACTTCCTTGCCGTCTAGCCACCAGCGCAGCGCGCGCGCGTCGCCGGCCGCGAGCCGGGCGGCGAACTGCAGGCGCTGGCGGTCGGGCGGAATGTCGGGGTCTAGCGCGACGATGGTGCCGGGCGCGGGACGCGCGATACGGCCTTGCGCCGCGGCCGCCAGTTGGGGCGCAGCGCCCTGCTCCAGCGCGAACAGCGTCTGCTGCGTGCCCGGCAGAAACCACTCGCTGCGTGCCGCGGCCAGTGGCTCGCCCGTCGCCGGGTCGGGGCCGTAGCGCACATCGGCACGCAGCAGCGCGGGCTGCTTGGCCGAAGCGGCCGGAGGCTGGGGCGCGCGGCTCGAACGCTGGGCATGCAACTGCCCCATCAGCTCGGCCCAGATCGGCGCTGCGCCGCTGCTGCCGCTGACGCCATGCATGGCTTCGCCGCCCGCGTTGCCGACCCAGACGCCCACGGTGTAATGCTGCGACCAGCCCACGGCCCAGTTGTCGCGCATGTCCTTGCTGGTGCCGGTCTTCACGGCGGTCCAGAAGCGCGTGGCCAGCACGCTGTCGGTGCCGAACGTGGGCGCGCGCGCATTGCCGTCGGAAAGTATGTCGCCGATGATGAACGCCGCGCGCGCATCGAGCGCGGGCGTGCAGGCGGGAGTCGCAACGGCAGGCAGCCGCGCCGCGGCATGGACCGCCCCGGCCACGGGCCGCCAGCAGCCGCCGTTGGCCAGCGCGCGATAGGCATTGGTCAGCTGCAGCAGCGGCACTTCGGCGCTGCCCAGCGCGAGGCTGTAGCCGTAGTAGCTGCCGCTTTCGCGCAGCGGCATGCCCAAGGCGCCCATCTGGGCGAAGAACGCATCGGGCGACACCATGGCCAGCGTGCGCACCGCGGGCACGTTGAGCGAGGCCGCGAGCGCGGTGCGCACCGAGACCCAGCCCTTGAAGCGCCGGTCGTAGTTCTGCGGAATGTAGAGGCCGCCGGCCGTGGGAATGTGGGCCGACGAGTCTTCGATCAGCGACGCCGCCGTGAGCCGGCGTTCGGCCAGCGCCTGGCCGTAGAGAAACGGCTTGAGCGTGGAGCCGGGCTGGCGCAGCGCGAGCACGCCGTCGACTTCGCCCGCCTGGCTCAAAGCGCCCGACGAGCCGACCCAGGCCAGCACTTCGCCGCTCGCGTTGTCGAGCACCAGCACCGCGCCGTCCTCGACATTGCGGCCCTGCAGCTCGCGCAGATGCTGCTGCAGGCTGCGCATCGCCTGGCGCTGCAGCGGCGCGCTGAGCGTGCTGCGCAGGCGCGCGGGCAGCTCCTGGCCGGCGTCCGTTCGTCCTGATTCTGTCGCAGTCTGGACGGCCTGCGCGAGCACACGCCGCGCGAAATGCGGCGCCACGCCTTCGGCCGCAGGCCATTGCCGCTGCTGCAGGCTGCTTTCGGTGAACAGCTGCAGCGCGCCGCAGTCGACTTTGCGCGCCTGCAGCTTTTCGAGCAGGGCGCAGGCGCGCTGCGCCACGCGCTGCGGCGCGGCATTGGGCGCACGCACCAGTACCGCGGCGATCGCGGCTTCGCGCGCGTCGAGGCCGTGCGCGGCCTTGCCGAACAGCGTGCGCGCCAGCGCGTCTATGCCCACCAGTTCCCCGCGAAACGGCACCATGTTCAGATAGGCTTCGAGAATCTGGTCCTTGCGCCAGCGCCGGTCCAGCACCTGGGCGGCCACGGTCTGGCCCACTTTCTGCACCAGCGTGCGCCCGCCCGGGCCGCGCCGCCAGTCGCCGTCGACCAGGCCTGCGAGCTGCATGGTGATGGTGCTGGCGCCGCGCGTGCGCTGGTGCCACAGCCGCCCCCAGGCGGCGGCCGACACCGCCGACCAGTCGACGCCGCTGTGTTCGAAAAACCGCTGGTCCTCGCTGAGCACCAGCGCATTGCGCAGCGCGGGCGAGATGTCCTGCAGCGCCACCCATTCGCCGCGGCGCACGCTGGCATCGGTGCGCAGCCGCTGCAGCACTTCGCCTTCGCGCGACAGCACCAGGGTTTCGGAAGGGCGGTGCGCGCCGCGCACTTCGTCGTAGCTGGGAACGGCCCAGGCCGCGGAACTGGCAGCGCCCACCAGGCAGCACAGCGCAACGAGGCGCCAACGAATCTTCAACTGCGCCATGGCCTCAGCCCAGCGTCAGCACGACGGGCTGGTGGTCCGACGCCTGGGTGTGCGCATCGGTCTGCCAGTCGCGCACGCGCGACTGCAGGCTGTCGCTGACCAGCATGAAGTCGCAGGCCACGGGCTCGGGCCCATAGCGCCGGTCGAACAGCTTGAACGTGGGCGGCTGGGGCTGATCGGGATGCAGCAGGCGCCAGCTGTCATGCCACTGGCCGGGCTGCAGCGCGCCCTCCTCGCCCGTCGCCCAGCGCGCCGTGAGCGCCGCGTATTCGGCCTCCTGCGGCTCGAAGTTGAAGTCGCCGCACAGCACCGCCTGGTGGGTATGCGACTTGGTCTGGAACGGCGAGCCATCGCGGCAGTCCTGCGGCGGCGCATCGGCCACGCTGCAGGCCGCAAGCTGCAGGCTGCGCAGCGCCTGCGCCTGGGCCATGCGCTGGGCCTTGGAGAAGTATTCGAGGTGGGTGGTCATCACGCGCACCGCGCCCAGGCGGGCATCCATCACCGTGACCACGGTGCAGACGCGGGGCATGCTGCGCACGCCCGCATCGGCCGGGTAAGGCAGCGGGTAGTGCTGCACCTGCAGCGCGGGCAGGCGCGTGGCGATCAGGTTGCCGAAGCGCTGGCGGCCCATGGTCGTGAACTCATCGACGGCCGCGCCGAAGAACAGCTGCCAGCCCGGCAACAGCTGCTGCAACTGCGCAATCTGATCGCCGGGAGCGCCTTGCAGGCCGGGATAGTTGACCGCGATTTCCTGCAGGCACAGCACATCGGCGTCGGCAAGAGAACGCGCGCGCTCGACGATGCGCTGCGGGCTGACCAGGCCGTCGAGGCCACAGCACCATTGGGTGTTCCAGCTGAGGATTTTCATTCGAGCATTACACCCCAACGCGCCTGCTACCCAAGCCAGCGAAGACCGTCTGGGCGTCCCGGTCGCAGCGCTATTTGATGCCCGCGCGCATGAAGCTTTGCACGAACTGGCGCTGGAACAGCAGGAATGCGACCAGCAGCGGCGCCGAAGTCATCAGCGTCGCGGCGGTGATGGTCGACCATTCGACGCCCTGCTCCACCGAGGAAAACACCTGCAGGCCCACCGTGAGCGGGCGCGACTCGACGCTGTTGGTGATGATCAGCGGCCAGAGAAAATTGTTCCAGTGAAAGCTCACCGACACCAGCGCGAACGCGGTGTAGACGGGCTTGGCCAGCGGCACATAGACGCGCCACAGCGTCTGCAGCGCGCTCGCGCCTTCGACGCGCGCGGCTTCGTCGAGCTCCCTGGGAATGCCCATGAAAGTCTGGCGCAGCAGGAAGATCGCGAACGCCGAGGCGAAGTACGGCAGGCCTATCGCCAGCAGCGTATCGACCAGGCCCAGCTTGGCCATGGTCTGGTAGTTCTCCACCAGCAGGATGTCGGGCATGATCATCAGCTGCACCAGCACCAGCGCAAACGCCACGTTCTTGCCACGGAACTCATAGCGCGCGAACGCATAGGCGGCCAGCGTGCTGAGCACCAGCTGCGCGGCCAGGATCATCGCCACCAGCAGCGTGGTGTTGAGAAAGTAGCGCGCGAACGGCGCGGCCTGCCAGGCATGGCGAAAGTTCTCCAGCGTCCAGGGCGCGGCGAGATCGAAGCGCGTCGAGAACTCGGCCGGGTGAAACGCGGTCCAGACCGCGTAGGCCAGCGGCAGTATCCACAGCAGCGCCAGCAGCCAGGCCGCAGCGGTGTCCAGCCACGACACGGTGTACAGCGCCGGCCCCTGGCGCGGCGATTGCTTGGCTGCGCTCATTTGTAATGCACCCGTTTGTCCAACACGAAAAACTGGAACAGCGCGACGCTGGCCAGCACCACCACCAGCACCACGGTGATCGCCGCCGCATAGCCCGCGTCCCAGAACTTGAAGCCGACTTCATAGAGGTGGTACAGCAGCAGGCTGGTGGCGTTGTCGGGGCCGCCGCGCGTCAGGATGAACACATGGTCGACCAGGCGGAACGCATTCACCACGGCATTGACCAGCACGAACAGCGTGGTCGGCATCAGCAGCGGCCACTGCACGCGCCGGAAGTAATACCCGCGCGACGCGCCTTCGATCGCCGCGGCTTCCTTGAGACTCGGGTTGAGCGTCTGCAGCGCCGCGAGATAGAAGATCATGAAGAAGCCGGCCTCCTTCCAGATCGCGACCAGCGTGATGCAGGCCAGCGCCGTCGAGGGGTCGCCCAGCCAGTTGTGCGAGGGCAGGCCCAGGGCACCCGTGATCTGCTCTAACAGGCCGTATTGCGGCGTGTAGAAGAACAGCCAGATGTTGGCCACGGCGATCATGGGCAGCACCGTGGGCGTGAAGTAGGCCATGCGCAAAAACGCCCGGCCCTGCATGCGCTCGTTGACCCACAGCGCCATGGCCAGCGCCAGGCCTATCGACAGCGGAATGGTCGCGCCCGCGAACCACAGGTTGTTGCGCACCGCCTGCCAGAACACCGGGTCGTCGACCATCACCTGGTAGTTTTCGAGACCCACCCACAGGCTGGGCCGGCTGCCGCGCGGCGTCGAAAAGAAGCTGTCGATCAGCGTGGCCAGCGCGGGCCAGTGCGTGAACGCCACCAGCAGCGCCAAGGCCGGCAGCAGCAACAGCCAGGCATGCAGCGCATGCTGGCTCACGGCTGCGCGCGACGCAATGTTCGAGCCCGCGGCCATGGTCTTACTGGTAGCTGCGCAGCAGGCGATCGGCTTCGCGCTGCGCGTCCTTCAGGGCCTGGGCCGACGTCTTGCTGCCGTTGAGCGCGGCCTGCACGGCGTCGTTGAGCAGCTTGGTCACGCGCTGGTTGTCGTGCGTGGAGAACTCGGCGACCGACACGCCCAGCTGGTCACGCGCGACCAGGGCCTGGGGGAAATCCTGGCCGTATTTCTTGAGCACCGGCGTCTCGTAGGCCGCGGGCGACACGGCCACATAGCCGGTGTCCATGCTCCACTGCGCCGCGCGCTCGGGCTGGGTCACCCACTTGATGAACTCGAACGCCGCCTGCTGCTGCGCGGGCGTCGACTTCTTGAAGATGTAGAAATTGCCGCCGCCCGTGGGCGAGCCCTTGCGCACATTGCCCGCGATCTGGCCCACGCCGAAATCGAACTTGGCATTGGCCTTGAGGTTGGTCAGATTGCCCGTGGTGGTGACGATGATCGCCGCCTTCTGCTCGATGAAATCCTTGGGCGTCGTGCCCCACTCGACCACGCCGCTGGGGTGCACGCCGGTGCGCGCCAGATTGACCCAGTATTCGAGCGCTTCGATCACCTTGGGGTTGTCGAGCGTGACCTTGGTGCCGGCTTCATTCGCCAGCAGCACGCCGTTGGGCGTGGTCAGCGTCTGCAGCATCCAGTAGCCAAAGCCCGTCGAGGGGATCTGTATGCCGTACTGCACGACCTTGCCGCTCGCGTCCTTGCGCGTGAGCTTCTGCGCGGCTTCGCTCAGTTCCTTCCAGGTCTGCGGCGCGCGGTTCGGGTCCAGGCCCGCCTGCTTGAACAAGTCCTTGTTGTAGTACATGACCACGGTGGAGCGCTGGAACGGCACGCCCCAGGTCTTGCCGCCGGTCTGGCTGTTGGCCATGAACGCGGGGTAGAAGCTCTTGAGCCAGGCCTGGTCGTCGGCGGTCTTGACGAACTGGTCTATGGGCGCGATCGCGTCTTCGTCGATCAGCGTGAACATGTCGGTCGACAGCAGCACCGAAGTCGCGGGCGGCTTGCCCGACTTGTGCGCGGTCAGCGCCTTGACGATGGTTTCCTGGTAGGTGCCCGCGTAGATGGGCGTGACCTTGATGTTGGGGTTGGCCTTCATGAAGTCGGCCGCGAAACCATCGATGGTCTTGGCCACGGCGCCGCCCACGGCCACGGGGTAGTAGAACGGCACTTCGACCGGTGCCTGGGCATGGGCCAGGCCCAGCGAGCCCGTTGCGGCGGCCAGGGCCAGGGTCTGGATGAAGGTCTTGCGATGCATGGGAACTCCTGAAAAGAATGCGATGAACGACGGGGCGCTGGCGCGCCAGGGCGCGAAAACCGGAAGGCGAAAATCAGGCGGAGCGCGCGCCCAGGCGCAGGCCGTCGGCGCCGAAGAAATGGGTGTCGGCGTCTTGCCAGGCCAGGCGCACGTGCGCGCCCGTGGGCACCTGCTGCGGGCCGGGCGCGCGCACCGTGAGCACTTCGCTGCCCACCTGGCAGCGCAGCACCAGATCGGCGCCCAGGTATTCCTGGCCGACCACCTGCGCGTCTATGCCGCGCTGCGTCTGGCCAACGACGGCGATCGCTTCGGGGCGCAGGCCCATGCAGCGCGCGCTGCCGCCGCCCACGCCCACATCGCTGCCCGCGATGCGGCCGTGCTCCAGCGTGATCAGATTCATTGCGGGCGTGCCGATGAAGCGCGCCGCGAAGCGGCTCGCGGGGCGCGCATACATTTCGCGCGGCGCCGCGCATTGCTCTACGCTGCCCTGGTGCAGCAGCACCACCTGGTCGGCCATGCTCATGGCTTCGGCCTGGTCATGGGTCACATAGACCACCGTGAGGCCCAGGCGCTGCTGCAGTTCGCGCAGTTCGCTGCGCATTTCCTGGCGCAGCTGGGCGTCGAGATTGGAAAGGGGTTCGTCCATCAGGCAGACCTTGGCCTGGGCGACGAGCGCGCGGCCCAGCGCCACGCGCTGCTGCTGGCCGCCCGAGAGTTGCGCGGGCCGGCGATCGAGCAGGCCGGTCAGGCCCAGCAGCTCGGCGGTTTCGGCCAGGCGCTTGGCGGATTCCGCCGCGGGCACCTTGCGCACCGACAGACCAAAGCCCATGTTCTGCGCCACCGTGAGGTGGGGAAACAAGGCGTAGTTCTGGAACACCATGGCGATGCCGCGTTCGGCGGGTGGCAGATGACCGACTTCGCGGCCATCGATGCGCACACTGCCCGCGGTCGCGGTTTCCAGGCCCGCGATGATGCGCAGCGTGGTCGACTTGCCACAGCCCGAAGGCCCGAGCAGTACGCAGAAAGTTGCCGGTTCAATGCGCAAGTGCAGCGCGCGCAGCGCTGTCGTTGCTCCCCAGGACTTTGCAACACCGTCGAGTTCTATCAAGGACATGAGTGCCTAGTCTAGGCAAGTCATGTGACGGATGAGTGTCAATTTTCCAGGTGCTTACCCTGAAGTCATGCACGCGCCTCCCTGCGGATCACAGCGTGTATGACACGCAGGAAGGGCGCTTTGTCATGCCGTCATGGCGTGGCCACGACTTTCACCGGCGCGTTGGGCGCTTCGCCGAACATCTCGGGCGCGTACAGCGCTTCGACGCGCGTGGGCGGCAGCGCGAATTCGCCGACATTGCTCACGCGCACGCGGTAGCGCACCTTGATGCTGCCGCGCGGCAGCCACTCGTAGTAGCCGCGCCACGAAGAGAAGCTGCGCTCCTCGAACGTGGGCTGGCTGCCTTCGCCGCTGGTGTCGTCGCCGCCCTGCTGGGCGATTTCCGAATCGCGGCCCAGGCCGCTGCCCAGGATGGTCGCGCCCGCGGGAATCGGGTCGGTGATCGCGACCCAGCCCATGTCGGCCGTGGACGTGACGTCGAGCGTCACATCGAGCACATCGCCGCGCTGGTAGCTGCCCGCGGGCAGCTGCGACGGCGTGACGCGCGTGACGGTCTTGCGCACCGTATAGCCCGCGCTGAACGGCTTGCTCAGCGGCACGGCGGCCACCGACTGCAGGCTCAGCCAGGGCTTGCCCGCGCCTTCGTGCGTGACCGTCAGCGGCCCCGCAGCCCAGGGCAGGAACAGGCCGTTGGCGCCCGAGGCCGCGACCGGCGCGCCCACGGGGTTGGCGCCCAGCGGAGCGCCGGCCGCGGGAACCGTGCCCGTCGTCGCCGCGGGCTGGGCGGCCATGCCGCGCCATTCCTTGACCACGCTCTGCGTGCCCAGCTGGGCCAGCGTGCGGCCCGACACCGGCGTGCTTTCACGCTCGCGCGAGAACGCCTGCAGCGCCAGCACGCCCCACAGGTTGGCCGTGGTCGTGGTCCAGGCGCCGCCGCGCTGGCGCGCGATCAGTCCCTGGGCCAGGCGCGGTACATCGTCCTTCCACTCGGGCAGCGACAGCGCCGTGAGCAGCAGGCGCGCGGCATTGCTGTCGCCGCCCTGCATCTGCCACCACCAGTTGTCGTCCTTCTCGGTGCTGAACACCACCTGGCTGCCCTGGAACGACAGACGGCTTTGCAGCAGCTGCTTGGCTTCCTGCAGGCGCGTCTCGCGCTGCGCGGCCTCGGGCATGCGCTGCAGGATCTGCACCCAGTCGAGCAGTGCGTGCGTAGGCCATTGCGTGGGCGCGACGCGAATGCTCTCGAGCATGCGCGGCACGGCGCGGCCGTTGCGCGACAGCGCCTCGATCGCCGCGAGCTTGCGCACTTCAAGCGCCAGCGCCTGGTCGTTGCGCGGATTGTTCAGCGGGCGTTCGAGCCGGCCTTCGACGAACGCGATCAGCGCGCTTTCCATCTGCGCGCGCAGCGCTTCGGGCAGGGCCAGGCGCGGGTCCTGGCGCGCGGCCTCGTGGCTTGCGGCCAGCAGATAGGCGGTCAGCGTGTCGCTGCCGCGGTGCGCGGCACCGGCGCGCGGCGGGAAGTACGAGGCCAGGCCGTTCTCGTCGAGATAGCTGGGCATCTTCGCGATCACCTGCTGCCACTGCGCGGCGTCGCCCAGGCCCAGCGCGCGGCTGCTGATCTGCTCGAGGCAGGTGTAGGCGTAGCGCAGCCACCAGTCGCGCACGCCGGGCATGCCGTCGGCCAGCTTGGGCGCCAGCGCCAGGCGCAGTCCGCCGCGGCCCGGCAAGGCATCGGCCGGCGGCGACACCGGCAACTGCCATTGGCCGTCGATCTGCACCAGCGTCGCCTGCTGCACCGTGAGCGGCACGGCCGCCTCGATGCGCTGGCGCGTGCGAATCGCGTCGCGCGCGGGCGGCGCGCCCGGCGTCACGTCTTCGGCGTCGATTTCCCAGTCGAGGCCCGCGGCGAGGTTCTCCAACGCGCTGCTGCCCGCGGCGTTGACCGGCACCGTGACCTCCCACGCGACTTCCTGCGACGCGCCCGCAGCCAGCGCGATGCGCTGCGCGGCCAGCGTGAGCGGTGCGGCGCGCGGCTGCACCTGCACCTGCATCGCGCGCTCGGTGGTGTTGCGCAGCGTGACCTGGGCGCGCAAGCGGTCGCCTTCGCGCACCAGCGGCGGCAGGCCGCTGATGATCTGCAGGTCTTGCGTGCTGCGAATCTTGGTGCGCCCCGTGCCGAACATCTGCACGCCCGCATCGGCGACGGCGACGATCTCGAACGTGGTCAGCGAATCATTGAGCGGCACCGTGACGCGCGCCTGGCCCTTGGCGTCGAGCACCACGCTGGGCTGCCACAGCAGCACGCTGTCGAACAGCTCGCGCCGCGGACTGCGCCCGCCGCCGCCGCCCGCGGGAACGGCCTTGCGCCCGTAGTGGCGCCGGCCTATGACTTCCATCTGCGCGGTCGCGGTCTGCACGCCCCAGGCGCGGCGCGGCAGCATTGCGTCGAGCAGGTTCCAGCTGCCGTTGGGCATGAGTTCGAGCAACGCCTGGTCCACGGCAGCGAGCGCGACTTCGGCGCCGGCCGCGGGCTGGCCGTTGGGCAGCTTGGCGCTGATCGTGACCTGGGCCGTGCCGCGCACCGGATAGGTTTCGCGGTCGGCGCTGACCTGCACCGCGAGCCGGTTGGCCGCGGCGTCGACCTTGATTTCGGCCATGCCAAGACGGAACGCGGGCCGGCTCAGATCGACCAGGGACGTGGGCGCCACATATTCGCGGCCTTCGTGCCAGAACGCATTCCACCAGGCACGCGGTGCCTGATAGCCCCAGGTGAAGAAGCTGTACCAGGGCACTTCGCGCAGCCGTCCGCGCAGCGCCAGCACGCTCACATAGACGTTGGGGCCCCAGCTCTCCTCGATCTTCAATTCAACCGTCGGATTCTGGCCTTCGAGCTGCACCACGCGCGTGCTCAGAATGCCTTCGCGCTCCACGGCCACCAGCGCGGTCGCATAGCGGAACGGCATGCGCACCTGCAGGCGCGCGGTCTCGCCCGGCGCGTAGCTGCGCTGCTCCGACAGCAGTTCCATGCGGTCATGGTCTTCGCCGCCGAACCACAGCTCGCCCTGGCGCGTGACCCAGACCGAGGTCGCGGCCTGGACTTCGTTGCCCGCGCTGTCGCTGGCCGTGGCCACGAGTTCGACTTCTCCCGCCTGGGCGATCTTCGCCGTGCAATGCAGCCGGCCCTGGGCATCGCTCTTGCCCGAACAGACCGTGCCCAGATCCTTGAGCGTGGTCTGGTTGTCGTAGCTGTAGAAACCGCCGACCAGCCGCTTGCGGCTGCTGGTGGTGATGCGCGCCAGCGCCTGCACCTTGAGCGCCACGCCCGCCTGGGGCTTGCCGTCGAGGCCCAGCGCCAGCGCCTGGAACTGCATCTCGCGCTCGGTCGAGACCCAGTTCTCGGCCTGTATGCCCGCGACCACGGCCGCGGGCCACAGCGTCTGCGTGCTGCGCAGCGTCTGCACTTCGCCGCTGGGGTCGGCATAGGTGGCTTCGACCAGCAGCTCGCGCGCCTGCTTGCCGCGCGGCAGCGACTGCAGCTCGACCTGGCCCGCGCCCTGGCGATTGAGCACCAGCGGCAGCGCGTCGGCGATCACCTTGGTGTCCTGCGCCGCGCTGGCCTCCTCGTCGTCGCTTTGCGCGTTGTCGGCGGCCGCGCGCGGCGGGCCGAAGCGGAAATCGTCATAGCCCGCGAAGTCCAGCGACTTGGCGCGCACCATCGCCGAAACGCGCACCGGCAGGCCGTCGGCCGGCCCGCCCGAAAGGTAGTTGAGCTGCACCTGCACCGGCAGCTTCTCGGCGCGCACCAGCGGCTTGGCATTCACCGGGCCGATGCGGCCTTCGAACACCGGCAGGCGAAACTCCTCAACACGGAACGAGCCGCTGGTCAGCGCGCGAAACTGCGACGCGTCCTGCGGCTCGCGCAGCTCGACCTGGTACTCGCCCAGCTTGGCGCCCGCGGGCACGGGAAAGCGGCTTTCGGCGCTCAAGCCCCCGCTGCCGGTTTCGCGCCAGGTCAGCGGCTGGCGGAAAGTCTGGCCGCTGCCCAGATGGGTGATGCGCAGCTCGCTGGGGCGCTGCGGCGGCAATGCCAGGCCCTGGCCGTTCTGCTGGCGCAGGAAATGCTTCATGGCCAGCGTTTCGCCGGCGCGCAGCAGCGTGCGATCGAACACCGTGTGCGCGAGCATGTCGGCCTTGGCGCTGTTGCTGGTCGGCACATTGAAGCGCCAGGGCTCTATGCCGCGCTGCCAGTCGCTCCAGGCGAAGGCCAGCTCGGGGCCGGCCGAAGTCTGGGCGCGCGCGCTGACGAAATAGGCGGCGTTGCGGTAGCCGTCGCCGCGGCATTGCGGTGGCTGGGGCGACAGATCGGCGAACTGCGCAATGCCCTGGGCATTGGTCACGGCCGATGCCAGCACTTCGCCATTGCAGCTAGACACCTGGACCTTGGCGCCGGCGACGACCTGGCCCTTGTCGAGCGTGGTCACCCAGGCCGCGGAGTTCTCGCGGCCCAGCTTGAAATGCACGGCCAGGTTCGTGACCAGCGCCGAACTGCGCACATACATGCTGCGCTTCTCGCCATAGCGTTCATCGAGCAGCGCCGCGCCCAGCAGCGGCGACGCGATCTCGACCACATGGAATCCGGGCGTCAGCGGAATGCCCACGACTTCGAACGGCCGCGGATCGCCGGCCTGGGCCGCGGGCAGCGACATCGCCTTGACGTTGGACTGGCCCGCGAGCAGCGACAGCATGCGCGTCTGCACGCTCTGGCGCTCATTGGGATCTATCACCGGCGGCAGCGCGCCATTGACATCGCGCCGCGCCTGGGCGCGCGTGACCTGGTCGCGCTCATAGTTCTGCAGCTTGCGCAGCCAGGCAATGATGTCGGCATCGGTGCGCGGCTCGATCAGGCTGACCTCGCTGCCGGGCTGCAGTTGCTGGCTTTGCAGCGCGGCCTCGACCTTGCGCACCGTCACGGGCAGCAGCGCCGGGCCGCCGGGGCCTTCGGCGAAGCGCTCGACAATGCCGAACGGCGAGGCCGCGAACTTGACCAGCGGCGGCATGTCGGCCGTGGCCACGGTCAGCGGGAAGGCGTCGGCATTGCGCAGCGTGCGCCCGGCCGCATCCTTGAAATCCTTGGGCAGCTGCAACTTATAGCTGGTCTGCGCCGACAGGCCTTCGAAGCGCAGGCCGTCGACCAGGCCCTGCGGGTCGGGGCGCACCGAGGGGTCGTCGCCTTCGTCTATCACCGGCTTGAGCGTCGCGCCCCCGCCCTGCAGGCGTATGGCTTCGGCCTGGGCGCGCGGCACGGGCGCGTTGAACGACAGCCGCATGGGCCGTATCGGCAGACAGGCCGCCTGCGCGTTCTCGCGCTCGCAGCGCAGTTCGGCGGAGAACGGCTCGCGCACGTTGTACGCGAACTCCTGCGCGTTGCGCGTGGCCACGCCGCTGGGCGTGGCGACTCCGCTGCCCAGCACCAGGCGCAGCTTGGCGCCAGGCGTGAGCGTGCGATTGCAGGCCAGCGTGGCGTACTGCAGCGGCGCGGCCGTGGCCGCCTGGGTCCAGCCGCGCATCTTGAGCAATTCAGTGCGTTCGTTGCCGTCGATCCAGCGCAGCGGAATGCGCTCTCCCACGCCTTCGAGCGCGCAATAGCCGTTGGCCAGCAGCGTGTCGCGCGCCACCGGGCCGCTGAAACGCAGCACGAAGAACTGCGACTCATCAATGGCTTCGTAGGTGGGCGGCAGGATGGACAGCGCCTGCGGGCCGCCCGTGCTGAACTGATAGCGCGTGGTTCCCGACAGCACCTGGCCCGTGGGCGACTTGAGCCCGGCGAGCAGCTGGGCCGTGCAGCGCACGCCCGGCGGCAAGGGCTTGGAGAAATCGAACACCCATTCGCGCTCGCTGGTCCAGCGGCCCGTGCCGGCCGCTGCCTGCGCGTCGCTGCACGACAGCTGCAGCGGCGCTGCCGCCTTGGGGTCGCCAAAGCGCACGGCCGCGGAGTCGAACTGCACGCGCACCTGCTGCACCTGCGCGACTTCGCCCTGCGGATTGAATTGACCCACGGCCAGCGCCAGCGCATTGCCGGCCCACAGCGCCAGCGCGGCGCCTGTCCATTGCTTGATTCCCACGTCTATCCCCTCTCGATCCGGCCGGGCCGGTGCTGCCTTGGCGCGCTCGGAGGCGGCTTTTTGCGGCGTATCAGCGGATCATGGGTGGGCCGGCGCGCTTTGCCAAAAAAAACCCCGCAGAAACTGCGGGGCTTTGTCACTGCGGCTGGTAGCCGCTGTTGCGAATGATCGCCGTCCAGGCGCGCGTATAGGCCTGCTCGCGCTGCGCGAGCTGCTGCGGCGCCATGTGACCCACGGTCAGGCCCAGCGCCACGAGCTGTTCGCGCACGTCGGCCATCTGCAATACCTTGGCGGTCGCCGCGGAAAAGCGCTCGATGAACGCCGCGGGCGTGCCCTTGGGCGCATAGAAGCCGTAGTACGGCATGTCTTCGAAGCCCTTGACGCCCTGCTCGGCCAGCGTGGGCACATCGGGCATGGCCGCCTGGCGGCGGTCGCCGAGCACCGCGATCACGCGCATCTTGCCCGCGCGCTGGTGTTCGATGAAATCCTGCACGGCGGCGATGCCCGCTGGAATCTGATTGCCCAGCATGTCGGCCAGCATGGGCGCGCTGCCGCGGTAAGGCGCGGCGACCAGGTCGAGCTGAAAGCGGCTCGACAGCTGCTTGACCAGGAACTCCGGCGTGGACGCGGGCGCGGGAATGCCCACGGCGCTCTTGCCACCCTGCTGACGCACCCATTGCACGTACTCGGCGAGGTTCTTCGCGGGCGTGTGGCTGGACACCGCGAGCGCATTGACGAAAGTCGCGATGCCGGTCACGGGAACGAAGTCCTGGGCGGGATCGAAACCGGGCTTGCGAATCACCTGCGGCAGGATGGAAATCGTGTGATCGTGCGTCAGGAACAGCGTATGGCCGTCGGCAGGCGCGGCCTTGAGCTGCTGCGCCGCGATCTGCCCGCCCGCGCCCGGGCGGTTGTCGACCAACACCGTGGTGCCCAATTCATCGCGCAGCTTCTCGGCGAGCAGGCGGGCGATCGCGTCCGTGCCGCCGCCCGGCGGAAAGCCCACGAGGATGCGTATCGGCTGCGGGTCGGCCGCAAGGGCGCTGGCGCCCCAGGCCGCCACGGACGACACCACGGCGGCATGGGACAGAAGACGGCGACGTGAAAGACGCATGTTCACTCCAGTGGAATCAAAAGGACGGCAGCGCAGCCGCGCTGCCCGGACCGGCGCTTACGCCAGACGTGCCTTGTGGCGTGCGAGCTGGGCGCGCACCTGGGCCGGCGCCGTGCCGCCCAGCGTATTGCGCGCGTTGAGCGAACCGCGCAGGCTCAGGCACTCGAACACGTCCTGTTCGATCTGCGGGTGGAAGCCCTGCAGCGTGGCCAGCGGCAGCTCCGACAGGTCTACGCCTTCGGTGATCGCGGCCTTGACCGCATGCGCGACGGTTTCGTGCGCATCGCGGAACGGCAGGCCCTTCTTGACCAGGTAGTCGGCCAGGTCGGTGGCGGTGGCATAGCCCTTGAGCGCCGCGCGTTCCATGGCTTCGGCGTTGACGCCAATGCCGCCTTCCTTGACGCCCGTGGCCGGGTTCAGCTGGCCGCCGACCATTTCGCTGAAGATTCGCAGCGTGTCCTTGAGCGTGTCGACGGTGTCGAACAGCGGCTCCTTGTCTTCCTGGTTGTCCTTGTTGTAGGCCAGGGGCTGGCCCTTCATCAGCGTGATCAGGCCCATCAGGTGGCCGACCACGCGGCCGGTCTTGCCGCGCGCCAGTTCGGGCACGTCGGGGTTCTTCTTCTGCGGCATGATCGACGAGCCCGTGGTGAAGCGGTCGGCGATCTTGATGAAGCCGAAGTTCTGGCTCATCCACAGGATCAGCTCTTCCGAGAAACGGCTGATGTGCACCATGCACAGCGCGGCAGCGGCGCTGAATTCGATCGCGAAATCGCGGTCGCTCACGGCGTCCAGGCTGTTCTGGCACACGCCTTCCATGCCCAGGCTGCGCGCCACGCGTTCGCGGTCCAGCGGGTAGGTGGTGCCGGCCAGCGCGGCGCTGCCCAGCGGCAGCACGTTGACGCGGCGGCGCACGTCGGCCATGCGCTCGGCGTCGCGCTTGAACATTTCGACATAGGCCAGCAGGTGGTGGCCGAAGCTCACGGGCTGGGCCACCTGCAGGTGGGTGAAGCCCGGCAGAATCACTTCGACATGGCGCTCGGCGGTTTCGACCAGCGACTTCTGCAGCTCGCCCAGCAGGCCGCTGATCACGTCGATCTCGCCGCGCAGCCACAGGCGCACGTCGGTCGCGACCTGGTCGTTGCGGCTGCGGCCGGTGTGCAGGCGCTTGCCCGCGTCGCCCACCAATTGCGTCAGGCGCGCTTCGATGTTCAGATGCACGTCTTCGAGATCAAGCTTCCACTCGAAGCCGCCGGCTTCGATTTCGGCCGTGATCTGGGCCATGCCCTTTTCGATGGACGCATGGTCTTGCGCCGAGATGATGCCCTGGGCCGACAGCATTTCGGCATGCGCCAGACTGCCCATGATGTCGGCCTGCCACAGGCGCTTGTCGAAGAACACGCTCGAGGTGTAGCGCTTGACGAGGTCGCTCATGGGCTCGGAAAACAGCGCCGACCATGCCTGGGCCTTGGTATCGAGCTGGTTGTGGGAAGGTTGCGTGGTGGAGCTGTTGGACATGGAAGGGGCAATAATCAGAGGGTTCAGACACCCGGAACAACCGGATGCCGCAATGCAAGATATGCAAATTTTATCGACCCCGCCCGGTTCCGACCAATCCGGTCCTGTACTAGCCCCCACGGCTGGTGCGGCGCAGCGCGTTCTGGTGTTCGATGCCTGCCATGTCGGCGTGGTGCTGCGGGCCGTGCTGTTCGTGCAGAGCGTGGTCGCCACGGCCGCGCTTTTCGGCGCCGACAGCGCGCTCGATTGGCTGGCCCACATGGCCCTGGTCACCAGCGGCACGCTGCCAGGAACGCTGCTGTGGCTGGTCGCGGCCTGCGGGCTCAAGCGCCTGCTGCAGCGCCTGCCCAGGCAAGCCCAGGTCCTTGCGGGCATGGGGCTGGGAGCGCTCTGCGGCCTCTATGCCTGCGCCATGCTGTGGCTGGTCGATGACGCACCGACTTCGTACTGGCTGGCCAGCGCTGCCACCGGCGCGCTGCTGTCGGCGCTGCTCGTGACCGCGCTGCAGCTGCGCGCGCGTGCGCGTGCGCCGGCCGCGACCACGGCCCGGCTGGCCGAACTGCAGTCACGCATACGCCCGCATTTCCTGTTCAACACGCTCAACAGCGCCATTGCACTGGTGCGCGCCGAGCCGGCCAAGGCGGAAGAGCTGCTCGAAGACCTCAGCGACCTGTTTCGCGGCGCGCTGGCCGAACCCCATGCGAGCACCACGCTCGACGAGGAAATTGCGCTGGCGCGGCGTTACCTCGCCATAGAGCAGGTGCGCTTCGGTGCGCGGCTGCGCACCGAATGGGCGCTGGACCCCGCGGCAGACGCGGCGCGTCTGCCGCCGCTGCTGCTGCAGCCGCTGGTGGAAAACGCGATACGCCACGGCATAGAGCCCAGCCCCGAAGGCGGCACGCTCACGCTCTCCACCCGGCTGCACCGCGGCCGCGTGCTGATCACGATCACCAACAGCCTGCCGCCCAGCAGCGCCGCGGCAAAACCCGGCCATGGCATGGCGCTGCGCAATGTGCGCGAGCGCCTGTCGCTGCTGCACGACCTGCAGGCCGATTTCAGCGCCCGCAGCCGCCAGGGCAGCTACCGCGTACGCATCAGCCTGCCGCTGGAGGGCGTGGCATGAATCGCTCCTTGCACATTCTGCTGGTCGACGACGAAGCGCTGGCGCGCAGCCGGCTGCGCACGCTGCTGGCCGATGCGGCCGCCAGCGACCCTGCCCTGCCGCCCTTGGTCGTGCACGAAGCCGCCGACAGCGACCAGGCCTGGGAATTGCTCGATGCGCCCGATTGCGCTATCGAGCTGCTGCTGCTCGACATCCACATGCCGGGCCAGGACGGCCTGTCGCTGGCCGAACGCCTGCGCGGCCTGGCCCGGCCTCCGGCGCTGGTGTTCGTCACGGCCTACAGCCTGCATGCGGTCAACGCTTTCGAGCTCGAAGCACTCGACTACCTGACCAAGCCGGTGCGCCTGGCGCGGCTGCAGCAGATGCTGGCCAAGCTGCTGCGCCAGCGCATGCCCGCAGCCGCGCCCGCGGCGCAGGAAAGCGCGAACATGCTGCTGATCCAGGACCGCGGCCGCACCGAACGCGTGCCGCTCAACGAAGTGATCTATTTCAAGGCCGAGCTGAAGTACGTGACCGTGCGCACGGCCGGCCACAGCTACATTCTCGACAGCGCGCTCAACGACCTCGAATCGCGCCATGCCACGCAGTTTCTGCGCGTGCACCGCAACGCGCTGGTCGCGCGCCATGCGCTGCGCGCGCTGGAAAAACACCATGACGCCGAAGAAGGCGACGGCTGGGCCGTGCGCCTGCAAGGCATCGCCGAGCCGCTCGCGGTCTCGCGCCGCCAGCTGCCCGCGGTGCGCGCGGCGCTGCGCGATGCGAGCGAGCCGTCAGTGTGAGTGGGCCATGCCGCTGACCAGCGTCACCAGCACCATGCCGGCGACCAGCCAGGCGATCTGCGCGAAAGTCTCGCGCGCCGTGAGGCGCTTTTGCAGCTGGGGAATCAGATCGGCCAGCGCCACATAGACAAAGCTGCTCGACGCCAGCACCAGGAAGTACGGCAGCCAGTCCTGCAGCTGTCCGACCAGGAAATAGCCCGCGATGCCGCCCAGCGCCGTCACGGCGCCCGCCAGCGAGACCTTGACCAGCGCCACGCGCCGGTTGCCGCTGGAATGGCCCAGCACCACCAGATCGCCAATATGATGCGGCACTTCATGCGCCAGCACCGAAGCTGCGGCAATCAGGCCCAGCCGCATGTCGGCCAGAAACGCCGAGGCAATCAGCACGCCGTCGCCAAAGCAATGCACGCTGTCGCCCGTGAGCACCGCCCAGCCGCCCGTGGCTTTGCCGTGGTCATGGCCATGACCATCGCCTTGGCCATGCGCGTGACCGTGGCTGGGATGGTTGTCATGCCCGTGGCCATGCTCATGGCCGTGGTGCCAGAGTTCGGCCTTGTCGAGCAGGAAGAAGAACACCACGCCGACCAGCAGCGTGAGGAAAAGGTCATGCGCGCTGGCTTCGCTGTTGAAGGCTTCGGGCAGCAAATGCATGAAAGCCGTCGCCAGCAGCGCGCCCGCGGCCAGGCTCAGCAGGCGCTGGGGCATCATGCCGCCGTTCCTGCCCGAAACGCCTACGCGCATCAGCAGCGCAGCCACCCATACACTGCCAATGCCAGCGGCCAGGGTGGCCAAGATGATTGCTATTAAATTCATAGCTGGATTCTTTTTCTATGGCCGCAGAAGACCGATCCAGCTAATTTTCGCAGAAAGACGCGGCAACTGCGCTCGCGCCGGCCCAAAAACGGCGTTGCGCGGCCCGCAGGTTCATCTCCGCGCCCTCAAAAGGTTCAAGCGCCCAACAAGCTGCGCCCGGCCACTGCGCCTGGTCCCGGCCCGGCAGCACCCGCCTCTGCACGGCGGCCAGCGCCTGCTTGGTTCCGATCGGCGACCGTTGGCAGCACGCCCCGCGCGGCCTACTGCGCTGAATTTGTTGCCAATAGCCGTGGCGGATTCAAAAGCAAAATGCAATGCCGTGAATTCCAATGAACCCGGGCAGCAGGGGCTCATCCGTGCGGGTTTTTACGGGTCAAGCAGGATCGGGCAAATTTGCATTGGCGTATTGCACGGCGTACGCTAAAACCTCGCCAACCATCGGTGCATCAACATTTCTCTCCACCATCTCGAGTAATTTTGATTTTTCTCCGCTCTCCAGCAGCCACTTATCCAGGAGTTTAATATGCCTGTACCTCACCGCCATGGACATAATTTCCAAAGATATTTTTTCAGGCATTTCTTTGGAGTACCCCTCCGAATCCAATAAATCCAATAAATTATATAAAAACTCCAGAGAAATATTCAAATTAATTTTTACTGTTTTAATTGCATTATTGCCAGACAGATAAGCTTCACCTTCTTTAACCCCCCAAAATGCAACAGCCCCCCTAACTGACGGAGTATATCGTGACTGCGGATATTGCAACGGCGGGGCTGGCATTTGCCGCCGCATTGGCTGCTGTTTCGCATAGGGAAACAAGGGTGGCATTGGCTGCCGCACTGGCTGCCGCACTGGCTGCTGCATTGGCTGCCACATTGGCCGTTCTTGCAGCCCAGGAACTGGGTGTAAATAGTTCAGGAATGTCAGTGGAGGATGCAGGGGTTGCATTGGCTGCTGCATTGGCTGCTGCATTGGCTGCTGCATTGGCTGCTGCATTGGCTGCGGCCTCGCAACAATGGGGCGAAGTGCCGAAATATCACGTTCAAAAATATTATCCAAACGATCTCTATAAGAAGAAAGAAAAAGTAAATTATCACCAATTAGAAATTTATGACGAAACTTCCCATCAAGATATTTTCCTGAAGAAAAATCCATACTCTTAGAAAAAACCGAAAAATCCAGAACTTTCCCGAAACAAAGATCTATATCACTTCTATCTTTATCATGATAATCAAAACTACTGACAGACTTGGAAATAGAATATATTGAATGCTTCAAATCATTATCAATGCTTTTCAGCAGCGATTCATCAAAGATATTAAATATATGATCTGACGTTTTAAACACCCCCACGAGCGCTCTGGCAGCCACGATTTCGCCTTGTGCTATAGCGTATTCCAACAACTTCCCGCCACCAAGAAAAAATTCTTTTATATATTTTTCTTTCTGGAACTCCTTCAACAAGTACGCGAATGACTGAGAAGCGCCGGTTTTCACCGCCAACATCATGGCTGTTTCTCCGGCCTTATTGACTGCATTGATATCCCGCGGATCTTTCATCTCACCCAGCACAGTTTCTATGCATGCAGGAACATCGGAACGCACGGCATACATCAGCAATGTTTGCCCCCCTCCATCAGGCTGGTTAATATCATCTTTGTTTCCGCGCGCGGCCAACAACAATTTCAGGCATTGATTTTGGGCAGTCACTGCAGCGAGCCCCGAAGCCCTCATCACATCGTTGTTAACTTCATCGCTACCTCTTGCAGACTCAAGCGCTTCGAGAATGGCTTTGACGCATGAATGAGACCCTCTCAGTGCAGCAAGCATCAGAGCCGACTGTCCATTTTGATTGACTTTACATATGTATTTCGCATCTTGGAGCGCATTTACATACAATGAAACACCTGCATCGTCATTATTCCATGCGGCATGCATCAGGCCTGACACCCCATCCTTCCCCATGAATTCATTGATTTTTTCCGGAGTTTTTAGCGCAGAAACAAACGCAGCAACAAAAGGAAGTGAGTTTTTATCCATTCTATTTAATCCGACCAAAATATCTGAAATATTATAGCCTTCTTCAATGATTTCCAACGCCTTCTTCCTCAGGAACTCCGTTCGCAACGCGCTTACATAGCTTTCTCCACCGCCTTGATTTTGCGCGATACTGATAGATGTATTACCTCTATTGTCTTTTCCATCAATATCAGCACCCGCTTGAATCAAATCCCGCATTAATCCCGCAGAAACTTTCGCCTTTACCGCCAGTATCGCAACCCTGTGACCTTGCTGCTCACAAGCACGAATATCTGCGCCAGACTCCAGCAGCTCCCTTATATACCCCTCGCTCACATCTGGCCGACCTAGTTCTTCCACCAACTTCTTATTCAGCTCAGCCACAGGAATTGATGGCGAATCATTTGGATTGGTGGTGGGATCATCTCTCATTGTTGAATCGCCTGACTGGGGCATTCCAGCGTAGAGAGAAGTGTTCAAAGAATTTCCAGCGGGATAAAAGGACATTTTTGAATGAGAAATGGTTGTGGATAAGCGTCAGTCCCCTCATGGGGGAAAGAAGTTCCATTTCTGTTCGATGACATGGCTCGCCCCAGGGACCTCTGACCTGGCGGCGAAGCTTGGCTTTCCTGGAGACGTCCGGCACATCACCTGTCGCATCAAGCGCATATTCATGCATCGGCGCCATGAAAGCTTTTTTATCGCAGCTGGTCGCGAGCGGCTGTCAGCGTGAAGAATTCATCGCGCGTGATGAAAAAACCCCCAAGTTTGAACTTCTGTCCAACTCTTGGGGTGCAGTTTCATCGGGCGCGGCCCAAGGCAGCGACCCGCCCAGCGGCGCAGCGTGGGGGTCAACCGCGCCGGCGCCGGGCCGCCCCAAGCCGGCGCACGCCCCCTCGGGGGGCAGCGATCCGCGCAGCGGTGGAGCGTGGGGGCCTGATGGATGGACTAATGTGCCTGGTCCCAGTTCGGCCCGACACCGACCTCGGCCAGCAACGGCACCTTGAGCTCGGCCACCCCCGCCATCAGCCGCGGAATCGCGCTCCTGAGCCAGTCCACATCGCCCTCGGGGAGCTCGAATACCAGTTCATCGTGCACCTGCAGCACGACCTGAATGGCCGGGCGGTGCGCGTCCAGCTCGGCCTGCACCGCAACCATGGCCTGCTTGATCAGATCGGCGGCCGTGCCTTGCATGGGCGCATTGATCGCCTGGCGCTCGGCAGCCTTCTTGCGCGGGCCGTTGCCGCCATTGATATCGGGCAGGTACAGACGTCGGCCGAGCACAGTTTCGACATAGCCGTGGGCGCGCGCAAATTCCACGGTCTCATCCATATAGCGCTTGACGCCGGGATAGCGCTGGAAATAGCGGTCGATATAGGCCGCGGCGGCCTTGGTCTCTATGCCCAGGTTCTTGGCCAGGCCAAAGCTGCTCATGCCGTAGATCAGACCGAAGTTGATCACCTTGGCATAGCGGCGCTGCTCACTGCTGACCTGCTCCACATCGACGGCAAACACTTCGGCCGCCGTCGCACGATGCACGTCGCGGCCTTCCTGGAAGGCCTTGAGCAGCGACTCATCGCCCGACAGGTGGGCCATGATGCGCAGCTCGATCTGCGAATAGTCGGCGCTGGCAATCACGCGGCCCGGCGGCGCAACAAAGGCCTCGCGCACGCGCCGGCCCTCGGGCGTGCGGATAGGGATGTTCTGCAGGTTGGGGTCGTTGCTCGACAACCGGCCCGTGACGGCCACGGCCTGGGCGTAATGCGTGTGCACGCGGCCCGTGGCCGGCAGCGCGAGCTGGGCCAGCTTGTCGGTGTAGGTGCCCTTGAGCTTCGACAGGCTGCGGTGCTCGAGCAGCTTGGCCGGCAGCGGGTAGTCGGCGGCGAGCTTTTCGAGCACTTCCTCGTCGGTGCTGCGCGCTCCGGTCGCGGTCTTCTTCACCACGGGCATGCCCAGCTTGTCGAAGAAGATTTCGCCCAGCTGCTTGGGGCTGGCCAGATTGAACGGCTGGCCCGCGATTTCATAGGCCTCGGTTTCGAGCTGCACGATGCGCTGGCCGAGTTCGTTGCTCTGCTTGGCCAGCGTCGCCGCGTCGATCAGCACGCCGTTGCGCTCGATGCGAAACAGCGCTTCGCTGGTCTGCAGTTCGAGGTCATAGACGGCGCGCAGCGCGGCCTCGGCTTCGAGCTGCGGCCACAGCACGCGGTGCACGTCGAGCGTCTGGTCCGAGTCTTCGCACGAATAGGCCGCGGCCTTGTCGACCGGCACCTGGGCGAACGGAATCTGGTGCACGCCCTTGCCGCACAGGTCTTCATAGGTCGTGCCGCTGCGGCCGGTATGGCGCAGCGCCAGGCTGGACAGCCCGTGCGGGCGGTGCACTTCGAGCACATAGCTTTGCAGCATGGTGTCGTGCGCATAGCCCTGCACCTGGATGCCGTGGTTGGCGAACACATGGCGGTCGTACTTGATGTGCTGGCCCAGCTTGGCCCGCTGGGCGTTCTCGAGCCAGGGCTTGAGGCGCGCGAGCACTTCGTCGAACGGCAGCTGTTCGGGCACGTCGAGGCCCGCGTGGCGCAGCGGAATATAGGCGGCAGCGCCGGGCTCCACGCTGAAGCTGATGCCGACGATCTCGGCGCGCATCTCGTCGAGCGAAGTGGTTTCGGTGTCGAGCGCCGTGAGCGGCGCGGCCTCGATCTTCGCGAGCCAGGCATCGAAGCTGGCCCAGGTCAGGATCACGTCGTAATCGACGCTGCGCTTTTGCGCGGCTTCGGCCTCTTCCGTGGCCTCGGCGGACTCCTGCTGCTCGGCGAACATGTCGCCCGTGTCCTGGTCGGCGCGCGGCTTCGCGGCCTTGGCCTTGGGCTCGACCGGCGCTTCGGCCTGGTTTTCGATCGCCATCGCCAGGCCCTTGAAGCCGTTCTGGAGGTAGAAGTCGCGCAGCGCGTCGTTCTCGGGCGCGCGCCAGGCCAGGCCGTCGAGCGACGGCAGGCCCACCACGTCTTCGACCAGATCGCAATCGGTCTTGATCGTCACGAGCTGGCGGCCCGTGGGCAGCCACGCCAGGCTGTCGCGCAGGTTCTGGCCGGCGACGCCCTTGATCTCGTCGGCGCGCGCGAGCAAGGCGTCGAGCGAGCCGTATTCATTGAGCCACTTGGCCGCGGTCTTGGGGCCGACCTTGGGCACGCCGGGAACGTTGTCCACGGTATCGCCGACCAGCGTCTGGAAATCGACCATCAGCGACGGCGGCACGCCGAACTCGGCGGTGACGCCGGCGACATCGCGCACCTTGCCGTTCATGGTGTCGATGATGGTGATGTGCTCGTCGACCAGCTGGCTCAAGTCCTTGTCGCCGCTGGAGACCACCACGCGCACGCCCTGGCGCGACGCGACCTGGGCCAGCGTGCCGATCACGTCGTCGGCCTCGACGCCCTTGATCGCCAGCACCGGCCAGCCCAGCATGCGCACCACGGCGTGGATGGGCTCGATCTGCGCGCGCAGGTCGTCGGGCATGGGCGAGCGCTGGGCCTTGTACTCGGGGTACAGCGCGTCGCGGAACGTGGGGCCGCTGGTGTCGAAGATGCAGACCGCGTAATCGGCGGGGACTTCCCTTTTGAGGGACTGCAGCATGTTGATCATGCCGCGGATCGCGCCCGTGGCGGGGCTGGTCGGGTCGCCGGGCCGGGCCCGCAGATCGGGCATGGCGTGGTAGGCGCGGTACAGATAGCTGGAGCCATCGACCAGCACCAATGTCTTGGAATTGCTCATGCCAGGATTGTGCACGGCGCCGGCCCCTGCGCGCACTGGATTTCCCCACGGGATAAATTGATGACTGGCTCTACAATCACCCCATGCGCGCCGCCTCACTTCTCCTCCTCCTCAGCCTGGCTGCCAGCCCGTTGCTGGCCCAGAATCCGCCTGGCAATGCCGTTCAGGCCGCCCCTGACGCGTCCGAACCGCGTACCGCCCCCCAGGGCGACAAGAACAACCAGCGCGTGGAACGTATCCGCGTGGAGGACGAAGGCAGCCGCGTCGACGAAGTGCGCGTCGGCGGCCAGACGCAAAGCATCACCGTGACTCCCAAGGTCGGCGACATGCCCGCCTACGAAGTGCAACCCAGCGAAGGCGTGCGCAACCGCAGCCGCAGCAGTTCGGACACCACGGGCCCGCGGGTCTGGAACATGCTGAAGTTCTGAGCCCTCCGGCGCTCACTCTTTTTTCCTCTTCTTTCCTGCGCCGCCCCCGGGGCGCGCCCCTTGCCATGGCTGTTTTTACCGAAGTCTCCGACAAAGAGGCGCGCGACCTGCTGCGCCACCTGCCGCTGGGCCAGTTCCAGAGCCTGCGCGGCATTCAGGGCGGTATTGAAAATACCAACTACTTCCTGACGACCGACCAGGGCGAGTGGGTGCTGACGCTGTTCGAGCGCCTCACGGCCGAGCAGCTGCCTTTCTACCTGCACCTGATGAAGCACCTCGCGCACGCCGGCATTCCCGTGCCCGACCCGCAGGCGCACAAGCAAAGCGGCGACATCCTGCTGCGCGTGTGCGGCAAGCCCGCGGCCGTAGTCAACCGCCTGCGCGGCAGCAGCCAGCTCGCGCCCGCGCCCGTGCACTGCGCGGCCGTGGGCGACATGCTTGCGCGCATGCACCTCGCGGGCCGCGACTTCGACCGCCAGCAGCCCAATCTGCGCGCCCTGCCCTGGTGGAATGAAACCGCTCCGGTAGTCATGCCCCATCTGGACAGCGGCCTGGTCGATCTGCTGCAGTCCGAACTCGCCTACCAGAATCACATCGCGGCCTCGTCGGCCTACGCCGCGCTGCCACGCGGCCCGGTGCACGCCGACCTGTTCCGCGACAACGTGATGTTCGAAGGCGAACAGCTCACGGGCTTCTTCGACTTCTACTTCGCGGGCGTCGACAGCTGGCTGTTCGATCTCGCGGTCTGCCTCAACGACTGGTGCATAGACCACGCCACGGGCGCGCACGATGCGCCGCGCGCCCAGGCCATGCTCGCCGCCTACCAGCGCGTGCGCCCGCTGACCGAAGCCGAGCGCCAGCTGCTCAACGCCCAGCTGCGTGCCGGTGCGCTGCGCTTCTGGATTTCGCGCCTGTGGGACTTCTACCTGCCGCGCGAAGCCGCGATGCTCACGCCCCACGACCCGCGCCATTTCGAGCGCGTGCTGCGCCAGCGCATTGCGCATCCGGTGAGCCTCGCACCCTGAGCGCAACCCGGCCCCATCCATCGACGCCAGCATCTTGCTGGCGTTGGTCTTTCTGCATCCTGTGTGCCAAGTCTTTAAATATGCTTTTCCTCGCGGGATTGGGCAGCCTCGCACTGTTCGCCTTCCTGTCACTTTTCCTGATGCTCGCGCCGGGGCTGGTTACTGGTACCACGTGTCGCTTCCCCAGGCCCTGCTCTTGAGCGCGGGCGCAGTCCTGCGCGACTGCTTTGGCGCGGTGTCGTCGCCATTTCCTGCGGCGTCGGACACGCGCTTGGTCACGACCTGAGCGCCGGGCTTGCGGCGGCATCGGGCCGTGGCGACATGCGCGCTCCCACCCCCGACCTGAATGGTCAAAAATGCCTGCGGTACAGTAACGCTATTGGCGCACGCGCGCGCCCGCTACTGCTTCCCCAGGATTCGACCGTTTCATGAAACTCCAGATTGTTCCCGCCCGCATAGGTGTCCAGTGGGTCAAACTTGGCGTCCAGACTTTCTGGCGCCAACCCTTGGCCCTGGCCGCGCTTTTTATCCTGGCGATTGTCGGCATGTCGCTGATCAGCATCGTGCCGCTCATCGGGCCCGCGCTGGCGCTCGCCTTGTTGCCCGCCACGTCGCTGGCGATGATGGTCGCGGCCGCCGAGGCCACCCAGGGCCGCTTTCCCACGCCGGCGCTGCTGCTGGTCGCCTTTCGCACCGGGCGCCAGCGCCTGAATGCCATGGTCATGCTGGGCCTGCTGTACGCCGTGGGCTTTCTGGCGATCATGGGGCTGTCGGCCTTGATCGACGGCGGCACGTTCGCCGAGATCTATCTGGGCGGCGAGCCGATGACGCGCGAAATCGCCGAAGATCCGGCCTTCCAGTCCGCGATGTGGCTGTCGATGGCGCTGTACATCCCGCTGTCGCTGATGTTCTGGCATGCGCCCGGACTGATTCACTGGCACGGCATTCCGCCCGTCAAGGCGCTGTTCTTCAGCCTGGTCGCCTGCATGCGCAACTGGCGCGCCTATCTGGTGTTCTGCTTCGCCTGGATGGCCTTCTTCATGGCCTGCGGCATCGTGCTGGCACTGCTCACCGGCATTCTCGCGAGCCTGATCGGCACCGTGGCCGGCGGCATCATGGTCGGCGCGGCAATGATCCTCGCCGCGATGTTCTTCACATCGATCGTGTTCACGTTTCGCGACAGCTTTTCCGCCCCCGATCCCACCAATCCGGCAGATGCCGAACTGCTCGAAGAGTAAGCCTCGCAGCCACCATGAAAAAAACGCCCCGAGGGGCGTTTTTTGTTGGGGAATCGCTTCCCCCTTTGGCTGGGCGAAACCGCCTCAGACGCCGACGGGCTTGCCGTCGGTGCGCTGGATCACCACCGTCGACGAGCGCGGACGCACCGTGCCCGAAGCCAGGGCCGTGGCATCTGTCGTGTCATACGCGGGCCAGTTGCCTGGATGCTGGATGTTCAGGAAGATGCTGGTGTTGTCGGGCGAGAACGCGATGCCCGTGACTTCGGCTTCGTTGGGGCCGACGAAGAAGCGGCGCAGCTCTGCCTGGTTGCTCGCATTGATCACCGGGCCCGTGCCCGTGCTGGCCGACATGGGCTTGGGGATCACGGCCAGCATCTGGTCGTTGGTCGCCTTGGCCACGTCGTTGTTGCGGCCGCCGTCCAGACCGTTGTCGGTCTGGATCCACATGATGCCGCGGCTGTCGAAAGCCATGCCGTCCGGGCTGGCCAGCTGGTTCACTGCGGTCAGCGACGAACGGTTGGTGTCGGCATTCGCGCCGGCAGCCGCACCGAAGACGAAGATGTCCCAGCGGAAAGCGTTCGAGCCGCTGGCATCGTGCCAACGGATGATGTGGCCGTTGGCGTTGTTCAGGCGCGGGTTGGCGGCGTTGGTGCCGGTCGTCGCGTTGCGGCTGGTGTTGTTGGTCAGCGTCAGGTAGACGTCGCCATTGGTCGGGTGCACCGCGGTCCACTCAGGGCGGTCCATAGGCGTGGCACCGACGAAGTCGGCCGCGCCGCGGGTGTTGATCAGGATCGCGTCCAGGTTGCCGAACTCGGCGCCCAGCGTCTTGCCGCCCTTGCCGACGGTGTTCGGTGCCAGCGCCAGCCACTCGCCGGAGCCGTCGTCGTTGAAGCGCGCAACATACAGCGTGCCCTTGTCGAGGTACTTGGCGCCCACGGCCAGGCGGTCGCTGCGCGTCGCATCCTTGGGGTCCCAGACGGCTTCGGAGACAAAACGGTAGACGTATTCGAAGCGCGAATCGTCGCCGCTGTAGAACGCCAGCGGCTGGCCGGCCACGGGGTTGCCATAGGCCGCGCCTTCGTGGGCAAAACGGCCCATGGCAGTGCGCTTGGTCGCGATGCTCGAAGGATCGTAGGGATCGATTTCGACCAGGTAGCCGAAACCGTTGACTTCATTGCGCCAGTCAGACAGTGCGTCCGCGCCAGAAGGCGTGACATTGAAGCGCGCGAATTCACCGTTCACTTCGCTGGCGTCGCCCGCAGCGGTTTCCCACTCGTAGCGGCCCTTGGTGCTGGGCACGCCGACGCGTTTCTGGTGGGCGGGAATCGTGCCGGTGTTCAGGAAGCAGGCTGCCCAGTTTTCTTCGGCAGTGATGTAAGTGCCCCAGGGCGTGGTGCCGTTGCCGCAGTTGTTGTTCGTGCCGCGCACTTGCGTGCCGTTGGGCGAGAACGGTGTCTTGACGAAGTCGGTGCCGCCGACCGGGCCGGCCAGGCGCATGGGCGTGGCCGACGTGAAGCGGCGGTTGTACTTGGAGTTCAGCACGATGTTCCAGTTGGAACCCTGCTTGCGCACATGCATCACGGCCACGCCGTGGGCATTGATTTCCTTGCGCACTTCTTCGGCCGGACGCTTGCCAGCGACCTTGGTCGGGCCTGCGGGGTGCAGCGCGAACTCGTCGATGTATTCGTGATTCACCACCAGCAGGCCTTCGGTCGAGCTGCCGTCGATGGGGAAGAAGTGCATGCCGTCGTGGTGCATGCCGGTCGAGTTCAACAGATCGTTGGAGCTGTTGTTGCCGTTGCGATCCCAGGGTGCGGCGTTGTCGTTGAGCGGCGTGCCCCAGGCACCGAGCACATGCGCCGTGTAACCCGCTGGCACCACGCAGGCGTGGGTCATGGAGTTGGGCAACGACGTGAAACCCAGCTTCAGTTCCGGCTCCACAGGCTTCACGGGCTCGACCGGAATCGGGTCGCCATCACCGCCACAGGCCGAAAGGCTGAAGCCGGCCATCAGCGCCACTGCAGCACCCAGGCTGCCACGTGTCACGGAACGGCGCGAGAGGCTGGCCTCGAGAATGGAACTGAAGGGCGCGTTGGCGCTCTGGTTGCGAACAACCTTGTCGGAAATGGATTTGCTCACGTGGCGACTCTCTTGGTATTGTCGATTCATCGACGGGTGCCGCCACTCTAGGAAATCAATATGACGATAGCGTGAAACACGACACAAGACATGTCGTCTGCGCGCTCAGGCTTTCTTGCGTCGCAATTCGGCCAGATGAACGCGGTCATCCACGCTGGAGAACAGCACGGCCAGCACGATCCCGACCGCCGCGCCCAGCAGGGTGTCCACGACGCGCTCGACAGGCATGTTTCCCATTGTCGGCGCGTGCGACGCGAGCATTGTCATCAACAGCGCCATCGGCGTTACCGTGATCTGCCCGAGTGCATAGTTGAAACCAATGATCACTTCGGTAAGAAACTGGAAGACGACAATTGCCAGCACGATGACCCACAGCGGCGGCTGCTGGGCCAGGATCAGCCAGACCAGGCAGGCGCCGACCACGGTGCCGCCCAGGCGCTGCAGCGCGCGGCTCATGGTCACATGCAGATGGCTGCCCTGCATCACGGCGGTCGCACCGATCGCCGCCCAGGCCGGGTGCTGCGCGCCCGCAAACCAGGCAAGCAACGCTGCGATCGCCGCGCCCGCGGCGATGCGCGCGCCCGCAATCCATTGATGCGACATCGGCGGAATGCGCACGGCGGGAATCTGCAGCACGCGCACTTCCTTGGCGCGCAGACCGTCGGTGAGCCAGCAGACCAGCCAGCCGATCAGGCCGCCCGCGGCGGTCGCGAGCAGGCGCGCGGCCAGCTCCTGCCAGGTCGCCACCGGGTGCAGCGATGCACCGGCGGCGAACACGATGATCACCGCGCCCGGGCCGCCGAGGTTCCAGCGGCTCACGGCCACCGTCGAGCCGCCGGCCACGAGCGCCAGCACCAGCACCAGCGCCCATTCGCTCGCACCGAACAGCGATGCCAGCGTGGGAAAGAACACCGCCAGCAACAGCAACAGCGCGCATGCGGCGACGATGCGCCGGCGCCGCTGCAGCGGCGCAAAGCGCCCGAACAAGGCTGCCAGCGCGCCCAGCGCCGGAAAACCCACGAGCTCGGGCCAGGGCGACAGCAGCGTCAGCACCAGCGCCGCAAGAACGGCCAAACTGGCCTGCAGCCCGGCGATCAGCGCGATGCGCAGCGACAGCTGCGGCGCCAGCGCCAGGCTGTCATGCAACTGCTGCGGATGCAGCAGATGGAACGCAGTGCGCGCCATCGAAGCCGCCTGGACCGGGTCTTTTTCTTCAGCCATGGTCGATATCAATCCACGATGGTCAGCTTGGCGATCGCCAGCGCCAGCCACTTGGTGCCGTGGCGCGGGAAGTCGACCTGGGCGCGCGCGTCGTCGCCCGTGCCTTCGATGGCCAGCACCTTGCCTTCGCCGAACTTGTTGTGGAACACCGCGATGCCCGCGCGCAGGCCGTGGCTGGGCGCGGCCTTTTGCGGCGGCACGGGCGGGCTCGCAAAGGTTTCGGTCTTGGCGCCGAAACCGCCGCGGCTGCCGCCGTAGCCCCCGCCACCGTAACCTCCCGAGGACTGGGGCGTGAACGTGCCAAAGCCCTGCTGCTTGGGCGTGATCCACTTGAGCGCGCCCTCGGGCAATTCGTCGAAGAAGCGGCTCTTCATATGAAAGCGCGTCTGGCCGTGCAGCATGCGTGTCTGCGAATGGCTCAGATACAGGCGCTTGCGCGCGCGCGTGATCGCCACGTACATCAGGCGACGCTCTTCTTCGAGGCCGCCGCTGTCGCTCATCGCGTTCTCGTGCGGAAACAGGCCTTCTTCCATTCCGCCGATGAACACCGCGTCGAATTCCAGGCCCTTGGACGCATGCACGGTCATCAGCTGCACCGCGTCCTGGCCCGCCTGGGCCTGGTTGTCGCCGGCTTCGAGCGCCGCATGCGTGAGAAAGGCCACCAGCGGCGACAGCGTTTCGCCGGTGTCGATGTCGACAATGCCCGCGGCCGGCTGCAACCCTGGCAGCACCTGGTCGAGCATGGGCTGCGTGGGATCTATGCCCTGGCTCGCCGGGCTCTGGCGCAGCGCCTGGCCATGTTCGTCGAGCGGCAGCGCCACGGCATCGCGGCCGAAGCCTTCCTGGGTCACGAAGCTTTCGCCCGCATTCACCAGTTCCTGCAAGTTCTCTATGCGGTCCGCGCCTTCCTTCTCGTTGCGGTAGTGCTCGATCAGCCCGCTTTCCTCGAGCACGGCCTCGATGATCAGGCGCAGGTTCTTGCCCTGGGTCTGCTCGCGCAGCACTTCGATCTTGGCGACGAAGGCGCCCAGGTTGGCGCCGGCCTTGCCGGGCACGGCCGTCACGGCGTCGCTGAGCGAGCAGCCCGCGCTGCGCGCCGCATCCTGCAGCACTTCGACCGTGCGCGCACCGATGCCGCGCGGCGGAAAGTTCACCGCGCGCATGAAGCTGGTGTCGTCATGCGGGTTCTCGAGCAGGCGCAGATAGGCGAGTGCATGCTTGATTTCGGCGCGTTCGAAGAAGCGCAGACCGCCATACACGCGATAGGCCACGCCCGCGTTGAACAGCGCGGTCTCGATCACCCGGCTTTGCGCATTGCTGCGGTACAGGATGGCGATCTGCTGGCGCTCGAAGCCGTCGTTCTTCACCAGTTGGCGGATCTCCTCGACCATCCACTGCGCTTCGGCCAGGTCGTTGTGCGCCTCGTACACGCGCACCGGCTCGCCCGGGCCCTGCGTGGTGCGCAGGTTCTTGCCCAGGCGGCGGCTGTTGTTGCTGATCAGCGCATTCGCCGAGTCGAGAATGTTGCTGTAGCTGCGGTAGTTCTGCTCGAGCTTGATCTGGCGCTGCACGTCGAACTCGCGCACGAAGTCGGCCATGTTGCCCACGCGCGCACCGCGAAAAGCGTAAATGCTCTGGTCGTCGTCGCCCACGGCGATCACCGAGCCCTGGGTGCGCATCTCGCCGCCCACCTCGTCGCCCGCGAGCTGCTTGAGCCAGGCGTACTGCAGTCGGTTGGTATCCTGGAACTCGTCGACCAGTATGTGCTGGAAGCGCCGCTGGTAGTGGGCGCGCAGCTGCGGCTGGTCGCGCAGCAGCTCGAAGCTGCGCAGCATCAGCTCGCCGAAATCGACCACGCCTTCGCGCTGGCATTGTTCTTCATAGAGCTGGTAGAACTCGACTTTCTTGCGCGTGTCGGGGTCCTTCACCGCGACATCGCCGGGGCGCTGGCCTTCTTCCTTGCAGCCCGCGATGAAGTACTGCAGCTGCTTGGGCGGAAAGCGCTCGTCGTCGACGTTGTGCTGCTTGCACAGGCGCTTGACGGCCGACAGCTGGTCCTGCATGTCGAGAATCTGGAAGGCCTGGGGCAGGCCCGCGGCCTGGTGGTGGGCGCGCAGCAGGCGGTTGCACAGGCCGTGGAACGTGCCTATCCACATGCCGCGCACATTCACCGGCAGCATGGCCGACAGCCGCGCCGTCATTTCCTTGGCGGCCTTGTTGGTGAAGGTCACGGCCAGGATGCCCGCGGGCGTGGCCTGGCCGGTCTGCAGCAGCCAGGCGATGCGCGTGGTCAGCACCCGGGTCTTGCCCGAACCGGCGCCAGCCAGAATCAGCGCATGGCCCGCGGGCAGCGTCACGGCCGCGAGCTGCTCCTCGTTGAGGTCGGCCAGCAGGGGGGAGGCAGGCGCAGTGCTGGGCGCACTGGCGGAAAGCAGGTCAAGAGGAAACATGCTGCGATTGTAGAAACCCCGCCCTCACCTGACCATGGCCGGCATCAAAAGCCTTGCTGCCCCACTCTCAAGGTGGTCGCACCACGGGGGTTCACGCATGCGGGTAGAATCAATCACCGGGCCCAAGTTTCTTGTGGTCCGGTTTTTTGTGCCCGCGCCCTGCGGGCCTGCGGTGGCCGCCTCCAGCGGCAGCGTCCGCCAACCGGTCTCCAGGCCAAGCGCCCCATCGCCACGGAAATTGTTCCGCGGCGACCCTTTATGGAGCTTGGAAATTCATGGAAATCTTCGACTACGACAACATTCTTCTGCTGCCCCGCAAGTGCTGTGTGGAAAGCCGTTCGGAATGTGATGCCAGCGTGACGCTGGGCAGTCGGTCGTTCCGCATCCCGGCCGTGCCGGCCAACATGAAGACCGTCGTCGACGAGGCTATCTGCACCTGGCTGGCGCAGAACGGCTACTTCTATGTGATGCACCGCTTTGACCTCGACAACGTGAAATTCGTGCAGGACATGCAGGCCAAGGGCTGCTTTGCCTCCATTTCGCTGGGCGTCAAGCAACCCGACTACGCCACCGTCGACCGTTTCGTCGAACTGGGACTGGTGCCCGAATACATCACCATCGACATCGCCCACGGCCATGCCGACAGCGTGAAGAACATGATTGCCTACCTCAAGCAGAAGCTGCCGCAGTCGTTCGTGATCGCCGGCAACGTCGGCACGCCAGAAGCCGTGATCGAGCTCGAAAGCTGGGGCGCGGACGCGACCAAGGTCGGCATAGGCCCGGGCAAGGTCTGCATCACCAAGCTCAAGACCGGCTTCGGCACGGGCGGCTGGCAGCTGTCGGCGCTCAAGTGGTGCGCGCGCGTCGCGACCAAGCCCATCATTGCCGACGGGGGCATTCGCAGCCACGGCGACATCGCCAAGAGCATCCGTTTCGGCGCGAGCATGGTGATGATCGGCTCGCTGTTCGCGGGCCACGAGGAATCGCCGGGCAACACCGTCGAAGTCGACGGCGAGAAGTTCAAGGAGTACTACGGTTCGGCCTCCGACTTCAACAAGGGCGAGTACAAGCATGTCGAAGGCAAGCGCATCCTCGAACCCGTCAAGGGCACGCTGGCCAGCACGCTGATCGAAATGGAGCAGGACATCCAGAGCTCGATCAGCTACTCGGGCGGCAAGAAGCTGATGGACATCCGCAAGGTCAACTACGTGACCCTGGGCGGCGACAACGCGGGCGAACACCTGCTGATGTAAAGCCGACACCAGGCCTGCAAGCTCAGTGACAGCTTGGGGCGCCGATAACGGTGATGATAGGGGCCCGGGGCATTGCATGCCCCGGGCTTTTTCAATGCGGTACGCACGATGAGTTCGCGGGTGCCCACCGCACTTCATCAAGGATGTTCGAAGACATGCCCTCTACCCCGTTGAAGATCGCCGTACTGGGCATTGGCATGATGGGCCTGCCCATCGCGCGCCGGCTGTGCCAGGCCGGCCACGAAGTCCATGCCTGGAACCGTACACGCGCGCGCGCCCAGCCGCTGGCCGATGACGGCGCGCAAGTCCACGACACCGCCGCCCAGGCCGTGGCCGGCGCCGATATCGTCATCAGCATGCTCGAAAACGGGTCGGTGGTCGAAGACGTGCTGTTCGCCCAGGGCACGGCCGCCTCCATGCGCGATGCCAGCCTGTTCATCGACATGGCCTCTATTCAACCCAGCGAAGCGCGCGACCATGCGGCGCGCCTGGGCGAACGCGGCATCGCCCACCTCGATGCCCCGGTCTCGGGCGGCACCGTGGGCGCCGAAGCCGGCACCCTGGCCATCATGGCCGGCGGCAAGGCCGCAGACTTCGAACGCGCGCAAGCCGTGTTCGCCCACCTGGGGCACGCAACCCATGTAGGCCCGCACGGCGCGGGCCAGCTCGCGAAACTGGCCAACCAGATGATTGTCGGCATCACCATCGGCGCGGTCGCCGAAGCGCTGCTGCTGGTGGAAAAAGGCGGCGCCGACGTGGCCAGGGTGCGCGAAGCGCTAGGCGGCGGCTTTGCCGACAGCCGCATCCTGCAGCTGCACGGTCAGCGCATGCAAGAACGCGACTTCGCGCCGCGCGGGCGCATGACGGTGCAGCTCAAGGACCTGCGCAACGCGCTGGCCACGGCCGCCGAAATCGGCTTCGATGCCCCCATCACCGGCCTGTTCGAGCAGCTCTACGCCGACAGCGTCGCACATGGCCTGGGCGATCTGGACCACAGCGGCCTGTTCGTCGAATTGGCGAGTCGCAATGCCATGGCCTGATTTTTTCTGCGGGCATGCAAAAACTAGTGCATAATCCAGCTCTCGCTTGCTAACGCAAGGGAAAAGTGGGTTCTTAGCTCAGCTGGTAGAGCAGCGGACTCTTAATCCGTAGGTCGAGTGTTCGAATCACTCAGGACCCACCACTTTTTCAGCGCAGTGATCGCAAGATCGGTGCACAACGTTTTGGAAGTTCCAGGTTTGCCTGGTACCTTCAAGATGGGTTCTTAGCTCAGCTGGTAGAGCAGCGGACTCTTAATCCGTAGGTCGAGTGTTCGAATCACTCAGGACCCACCACTTTCAATTCAGTGGTCTAACAAAACAATTGGGTTCTTAGCTCAGCTGGTAGAGCAGCGGACTCTTAATCCGTAGGTCGAGTGTTCGAATCACTCAGGACCCACCAATCAAAAAGCCCACTTCGCAAGAAGTGGGCTTTTTTCTTTGTGCGCGGCAAAAAAGCATGAACACCACAAAAAAACAATTGAAAAATAAATATAGATAGCTGGAACCTATCGATAGAAAAGGGCACTTACCTTCCTCAATAGTTGCAAAAATGAAGGAAGAAACCATGCGCCCACCAAAGTTCACCCACTGCATTCCTGCAATCTGCGCCGCACTCATGCTGACCGCCTGTGGCGGCGAAAGCGGGGACGAGCCTGCCGCAACCGATGCACCGAGTGCAGTCCATGCCCCGAACCCACTGATTTCGCCGCTCGCGCCGCTGTCATCGAGCCCAGTCAGTGCGCAACAGCAGACCCACTACGCCAACTCGGGCGAAACGCTCCTGCTCAAGGAGCCCGAGGCCAACCCGCGCACCATGCAGGGGTTCAGCAATCTCGGCAGCACCTGCTATGCGAACGCCACGCTGAAGTTCCTGGTCCATTCGATAGGCACAAAGCCGCTGGTGCAGCACCTGAACGCTTTGGCGGCCACGGGCGATGCAGCGCAGCGCGAAGCCGCACAGAATTTTGTGCAGCTGATTGAAAACAGCTACTCCGAGACCGCTCCCTCGCGACAGGAGCTCGAAAACTTCTTTGCCAGCCTGCAGAAGCTGCCGGCTTTTTCATCGCTCAACGATGCGGGCATGCTGAACTTTCCCCTCGTGGGCCGGCAACAGGATGCGAACGAATTCCTGATGAAGCTCTCGCAAGCCTTTGAACTGCGCACGCTTTACACCGGCGGCCTGGTGCTCCAGAACGACGCCAACGCTTTCAAGACCAGCGAAGAGTACGCGAACATTCTTCAGCCCGCGAGCGCCAGCGACACCTTGCAGGAAATCCTTGACCGCACCCAACCCAGCGCCTGGCAATTCAAGCTGCGCGGAAAAACGCGGTATCTGACCGTCAGAATGGAAAACGCGGTCAATGGCGCACTGGTCAGCAACCGGAATTTCAACTTCAATCAAACCGTGCAACTGCAAGTGGCCACGGCCGACGGCAAGCGCATGACGACCCTCACGCTGGAACCGCGCGAAGTCGTCGAGTTCCGCGGCAGCGACAATGCCGGACACTACCTGGCCTATGTCAAGGATGGGAAGTGGTTCCAGCACGATGACGAACAGGTCACTGCCCTCGATCAGATGCCGTCGATCGACAATGTCCGTCTGATCAACTTCATCATCACCAAGATCGAGTCGCGATACTGAAGCGTGCCGTGCGCGGGCTCACTGCAGGCGGCGCAGCGCCTGCGCCTCGAGCTTGAAACCCGCGACCGCATCGGCGAGTTGCGCCGCCTGTTGCTGCAGCGACTGCGCGGCGGCCGTCGCCTCCTCGACCAGGGCCGCGTTCTGCTGCGTAGCCTGGTCCATATGGCTCACGGCGGTATTGACCTCGACAATGCCCGTGCTCTGCTCCTGGCTGGCATGGCTGATTTCGTTGACGATGGCCGTCACGCGGCGCACGCTGTCGACCACCTTGCCCATGGTCTCGCCCGCGTCATGCACCAGCCGACTGCCCGCATTGACCTGCTGCACGGACTCGTCGATCAGCCCCTTGATCTCCTTGGCAGCGGTCGCGCTGCGCTGCGCCAGAACACGCACTTCGCTGGCCACCACCGCAAAGCCGCGGCCCTGCTCTCCGGCCCGGGCCGCTTCGACGGCAGCGTTGAGCGCCAGGATGTTGGTCTGAAAAGCGATGCCGTCGATCACGCCGATGATGTCGGCGATCTTGCGCGACGACGTCTCTATGCCGCCCATGGTCTGCACCACCTGGGCCACCACCGTGCCGCCATGCGCGGCGACTTCGGAAGCTCCCGTGGCCAGCTGATTGGCCTGGCGCGCGTTCTCGGCATTCTGCTGCACGGTGGCCGTGAGCTGCTCCATGGCGGCCGCGGTCTCTTCCAGTGAACTGGCCTGCTGTTCGGTGCGCGCCGACAGGTTCTGGTTGCCGCTGGCGATCTCGGTGGTCGCCAGGCGCACGGCCTCGGACGATTCACGGATGCGCAGCAGCACGGCAGCGATCTTGTCGACGAACTGGTTGAACGCACGCGAAATCTGCGTCAGCTCGTCGTGGCCGTGCGTGGACAGGCGGCGCGTGAGGTCGCCTTCGCCCGAAGCGATGTCGTCGAGCGCATCGCGCACCAGCGCCAGCCGGCGCAGGGAACGCGCAATCACCGCGCCCAGCACCAGGATGGCCAGGGTCAGCGAGACCACCACTGTCAACGCCGAGACCTTGAGCAACGTGCCGATCGAGGCCAGCGCCTGGTCGCGGTGCACGGCGATCACCAGTTGCCAATCGGTGCCGGGAACGGGGCTGCCGTAGAGCAGGTAGTCGGTGCCCTGGATGTCGGTGCGCATGCCGGTGCCTGCCTGGGCGATTTCGTCCAGGGTCGCGGGCTGAAGATTGGGCGACAACGCGGAGACCGGCTTGAGCGTCAGCGCGGTGTCCGGATGGGTCACGATCGCTCCGGCGCGGTTCGCCAGGAAGGCGAAGCTGTCGGGTGTGGGGCGGATTGCCGCGACGTTGCGCACCACGGTGGTCAGCAGCACATCGGTGCCGACCACGGCCGTCGGATTGCCCGCGGGGCCCACGGGCTCGGCGAACGTCACGCCGACTTCGGGCGGCGAAGTGAACAGATAAGGCGTGGTCAGAATGGGCTTGCCTTCCTTGACCGCCTGCTGGTACCAGGGCCGCGACGTCACGTCGTAGCTGTCGGGCATGGGATTGAGGAAAATCGTGCGCTTGTCCGGGAAACCGACATAGGCGTCGGAAAAACCGCCCCCATCGCGCAGCGCCTGCACCACGCCGCGCGGGTCCGGTTGGTCAATGGCCTGCGTCAGCGTATGGGTCAGCAGCCGCTTGGTCTCGACCCAGTCGCCGAGCGCGCGCGCCTGTGCCGCCACCAGTTGCCGACTTTCGACATCGACGGTGGACCGGACATGGCCCTGCACGGTCAGGAAGTTGGCCGCGGCCAGCGCGAGCATCGCCACGGTGACGACGGCAATGCTCAGCGCGATAAGGCGGGCCCGAAGGGTAAGCTGCATAAAGATCCTCAAAACAAGTGCGGCAGATTGTTGCACCCGCCCGGCGTGACACGTGTGACATTCACAGACTGGGGCTTTAGCTGTCACCAGAGTGCAACACCGGCATTCCAGACTGCGGGCAGCGGCGTGCGCAGCGGACTTCTGCTTTGCACGGCACAATCGGCACGCAGCCTGCACACCAGCCCGGCGTGCCGCTTGCGCTGCCCTCTCCTAGCCACACCCATGCACCCTCAAGCCCAACAACTCTGGCGCGGCCCGCGCTGGACCCTGTCGATATTGCTGGCCCTGCTGGGCATGCTCGGCCCGTTCTCGATCGACACCTATCTGCCCGCCTTCTCGGGCATTGCCCAGGCGCTCGGGGCGACGCCGGTGCAGATGCAGCAGACGCTGTCGGCCTATCTGTTTGGCTTTGCCTTCATGAACCTGTTCCACGGCGCGCTGGCCGACAGCTTTGGCCGCCGGCCGGTCGTGCTGTGGGGGCTGGCGGTGTTCACGCTGGCTTCGGCGGGCTGCGCGCTGTCGCAGAACATAGGGCAGCTGGTGTTCTTTCGCGCGCTGCAAGGGCTGTCGACGGGCGCGGGCATCGTGGTCTCGCGGGCGGTGATACGCGACATGTACCCGCCCTCGGAAGCGCAAAAGGTCATGAGCCAGGTGACGCTGTTCTTCGGCGCCGCACCGGCGATCGCGCCGATTGCCGGCGGCTGGCTGCTGGTGCTCGCGGGCTGGCACAGCATCTTCTGGTTCCTGACGCTGATCGGCGTGCTGCTGTGGAGCATCAACTACCGCCTGCTGCCCGAAACCCTGCACAGTGAATTGCGCCAGCCGTTCAACACCCGCCACCTGATGCGCGGCTACTGGAAGCTGGGCACCAGCCCGCGCTTTCTGCTGCTCGCGCTGGCCAGCGGCGTGCCGTTCAACGGCATGTTCCTCTACGTGATGGCCGCGCCCGCGTTCCTGGGCGACCATCTGGGGCTGGGCCCGACTGAATTCTTCTGGCTGTTCCTGCTGATCATCTCGGGCATCATGACCGGCGCCTGGCTCAGCGGCCGCCTCGCGGGCCGCATTCCACCCAAGCGCCAGATTCGCCATGGCTTCGTGATCATGCTGCTGATGGCGGTGCTCAACGTCATCGCCACGCTGGTGCTGCCCGTGCACGCGAGCTGGGCGATGCTGCCGATCGCGCTGTTCTCGCTGGGCTGGGCGCTGATGGTGCCGGTCGTCACGCTGCTGGTGCTGGACCTCTACCCTGAACGCCGCGGCATGGCTTCGTCGCTGCAGGCCTTCATAGGCTCGGCCGCCAACGGCCTGGTCGCGGGCCTGCTCGCGCCGCTGGTGATGCACTCGACGCTGGGGCTGGCGGTCTCGTCCCTGTCGCTGATGCTGATCGGCCTGGTGGCCTGGGTCTATCTGCACTGGCGCTGGCCCGATATCGGCCGTCAGACCACGGGCTGACTCCGGCATGAAAAAGACCCGCCGCGGCGGGTCTTCTCGTTTCAGCCTGCGGCAGTGGCCGGCTTACTTGGCCTGCCCGGGCAAGGCATAGGCAATGATGTAGTCGCCACGGTCGGGCGCCGTGCGGCCGCCGCCGGCGGTGACCACGACGAACTGCTTGCCGGTCTCGGGCGAAATGAACACCAACGGTGTCGACTGCGCGCCCACGGGCAGCGGCGACTTCCAGACTTCCTTGCCGGTCTTCACGTCCATGGCGCGCAGGTAGTAGTCGGCCGTGCCGTTGAAGAACACCAGGCCTGCGGCCGTGGCCACGGGGCCGCCCAGCGTGGGCATGCCCAGCGGAATCGGCATGCCGGTGCGAATGCCCAGCGGGCCCAGCTCCTTGACCGTGCCCATGGAACGCTGCCAGGCGATCTTGCGGGTCTTCAGGTCGATGGCGGTCATCATGCCGAACGGCGGATCGGTGCAGGGTACGCCCAGCTGCGATGTCACCATCGCGCGGCTCAGGCCGTAAGGCGTGCCTTCCATGGGCACGATGCCGCCCACGCTGGGGCCGGCCTTGCCGGTCTTGGCCAGCGAGGATGCGAGCTCTTCGCGCGGAATCAGGCGGGCCTTCATCATGATGCGCATGTCGTTGACGATCAGGTAGTCATGCACCTTGTCGATGGAGATGCCGCCCCAGTTCATGGTGCCGAACGGCGAAGGGTGCGGAATGTACCAGTTCGTCGACGGCGGCGTGAAGTCGCCCTTGTACTCGAGCTGCTTGAACGCGATGCGGCAGGCCAGCTGGTCCAGCGGCGTGATGCCCCACATGCCGGCTTCGGTCAGGTCGCCCTGGCGGATCTGCGGCATGCCGACCGAGTAAGGCTGCGTGGGCGACAGCTTCTCGCCCGACAGGCCTGCGGTGGACACCGGCTTTTCGACCACTTCGGCTATCGGCACGCCGGTACGGCGGTCGAGCATGAAGATTTCGCCGCGCTTGGTGGTCTGGATCAGCGCGGGAATGCGCGCGCCGTTGTCGCCGGGCACGTCATACAGCACGGGCTTGGACGGCAGATCGTAGTCCCAGACATCGTGGTGCGCTGTCTGGAACACCCAGCGCTCGGCGCCGGTACGCGCATCGAGCGCGACGATGGCCGAGCTCACGCGGTCGGTTTCGGGCGTGCGGTGGCCGCCGTACATGTCGGGCGTGCCGTTGCCCGTGGGCAGGTAGACCAGGCCCAGTTCGGCGTCATAGGTTGGCGCGGCCCAGGTGTTGGGCGTGCCGCGCGTGTAGTGCTCGCCCGGGCCGGGGGCGGTGTTCACGCCGGGGCGGCCGATATCCCAGACCCATTCGAGCTTGCCGGTCACGGTATCGAAGGCGCGCACCGCGCCCGAAGGCTCGTCCACAGACTGGTTGTCCATCACCCAGCCACCCACAAGCAGACGGTCGCCCGCGAGCACCGGGCCGGCCGTGGGGTTGTAGAAGCCCGGCACGATATCGCCCATGCCTACGGCCAGGGACACTTCGCCGCGCTCGCCAAAGCCCGCGCAGGGCTGGCCGCTGGCGGCATCCAGCGCAATCAGCTTCAGATTGGCGGTGCTCACGTAGATGCGGCGCGAACAGGCGGCCGCGCCATGGGCCAGGCGTTCGGCTTCGGCCTTTTCGGCAGGCAGCTCGTAATAGGCCAGCGAGCGGCAGCGCTGCCAGCTCGGGCTGTAGCCCGCATTGGCCTTGGGATCGAATTTCCACAGCTGCTTGCCCGAGTCGGCGTCGATGGCAAACACCTGGTTGGTCGGCGTGCAGGCATACAGCGTCTTGCCGATCTGCAGCGGCGTGTTCTGGTTCTCGGCGCCGCCATAGGCGAAGTCGCCGGTGCGCACGGTCCAGGCCACTTGCAGCTGGTTCACGTTCTCGGGCGTGATCTGCGTGGCGGGAGAAAACTGCGTGCCGTCGGGCGTGCGGCCGTAGTTGGTCCAGTCGGCCACATCCTTGGCAGCGTCATAGCCGTTGTCCACGGCTTGCGGCGCCTGGGCCGACTTCACGGTCCAGACCGGCTGGAAGGCACCGAACAGCGCGCCGCCCAGGCCCAACAACAGCACGGCGGCCGAGCCGAAAGACAGCATGCGCGTACGCCGGGTGTCGCCGCGGCCACGCAGGCCGGCCGAGACCAGGGCGACCAACAGGCCCAGCACGGCCAGCAGGCCCAGGCGCGCGGCCAGCGGCCAGAAGTGCCAGCCCGCCTCCCACAGCGCCCAGACCACGGTCACGGCAAAGGCCGCGGCAAAGACCAGGCTGCCGCGGAGATCGCCGCGCACCAGCAGCACGCCGGCAGCGACCAGGGCCAGGCCCATGGGCAGGTAGTACAGCGAGCCGCCCAGACCGAGCAGCTGCACTCCGCCATAGGTCAGATAGGCGCCCACGGCGATCACAAGAAGGCCCACGATGGCGGCGAGCACACGGCTCACGCGCGCCACTTTTGGGGGCTGAGGGGTTGTCATATAAAGTCTCTCTCCAGATGTAAAGCACACCAGTGCGGCCGGCATCTGCCGGCCAGGGTGTGTGTTCCCTGATTTGCGTACGCTTTTTCAAGATAGTTGCGATACGCAACTTGATTATAGAGAGCTTTGGCTATAGCCATGAGCCAGCCAGGGATACGTGCGCGCCTTGATGTAGCTACACTTTTGATAGCAATGAACCCCCATGAAAAAACGTCTTCACCTGAAGACCTGTCCGAAAAAATCAGCGCGCTGCGCAACTTCTCGCGCCAGCTGGTGCGCGAGCTGGGCTATCTGCGCACGCCCGTGGCCGGCAGCGATCTCTCGCCATCGGCCGTGCACACACTGCTGGAGCTGGGCATGCAGCCCGGCATGCTGGCGCGCGACCTGGCCAGCGCGCTGCGGCTGGACAAGTCGAATGCCAGCCGCCAGATCAGCAAGATGGAAGCCCAGGGCCTGCTGCGCCGCGAGGCCGTGGCGTCCGATGCGCGCTCCCACGCCCTGTTCCTGACCGATGCCGGCCATGCGCTGTACCAGGAGGCCGATGATTTCGGCACGCGCCAGGTGGCCAAGGTGCTCGAACAGCTCGACGATGCCCAGCAGCAGGCGCTGGGGCGCTATATGTCGCTGTACGCCAGCGCGCTGTCACAGGCCAATCTGCACCCCAGGACGGAAACGCCCCACCCCGAACGCCTGCACCGCGGTTACCGGCCCGGTTGCCAGGGCGATGTGGTGGGCCTGATCGCCAAGGATTTGCTGGCCGACCTGCCGACAGCCCAGGCCATGGCGGCCGAACGCGCCATGCACCAGGCGTTCGGCGCGCTGCTCGCACAGCTGGACCAGCCCGGCCATCACCTGTGGCTGTACTGCGAAGGCGATCAGGTGCTGGGCGCGATTGCCTTGCAGGGCGCGCAACTTGGCTGGTTCATCGTGCACCGCACGGTGCGCGGCACGGGTGCGGGCCAGATGCTGCTGCAGGCCGCACTGGCCCAGGCCGATCAGGAGTCACTGGTGCTGCAAGCCTCGCTGATCACCCGCACCGACCAGACAGCGCCGCTGGCCGAAGCGGTCTACCGCAAAGCCGGATTTGCCGCGCAGCAGACCCAGGCCGAAGACCTGTGGGGCCTGCCGGTGTCACGCACCCGCTTTGTGCGCCAGCGGCCAGCGCCGCGCTGATCCGCCACTTTCACATCGCCCATGAAAAATGCCCTCCAGGCTCGCACCTGGAGGGCATTTTCTTGCGTTGGCGAGGCTACTTGCATAGCCTGCGCACGCTAGTTCTGGATTTCAGCGCGCTGGGCGTGCGGGACGCTTGCGAGCGTCATGGGGCGTGAACGAAGGCTTGCCGCCAGGGCCGCCCGCGGGCTTGCCAGCGAAGGCAGGACGCGCACCGTATTCACGTGCCGGAGCACGGTCGCCGCCGCCGAAGCCGCCGCGATCACCACCACGGTTGTCGGCAAATGCAGGCTTGCGCGGAGCAAAGCCTTCGCCGTCACGGCGTGGAGCGCCGCCGCCGAAGCCACGGTCGTCACGGGGAGCGCCGCCACGTGGAGCGAAACCCGCGCCACGGTCGTTGCCGCCGAAGCCGCCGCGATCACCGCCGCCGCCGAAGCCGCCACGATCACCACCACGGTCGCCGCCGCCGAAACCACCGCGGTCACCGCCGCCGCCGAAGCCGCCGCGATCACCACCACGGTCGCCGCCGCCGAAGCCGCCACGATCGCCACCGCCACCGAAGCCGCCGCGATCACCGCCGCCGAAGCTACGGCCACCACCACCGCCGCCGCCGAAGCTGCGACCGCCACCACCGCCGCCGCCGAAGCCGCCGCTGCGGCCACGTGGCGAGTAGTCACGGCCTTCGCCGCCACGGCCACGGCCGTCAGGGCGACCGCCCTGGGGAGCGCGCTGCGTAGGCTCGAGACCAGGCACCACTTCAGCAGTGAACTGCTGGCGCGTGAAGGCTTCGATGTCGAAGATGCGGCGACGATCGCGCAATTCAGCGAACGTCACAGCCAGACCCGTGCGACCGGCGCGGCCGGTACGGCCGATACGGTGGGTGTAATCTTCGGCCTTCATGGGAAGACCGTAGTTGAACACGTGGGTGATGGTGGGCACGTCGATACCGCGTGCGGCCACATCGGTAGCCACCAGGATTTGCACCTGGCCGCCGCGCAGTGCCTGCAGGCGGCGATTGCGCAGACCTTGGCTCAGAGCACCGTGCAGAGCGACGGCCGAGAAGCCTTCCTGCTGCAGATCGGTGGCCAGACCGTCACATTCCACTTGCGTGGAAGCGAACACGATGGCCTGGTTGATCGTGGTGTCACGCAGCCAGTGGTCCAGCAGCTTGCGCTTGTGCTGGGCGTTGTCGGCCCAGAACAGCACTTGCTTGATGCTCGAATGCTTTTCTTGCGGCGAGTCGATCTGGATCTTCTTGACGCCGGCGCCGTTGTCATGCATCACACGCATGGCCAACTGCTGAATGCGCGACGCGAACGTGGCGCTGAACATCATGGTCTGCTGGCGCTGCGACGTCATCTGGTTGACTTCGGCGAGGTCGTCCGAGAAGCCCAGGTCGAGCATGCGGTCGGCTTCGTCGACGACCAGGAATTGCACCTTGTCGAGCTTGATCTGCATAGAACGCTGCAGGTCGAGCAGACGGCCGGGAGTGGCCACCACCAGATTGGCGTTTTGCAGCTTGGCGATTTGCAGTTGGTAAGGAATACCACCGACCACGTTGGCAACGCGCAGGCCGCGGCAATGCTTGACCAGCTCGATGGCGTCATGCGCCACCTGTTGGGCCAGCTCGCGCGTGGGGCACAGGATCAGGGCGCCGGGAGCGGCAGCCTTGAAGTTGCGGGGGTTGGTCGGGTCCTTGCGCTTGCGCTTGGGAGCTGGCTCGCCATTGGCGGCGGCTTCGGCGCAGGCGCGCTCGAATTCGGCACGGCCTTCGGCTTCGATTTCAGCTTGCTGTTCGAGCAGCGTGTGCAGCACGGGCAGCAGGAACGCAGCGGTCTTGCCCGAACCGGTCTGGCTCGACACCATCAGGTCGACAAAGGCGGTCGCGTTCGGGCCCTTGTTCATGGCCAGGGGAATGGCCTTGGCTTGCACGGCGGTGGGCTGCGTATAGCCCAGGTCGGCGACAGCCTGAACCAGTTCAGGAGCCAGGCCCAGTTCCACGAAGCCGTTGGGCTTTTGCTCGACTTCAGCTTGTTCAGCTTCGGTTTCCAGCGATTCGGAATCGGAAATGATGGATGCGGCGTCTGCAACGATGGCAGCGTCGTCGGCAGCAATATGCGCTGCGTTCAAAATGGAATGGTCCAAAGAAGATTCTGCAGCGGCGGCAACGCCCTGCTCAATAATGTTGTCGTTCATTTGTTTCTCACGATGAAGCGCCACCGAACAGATGTCTGCGGTGCTTCAATGACGGTTAAAAAACATCAACCGTCAAACGTGGCCGGCTCGAAGTGAGGCGGCTGGGCATAAGTTGCTTTGTCGTGCGAGGAGCACGGATCAAAAAGCGGGGCCCGGTGAGTGATGGGAGATGCGCAAATTACCCCAAAGGGTAGGGGCAAGCTGCGAATTATGACACGTTTGACTTCTTCAGCGCAAGCGCGGGTCGGATATTGCCCTGGGAATGCCAAGGCCAAGGCCGCGCCACGCTGTGATCAGGCAGCGATTGGCTCGAGCGCGAGGAAATGCGCGCGATAGTGGATCAGCTCGTCGATAGACTCATGCACATCGGCCAGCGCCGTGTGGCGCTGCGCTTTCTTGAACGACGCGCAGACCGCGGGCTTCCAGCGGCGGGCGAGTTCCTTGAACGTGCTCACGTCGACATTGCGGTAGTGGAAGAAGGCCTCGAGCTTGGGCATGTAGTTCACCAGGAAGCGCCGGTCCTGGCCTATGCTGTTGCCGCACAGCGGCACCTTGCCCTTGGGCACATAGCGCGACAGGAAGGCAATCAGCTCCTTCTCGGCCTGGGCTTCGGTCACCTCGGATTCCTTGACGCGCGTGATCAGGCCGCTGCGGCCGTGCGTGCCCTTGTTCCAGGCGTCCATGCCGTCGAGCAGCGCATCGCTCTGATGGATGGCGAAGACCGGGCCTTCGACGCGTATCGACAGGTCGGAGTTGGTGACCACGACGGCGATCTCGATGACCCTGTCGGTCTCGGGCTGCAAGCCGGTCATTTCACAGTCAAGCCAGACGAGATTCAAATCGGATTTCGCAAGCACGGGAGGGTTGGAGAGGGGGGCATCGGACATGGCGCGAATTGTCGCCTACACTGCCCGCAGATGCTCTCCACCACCCCATTTTCACCTTCGCTGCTGTTGACTCTGGGCTTTGCCGCGCTGCTGGTGCTGCAACTGCTCACGCGGCTGTGGCTGCTGTCGCGCCAGGTGCGCCACGTGGCGCGCCACCGCGCCGAAGTGCCCGCGGCGTTTGCCCAGCATGTGCGGCTCGCGGCCCATCAGAAAGCCGCCGATTACACGCTGGCCAAGGCGCGTGTCGCGCTGGTCGATCTGGCGCTGTCCACTGCCCTGCTGCTGGGCTGGACGCTGCTCGGCGGCCTCGACGCGCTGCACCAGCAACTGCTGCAGTGGCTGGGCCAGGGCCTGCACCAGCAGATCGCGCTGCTCGCCGCGTTCGCGCTGATTTCGGGCCTGATCGGCCTGCCGCTGTCGCTGTACCAGACCTTCGTCATCGAGCAGCGCTTCGGCTTCAACAAGCTCACTCCTAAACTCTGGCTCGCCGACCTGTTCAAGTCGACGCTGGTCGGCGCCGTGATCGGCCTGCCGCTGGCCGCGCTGATCCTCTGGCTCATGGCTTCCAGCGGCGCGCTGTGGTGGCTCTGGGCCTGGATCGTCTGGGCCGGCTTCAACCTGCTGCTGATGTGGCTGTACCCCAGCGTGATCGCGCCGCTGTTCAACCGCTTCGAGCCGCTCAAGGACGAAGCCATCCAGCAGCGCGTGACGGCGCTGATGCAGCGCTGCGGCTTCTCGGCCAAGGGCTTGTTCGTCATGGACGGCAGCCGCCGCTCGGCCCATGCCAACGCCTACTTCACGGGCTTTGGCTCGGCCAAGCGCGTGGTGTTCTACGACACCCTGCTCAAGCAGCTTTCGCCGGGTGAAGTCGAAGCCGTGCTGGCCCACGAACTGGGCCATTTCAAGCATCGCCATATCACCAAGCGCCTGATCGGCCTGTTTGCCATAAGCCTGGCCGCGCTGGCCCTGCTCGGCTGGCTGTCGCAGCAGCCCTGGTTCTACACCGGCCTGGGCGTGCGCCCCAGCCTCGATATGCTGCTCACGGGCGCGAGCGCGCTCGCGGGCAATGAAGCCGTCGCGCTGCTGCTGTTCATGCTCGTGACGCCGGTGTTCAGCTTCTTCCTCGCACCGCTGATGTCGTATTTCTCGCGCCGCGACGAGTTCGAGGCCGATGCCTATGCCGCAGCGCAAGCCGAGGGCGGCGACCTCGCGTCGGCGTTGCTGACGCTCTACGAAGACAACGCCTCGACGCTCACGCCCGACCCGACCTACGTCGCTTTCTACTATTCGCACCCACCGGCCATCGAGCGCCTGGCGCGCCTGCCGGCGCCTGCCCTGGCCCCCAACGCATCATGACAACTACTCCACTCAAGCAACAGGACTGGTCCACCCAGCCACGCCGCGCAATGTCGGCGACACAACTGGTCTCGCAACTCGCCCAGGCCGAAGGCTGGCAGCTCAGCGGCGACGGCCCCGATGTGGCCATCGAAAAGACGTTTTCCTTCGTGAACTATTACGAAACCATGGCCTTCGTCAACGCCGTGGCGCTGATCGCCCACCAGCAGGACCATCACCCCGACCTCAAGGTGACTTACAACCGTTGCACGGTTCGCCTCAACACCCATGACGTCGGCGGCGTCTCGGCCACGGACTTCGATTGCGCGCGCCGCATCGATGCCTTGCTCGCATGACCCAGGACAGCGCCCGCCCCGAAGGCCTGGTCGTTGCCAGCCATGGTCGCCACTGCGTGGTCGAAGCCCCGGACGGCTCGCGCCGCATCTGCCACCCGCGCGGCAAGAAGAGCCAGGCCGTGGTCGGCGACCATGTGCGCTGGATCATGCCCGCCGCAGGCCAGGGCGACGAAGGCACGATCGAGAAGGTGCTGCCCCGGCGCAACCTGTTCTACCGCCAGGACGAGATCCGCACCAAGTCGTTTGCCGCCAATATCGATCTGGTATTGATTCTGATCGCGGCCGACCCGGTGTTCTCCGAAAGCCAGCTCGCGCGCGCGCTGATTGCCGCCGAAGCCTCGCACATCAAGCCGCTGATCGGGCTCAACAAGAGCGATCTGGTCGAGCCCTTTGCGCGCGCCTGGGAACGGCTGCTGCCCTACCGCCACATGCGCCACGGCAGCGACCAGCCGAACTACGGCGTGCTGCCGCTGTCGCTGACCGAATCGAGCGAAACCGACCGCGCCGCGCTGATGCAACACCTCAAGGGCAAGGCCACGCTGGTGCTCGGCCCATCGGGTTCGGGCAAGAGCACGCTGATCAACCTGCTGATACCGGGAGCGCGCGCGCAGACCGGCGAAATCTCCCAGGCCTTGAATTCGGGCAAGCACACGACCACCAGCACCACCTGGTACTGGGTCGACGAAGACCGCCAGACCGCGCTGCTCGATTCGCCAGGCTTCCAGGAATTCGGCCTGCACCACATCGGCCCGATGGATCTGGCCCGCTGCATGCCCGACATAGGCGCGCGCGCGGCCGACTGCAAGTTCTACAACTGCACCCACCTGCACGAGCCCGGCTGCGCCGTGATGGCCGAAGTCGATGCCAAGGACAGCCCGCACCACATCAGCGCCAATCGCTACCGCATCTACCGCGATCTGTTCGAAGAGCTGAGCGTCGAACGAAGGTATTGAAAAGCGCCCCGCGCGGGGCGCCAGGGCTCAGCCCAGCAGGCGCGCCAGGGTCAGCAACGCCAGCAGCAGCAACCACACCACCACCGAACGCCAGACCAGGCCCACCACGCTGCGCAGGTGGCTCAGTTCGGGCAGGCGGCCCGGTGTGGAATCGCTGTCGTCGAAATCGGCCTCGCCATCAAAGCCCGGCATCAGCGTCGCGTCTTCGCGCGCCTTGAGCGCTTCGCCGCCCAGGCGCACATTGATCGCACCGGCCGTGGCGGCCAGCAGCACGCCGTCGTTGTCGTTGGGAAAGCGCTGCGCATGAAAGCGCCAGCCGTCGATCGCTTCCTCGAAGCTGCCGACCACCGCAAAGCTCAGCGCCGTGAGCCGCGCGGGCAGCCAGTCGATCCACATCCAGGCCTGGCGCGCCGCGCTCTGCAGGCGCTCGCTCACGGGCTGCGCGCCCATGAAACCCTGGCGCGACCAGTAGCGTGAAACGAATTCGGCCGAACGGTACAGTACCGCGCCCATGGGGCCCAGGCCCAGGGCCGCGAGCACCGAGTACCAGAACAGCACGCCGAACACATGGCGGTGTGCGGCCAGCACCGAGTACTCGATCACATGGCGCACCACCTGGCTGCGCGGCACTTCGGTGGTATCGACCTGCTGCCATTGCGCCAGTTCTTCGCGCGCGGTGAATTCATCGGCCGCTTCGAGCGCATCGCGGATGCGCGTGAAATGGTGGCTGAACTGGCGAAAGCCCAGCGTCACGTAGAGCACGGCCACGTTCCAGACCAGCGCCAGCGGCCAGCCCACAAGCCACATCAGCAGCAGATGCACGCCCAGGGCGAGCAGCGCCGGAGCGAGCACGGCAAGCCCCCAGGCGACCCAGCCGTGGTACGACTGGCCTGCATCAAAATTGCGACGCACGGAGACGGTCCAGGCGCGCAATCCCGCGTGAACGGAATTGCTGCGGGCCAGCGGGCGGGCCTGCTCGATCAGCAAGGCAAACAGGATGGCGAAGAAACTCATGCGGCCATCATACTTGCCCTCTGCGGCATGGCCTACCGTCTCAAGCCAGCATAAAGCGATAGAAGTTGCGCAACATGCCCGCCGTTGCACCCCAGATGTAGCGCTGCACGTCCCCATCCTGGTACGGCATCGACAACCATTCGCGCCGCCCTTCGGGTCTATCGAGCGCATGCCGCTGGTGGTTCGCGGGGTCGAGCACGAAGGCCAGCGGCACTTCGAAGAGGTCGGCCACCTCATAGGGGTTTGGCTGATAGCGCGCGTCGGCCGACACCAGGCCGACGACAGGCGTCACGACAAAGCCGGTGGTGGTCACATAGGGCGGCAGGTTGCCCAGCACTTCGACCAGGGCCGGGTCCAGCCCCACCTCTTCCTGCGCTTCACGCAGCGCCGTCGCGGCCGCATCCGCATCCTCGGGATCGCGCTTGCCGCCAGGAAACGCCACCTGGCCAGAATGCGACGAGAGATGCACCGTGCGCTCGGTCAGCAGCACCATGGGCTGCTCGCGCTGCACGATGGCGATCAGCACCGCGGCTTCGGCCGGCGCGCGGTCGGGCAGCAGCAGTTCGCGCTCGATCTCGGGCGACCACAACGGCGGCGCCGCAAAGCGGTGGCGCAAGGCCTGGGCGGTCTGGGCGCTCGCGGGCACGGCGGGCAGATGGCTGTCGACGGCCAGCACCGGCACCGAACGCGGATCGAAACCCGGCGCCAACGGGCTGGGCCTGGGGGAAACCAAGGAAGAAGAAGGGAGCACTGGCCAGTCCCGACAAAAAATGCGGATTGCCCGCAAAAACAAAAAAAGCCGCTACAGCGAACTGTAGCGGCTTTCCCGAAGCGCCTAGGCGATTCAGGCGGCGGTAGCGGGCGCTGCTGCAGCTGCAGCAGGCGCGGCTGCCGTCTTGCGAGCTGGCAGCTTTTCCTTGATACGTGCCGACTTGCCGCTGCGCTCGCGCAGGTAGTACAGCTTGGCACGGCGCACGTCACCACGGCGCTTGACTTCGATACCGGCGATCAGCGGGCTGTACGTCTGGAACGTACGCTCCACGCCTTCACCGCTGGAGATCTTGCGAACAGTGAAGCCGCTGTTGAGGCCGCGGTTGCGCTTGGCAATCACGACGCCTTCGTAGGCCTGCACACGCTTGCGCGCGCCTTCAACCACGTTCACGCTCACGATGACGGTGTCACCGGGGGAGAAAACGGGGATGGTCTTGTTCAAGCGGGCAATTTCTTCCTGCTCAAGAGTCTGGATCAGATTCATGGTTACATCCAACGATCTTGTCCGCGCCACAATTGGCAAGCACCGGGATTGGTACTGTATGGCTGCATTACTCGCCCAACACTTGACGCTTGGGCTCCTCGAATGCAGCGGCCGGCAGAGGATCGACAGCCTTCTATTATAGCCCGTCTGCTATTTTTGCCAAAACCGCTTCATCCTTGCGGGTCAGATGCCCGCCCTCGCGCGCCTGGGCCAGCAGATCGGGGCGGTTGCGCGCCGTGATTTCCAGGCTCTGGTCTCGGCGCCAGCGCTCGATGTGCGCATGGTGGCCAGAAATCAGCACCGCCGGCACTTCCTGGCCCTGCCAGACTTCAGGGCGCGTGTAATGCGGGCAGTCGAGCAGACCGTTGAGGCTGGGGTTGAAGCTGTCGAGCTGGTGGCTGCCTTCGTCGTTGAGCACGCCGGGCTGCAGCCGCGTGACCGCGTCGAGCAGCGCCATGGCCGCGATTTCGCCGCCCGACAGCACGAAGTCGCCCAGACTGATCTGCGCATTCACATGGGTGTCGATGAAGCGCTGGTCAATGCCTTCGTAGCGGCCGCACAGCAGGATCGCGCCCGGGCTCTGCGCCCACTGCTCCACCGACGGGTGGTCGAGCTTCTTGCCTATCGGCGAGAACAGCACCAGCGGCACCTGTTCGGCCGGGTCTTCGGCGCGGTCGGCGCGAATCGCATCGAGGCAGGCCTGCAGCGGCTCGACCATCATCACCATACCGGGGCCGCCGCCAAAAGGCCGGTCGTCGACTCGGCGGTAATTGCCCTGCGCATAGTCGCGCGGATTCCACAGCCGCACCGCGACCTGGCCCGTGGAATATGCACGGCGCGTGACGCCGCTGGCGAGAAACGGCGCGAACAGCTCCGGAAACAAAGTGATGATGTCAAAACGCATGGCTTGGACCCTTCCTGCTCGGCATGGGCAGCATCAACGAAACACAGGCCATCAATAATCCGTCTGCCAGTCGACCGTGATGCGGCGCTCCGACAATTCGACCTTGTCCACATAGGCCGACACGAAGGGAATCATGCGCTCCAGCGTTTTCCCATCTTCCTCGTAGGCGATCACCAGCACGGTCTGGGGTCCGGTCGACATCAGATCCTTGACCTGACCCAGCACCAGGCCTTCGCGGTTGATCACGTCCAGGCCCAGCAGGTCGACCCAGTAGTACTCGTCTTCGGCCGCCTTGGGAAACTCGGCGCGCGAGACAAAAATGCGCACGCCCTTGAGCGATTCGGCGGCCGTGCGGTCGGCGACGATGTCAGCCGTAGCGACGATGGAGCCCGAATGCTCGCGCGCCTGCTTGACCGGCAGCAGCACGGTGCCGGAGAACGTGCGCGCGCCGCGCTCGGAAGGCTGCAGAAACCACTGCTTGGCAGACAGCAGCACTTCGGCATCGGCACTGAAAGGCAACACCTTGAACCAGCCCTTGATACCCCAGGCGTCCGCGATGCGGCCGACCTCTACGGCGTCGGCAGGCAGTTGAGCGGGTTCGAATACAGGAAGAAGGGCCATGGTTCAAGCAAAATTAGAAATGAAAAATACCCCCACGCTGGCTCGCTACGCGTAGCTGCACTGCCCCCCAAGGGGGCTTTTTTGCCTTGGGGCGGCCCGGCGGCAAAAAAATGCCCCCACGCTGGCTCGCTACGCGTAGCTGCGCTGCCCCCCAAGGGGGCTTTTTTGCCTTGGGGCGGCCCGGCGGCAAAAAAAAGGCGGGTTCCGCAAGCATAAGCCACGGAACCCGCCTTTAGGGAAGCGTCAGATTAAGCAGCTGCCTTGGAGGCTTGCTTGATCAGGCGGTCCACCGTAGGCGACGATTGTGCGCCCACGCTCTTCCAGTACGTCAGACGGTCTTGCGCAATGCGCAGACCTTCTTCGCCGCCACGTGCGGTTGGGTTGTAGAAACCCAGACGCTCGATGAAGGCGCCATCACGGCGGGTGCGCTTGTCAGCCACTACGATGTTGTAGAAAGGACGGGCCTTGGAGCCGCCGCGAGAAAGTCGAATGACGACCATAATTTATCCTTTGGGTGGTTTGCAGCATCTGCTGCAATGTTTTCTGCCACGTTGAGACACGCGACATGGCCACCCGGCCAGCGACACGCAGCAAAGCTCACGATTATATCGACTTCTTTCCTTTATGCCTAATATCCGCGCCAGCACCGAGTCAGACATCCCCGCAATCACCGCGATTTACCGCCACCACGTACTGCACGGCACGGGCACTTTCGAAATTGACCCGCCCAGCGAGCAGGATATGACCGCACGCCGCGCCGACGTTCTTTCGCGCGGCCTGCCCTACATCGTGGCCGGAGGCGAAGACGGCCAGATCCTGGGCTTCAGCTACGCCAACTGGTTCAAGCCGCGTCCCGCCTACCGTTTCTCGGCCGAAGACTCGATCTATGTGGCCGATTCCGCCCGCGGCCAGGGCGTGGGCCGGCTGCTGCTGCAGGCGCTTTGCGACCAGGCCCAGGCCGCGGGCGTGCGCAAATTGCTGGCGGTGATCGGCGACTCGGCCAACGCGGGCTCGATAGGCGTGCACCGCGCGGCCGGCTTCAGCGAAATCGGCGTCATGCGCTCCATGGGCTGGAAGTTCGACCGCTGGCTCGACATCGTATTGATGGAAAAGACGCTGGGCGAAGGCGACTCCACGCCCCCGGTAGTCGCCCGATAGGCGCGGCGGCCATTCATGCGAATAATGGCCGCATGAAAAGCAAGACCCTGGCCGCCTGGTTGGCCTTTATCGGCGGGCCGCTGGGCCTGCACCGTTTCTACCTTTACGGCCTGCTCGACTGGCGCGGCTGGCTGCTGCCGCTGCCCACGGCGCTGGGCATCTACGGCATACAGCGCGTGCAGGCACTGGGCCAGGACGACCAGCTCAGCTGGCTGCTGATTCCGCTGCTGGGCTTCACCATCGCCGGCTGCGCGCTGCGCGCCATTCTGTATGGACTCACGCCCGCCGACGCCTGGAACGCGCGCTTCAACCCGGCCGACAGCGCCGACGCCGAGCCCGGCCGCACGCACTGGGGCACGGTGTTTGCGATCGGCCTGTCGCTGATGATGGGCGCCACGGTGCTCATGGCCAGCCTGGCCTACAGCTTCCAGCATTACTTCGAATACCAGATCGAGGAAGCGCGCAAGATCTCGCAGCCGCAGAGCTGAAATGAAAAAAGCCGCCACCCCAGGGGGCGACGGCTTTTGCCTGGATGCAGCGCAAGATCAGAAGATCTGCAGGCTGACCCAGTAGGCGATCGAAGCCACGAACGCGCTGGCCGGAATGGTCAGCACCCAGGCCCAGATGATGTTGCCGGCCACGCCCCAGCGCACGGCGCTGGCGCGCTGGGTCGAGCCCACGCCGACGATCGCACCGGTGATGGTGTGCGTGGTCGAGACCGGCACGCCCATCGCCGTGGCGATGAACAGCGTCAGCGCGCCGCCGCTTTCGGCGCAGAAGCCGCCGACGGGCTTGAGCTTGGTGATCTTCTGGCCCATGGTTTTCACGATGCGCCAGCCGCCGAACATCGTGCCCAGGCCGATGGCGATGTAGCAGGAGATGATGGTCCAGGTGGGCGGCGCCGCGTCATTGACGCTGGTGTAGCCCGTGGCGATCAGCAGCAGCCAGATGATGCCTATGGTCTTTTGCGCGTCATTGCCGCCGTGGCCCAGGCTATAGGCACCGGCCGAAACCAGTTGCAGCCGGCGGAACCACTTGTCGACCTTGTTGGGCCTGGCACGGCGGCAGATCCAGGCGACCAGCACCATCATCAGCGAGCCCAGCAGGTAACCCAGCAGCGGCGAGACGAAGATGAAGGCCACGGTCTTCCAGATGCCGCTGGCGATCAGCGAGCCCGCGCCCGCCTTGGCGATCACCGCGCCCACGATGCCGCCAATCAGCGCATGCGAGGAACTGCTGGGAATGCCGTAGTACCAGGTGATCAGGTTCCAGGCGATCGCGCCGACCAGCGCGCCGAACACCACATGGGTGTCGACGATGCCCGGCTGCACGATGCCCTTGCCCACCGTCGCGGCGACGCTCAGGTGGAACACGAAGATCGCGACGACGTTGAAGAATGCGGCGAAGACAACGGCCTGCGCCGGCTTGAGCACGCCGGTGGAGACGACGGTCGCAATCGAGTTGGCCGCGTCGTGAAAGCCGTTCATGAAGTCGAACAGCAAGGCCAGCGCCACCAGCAAGACCACGACCCAGAGGGCGGCTTGTACGGTTTCCATTACTTCAGGACTCCGCGCCGGATCAGGAATTCTCGAGGACGATGCCCTCGATGTGATTGGCGACGTCCTCACACTTGTCGGTGATGGTCTCGAGCAGTTCGTAGATTGCCTTGAGCTTGATCACTTCGCGCACATCGGGCTCTTCGCGGAACAACTTGCTCATGGCCGCGCGCATCACGCGGTCGGCGTCGGACTCGAGGCGGTCGATTTCCTCGCAGGTCTTGAGCGCGGCTTCGGCGGTGTTGGCGTCCGAAATGCGATCGAGCAGCTTGACGGCGTCGCGCACGCGCTCGCAGCACTTGACGCTCAGGTCGGTCAGGCGCGTGATTTCTTCTGTCATATGACGTACGTCATAAAGCGCCATGGTCTCGGCAGAATCCTGAATCAGGTCGGCCACGTCGTCCATGGTGTTGATCAGCGAGTGGATCTGTTCGCGGTCCAGCGGCGTGATGAAGGTCTTGTGCAAGGCCTTGTTCACGTCGTGCGTCACGCGGTCGGCAGCGCGCTCGGCGTTGTCGACGTCCTGTCCGTACTTCTCACGCAGATGCAGGTCGTTGTAGTTCGCCACCAGCTGCGAGAACGCATGCGCCGCTTCGACGATGCGGTCGGCGTGCTGGTTGAACATTTCGAAAAAATTACCTTCGCGTGGCAGCAGTTTGCCAAATAGCATGGGATTCCTTACCAGGGTTTCTGACGGACACGCAGGCGAACTCGCACACACGAAAGCGCGGCTGGGAGGCTTGCCGGCGTCAACGGGGCGAAGTGTACTCCCGGCAATGTAATCGTCTCGTAATCGAACGCATCTGCGATCAATGAGCGCTTGCGCATACGCTTGAGCACTCGGTGCCGGGGGCGAGATATCAAGGCGGGCTGCGGCTTGCAGCGCTGTTAGTCATAAAACCAACAGCCGAAAATAATCGCGACCGGCCCGCGCGGAACACCCCGAATGTGACAGGCTTCAGCGCCGATTTCGGCTTAAAAGACAAAAATATGTCATAAGTCGCTGCACGATTTTTGCCAGATTGCGCACAACCGAAAAGCACCGAAAACAAGCACGTTAAATCGCGCGAAATCGCATCAATTCGCGAATGCAATTGCTGCAAACCGAAACAGCCCACCACCGGCTTGGCGTTGAAAATCTCAGCACGAACGGGAAACCGCTGCGCGCTGCGCCTGGTTGGGCGTCCCCGTTGCCATGGAGGCGCTGACCGAACGCAGCGCTGCGGCAAACACATTCACCTCGTCATATTCAGCGCCCGAGGCACGCCGGAACAGCGTGATCGGCGGCAGACTCCAGTCAAAGCGATGCGCGACCATTGCTACGCCCGCAATCCGCACCAGTTCCTCGGCCACGTCGAGCGGCACGATGGAAACCGCGCGTTCATTGGCGGCCACCAGCTCCCCAATCACCTTGGCCGACAGGCTTTCGACAAACGGCGGCGGCGGCTTGACCCCGGCACGCAAGAAGAAATCGGTGATCTGCTCGCGCATGGGCGTGCTGCGCGGCCCCAGCACCCAATCCAGTTCCGTCAGCTCATTCCATTGGAGCGGGCGCCGCGCCAGCCGCGCGGCCAGACGGCGGTGGGCAATGAGACGGGGTTCCTGCGCATACAGGATCTCATGGCGCAGCTGCGACATGTCGAGCACCGCGGACGTGCGGCCGATCACGCAGTCAAGCGCATGCGCGCGCAGCTTCTGCAGCAGCTGATCGCTGGTGTCTTCATACAGCGTGACCGTGACTTCGCGACCTTGGGCGCGGGTGCGCGCTATCGCCGCCGCCAGCAGTTTGCCCGGCAGGAAAGGAATCACGCCCACATGCAGATGCGCGGCCCGTCCCTGGCCCACGGCCTCGATGTCGTCGGCCCAGTGCCGCAGATCGGCCAGCATCGTCTCGCAGCGCGACAGCACCAGCTCACCGGTAGGCGTGGGCACCATGCCCTGGGAAGTGCGCTGGAACAGCGGCGCGCCAAACAGCGCTTCGAGCTCCGCCAGGCTCTGGGTCACGGCGGGCTGGCTGGTCGCCATCTGCTCGGCCACCCGGGTCAGCGAGCGGTGCGCGCGGATCGCCTGCAGCAGCAGCAGGTGCTTCATCCTGAGGCGGGTGGCGAGGCGCTGGGCCAGACCCGAGGCGGGCAGATCCGAAATGCGTGGCGGCATAAGAAAACTCATATCGATATATATGAATTACAAATTATCTACTTATGAGGCAGCCAGACAATCACCTCCATCAGAACAAAACAGGGGGGAGAACATGGAACAGGTCTATGTCTGGGCGGCCGTGGGAGCGATCGTTGCGGGCTTTGTGCAGGGACTGTCGGGCTTTGCCTTCGGCATGGTGGCGATGTCGTTCTGGGTCTGGACGCTGGAGCCGCGGCTGGCGGCCGCGCTGACGGTGTTCGGCGCGCTGACCGGCCAGATCATTGCCGCCTTGAGCGTGCGACGCGGCTTTGACTGGAAGCTGCTGGCGCCGTTTGTGCTCGGCGGCCTGGCAGGCGTTCCGTTAGGCGTGGCGGTTCTTCCGCACTTGAGCATTCACTGGTTCAAGCTGCTGCTGGGCACGCTGCTGGTCATCTGGTGCCCCTGCATGCTGCTTGCGGGCAAGCTGCCCCGCTGGAATGCCGGCGGGCGCCTGGGCGACGCCATGGCGGGCATGGTGGGCGGCGTCATGGGCGGAATCGGCGGCATGACCGGCGCCGTGCCCACGCTGTGGTGCACGCTCAGGGGCTTCGACAAGGACGCGCAGCGCGCGGTGATACAGAACTTCAACCTGTCCATGCTGCTGGTCACGATGGGAACCTATCTCGCGACCGGAATCGTCACCCGCGACATGCTGCCCTTTTTCGCCATCGTTGCGCCGGCCATGCTGGTGCCCACGCTGCTGGGCGCGAAACTCTATGTGCGACTGAGCGAAGCGCGGTTTCGCCAAATGGTATTGCTGCTGCTCACCACTTCGGGCATGGCGCTGATGGCCTCAGCCCTGCCCCATTTCCTCGGCGCCAAAACCCTGGACCCGGGTTGAAGCCTACTTCCCGCCCGCTTCGTCGTCCCATTTCCTCAGCAGCGTCAGCTTTTCGGCAATCTTGCTTTCGAGGCCGCGCGGCACGGGCTGGTACCAGCGCGGCTCGGCAATGCCTTCAGGCAGATAGGTTTCGCCGGCCGCGTAGGCATTGGGCTCATCGTGCGCATAGCGGTATTCATGGCCGTAGCCCAGCTCTTTCATGAGCTTGGTCGGCGCATTGCGCAGATGAACAGGCACCTCTCGGCTCTTGTCCTGCTTCACGAAGGCCTTGGCCTGGTTGTAGGCGTTGTAGCCCGCATTGCTCTTGGCGGCGATCGCCAGATAGATCACCGCCTGGCCCAGCGCCAGTTCGCCTTCGGGGCTGCCCAGGCGCTCGTAGGTCAGCGCGGCGTCGTTGGCGATCTGCATGGCGCGCGGATCGGCCAGCCCAATGTCCTCCCAGGCCATGCGCACGATGCGCCGCGACAGATAGCGCGCGTCGGCGCCGCCGTCGAGCATGCGCGTGAGCCAATAGAGCGCGGCATCGGGGTGGGAGCCGCGCACCGATTTGTGCAGCGCCGAGATCTGGTCGTAGAAGTTGTCGCCGCCCTTGTCGAAGCGCCGCGCGTTCAGGGTCAGCGCGTTCTCGAGAAACTCGGCCGTGATCCGCGTGATGCCCGAAGTCTTGGCCGCGGTACCGGTCTGCTCCAGCAGATTAAGGAAGCGGCGCGCGTCGCCGTCGGCGTAGCCGATGAGGGTGTCGGTCGCCTGGTCGTCGAATGACAACTCGCCCAGCGCCTTTTCCTGCGTGCGCTGCAGCAGCAGCTTGAGTTCGTCGTCGGTCAGCGACTTGAGCACATAGACCTGGGCACGCGACAGCAGGGCCGAGTTGACTTCGAACGACGGGTTCTCGGTGGTCGCGCCTATGAACGTCACCAGGCCGCTTTCGGCATAGGGCAGCAGCGCATCCTGCTGGGACTTGTTGAAGCGGTGAATCTCGTCGACGAACAGGATGGTGTGCTTGCCCATCGCGAGGTTCTGCTGGGCCTGCTCCATCGCGGCGCGTATGTCCTTGACGCCGGAGAACACCGCCGACAACGCGATGAACTCGCACTTGAACGCGGTCGCCGTGAGCCGCGCCAACGTGGTCTTGCCCACGCCTGGCGGCCCCCAGAAGATCATCGAATGCGGCTTGCCCGACTGGAACGCCAGGCGCAGCGGCTTGCCTTCGCCCAACAGGTGCGACTGACCGACGACGTCGTCCAGGGTCCTGGGCCTGAGGGCTTCGGCCAGCGGCGCGACGGGGTCCTGTGCGAAAAGATCAGACATGGCTGGCCTCCAGGCAGGGGGCCGGTCTGCGCGCGCGCAGGCTCCGGGCCGGAGGTGAGTAACAACAGTAGACAAAAATAAGCATGGCAGTGATGGAACGCGGCAGCGAGGCTGTGTCACCAAGCTTAGCCGCTTGCCTGGCCGCTGGCGCGCAATGCGACGAATAGGCCCAGCAAACCTGGGCTGGCCGACAGGCATTGCCGCCCTTGTCTTACCGGCCAGTGGGCACCCACTTAGAATCCAACCCTTTTTCCTGCGCCAGCAGATGGCCCACGGCACGAACTCCTTTCTATGCAGACTCTTCAACCGCGCGACCTCATTGCGCTTGGCTTCCTGACCTTTGCGCTGTTTCTCGGCGCGGGCAACATCATCTTCCCGCCCATGGTCGGCCTGGCCGCGGGTGAAAACCTGTGGAGCGCGGCGCTGGGCTTCCTGCTCACCGGCGTGGGACTGCCGCTGCTGACCGTGGTCGCGCTGGCCCGCGTGGGCGGCGGCATGGATGCGATCACCGCGCCGCTGGGCCGCGTGGCCGGCACGCTGCTGGGCATTGCGGTCTATCTGACCATAGGCCCGCTGTTCGCCACGCCGCGCACCGCCACTGTCTCGTTCGAGATGGGCGTGGCGCCGTTCGTCGGTCATGGCGGCGGGGCTTTGTTGGGCTACACCGCGGTCTACTTCGTTCTGGTCATGCTGCTCGCGCTGTTTCCCGGCAAGCTGATGGACACCGTGGGCAAGCTGATCACTCCGGTACTGATCCTGGCGCTGGCCGTGCTCGGCGGCGCGGCGTTTCTTCTGCCCGCGGGCAGCATGCTGCCCAGCGCGGTCGACTACCAGCAGGCGGCGCTGGCCGAAGGCTTCACCCAGGGCTACCAGACCATGGATGCATTGGGCGCGCTGGTGTTCGGCATCGTGATCGTCAACGCCATCAAGGACACGGGCGTGACCGATGCACGGCTGCAGACGCGCTATGCGATCGTCGCCGGCGTGATCGCCGCCATCGGGCTGTGCCTGGTCTATATCTCGCTGATGCATCTGGGCGCGCACAGCGGCTCGATGGTGCCCGAGGCCAGCAGCGGCGTGCAGATCCTGACCGCCTATGTGCAGCACACGTTCGGCCTGCCCGGCCTGCTGCTGCTGGCGGCGGTGATCATCCTCGCCTGCCTGACCACGGGCGTGGGCCTGGTCAGCGCCTGCGCGACCTATTTCAGCGCCCTGGTTCCGGGATCGTCCTACCGCGGCATGGTCCTGGCGCTGAGCCTGGTCAGCCTGCTGCTCTCCAACCAGGGCCTGGAGCAGCTGATCTCGGTCGCCGTGCCCGTGCTGGTGGCCATCTACCCGATGGCGATCGCCCTGGTGTGCCTGAGCCTGCTGTCGGATGTCTGGAAGTCAGCGCCGCGCGTGTTCGTGCCGGTGATGCTGGTCGCGCTGGTCTTCGGCTTGATCAATGCCGTGCAGGCCATAGGCCTCGACGGCTGGACACCGCAATGGCTGCAGTTGCTGCCCGGCAGCGCCATGGGCCTGGGCTGGCTGCTGCCCGTGGCCGCAACGCTGCTGGCCTGCGGGCTGCTGGACAGACTGCAGCCGGTGCGCCAGCGCGCGGTCTGATCAGGGCGCGAGCACGTCGGCGCCCTTGGGCGCGACGAACTTGAAGGTTTCGGCGGGCAGACTGGCACTGGTCTGCACATTGGTGAAGCGCATCAGCGAGCGCTGGCCGAAGCTGTCTAGCATATCGATGGCCGACAGCTTGTCGCCCGCAAAACCCACGCGCACGCTCTTGAGCTGGCCGTCCTTGGCCTTGGGCAGCGCCTCCACCCATTGCAGGCCGTCCTGGTCGGGCGCGGCCTTGAGATCGAAATCGGCGCGCAAGGCCTGCACGTTGGCCGCCGAGGCCAGGATGGCCGCGGGCGTGGCGTCGAGCACCTTGGCCTGGGCGCGCTGCGTGACCTGGTTCAGGTCGGCGTCATACATCCACAGCGTCTTGCCGTCGGCGACGATCACCTGTTCGAACGGCTTGCGGTATTCGAACTTGAAGCGCCCCGGACGCTGGAACGAGAACTGACCGCTCGACGTCTTGCTGCGCGCGGCCTGGCCGTCCTTGGCCGGTGCCGTCACGGTCTGGGTGAACTCGGCCTTGCCCGCCTGCGCGCCCTGCATGAACGCCTCGAGGCTTTGCAGTCCGTCGGCCTGGGCCAGACCGGCACCGGCCACGAACAAGATACTGGTCAAAAATCGCTTCATACACTCTCCATCCTATGGCGCAAGCACCTATTCATTGCGCGCCGGCACCAGCACTTCGCGCTGGCCGCTGGTCGTGAGCGAACTCACCAGACCCGCTTTTTCCATGTCTTCGAGCAGGCGCGCCGAGCGGTTGTAGCCAATGCGCAGCTTGCGCTGCACGTACGAGATGCTGGCCTTGCGGTCCTTGAGGACCACTTCGACAGCTTGGTCATACATGGGGTCTTTTTCGCCGTTTCCATCCCCGTCGCCGCCGATTTCGCCATCGCCATCGGCGACGCCGCCTTCGAGCACGCCCTCGATGTAGTCAGGCTCGCCCTGCTCCTTGAGGTAGTTGACGACGCGATGCACTTCCTCGTCGCTGACAAAGGCACCATGCACGCGAATGGGCAGGCCCGTGCCGCTGGCCATGTACAGCATGTCGCCCATGCCCAGCAGCGCTTCGGCGCCCATCTGGTCGAGCACGGTGCGGCTGTCGATCTTGCTGCTGACCTGGAAGGCGATGCGCGTCGGGATGTTGGCCTTGATCAGGCCGGTGATCACGTCCACGCTGGGGCGCTGGGTCGCAAGGATCAGGTGAATGCCCGCGGCGCGCGCCTTCTGCGCCAGGCGCGCGATCAGCTCCTCGATCTTCTTGCCGACGACCATCATCAGGTCGGCGAGCTCGTCGATCACGATCACGATGTGCGGCAGGCGATCCAGCGGTTCGGGCGACTCAGGCGTGAGGCTGAACGGGTTGTAGATGAAGCTTTCCTTGGCCTTGGCTTCATCGATCTTGGCGTTGTAGCCGGCCAGATTGCGCACGCCCAGCTTGCTCATCAGCTTGTAGCGGCGCTCCATTTCGGCCACGCACCAGGTCAGGCCGTTGGCCGCCTGTTTCATGTCGGTGACCACGGGGCACAGCAGATGCGGAATGCCTTCGTAGACCGACATTTCGAGCATCTTGGGATCGATCATCAGCAGGCGCACGTCGCGCGCTTCGGCCTTGTACAGCAGCGACAGGATCATGGCGTTGATTCCGACCGACTTGCCCGAACCGGTGGTGCCCGCGACCAGCACATGCGGCATCTTGGCGAGATCGGCGACCACGGGGTTGCCGACGATGTCCTTGCCCAGGCCCATGGTCAGCATGCTCTTTGCATCGTGGTAGACCTTGGAGCCCAGCACTTCGGACAGACGTATCGACTGGCGCTTGGCGTTGGGCAGCTCCAGCGCCATGTAGTTCTTGCCGGGAATGGTTTCGACCACGCGCACCGACACCAGCGACAGCGAGCGTGCGAGGTCCTTGCCCAGGCCCACGACCTGCGAGCCCTTGACGCCGGTCGCGGGCTCGATTTCGTAGCGCGTGATGACCGGTCCGGGCATGGCCGCGACCACGCGCACTTCGACGCCGAAGTCCTTGAGCTTCTTCTCGATCATGCGGCTGGTCATTTCCAGCGTATCGGGCGAGACGGTTTCCTGGCGCTGCTGCGCGGCGTCGAGCAGGTCGACCTGGGGCAGCTTGGTGTCGGGCAGTTCTTGGAACAGCGGCTTTTGCTTTTCCTTGATCACGCGCTCGCTGGGCGCTGCGGCGGCCTCCATGACCGGCTCGATGATCTGTACCGGCTGCGGATGGCTTTCGACGTTCTCGATGCGCTCTTCCTGCACATCGACCTGGCGCGCGCGCGCGGCCTTGCGGCCCACGGCGACGTCCTTGGCTTTTTCATGCTGGGCGCGGCTCACGCGGACCATGGAATAGATGCGCTTGCCCAGGCGCTCGGCGAGCTGGCCCCAGGAAAAGCCGAACACCAGCGCGGCGCCCAGCACCAGCAGCACGATGCCCGCCAGGCCCGAGCCCGTGAACCCCAGCCATTGCATGGCGTTGAGCCCGAACACATAGCCCACGACGCCGCCCGCGTGACCGGGCAGCAGCGATTCGAAACGGTACATGCGCGACCATTCGAGCGAGGTGCTGGCCATCAGCAGCAGCGCCAGCCCGCCCCAGAAGCGCAGGCGGCGCAGCCACAGCGGGTCGGCCGGCGGCACGCCGCCGCGCGTCCAGCGCAGCAGCGAGCTGAGCCAGTTCGTCACGAAGGCCAGCACCAGCCACCAGATAGAGAAGCCAAAGCCGAAATAGCAGGTGTCGGCGAGCCAGGCGCCCGATCGGCCCACCCAGTTGTTCACCCAGCGGCCTTCGAGCGCGCCCGAGGTCGACCAGGCCGGGTCCTGCGGCGAATAGCTCAGCAGCGACAGCAGCAGAAACACCAGCGCCAACAGCCCCACGATGAGGCTGACTTCATGGCCAAAGCGGGCCAGTCCGGTGCGGGTAGATGATTTCCCTGAGGAACCGTTCAGGGCGTTCAATGTGTAAGTCATACGCAAGCGGGAGCTTACCCCACCGCCCGCCCGCGCACAGGGCTTGCGGTGTCGGCGAAAGCAGACACTTGCAACAAGACGTTCCAATTTCAAGCATTTGATGATTTTTTACAATCCCGGTGATTGACGGACTGCGCATGCGCAAACTTCTGGTGCGGGGGATACTCCACCATCCGTCTTATTGATGAACCTCCACATGCCGACTGCGGCATGTTTTCCATGAGTGCAACGATGTCCACTACGCAACACGCCAAAGTTCTGATCCTCGGCTCCGGCCCCGCCGGCTATTCCGCCGCCATCTATGCCGCGCGTGCGAACCTCAAGCCGCTGCTCGTGACCGGCATGGCCCAGGGCGGCCAGCTGATGACCACCACCGACGTGGACAACTGGCCCGCCGACGTGATGGGCGTGCAAGGCCCCGAACTGATGCAGCGCTTCCAGCAGCACGCCGAGCGCTTCCAGACGCAGATCGTCTTCGACCACATCAACAAGGTCGACTTCAGCCAGCGCCCGTTCACGCTGACCGGCGATTCGGGCACCTACACCTGCGACGCGCTGATCATCGCCACCGGCGCTTCGGCCAAGTACCTGGGCCTGCCGTCCGAAGAGGCATTCATGGGCCGCGGCGTTTCGGGCTGCGCGACCTGTGACGGTTTCTTCTACCGCGAGCAGCCGGTCTGCGTGGTCGGCGGCGGCAACACGGCCGTCGAAGAAGCGTTGTATCTGTCCAACATCGCCAGCAAGGTCACGCTGGTCCACCGCCGCGACAAGTTCAAGGCCGAGCCCATCCTGGTCGACAAGCTGCACGAGAAGGTCAAGGCCGGCAAGATCGAGCTCAAGACCCACTTCACGCTCGACGAAGTGCTGGGCGACCAATCCGGCGTGACCGGCATACGCCTCAAGAGCACGCAGGACGGCCATACCGAAGACATCGCGCTGCAAGGCTGCTTCATCGCCATCGGCCACTCGCCCAACACCGATATCTTCCAGGGCCAGCTGGAGATGGAGAACGGCTACATCGTGACCCAGGGCGGCCTCAAGGGCTTTGCCACGCAGACCAGCGTTCCCGGCGTGTTCGCCGCGGGCGACGTGCAGGACCATGTCTACCGCCAGGCCATCACCAGCGCCGGCACGGGCTGCATGGCTGCGCTCGACGCCCAGCGTTTCCTTGAGCAGGAATAAGGTTTTTAGAGTACGCGACTATAATCGCAGGCTTTGCTGAATTTGAGCATGCCCCACAGGGGGTGTGCACCGGCTTGCCACAGGTTCAGCGACGGGTTACCGCCACCCGAATTCTGGCGAGGTGAGGCCATGGACACGACTTGCGCAACCGCGCGGGGCTCGGTGACCATGGCTGTAAAAAACTATCGGAGTGTCCTCATGGCACGCGTATGTGATGTAACGGGCAAGAAGCCCATGGTGGGAAACAATGTTTCCCACGCCAACAACAAGACCAAGCGTCGTTTCCTGCCTAACCTGCAGTACCGTCGTTTCTGGGTGGAAACCGAGAACCGTTGGGTGCGCCTGCGCGTTTCCAGCGCCGCTCTGCGTCTGATCGACAAGAACGGCATCGACGCTGTGCTCGCAGACCTGCGTGCCCGTGGCCAAGCCTAATTCCCTGAAGGAGAAATACCATGGCATCTAAAGGCGGACGCGACAAGATCAAGCTGGAATCCACTGCGGGTACCGGTCACTTCTACACCACTACCAAGAACAAGAAGACAATGCCTGAAAAGATGTTGATCATGAAGTTCGATCCCAAGGCTCGCAAGCATGTCGAGTATAAGGAAATGAAGCTCAAGTAAGCGCTTCCAGAAGCTTGCTGCTTTAGCAACAACGCTTCACGCTTCTTTGAAAAGGACACTTCGGTGTCCTTTTTGCGTTGGCGCGCCGCCACGCTGCGGCCGCCACACGCCGCCGTGGCGCCTGAGCGCATCCTTGCGGCCCCATCCAAGTGAGTGCACACTATCTTTCGGGAGCCGACACAGCTGTGAATGGGGTTCATTCGGCTGATGCAGCCCGTGGAGCGCACATGAAACGCTACATCATCCTGAAGTACATCTATCAGCGGCGCATCAGCAAACGTGAACTCGATACCGGCGTGCTGTCGCTGGAAAGCGCCATGCCTGCGGTCTCGACCGAGCAGTTGCCCGAGCATGCGGTCAGCGAGCTCAAGACCGATCCCCAGGTTCAGTTGGTCGTGCCGACCATGCCCACGCGCTTGATCAGCCCCGTCGAATCCAAGCCCGCTGCATTGCACACCCCCCTGGCCAGCAACTGGGGCATCAAGGCCGTGCGCGCCGACAAGAGCCGCTACAACGGCGCCGGCGTGAGCGTCGCCGTGCTCGACACGGGCATAGACCGCGACCATCCCGCATTCGCCGGCATGACGCTGATCGAAAAAGACTTCAGCGACCACGGCAACGGCGACCGCAACGGCCATGGCACGCATTGCGCGGGCACCATCTTCGGCCGCAACGACGGCCACCAGCGCGTGGGCATTGCGCGCGGCATAGAGCGCGCGCTGATCGGCAAGGTGCTGGGCGATGACGGCGCGGGCCAATCAGAAATGGTGTTCCATGCGCTGACCTGGGCGATGGAGCAGCAGGCCGACATCATTTCGATGTCGCTGGGCTTTGACTTCCCGGGAATGGTCTCGCGCCTCACGGCCGAAGGCTGGCCGCTGGACCTGGCCACATCCACGGCGCTCGAAGCCTATGGCGGCAACCTGCGCATGTTCGACGCCATCATGGCCGTGCTCAAGGCCCAGGCCGCGTTCGGCGTCGCGCCGCTGGTCGTCGCTGCGGCCGGCAACGAAAGCCGGCGCGAACTCAAGCGCGACTACCGCATCGCGACGTCGTTGCCGGCCGCCGCCGAGGACGTGATTTCGGTCGCCGCCGTGGGCCGCACCGACGGCAAGTTCGTCGTCGCCGACTTCTCCAACATCCAGGCGCGGCTGTCGGCACCCGGCGTCGACATCACGTCGGCCTGGCCCGGCGGCGGCCTGCGCACCGTCAGCGGCACGAGCATGGCCTGCCCGCACGTGGCCGGCGTCGCAGCGCTGTGGTGGCAATTCCTGCAGCAGGCCGACATCAAGCCCACGGCGCGCAACGTGGCCGCGCGGCTGGTATCGAATGCGCGCAAGAACGTGTTTGTCGCCAACACGGATGAAGCCGACATAGGCCAGGGCCTGGTGACCGCGCCCTGAGAAACTACACGCGCACGGCGCGCAGCGCGACCGAAAACTCCTGCAGCACGCGGATATTGCTGGCCTCGGCCTTGCGGCACCAGGCACGCAGGTCGGCCGTGAGCTGCTCGCGCGTATGCGAAGTGTTGAGCCACAGCTGGCGCAACTCTTCGCGCATGGTGAGCATCTGGTCTATCACCGGATGCGCGGCGCGCACCTGGTCAATCTGCGCGCGCGCGCGCTGCGGCAGCCGCTCCTGGTCGCGCACCAGCGAACGCCGCACGGACTTGAGCAGTGAGACTTCATCACGGCCCGCGCTCCGCGCCTTGAGGCCTTCGACTTCCGCGGCGCAGGCCGCGCGCAGACCGCGGGCATAGCGCGCCATGGCTTCGTAGCGGTGGGCAATCAAGGCTTCGAGCGTGGCTTCGTCGGCTTCGGCGCGCAGCTCGCCTTCCTGCCAGCGCGGCGCCAGCTTCTTGACGCGCGCCCAGCCCAGGCGCTGCAGCAGCCGGATGTAGACCCAGCCGATATCGAACTCATGGCGCTTGACCGAGAACTTGGCCGCGGTCGGATAGGTGTGGTGGTTGTTGTGCAGCTCTTCGCCGCCTATCAGCAGGCCCCAGGGCGAGATATTGCGGCTCGCGTCCTTGACCTCGAAATTGCGATAGCCCCAGTAATGGCCAATGCCGTTGACCACGCCCGCGGCCCAGAATGGAATCCAGGCCATCTGCACGGCCCACAGCGCCAGGCCCGCGAAACCGAACAGCAGCAGGTAGAGCACCAGCAGCAGCGTGATGCCCAGGCCCGGAAATCGGCCGTAGACGCGGCGCTCCAGCCAATCGTCGGGCGTGCCCTGGCCATAGGTGCGCAGCGTCTGCGCATTGTCCGTCTCGGTGCGGTAGAGCTCGGCGCCGCGCCACAGCACGGCGCGCAGGCCGCGCTGCTGCGGGCTGTGCGGATCGTCGGGCGTTTCACATTTGGCATGGTGCTTGCGGTGCACCGCCACCCATTCGCGCGTGACCATGCCTGTGGACAGCCACAGCCAGAAGCGGAACACGTGGGAGGGAATGGGGCCGAGTTCGAGCGCGCGGTGGGTCTGACAGCGGTGCAGGAACACCGTGACCGCGACGATGGTCAGGTGGGTGGTGGCCAGCGCGACCAGCACCAGTTGCCACCAGGAAAGCCGCAGCAGCCCATGGCCCAGCCAGTCGAGCAATAGCGCACCAGCATCATTCCACATAGCCTGCCCCTTCCAAAAAGCAACACCGCCTGAAAAAGCGGTGTTTCATTTTAGGGCCAGGCCCTTGCAGGATGTCAGCCAATTACCTGCACTTACAGGTAATTGGCAACAGGTGGCTACTTGCGCACCCAGACGGCGGCGAAGAAGCCGTCGGTCTGGTGCAGATGCGGCCACATGCGCAGGTAGCGCCCGCCCGTCTCACCGCCGCTGCACAGGCTGGCCGATGCAGCCACCTTGAGCTGTTCCAGCAGTTCGGCGGCGTCGACCGGAACGAAGTCGGGATGGGCCGCGCTGAACGCTTCGGCAATCGCTTCGTTTTCCTCGGGCAGGATGGAGCAGGTCGCGTAGACCAGGCGTCCGCCCGACTTCACCAGGCGCGCGGCACTGTCGAGAATGGACGTCTGCTTGACGGTCAGCTCGGCAATCGCCTCTTCGGACTGGCGCCACTTGAGATCGGGGTTGCGGCGCAGCGTGCCCAGGCCCGAGCAAGGCGCATCGACCAGCACGCGGTCGATCTTGCCCGACAGGCGCTTGACGCGCTCGTCGCGCTCATGGGCGATGGCCGCGGGGTGCACGTTCGACAGCCCGCTGCGCGCCAGGCGCGGCTTGAGCGCTTCGAGGCGGTGACCGGAGACATCGAACGCGTACAGACGGCCGGTGCTGCGCATGCTCGCGCCCAGCGCCAGCGTCTTGCCGCCCGCGCCCGCGCAGAAGTCGACCACCATCTCGCCGCGCTTGGCGTCTAGCAGCAGGGCCAGCAGCTGCGAGCCTTCATCCTGCACTTCGATGGCACCGCGCATGAACACGTCGTAGCGGGTCAGCGCCGGCTTGCCTTCGACACGCAGGCCCCAGGGCGAGAACGGCGTGGGCACGGAGCGGATGCCGGCCTTGAGCAGCTCTTTTTGCACATCGGCGCGCTTGTCTTTCAAGGCGTTGACGCGCAGGTCGAGCGGAGCACCCTCTTCCATGCTTTGCGCCAGCGGCCAGAAGCCGTCGCCCAATTGGGCCTTGAGCGGCTCGACCAGCCAGGCCGGCATGTTGTGGCGGTGGGACTCCATCAGCTCTTCGGGCTTGACCGCATCGCACTGGGCCAGCCAGGCCAGTTCCTGGTCGTTGAGCGCGGCCTTGAGGAAGTCGCGCGGGCCGTGATAGCCCAAAATGGCCAGACGGCGCTCGCGCGGACCGCTGCCCGAACGCGCAAGGCTTTCGAACAACAGTTTCTTGCGCAGCACGGTGTAAGCCGTTTCGGCCAGGGCGGCGCGCTCGCGCTGGCCCAGTCCACGGTTTTCACGGAAAAAGCGGGACACCACGGCATCGGCCGGGTGTTCAAATGTCAGGGTGCGCTTGACCAGTTCGGAGCAAGCATCAAGGAGGGCGTTGGGATGCATGGGGCCGATTGTCCCATTTGCGGAGTTCCCCCTGCCTGCGCTGGCCACTGCGCGCACCCGTAAACAGGCTAGATTGCGCTGTTTTCCTCGAATTTCATCTGTTTTTCACATGTCCGCCACCGAAGCCACCGACCACGATCTGCCACCCCTGCACGCCACGCCGCCAGGCCTCTACCGCCACTACAAGGGCGGGCTCTACGAAGTGATCGACATGGTGCGCCACAGCGAAACGCTGGAAGCCATGACGCTGTACCGCGCGCTCTACGGCGCGCGCGGCCTCTGGGTAAGGCCCGCGGCCATGTTCGGCGAAAGCGTGGAAATCGACGGTCAGCGCCAGCTGCGGTTCACGCGACTGGGCGACTACTCGCCTGAAGCCGAGAGCGCTGCGCGGGCATGACGGCCTGACTTGAGCGCAGGCCGTTCATCCTTCGACGCGGCCGGCGAGGCAGGCTCTCAAGAAACAGTTTTTCAACTAAATCAATGACTTAGAAGATGGTCAATTAGGGGAAGCGGCGGCAAAACTGTGAACCGTTCGTGGTGAGCTTGTCGAACCATGAACGACCCGTCCTCATGCCTGGAGCGCAGGCCGTTCACCCTTCGACAAGCTCAGGGCGAACGGGGGGTAGGGGCGAAAAACGAAGAGCGCGAACGGTAAAACCCGTTCTTGGTGAGCTTGCCTGAAAGAGCAGCTTATCAAGCCTGCTTCTTGAGCCAGTGCGCTACCGCGAGCGGGTAAATCGCGTGTTCCTGCACCAGCACGCGCGCGGCCAGCGTCTGCGCGGTGTCGCCTTCCAGCACCGGCACCACGGCCTGCTCCAGAATCGGGCCCACGTCGAGTTCGGCCGTCACTTCATGCACCGTCGCGCCCGCGAACTTGCAGCCCGCATCGATCGCGCGCTGGTGCGTGTGCAAACCCGTAAAGGCCGGCAGCAGCGAAGGGTGGATATTGACCAGCCGGCCCGCATAATGGCTCACGAAGCCTGGCGTCAGAATGCGCATGAACCCGGCCAGCACCACCAGCGCGGGCTGGTACTGGTCTATGACTTCGCTCAGACGCGCGTCGAACGCTTCGCGGCTGGCAAAGGTCTTGTGGTCGAGCACGTCGGTGGAGATACCATGTTGACGCGCAAAATCCAGGCCCTTGGCGTCGGCCTTGTTGCTGATGACCGCGGCGACGCGCGCGTTCAAGGTCTGGGCCCAGTCCTGTTGCCGGGCGGCCTGCACGATGGCTGCCATGTTGGAGCCGCCGCCAGAGATCAAAATCACGATGTTTTTCATTGCCACCGATTGTCTCATCCATGCCCTTTGACCCACGCTCCACCCCGTTGAATCCCGTCCAGGCGCGCGTGCTTGCCACGCTGATGGAAAAAGCCCGCACGGTGCCGGACAGCTATCCACTGTCGGTCAATGCCCTGCTCAACGGCTGCAACCAGAAGAGCAGCCGCGACCCCGTGATGGAACTCGATGAAGGCGACGTACAGCAGGCGCTCGACGATCTGCTGCGCCAGAGCCTGGTCACGCCCGTGAGCGGCAACCGCACCCAGCGCTGGGAGCACAACTTTCCGCGCGGCGTGGGCGTTCCCGAGCAGTCGGCGGTGCTGCTGTCGCTGCTGCTGCTGCGCGGCCCGCAGACCGCGGCCGAGCTGCGCCTGAACGCCGAGCGCTGGCACCGCTTTGCCGATATCTCTTCGGTCGAAGCTTTCCTCGACGAACTGCAGGAACGCAGCGAGGAAAAAGGCGGCCCGCTGGTGGTGCTGCTGCCGCGTGCGCCGGGCGCGCGCGAACCGCGCTGGGCGACGCTGCTGGGCGGCCCCATCGATCTGTCGGCCCTGCCCGCGGCGCCCGCCGCGCGTGCCGCGGCCAGCAGCGGCGCCGAGCAGCGCATCGCCGCGCTCGAAGCGCGCGTGGAGCAGCTCGAAGCCCAGCTGCATGCGCTGTGCCAGCAGTTGGGCGTGGAGCCGACTTCCGCACCGACGCAGGATTGAGCATCCTCGGGCAAGCCCGGCGCAACGGCGCCCGGCGCTGACGCACCGGGCGCCGGGCACCGGGTGTCCCGCTGCGGACAGCACAAAAAAGCACGCCCGTGCTACAAATCTCCCATCACAGGAGACTGACGCATGGATCTCGCATTTACCCCTGAAGAGCAGGCCTTCCGCGAAGAAGTTCGCGCCTGGGTCCGCAGCAATCTTCCCGAGGACATCGCGCACAAGGTGCGCAACGCTTTGCGGCTGTCGCGCGACGACCTGCAGCGCTGGGCCAAGATTCTGGGCAACCGCGGCTGGCTGGGCCATGGCTGGCCCACGGCCTTCGGCGGGCCGGGCTGGAGCGCGGTGCAAAAGCATTTGTTCGAGGAAGAATGCGCGCTGGCCTGCGCGCCGCGCGTCATTCCGTTCGGCCCGGTGATGGTCGCGCCGGTGATCATGGCCTTCGGCAATGCCGAGCAGCAGCAGCGCTTTCTGCCGGGCATCGCCAGCGGCGAAGTCTGGTGGAGCCAGGGCTACAGCGAGCCGGGCTCGGGCTCCGATCTGGCATCGGTCAAGACGCGCGCCGAGCGCCAGGGCGACCACTACCTGGTCAACGGCCAGAAGACCTGGACCACGCTGGGCCAGTATGGCGAATGGATCTTCTGCCTGGTGCGCACCAGCACCGAAGGCAAGCCGCAGACCGGCATCTCCTTTCTGTTGATCGACATGAAGACGCCCGGCGTGACCGTGCGCCCGATCAAGCTGCTCGACGGCGAATGCGAAGTCAATGAAGTGTTCTTCGACAACGTCAAGGTGCCGGTCGAGAACCTGATCGGCGAAGAGAACCAGGGCTGGACCTATGCCAAGCACCTGCTGTCGCACGAGCGCACCAACATCGCCGACGTGAACCGCTCCAAGCGCGAACTCGAGCGCCTCAAGCGCATCGCCAAGGCCGAAGGCGTCTGGGAAGACCAACGCTTTCGCGACCAGATCGCGCTGCTCGAAATCGATGTGATCGCGCTCGAAATGATGGTGCTGCGCGTGCTCTCGGCCGAGACTTCGGGCAAGAACCCGCTGGACATCGCGGGCCTGCTGAAGATCAAGGGCAGCGAGATTCAACAGCGCTACAGCGAGCTGATGATGCTGGCCGCGGGCCCGTTCAGCCTGCCCTTCATCGAAGAGGCCATGGAAGCCGGCTGGCAGGGCGACTTCCCCGGCGGCGATGTGGCAAATGCGCCGCTGGCCTCGACCTACTTCAACATGCGCAAGACCACCATCTATGGCGGCAGCAATGAAGTCCAGCGCAATATCGTCGCGCAAACCGTGTTCGGCTGAGGAGACATCATGGATTTCAATTTTTCCGAAGACCAGCAGCAACTGCGCGACGCCGTGCGCCGCTGGGTGAGCAAGGGCTATACCTTCGAGCGCCGCCGTGAAATCGTGGCCGCAGGCGGCTTTTCACGCGCTGCCTATACCGAACTCGCCGAACTGGGGCTCACCGCGCTGGCCGTGCCCGAAGCGCATGACGGACTGGGCCAGGGCCCGGTCGACGTGATGGTCGCGATGGAAGAGCTGGGCCGGGGCATCGTGCTCGAGCCGCTGGCCCAGGCCGTGGTCGCCAGCGCCGTGCTGAGCCAGTACGCGCCCGCCGATGTCCAGGCGCAGTGGCTGCCGAAGATCGCCAGCGGCGAGGCCCTGGTCGTGCTCGCCCAACAGGAGCGCAAGGCGCGTTACCGCCTCGATGTCTGCAGCGCCACGGCCAAAGCCTCGGGCAACGGCCATGTGGTCACGGCGCACAAGAGCCTGGTGCCCGTGGGCGACCAGGCCGACGCTTTCCTGGTGCCGGCACAGTTGGGCGGCCAGATCGCCTTGTTCCTCGTTGAGCGCAACGCCAGCGGCGTCGCCTTGCGCGGCTACGGCACGCAGGACGGCGGTCGCGCGGCCGAACTGCAATGCACCGATGCGCCGGCCACGCTGCTGACCCAGCACGGCCTCACGGCGCTGACGCTGGCCTCCGATGTAGCCAACGCCGCGCTGTGCGCCGAAGCCGTGGGCGTGATGGAGCAGACGCTGGCGATCACCGTCGACTACATGAACCAGCGCAAGCAGTTCGGCGTGGTGATCGCGAGCTTCCAGGCGCTGCGCCACCGCGTCGCCGACATGAAGATGCAGCTCGAACTCGCACGCTCGATGAGCTATTACGCCAGCCTCAAGATCACCGCCCCGGCCGCAGAACGCCACCTGGCGATAGCGCGTGCGCGCGTGCAGCTGGGCCAGGCGATGCGCTTTGTGGGCCAGCAGGCGGTGCAGCTGCACGGCGGCATAGGCGTGACCGACGAGTACATCGTGAGCCACTATTTCAAGCGGCTCACGCAGCTCGAGATGACGTTCGGCGACAGCCTGCACCATCTGGGCGAAGTGTCGGCGGGGATGCAGGAGACGGCGGGAGTGTTCGCCTGAAGTCTCAGGTCAGCTGGTAATTGACCGGCTGCAGAGGAACCGGCACGTTCGGGTCGTTCAAGGCCTCGAGCAGGCTGATCTCTATGCCGCGGCAGATAGTGTCCAGCGGCAGGTCGTTGCTTTCGATGCCGAACGGCTCTTCGAGCTCGTCGCCCAGCGCGTCGAGGCCGAAGAACGTATAGGCGACGATGGCGACGACGAACGGCGTCATGAAGCCCGTGATGTCGACCAGGCCGAACGGCAGCAAAAAGCAATACATGTAGGCCGTGCGGTGCAGCAGCAGCGCATAGGAGAACGGCATGGGCGTGTGGCGTATGCGCTCGCACGAGGCCGCCGCGCCCAGCATTTCGGTCAGCGTGGTGTCGAAGCGCGTGGCCAGGCAGGGGTCGATCTCGCCGCGGCGCACGCAGTCGCCCAGCTCCTGGCCCATGGTCATCATCAGCGCGTCGGCGCGCTTGCCCACGGGCTTGCGGCGCAAGGCCTCCCACTCCTTCGCCGTGAGCCAGCGCTGCACGTCGTCGGATTCGGGCTGGTCGCGCAGTTGCAGGCGCAGCGCATGCGCATAGGCGATCGCGCGGTGCACCATGCGCACGCGCACATCGGTGTCGCGCTGCGCGGCATCGACGGCCTGCGGCAGATTGATCAGGCCCAGGCATTGGCGCGCGAGCGTGCGCGCCTGGATCACCATCTCGCCCCAGAGCTTGCGGCCTTCCCAGTAGCGGTCGTAGGCGGTGTTGTTGCGAAAGCCCAGGAAGATCGCCAGCGGCAGGCCGATCAGCGTGAAGGGAATGGGCGTCAGCGTGATCTTCACGGAGAACAGGCTGCCATGGGCCAGCGTCACCGCAATCGCCAGCAGCGTGTTGATGGTCAGTGACAGGCGAATGCGCTGCAACACAGAGCCCCGCAAGATGAGGAAAAGCCGGAAACCGGCCGGGCGCTCGCGAACGATCATTGCGGGGGGCAGTCAGGAAAAGGTCAACACTACAATGCAGTTTCCGACGGTCATGCCATCGAAATATTCAGCACAGCCAAAGATTATCGAATAGAGCGCAAGGCCATGCGTTCCTCACTGGATATGCGGCGCACTTTCGCCAGTACAAAAAAAGGCGCTCAATGCAAATGGGAAATTCCGCTTTCAAGCCATTGTCCGCACTGACCTTGCTGTGCCTGATCGCCCTGATCATGTCTTCGGTGGCGCCGTTCGATCGCACCACCTGGTGGCTCGAAGTCGCGCCTGTGCTCATCGCGCTGCCGATTCTGTGGGCCACGCGCTCGCGCTTTCCGCTCACGCCCCTGCTCTACGTCTGCATAGGCCTGCACGCGCTGGTGCTGATCGTCGGCGGCACCTACTCGTACGCGCGCGTGCCATTCGGCTTCGAGATGCAGTCGTGGCTGGACCTGTCGCGCAACCCCTACGACAAGATAGGCCACTTCGCCCAGGGCTTCGTGCCGGCGCTGGTGGCGCGTGAAATCCTGCTGCGCGGCGGCTATGTCAAAGGCGCAAGAATGCTGGCTTTCGTCGTCGTCTGCATCGTGCTGGCCATCAGCGCCAGCTACGAGCTGATCGAATGGGCCGCGGCAATTGCGCTGGGCCAGGGCGCCGACGAATTTCTGGGCACGCAGGGCGATCCCTGGGACACACAATCGGACATGGCCTTCGCCTTGCTCGGCGCGGTGGTTGCCCTGCTGTCGCTGTCGCGCTGGCAGGACCGACAGATCGCACAACTGACCGCCGCCCGCTGAAGGGCGCCGGCCGGCCCGCGCCTGGCGCATTCTCAGACCGACAGCATGCTGCGCTGCAGCAATGCTACGCCCGCCAGGAAATCATCGATATCCATCGCTTCGTGCGGATTGTGCGAGCCGTTCTCGTTGCGGATGAACACCATGCCCGAAGGCACGCCCGCGTTGGCAAACACGGCCGCGTCATGACCGGCGCCGCTGGCGATGCGTTCGAGTTTGTCGCCCGGTGCGGCGACCGCCTCCATGCGATCGAGCCAGCCCGCATCCATGATCGCCGGCTCGGTGAACAGGCGGTCGTCGAATTCGAAGCGCACGTTGCGCGCGCGCTCGATGGCCGCGCACTCTTCGCGCATCAAGGTGTAGAAGCGTTCGAGCGTCTGCGTGTCCTGGCTGCGCACTTCGAAGCTGAAAGCGACTTCGCCGGGAATGACCGAGACCGCATGCGATTGCGCCGACGTGGAGCAAATGCCCGTGGTCATCACCATGTCCATGCCCATCTGCAGCAGCACGCGCCAGTGTTCGTCCATGCGCGACAGCAGCTCGGCGACGGCCAGCAGCGCGTCCTTGCGCAGCCAGCGCGGCACGGCGCCCGAGTGGCCCGACTCGCCTATGCAGCGGATCAGGTTGTGGCGCACATTGCCGCGTATGCCGGTGACCAGGGCCACGGGCCATCCGCGGTTGACCATGATCGGGCCCTGCTCGATATGCACTTCGAGGTAGGCAGCGATATCGGCGATGTCGATCAGCGCCTCGCCGCGGCCTATGGCCGCGACATCGGCGCCACAGCGCGTCATGGCTTCGCTCAAGGTATCGAGGCCGTCGCGGCGCGGGCGCGCCAGCGTGGCCGCAGGCAGCTTGCCCAGCAGCGACAGCGAACCCAGGTAGGCCTTGCCGTACCAAGCGCTTTCCTCGCCGCGCAGCGCCAGCACGCGCACCGGCGGCGCGTCTTCATGGCGGCCGCGCAGGCCCACCAGGATCAGCATGCCGGCGACGATGCCGGCCAGGCCGTCGAAATTGCCGCCCTGCGGCACGGAATCGGCGTGCGAACCTATCACCAGATAAGGCGCGTCGCGCTGGTCTTCGGGCAGGCTCAGCCACAGATTGCCGGCGCGGTCGGTTTCGTGGCGCAGGTCGAGTTCATCGGCCTTGTCCGCGAGAATGCGCAGCGCGGTGTTCTCGCCCTTGCCATAGCTCTCGCGCGTCACTCCCAGGCCGTCGCGCGTGGCTTCGCGGATGTCGGCCAGCAGCGATTCGGCCAGCGCACGGGTGTCGGTCACAGTGGTGCAGGCAATCATGCGCCGGTCCCTCCGTTGCGCAGCGACCAGGCCACGGGCGAGGCCGAGAAGTCGGCGAGCGTGGCTTGTTGCGCGCTGCTCAGTTGGCCGCTGGCCAGCAGGGCTTCATGCAGATGCTTCCAGGTGGCGAGCGCATGCAGCGACAGGCCATGCTCGGCCAGCGTGCTGGCCTCCTGGGCGTAGAGCGCGTAGTCGAGCAGCACCAGCACGTCTTCAACAACGGGGCCCGCGCGGCGCAGCGCCGCGACGGTGCCGGCCTTGGAGCGGCCGTCGGTGGTCACGTCGTCGACCAGCAATACCTTGGCATCGGCGGGCAGCCGGCCTTCGAGCTGGGCCGTGATGTCCCAGCCCACGGGGCGCTTGCGCAGATAGAGCATGGGCAGCTCCAGTCGCTCGGCCAGCCATGCCGCAAAGGCAATGCCCGAGCTTTCGGTGCCGACGATGGCATTGATGCCGCGCGCGGCGATCACCGGCTGCACGCAGCGCGCCGCGAGGTCCATGATTTCGCCGCGCAGCGCGACATCCGACATCAGCACTTGCGCATCCACATAGACCGGGCTGGCCCAGCCCGAGGTGTAGAAGAACGGCTGGTGCGCGGCAATGCGCACGGCACCCAGCCCTACCAAGGCCTGGGCAACGCGGGGTGCGTCGGAGTCGGAAAGAAGCATGGAAATGTCCGTGGGCAAAACGCCATGTTAAGAACCAAGCCGTCCAACCAGAAGTGGCTAAAATTCCTCAAGCCGTTCCCAACCACGATGGCTCGCGCTGCATGCCCTTGTCCGACTTCACTTCCTCGCGCAGCTTTCTGCGCCAGATCGACCTCGCTTCGCTCGACCTGTTCGTGCTCATCTGCGAGCACGGCAGCATCGCGCGCGCCGCCGAGCATGGCGGCATGGTCGCGTCTGCAGTGAGCAAGCGCATCGCCGAACTCGAGTCGCTGGCGCGCACCCCGCTGCTGCTGCGCCACGCGCGCGGCGTGCGCCCCACGCCTGCCGGGCAAGTGCTGCTCGAACACGCGCGCACCATCCTGCTCGACGTGGAACACCTGCGCGACGATTTGATTGAATACGCGCGCGGCGTGCGCGGCCTGGTGCGCCTGAGCGCCAACGCCTCGGCCGTGGAGCAGTTCCTGCCCGAGCACATCGCGCTGTTCGCGCAGCGCCACCCCGACATCCGCATCGACCTGCGCCAGGCGACCAGCCGCAACGTGGCGCGCGCGGTGCGCGACCATCTGGCCGACCTGGGCGTGTGCAGCCCCTGCGACGAAGCCGAAGGCCTCGAATCCATGCCCTACCGGCGCGAACGCATGGTGCTGATCATGCCGGGCGACCACGCGCTGGCGCGCCACACGCAGCTCGCCTATGAGGAGGCGCTCGACTATGCGCAGGTCGGCCTGCGCGACAGCTCCATCGTGCAGGAAACGCTGGACCGCGAAGCGCGCTCGGGCCGGCGCATGCTGCGCCAGCGCATCGAAGTCGACAGCCTGAGCGCGATGTGCCGCATGATCGAATGCGGACTGGGCGTGGGTGTGATGCCCGAAGGCGCTTACCAGCGGCTGGGCGAAACGCGCGAGCTGCATGCCGTGCCGCTGACCGACGCCTGGGCCGAACGCGGCCTCAACCTGTATGCGACGCGCTTTGCCGACCTGCCCGCGCCCGCGCGGCATTTCGCGGCGGCGCTGGTGCAGGAAAAGCAGGTCTAGACGGGCCGCGTTGCCAGCGCAGGTTCTCCCAGCCGCCAGCGCAGTCTTTGCGCGCGCGCCGGTAGAATCCAGGCTCCCTCCTCCCCAGCTACAGGGCGCTTTTCCCGCATCTCAGCCAAGCTAGGAGTTCTCTTTCCGTCATCCGGCTGAGGTGTGCTTGTGCCCGAGCGCTATTACAGAGAACTGCTGCGGTATTTCACGCGCAGCGCAGGCGACCGCGATGTCGCCGCCGACTTGGTACAGAGCGCCTACGCGCGCATCTACGCGCTGCAGCACTCTGGCGGCAGCGTTCTCGACGCCCGCGCCCTGCTCTACCAGACCGCGCGCAACCTGGCCGCGCGGGGTGCGACGCGCCGTGCGACCGAACAACGCGTGCTCGACGCGCTGGCGCTGGTCGCACCTTCCCATGCCCCTTGCGCCGAAAGCAGCGCGATAGCGCGTGAACAGCTGAACCGCTTCCTGGCGCGCCTGGAGGCCATGCCGCGCAAGCGCCGCGACGTTTTCATCCTGGTCCGCATCTATGGCTACAGCTACCGCGAAGCCGCGGAACACCTGGGGACCACCGAAACCAATATCGAACGCCACGTCATGCGCGGCATTCTCGACTGCGCGGCCCATGCGCCGTCGCGCCACTGAAAACGAAAACCAGCCATGGCATTTTCTGAACCTCCGCGCAAAATGGTGGAAACCGCCCTGCTGCTGGTCGGCCGCGTGCACCACGGTGACGCCGAAAAGGCCGCGGCCGCGCAGAGCGAACTGGAAAAGTGGCGTACCGGCTCGCCCGAATGCCGCGCCGCGCTGCAGACCGCGCAAAACCTGTGGGACAGCACCGACGCGAGCTTCCTGCAGTCGGACATTCCGGTGCCCCAGCGCCAGAGTCCCGCGCGCACGCGGCGCAACGCCCTGGGAGTGCTGGGCATGGGCGGCCTCGCCGCGCTGCTGTGGGGTGGCGGCCGCTGGTATTGGCAGCAGCCCGTCTACGAATTGGCGCTGCAAACGGAACATGCGCAGCAGCGTGAAATGCGCTTGCCTGACGGCTCCGAAGTCAGCCTGGCGCCGCACACCCGCACGCGCATCGTGCTGTACCGTGACCGGCGCGAAGTGCAGCTGATGCAGGGCGAAATGCGCTTCCATGTGGCCCGAGACACGGATCGCCCGTTCACCGTCGCGACGCAATGGGGCCTGGTGCGTGTGCTCGGCACCACGTTCAGCGTCAGCACCCGCCACGGTCAGATGCGCGTGGAAGTGGCTGAAGGCCAGGTCGCGGTGCTGCGTGGAGATGGCGCCGGCGCATCCACCGGCGTGGAGCCCGCCGCGGCAGTCACCTTGACGGCGGGGCAGGCGGTCGAGGCGAACGGCCAGGGCCTGGGCCCGCGCACGGAAATTCCCGCCGACAACGTGGGCGCCTGGCGCAGCGGATGGCTGGTGTTCCACGACACGCCGCTGGGCCAGGTGCTGGCCCAATGGAACGACTATCTGCAGCAGCCTTTGCGGCTGGGCAGCCACCCGCGCCTGAAGCACTTGCGGCTTTCGGGAAGTTTCCCGTTGCGCCAACCGCAGGCATTCCTCACCGGTCTGCCCGACATGCTGCCGGTGCGCGTGCTGCGCAATGCCGCGGGCGAAATGCAGGTGGAGCTGCGCTGAGCCACGCGCCCATGACGCGGTGTGAAAAAAGGCGAAGATTTTTTGTCAGGGTTCGGGGCTTTCGTGAGTCTTCTGCAGGAAACCCTCCAACAGAAGCACTTTCTCATGACCAGACTCCCTCCCGCAGCGCGGACCGCGCGACTGTACGCTCCATCATGGGCGGTACGCACCTTGGCCTGTGCCGCGGCCTTGGCCGCGCTGGGCAGCGCCGCCGCCGTCCATGCCCAGACACAGCCGCCCGCCAGCGAACAGCGCGTACCCAACGCGCTGCCGGCCCAGCCCTTGGCACAGACGCTCAATGCGCTGTCACGCCAGACAGGCATGGCGATTGGCGCCGACGCGGCGCTGCTGCAAGGCAAAGTGGCGCCGGCCCTGCCCGGCGGCCTCACGTTGCAGCAGGCCATGGACCGGGCGCTCGCTGGCAGCGGCCTCACCGCCGTGCACAGCGGCCCGCGCACCATCTCCATCCGCCCGCAGCTGCCCGTGGGCAATGCCCACCCGGCGCTGCCCGCCGTCACGGTGACGGCGGCCGTCGACGCCGAGACGCCCACCGGGCCCCTGTCGGGCTATGTGGCCAGACGCGCCATGTCGGGCAGCAAGACCGATACGCCCATCATCGAGACGCCGCAGTCGATTTCGGTGGTGACCAACGAGGAACTGCGCAGCCGCCAGGCCGAAACCCTGGCCCAGGCGCTGAACTACACGCCCGGCTTCACCAGCCAGCCGACGAGCTTCAACCGCACGGCCGACCGCTTCCGCATTCGCGGCATCGATGTGGAGTCCGCGAACAGCGGCTCCATGCGCGACGGGCTGCGACTGCAGAGCAATTCCTACGACGGCATTCAGGAGCCCTATGGATTGGAGCGCGTGGAAGTGCTGCGCGGTGCGGCCTCGGTGCTGTACGGCCAGCTTTCACCCGGCGGTGTGGTCAACGCTGTCAGCAAGCGCCCCACGTCGGAGCCCCTGCGCGAGCTGGGTCTGCAGCTGGGCAACCACGACCGCCGTCAACTGACGGCCGACTTCAGCGGCGCGGTGCCCGGCAGCGAAACGCTCGACTACCGGCTGACCATGCTGGCGCGCGACAGCAACACCGCAGAAAAGCATGTTCAGGACGACAAGCTCTACATCGCTCCGGCACTCACCTGGCGGCCCAGCGCGGACACGTCCTTCACGCTGCTGTCCTTCTACCAGAAGACCGACACGCGCTTTTCGGCGCCCCTGCCTTTCGAGCTGGTCGACGGCGTCGGCAAGGGCCCCTACACCATCGCGCGCGGCGATTTCATCGGCGAGCCCGGCTACGACAAGATGAACGGCGAGATGTTCGCGCTGGGCTATGAGCTGGACCACGCGTTGAACGCCGGCACGCGCATCAACCACCGCCTGCGCCTGTTCGAGTCCAAGGTGACCTGGAACTATCTGCAGGCGCAGACCGGCGCCGCGGCCATTGGCGCGGCGGCCTCGACGGGCATTCTGCGCCGCCAGTACAGCGACCGGCAGGAGCATGCCAAGGGCCTGGCCTCCGACACCCGGGTGGAGTGGAACGGTTCGCTGTGGGGCGCGGAACACAAGCTGCTGGCGGGACTGGACATCTACCGCATGGACTACGACTCGCAGAACTTCCGCGCGAACACCTCGTCGTTGAACCTCGCCACCTACAACTACGGCCAGCCGGTGGTGGTCAATCGCTCCCCTTCGCTGAACCGCGGCTCGCGCCTGCAGACCACGCAGACCGGCCTGTACGCGCAGGACCAGATCAACCTGGGTGAACGTTGGTCGCTGCTGTTCGGCATGCGCCATGACTGGGCCGAACAGGATCAGACCGCGCACCGTGACGGCAGCAATGCCGTGCAGAAGGACGAAGCCACCACATGGCGCACCGGCCTGGTCTACAAGGCCGCCAACGGCCTGGCGCCGTACCTGAGCTACAGCGAATCGTTCTTCCCGGTGTCCGTGTCCGAAGTCTCGGGCCAGACTTTCCGTCCGACGCGCGGCAAGCAGTACGAAGCTGGCGTGCGCTTCCAGCCCGAAGGCAGCCGCATGCTGCTGAGCGCCGCGGTCTACACGCTGGAGCAGGCCAATGTGCTGAAGTTCGACGCCGGGCAGAACAGCTACCGCCAGACAGGCCGCATGCGTTCCCGCGGCTTCGAAGTCGAAGCCAAGGCCGAGCTGTCCCGCGCGCTCAGCGTGATTGCCTCCTATGCCTACACCGATGCGCGTGTGACCCGCAGCACCATCGCCAGCGAGATCGGCCAGCGCAGCGAGGACACGCCGTACCACCAGGCCGCGCTCTGGGCCGATTACAACTTCGGCGCATTCGGTCTGCCGCAGCTGCGCCTGGCGGCCGGCGCCCGCTACAAGGGAACGACGCAGGCATCCGGCATTGCGACGCCCATGCCGGCCTACCTGCTGATCGACGCCATGCTCGCCTACCGCATCGACGCGCACTGGGACCTGAGCCTCAACGTCAGCAACCTGGCCAACAAGAAGTTCACCTATTGCGAGTTCGCCATCTGCCGCTACGGCGACGCGCGCCAGGCCAATGCCAACCTGATCTACCGCTGGTGATGCCCAGGCCTGGAGCGTCCCTGCGCGCAGGGATGGTGGTGGCCCACCGGCTGGCCGGTCTGACGCTGGCCGCCTTTTTGCTCATGGCCGGGCTCACGGGCAGCTTGCTGGCCTGGCATGCGGAGCTGGACGCCGCGATCAATCCGCATTGGTTCCGCGTGCAGCCGCCGTCCCCGGGCGCGCCCGCGCTCGATGCACTGACGCTGCGCGAAGCGGTGCAGGCGCGCCATCCCCAGGCCCTGGCGGCACGCGTGCCCCTCGCGCCCGAGCCCGGCGAGGCGGCGGTGTTTCTGCTGCGGCCTTTGCCCGGCGCAGGCCGGCTCGAGAACGACCAGGTCTTCATCGACCCCTACAGCGCGCGCATATTGGGAGAGCGCCGATGGGGCGATGTGTCGCAGACCTGGCGCAACCTCATGCCCTTTCTTTATCGCCTGCACTATTCTCTTGCGCTCGGGACGGTAGGCACCTGGCTGCTGGGACTGGTGTCGCTGCTGTGGATGCTCGATAGCTTCGCGGGCTTCTATCTCACGCTGCCGGCCCGGTCGAAAAGCCCTCGCTCCGCCTGGTCTGCGCGCTGGGCGCGCGCCTGGAAGCTGGACCTGCAAAGCCGCTGGCGGGCGACGTTCGATCTGCACCGCGCCGGCGGCTTGTGGCTGTGGCCGGTGCTGTTCGTTCTCGCCTGGAGCAGCTTTGCGCTCAATCTGCCGCAATGGCACGATCCCCTGCTGCGGACCGTCAGCATGCAACAGCCCGGCACCGCGGATCTGCCACGTCGGTCCCAAGCGTTGCGGCAGCCCGCCCTGGACTGGCGTGCGGCGCATCTGCGTGCCCGGGCGCTCATGCAGGCCCAGGCCGCACTGCATGGTTTTTCCGTGCTGCGCGAAAGCTCACTGGCCTACGACCCCGTTCGGGGGCTCTACCGCTATGACGTGCGCAGCAGCCTGGACATCAAGGACCGCGGCGGCAGCACGCGGCTGTTTCTGGACGGCAACAGCGGCGCGCTGGTCGCCACCTGGTTTCCCACGGGAGCGGCGGGCGGCGACACGTTCATCACCTGGATCAGCAGCCTGCACATGGCCGCGGTAGGCGGCAGCGCCTACAAGGTCGCAATGACCGGCGCAGGCGCCGGCATCGCCATGCTGAGCATCACCGGCGTGCTGATCTGGCTGCGCAAGCGGCGTGCCCGTGCCCGGCGCTGAGAACTTTCCGGCGGCGCGGGTCCGGGAAAAATCGGCTTCAGCCCTCGGGGCCCAGCAGCATGCGTGAGCTCTTGGGCAGATGCGCGGTCAGAAACTCCATCTGGTCGGCCAGAATGCGGCGGTTGCGCAGGATGAAGTCTTCCCAGAGGCTGGGCACATAGGGTGCATAGAGCAGCGGCATGCGCGCCTGCTCGGGCGTGCGCGCGCCCTTGCGGTGGTTGCAGGGGCGGCAGGCCGTGACCACGTTCATCCAGTGGTCCTGGCCGCGCGCGGCCTGGGGCAGGATGTGCTCGCGCGTCAGGTCGCTGTCGGCAAAAAGCTGGCCGCAGTAGGCACAGACGCAACGGTCGCGCGCGAACAGCTTGCTGTTGGTGAGGCCGGGCTTGAGCGCATGCGGGTTGATGGCGGGCATGCCGCGCGTGCCGATGATGCTGTTGACGTGGATCACCGACTGCAGGCCGGTGCGCGCGTTGTGGCCGCCGCGAAAACAGGCGATCGCGCCCCCGGACTCCCAGCGCACGGCATCGGCGGCGTAATACAACACCGCCTGTTCGAGCGTGAGCCAGGACTGGGGCAGTCCCTGCGCGGACAATTTCAGCACCTTCACAACATGCCTCCTTTGCAATCACCATCGCCAAGGAACATCGGCCCGACCGAAACAACCCGTGGATCGGAGCCAACGTGTCTCTGGCAATATACTCGCTTTGAGCGAAAACCCGCAGGCTGCGCTGGATGGACATGCGCGCATCGCTATCAAAACCAAAGCATATTGATGAAGATTTTCCGCGGCTTCCAGCACTCGGGGCGTGAACCAGCCTGTGCCCTGACGATTGGCAATTTCGATGGTGTCCACCGCGGACACCAGGCCATGCTGTCCCTGCTCGCGGGCGAAGCCCGGCAGCGCGGCGTCGCCACCTGCGTGCTCACGTTCGAGCCGCATCCGCGCGACTATTTCGCCAAGGTGCTGAACCAGCCCGGGCTCGCGCCGGCGCGCATCTGCACGCTGCGCGACAAGCTCGAAGCGCTGGAGCGCTGCGGCGTGGACCAGGTCGTGGTGCTGCCGTTCAACCAGCAACTGGCCAGCCAGTCGCCCCAGGCCTTCATCGACGAAGTGCTGCTCGAAGGTCTGGGCGCGCGCTATGTGCTGGTCGGCGACGATTTCTGCTTCGGCGCCAAGCGCGCCGGCGACTACGCCATGCTCGACGCCGCGGGCCAGCGCAGCGGCTTCGACGTGGCGCGCATGAACAGCTACGAAGTGCACGGCCTGCGCGTGTCGAGTTCCGCGGTGCGCGACGCGCTGGCCGCGGGCCAGATGGACGCCGCCGCGCGCCTGCTGGGCCACCCGTATACGATTTCGGGCCATGTTCTGCATGGCCGAAAGCTCGGCCGCCAGCTCGCCGAGTCGAGCGCGGGCGCGCACGACGGCTTTCGCACGCTGAACCTGCGCTTCGCGCACTGGAAGCCCGCGGCCGGCGGCATTTTCGCCGTGCATGTGCACGGCTTGTCCGACCAGCCGCTGCAAGGCGTCGCCAACCTGGGCGTGCGCCCTTCGCTGGACCCGAACGACGTCAACGGCGGGCGCGTGCTGCTCGAAACCCACTGCCTCGATTGGCCCGCCCACCTGGGGGCTGAAGGGGCATACGGTAAAATCATCCGCGTGGAACTTCTGCACAAACTGCATGACGAGTTGAAGTACGACAGTCTGCAATCTCTCACCGAAGGGATTGCCAAGGACTGCGATGATGCGCGCGCGCTGTTTGCCGCGCTGCCCGCGCCCACTTACACCGAAACCCGTCGGCAAACGACCCGCGATCGAATTTGACGCGCGCCCTGCGCTTCAGGAGCTGGGCATGTCGCCCGCGCTCCACTCCCGCCCCGCTTTCCATGTCCGGGCCACTTCCCCGGGCAACGCTTCGCTTTGAAGGTTTCCATGTCCGATCAAGCCAAAAATACCCCCGCCGCTGCCAGCAGCTATCGCAGCACCCTGAACATGCCCGACACCCCGTTCCCCATGCGCGGCGACCTGCCCAAGCGGGAAGCCGGCTGGACCAAGGAATGGGAAGACCAGGGTGTCTACAAGAAGCTGCGTGACGCACGCTGCGGCGCGCCCAAGTTCATCCTGCACGACGGCCCGCCGTATGCCAACGGCCAGATCCACATCGGCCACGCGGTCAACAAGGTGCTCAAGGACATGATCGTCAAGAGCCGCCAGCTCGAAGGCTTTGACGCGCTCTACGTGCCGGGCTGGGACTGCCACGGCCTGCCGATCGAGAACGCGATCGAGAAGCTGCACGGCCGCAATCTGCCGCGCGACGAAATGCAGGCCAAGAGCCGCGCGTTCGCGACCGCGCAGATCGCCCAGCAGATGGCCGACTTCAAGCGCCTGGGCGTGCTCGGCGACTGGGACAACCCGTACAAGACCATGAACTACGCCAACGAGGCCGCCGAACTGCGCGCCTTGAAGCGTGTCATGGAGCGCGGCTACGTCTACCGCGGCCTCAAGCCCGTGTACTGGTGCTTCGACTGCGGCTCGTCGCTGGCCGAGTTCGAAATCGAATACGCCGACAAGAAGAGCCAGACGCTGGACGTGATGTTCCCCTCGGCCGAGCCTGAAAAGCTGGCCGCGGCCTTCGGTCTGCCCCAGCTGTCCAAGACCGCCTATATCGTCATCTGGACCACGACCGCCTGGACCATCCCCGCGAACCAGGCGCTCAACGTCAACCCCGCGCTCGAATACAGCCTGGTCGACACCGAGCGCGGCGTGCTGATCGTCGCCAGCGCGCTGGTCGAGAAGTGTCTGGCCCGCTGGAATATCGAAGGCACGGTGCTGGCCACGGCGCTGGGCGAGAAGCTCGACCACCTGAACTTCCGCCACCCGCTGGCCGAAGTCGACGCCGGCTACAACCGCCTGTCGCCCGTCTACCTGGCCGACTACGCCACGGCAGACGACGGCACGGGTATCGTGCACTCGGCACCTGCCTATGGCGTGGATGACTTCAACTCCTGCGTCGCCAACGGCCTGGAGTACGACAACATCCTCAACCCCGTGCAGGGCAACGGCGTGTACGCACCCGAGCTGCCGCTGTTCGCGGGTCAGCATATCTGGAAGGCCGCGCCGGTCATCATCGAGACGCTGCGCGACGCCGGCCGCCTGCTCGACAGCCAGACCATCACCCACAGCTACCCGCACTGCTGGCGCCACAAGACGCCGGTGATCTACCGCGCGGCCGCCCAGTGGTTCGTGCGCATGGATGAAGGCGAAGGCGTGTTCACCAAGGACAAGGCGCCGGGCACGCTGCGCGAGACCGCGCTGGCGGCGATCGAGCAGACCCAGTTCTACCCCGAAAACGGCAAGGAGCGCCTGCGCGCGATGATCGCCGGCCGGCCCGACTGGTGCATCTCGCGCCAGCGCAGCTGGGGCGTGCCCCTGCCGTTCTTCCTGCATGTGGACTCGGGTGAACTGCATCCGCGCACCATGGAAATCATCGACCAGGCCGCGGCCATGATCGAGCAAGGCGGCATCGAGGCCTGGAGCCGCGTGAGCACCGAGGAAATCCTCGGCGCCGAGGAAGCCGCCCAGTACACCAAGAGCACCGACATCCTCGAAGTCTGGTTCGACTCGGGCTCGACGTTCTGGCATGTGATGCGCGGCACCCACCCCGACATGCACCACGACAGCGGCCCCGAAGCCGACCTGTACCTCGAAGGCCATGACCAGCACCGCGGCTGGTTCCACTCGTCGCTGCTGCTGGCTTCGGCCATCTACGGCCGCGCGCCTTATCGCGGCCTGCTGACCCACGGCTTCACCGTCGACGGCCAGGGCAAGAAGATGAGCAAGTCGGTGGGCAACACCGTCGCGCCGCAGGACGTGTCGAGCAAGCTGGGCGCCGAAATCATCCGCCTGTGGGTGGCTTCGACCGATTACTCGGGCGACCTGGCCATCGACGACAAGATCCTGGCGCGCGTGGTCGATGCCTATCGCCGCATCCGCAACACGCTGCGCTTCCTGCTGGCCAACGTCAGCGACTTCGACCCCGCGACCGACAGCGTGCCTTTCGAGCAGATGCTCGAAATCGACCGCTACGCGCTGGCGCGCGCGCACCAGCTGCAAGGCGAGATCCTGGGCCACTATCAGGTCTACGAATTCCACCCCGTGGTCGCCAAGCTGCAGCTGTACTGCTCGGAAGACCTGGGCGGCTTCTACCTCGACGTGCTCAAGGACCGCCTGTACACCAGCGCGCCCAAGAGCCTGGCACGCCGTTCGGCGCAGACCGCGCTGTGGCAGATCACGCATGCGATGCTGCGCTGGATGGCGCCGTTCCTGTCGTTCACCGCGGAAGAAGCCTGGAAGATCTTCGGCGACAGCGAAACCATTTTCCTGGAGAAGTTCAGCGACCTGCCCGCGGGCGACGCGGCGCTGCTCGCCAAGTGGGCGCGCATCCGCGAAATCCGCGATCTGGTGAACAAGGACATCGAAGCCGTGCGCACCACGGGCCAAGTGGGCTCGTCGCTGCAGGCCGAAGTCACGCTGGCGGCCGAACCCGAAGATCTGGCGCTGCTGCAAAGCCTGGGCGACGACCTGAAGTTCGTGTTCATCACCTCGGCCGCGCAGGCCGTGGCCGGCGCTGCACTGCAGTCGACCGTGGCCCCGAGCGCGCACGACAAGTGCGAGCGCTGCTGGCACTACCGCGAAGACGTGGGCGTCAACCCCGCCCACCCGACGCTGTGCGGCCGCTGCGACAGCAATCTGCATGGCGCCGGTGAAGACCGGAAAGTCGCCTGATGGTCACAGCCATTCCCACCGCCTCGCGCCCGGCCATCTGGCCGTGGCTGGCCTGGGCGCTGCTGCTGATCGTCGTCGATCAACTCACCAAGCAGTGGATCCTGGCGTACTACCAGCTCGGTGATTTCACGCCGATCACGGGCTTCTTCAACATCGTGCGCGCGCACAACACCGGCGCGGCGTTCTCGTTCCTGGCGGACGCCGGCGGATGGCAGCGCTGGCTGTTCACGGGCATTGGCGTGGTCGCGACCGTGGTCATCGTCTGGCAGCTGCACGCCCACCGCGGCCAACGGCTGCTGGGCCTGGCGCTGTCGAGCATCCTGGGCGGCGCGATCGGCAATGTGGTCGACCGCCTGCAGCATGGCTATGTGGTCGATTTTCTCGACTTCTACTGGGGTACGTCGCACTTTCCGGCGTTCAACGTGGCCGACATGGCGATCAGCATCGGTGCGGTGCTGCTGATCCTCGACGAGCTGCGTCGCATGCGCAAGAAGAGCGGCGCCTGAAACGGCCGTAGCCGGCCCTGTGGTCATAGGGCAAGCCGTTCATCCTTGGTCGCGACGGATCTCAAGAGACAGGTTTTTGTCAACCAAATCAATGACTTAGAAGGTGGTCTATTTTTTGCAAACGGCGACAAAACAGTGACCCGTTCGTGGTGAGCTTGTCGAACCATGAACGGCCCGTCCTCATGACTTGAGCGCAGGCCGTTCATCCTTCGACAAGCTCAGGACGAACGGGGGTCGAGGCCCGATGTTTCTTTTTGATGCCTTGCGAGACTTCGGCTCGCTTACCCCGCTCAGCACGAACGGAATTTCGAGCCCAAGCCTCGCTTAACATTGCGCATGGATGAGCGAGCTCCAACACTGCGCCACGTAGGTCAAACGCGCATAAACGCGCGCAAACGCGTCATTTCGACCACTTTTGTGGCGCAGACACGCACATCGCGCTATAGTGATTGGTTCTGCCCATGAAACACTTACTCAACCTTCTGGCCGCCGTCGCACTGCTTGTGTGGGGTACCCACATGGTTCGAACCGGGGTCTTGCGCGTCTTCGGTGCGAACCTGCGAAATCTGCTTGCCCGCAGCATGGGCAACCGCGTTTCCGCGGTGCTCTCCGGGATAGGCGTGACCGCGCTGGTGCAGTCGAGCACCGCGACTTCGCTGATGACTTCGTCGTTCGTCGGCCAGGGCCTTATCACCCTGCCCTCGGCGCTGGCCGTGATGCGCGGCGCCGATGTGGGCACGGCGATGATGTCGGTGCTGTTCGCCACCGATCTCTCCTGGCTCTCTCCGCTGTTGATTTTTGTCGGCGTGGTGCTGTTCATCACGCGCCAGGACAGCACGGCCGGGCGCATAGGCCGGGTGCTGATCGGCCTGGGCGTGATGCTGCTGGCGCTGCGCCTGGTCGTCGAAGCCACGGAACCGCTGGTCGAGTCCAACGTGATACGCACGCTGCTCGGTTCCATGACCAGCGATATCTTCCTCGAATTGCTGATGGGCGCGGTGCTCGCGGTCATGGCCTATTCGAGCCTGGCAATCGTGCTGCTGATTGCCGCCATGGCCAGCTCGGGCGCCGTGCCGCTCGACGTGGCGCTGGGCCTGGTGCTGGGCGCGAACCTGGGCAGCGGCCTGGTCGCCGTGCTGACCACGGCCAAGTCCAGCGCCGAAGTGCGCCAGGTCACCGTGGGCAACATGCTGTTCAAGATCATGGGCGTGGCGCTGGCCCTGCCCGCGGTCGGACTGTGGATGCAGCATGTGCGACCCATCATCGGCGACGGTGCGCGCAACGTGGTGCTGTTCCACCTCGCGTTCAACATCTTCAATACGCTGTTCTTCATAGGCATGACCAATATGGTCGCCAAATGGGTCACCACGCTGCTGCCCAAGCCCGCGCCGGGCTCGGGCAATCCGCTGCGTCCGCGCCACCTCGACGCGTCGGCGCTGGCTACCCCGTCGCTGGCCATTTCGTGCGCCGCGCGCGAAGCGCTGCACCAGGCCGACATCGTCGAAGCCATGCTGATCGGCATGCACAAGGTCGTGGTCAACGACGACCTGAAGCTGTCGGCAGAGTTGCGCCATCTCGACGACACCGTCGACGAGCTGTACTCGGCGATCAAGTACTACATGACCAAGATCTCGCGCGCCGAGCTCGACGAGAAGGAAGGCCAGCGCTGGACCGAAGTCATCAGCTTCACCATCAACATGGAGCAGATCGGCGACCTGATCGAGCGCGTGCTGCAGGACATCGAGACCAAGAAGATCAAGAAGGGCCGGCAGTTCTCCGCGGCCGGCCTGCAGGAAATCAACGACCTGCATGCCCGCCTGCTCGACAACCTGCGGCTGGCGATGAGCGTGTTCCTCACGGGCAATGTGCGCGACGCGCAGAAGCTGCTCGAAGAAAAGGCGCGGTTTCGCGATCTGGAGCTGGCGTACTCGGCCTCGCATCTGGTGCGGCTGTCGGACAACACCATGCCCAGCATAGAGACCAGCTCGCTACACATCGATTTGATCAGCGAACTCAAGCGCATCAACTCGCTGCTGTGCTCGGTGGCCTATCCCATTCTCGAATCGGCCGGCGCGCTGGCGCCCAGCCGATTGCGCGAGAAGCCCCTGGCCAAGCAGGAGTGACAGTGCCGGGGCGGGCTTACCAGCCCCAATACCCGGCCCACACCAGCGCCGCCTCGGGCGTGAAGCGCTCCTCGCCGGCCCAGGCCTGGACCTGGTCGGCGGGCAGCAGCGCAAAGCCCTGGACTTCCCCGTCCTGGTTGTCGGGCAGCACGCCATCGGGCACGGTCGCCACATACCAATGGATGCGCTCCCGGATATAGCCGCAGCCGTCGCCTTCGTCGCTGGGCTGGTTCAATTCAAAGAATCCGCCATGGCGCAGGTCTCGCAGCGCCTCCAGGCGCAGACCGGCCTCTTCCCAGGTTTCGCGTGCCAGCGCGGTGTCGAGATCGTCCTGCGCAGACACCATGCCGCCCATCAGCGTGTCCCAGCGATTCGGAAACATCGCCTTGTCGGCCGCGCGCTGCTGCACCCATAGCCTGCCGTCGGGTGCGACGCCCACCAAGTGCACGGCCAGGGTGGGAATGCCCAGCACGCGCACCGCGCCGCGCTCCACGGTCGCGATGGACTCGCCGGCCGCATTGCGCACCGCGAGCTGCTCGTTGCGCCAGGGCCCGCAGCGGCCGTCGGCGCGCAGCACCTGGGCCAGCCGGTTCAGCGCCAGCGTCGCGCCCTCGCCGGCCTGCACCTGCAGCCACCAGCCGGTTTCGCCCGCCGCATCGCGGCGCACGATATCGATGCCCATCGCGCGCAG
>NZ_JAHCDD010000070.1 GCF_018413525.1 Acidovorax sp. CCYZU-2555
GCGTGCTGGGCTTTGGCGATCAGGCGCTGGCCGCCGATGCGATTCCCGCGCTGTCGACGGTGAAAGTCGACGGCGCCTATATCGGCCGCCTGGGCGCGGCAGCGCTCATCGCACGCATGCGCGGCGACAGCGTCGCGGCCGCGCAGGACGTGGGCTTTGAAGTGATCGCGCGCGCCAGCACGCTGGCCCCCACGGCGCGGGCCGCGCGCCACAACTGAAACCCTGCTCTTCACGCAAAGTGAAGAGGGGGTGCGATTCCAAGACTGGCCGCGCGGCGGGTCCCTGTCTACAGTCCTCACACGCCTTCACCGGCGCTGCAGCCCCAGGCATGCAATGACAAAACGACAGGAGACCCCGATGACTTCCCCCGATTTCAAGCCGTTGAACATCCCCTCGATGCGCGAGCGCTGCTCGCCCGCCGAGTGGCAGGCGCGCGTAGACCTTGCGGCCTGCTACCGCCTGGTCGAGCATTACGGCATGGCCGACATGATGGCCAATCACATTTCCGCGCGCGTTCCGGGCGAAGACGGGGCCTTCCTGATCAACGCCTACGGAATGATGTACGAAGAGATCACGGCCTCCAGCCTGATCAAGGTCGACCATGACGGCAACGTGCTGTCCACGCCCGACTTCGGCGCGCTGAACTATGGCGTCAACAAGGCCGGCTATGTGATCCACAGCGCGGTGCATGGCGCGCGCCCCGAAGTCGACTGCGTGATCCACACCCACAGCTGGGCGTCGATGGCGGTCTCGTCGCTGGAATGCGGGCTGCTGCCGCTGACGCAGACCGCGATGCGCTTTCTGAAGATCGGCTACCACGACTACCAGGGCGTGGTGCTCAATCTCGACGAGCAGGCATCCATCATCCGCGACCTGGGCCAGGGCGAGGCGCTGATTCTGCGCAACCACGGCGCGATGACCGTGGGCCGCTCGGTGGGTGAAGCGTTCAACTGGATGCACAGACTCGAACTCGCCTGCCGCGCCCAGCTCGCGGCCATGGCCTGCAATACGCCGTTCGTCGCCGTCGCGCCCGCGGTGCTCGAGGAGACCTGGAACAACTACCAGCCCGGAACGCGCCGCCCCTACGGCCTCATGGAATGGCCGGCGCTGCTGCGCAAGCTGGACCGCATGGACCCGAGCTACCGGCTCTGAAGCCGGCGCATGCGGGCGCCAGGCCCGCTGCCCCAACCCACAACAGGAGCCTGCCTATGCATGCCTGCTGAGCCGCTGCATTGCCGCGGCCGCGCTGCGCTCCCACGCGCACGCCAGAAAAATTGACAACAAGGAGACAAACCCATGAAATTCGCATCCGATCACGCCGCCGGCGTTCGCCCCCCGCCCCAGCGCGCCTTGCGCCGCGCGCTTTGCACCGGTATGGGACTGGCCCTGGCCTTGCCGCTGGCCGTGCAGGCACAGACCGCGGCCTATCCCGCCAAGCCGGTGAAGATCATCGTCGCCTTCACCGCGGGCGGCACCACCGATCTGCTGGCGCGCAGCGTCTCGCAAAAGCTGGGCGAAAAGCTGGGCCAGTCGTTCATCATCGAGAACCGCCCGGGCGGCGGCGGCAACATCGGCACGGAGTCGGTGGTGCGCGCCGCGCCCGATGGCTATACGCTGATCGTCAACTCGGTAGGGCCCATCTCGGTCAACCAGTCGCTCTACAAGAAGATGGGCTACGACCCGCTCAAGGACCTCGTGCCCATCGTGCAGATCGCCGATGTGCCCAATGTGCTGGTGGTCCACCCGTCGGTGCCGGCCAATACCTTCGACGAATTCCTCGCCTATGCGAAGACGCGCCCGGCCGACTTCAACTACGGCTCCACGGGCGTGGGCACCTCGTCGCATCTGTCGAGCTTCATGTTGATGCAGAACCTGGGCGTCGAGGCCCTGCACATTCCGTACAAGGGCGCGAACGCGCTCAACGACCTGCTCGCGGGCCGGCTGCAGTTCATGTTCGCGACCATTCCTTCGGTGGTCTCGCATATCCATGCGGGCAAGCTCAAGGCACTCGCCGTTTCGAGCAGCCAGCCGTCGCGCGCCCTGCCCAAGGTGCCCACGGTGTCCAGCCGCGTGCCGGGCTTCGAGGCCGGCTCGTGGTTCGGCTTCTTCGCGCCCAAGGGCGTGTCGCCCGAGGTGGTGCAGCTGATCAACAAGGAAGTCAACGCCATACTGCCCCAGCTCAACGACCAGATGGTGCGCGAAGGCGCGGACCCCGTGGGCGGCACGGCCGACCAGTTCGCGCGCATGACGCAGCGCGAGTTCGTCAAGTGGCAGAAGATCGTCAAGGACTCGGGCGCCTCGGTCGATTGATGGAAGACTTCGCATGACTCCCCTTTGCATTCTTGTCTCGGCGGCGGCGCGCGCCCAGCATGGCGCGGCCATTGCCCAGGCGCTCGAAGGCCGATCCCATGTGCTGGTTACGCCGGAAGACAGCGCGGCGCGCGACGCGCAAATCGCCTTTGTCTCGCGCGATGTCACCGGCCTGTCGACCAAGCACGAGGTCTTTGCCGAGACCCAGCGCTTCTACGATGCGATGGAGGCGGCCCCGGATCTGCGCTGGGTGCAGGTGCACTCGGCGGGAATGGACCGCAGGATCTACCTGCAGCTGCAGCAAAAGGGCGTCATGCTCAGCACCTCGGCGGGCAGCAATGCCGAGGTGGTGGCGCAGACCGCGGTCGCGGGACTGCTGGCGCTGGGCCGGCGGTTTCCCGAACTGATCGCGGCCCAGCGCCGCGGCGAATGGTCGCCGCTGATTCACCGGCCGTTGCCGCCCGACATCCTCGGCCAGACCGCGACCATCGTCGGCTGGGGCGAGATCGGCCAGGCGATCGCCCGCATTCTGCAGGCCGTGGGACTGCAGATCCAGGTGGTGCGCAGCAGCGCCGCGCCCACGGCCCAGGGCTTTGCCTGCTGCGCCTACGAAGACATCGCCCAGCTGCTGCCGCGCAGCGACTGGCTGGTGCTCGCCTGCCCGCTGACGCCGCGCACCCACCATCTGATCGACGCCACCGCGCTGCGCGCCCTGCCCGCGGGCGCGGGCCTGATCAATGTGGCGCGCGGCGATGTGGTCGATGAAGCCGCGCTGATCGCCGCGCTGCAAGGCGGACATCTGGCCGGCGCCTATCTCGATGTGTTTGCCCATGAGCCGCTGGCCCAGGACTCGCCGCTGTGGGCCCTGCCCCAGGTGCTGGCCACGCCGCACAGCGCGGGCTTCTCGGCCGGCAATGCCCAGCGCGTGGTGAACATCTTTCTGGCCAATCTGCGGCGCTATGCCCAGGGCCGGTTGCAGGCCCCGCAGGGCGCGAGCGCTCAGGGCTGATGGAGCTGGGCGCCTTTCCAGCGCCCTTCGCGCACCGTCGCGCGCACGACTTCGGCAATGACCACGCGCGCCGCCAGGCCCGCGGGCGACAGGTCTTCGTCGGACAGGCTGGCCAGCAGGTTCTGGCGCGCCATGCCTTCGTCGGCGATCTCCATGTGCAGCAGGCCCGCGCTCGCATGGCGCGTGGTCGCGGCGCCGGGCTGTATCGAGGCCGCGCAGCCGTCCATCACGGTGTCCATCAGCATCGCCAGGCCGTCGACTTCGAGCGCGATATCGGGAATCACATTCGCGCGCATGAAGCCCGCGTCCACCAGCGCGCGCAGGCCATGCGGCGCGCTGGGCAGCACCAGCGGCACATCGGCCAGCTCGGACAGCGACACCCTGTCCCTGGGCGACAGGCCTTTCATCGCCGGCGAGGCGACGAGAAACAGCTTTTCCTCCAGCAGCGGCGACGTATGCCAGTGGCGGTGGGCGTCGGCCTTGAAGATGATGCCCAGATCGATGCGCCGCGCGTTGAGCATGCCCGCGAGATTGCCCGACAGCGCTTCGACCAGGTGCAGGCGGATGTCGGGGTAGCGCTCGCGCATCACTTTCTGAAACGGCAGGCCCAGCACCGAGGCCGTGGTCGGCGCAAAGCCCACGCTCACCTGGCCGCTGAGCCGCGCGTGTTTGGCGGCCTGGGCGGCGTTGTCGATATTGCGCAGCGCGAGCTGGGCGTGGTGCATGAAGGCCGTGCCGGCTTCGGTGGGAATCACGCCCGCGGGCGAGCGCTGCAGCAGCCGCGTCGACAGCTCGCTTTCGAGCCGGCTGATCTGCTGGCTCAGCGCCGACGTGACCACATCGAGTTCGATCGCCGCGCGGCCCATGCTGCCGAGCTCGCAGATCTTGATGAAGTAGCGCAGTTGCCTGATTTCCATGGCGTGTGTCCTAGTGTGAAGCTTGCGTCAGGCGCGCGGCGGCGGCTTGAGCAGGCCGCTTTCGATGTGGCCGGCGACCAGCTGGCTGATTTCGGCGCGCACCCAGCGGTGCAGCTCCGACGCGTCCTGGCGCCTGGGCCAGGCCATGCGGAAGGTGATTTCGCGCAGCGGTGCGGGCAGGCGGCAGGTGACCAGCGGAAAGTGGCGCCGGTGCAGCGCTGCGGCAAACGCCGGCATGGTCGTCGCGTAGTCGCTTTCCATCAGCACATGCGGGCTGTTGCCGAAGCCCGAAATATAGGCCGCGAACTGCATGCGCCGCTGCGTGCCCTTGAGCGCGCGATCGAAGTTGGTGCGCCGGCCGTGCATCTGCGTATAGGCGAACCAGCGTATGTTCTCCAGGTCGTCCAGCGACAGCTGCCTGCGCCCGGCCAGCGGGTGCTGCGGCCCCATCACCGCCACGCGCTCGTCGCTGAACAGCGGCTTTTCGCTGAAGCGCGCGGGCACTTCGGCGAACAGGCCGATGGCGATGTCCTGGCGCTCGGCGTCCAGATCGGCGGGATCGAATTCGCCATGCACGGGGTGCAGCTTGGGCACGACACGCGGCGCGCGCTGCGCCAGGCGCTGCAGCAGCGGGCCGGCGAGCAGCAGTTCGAAATGCGCGGCTATGCCTATGTCGACCACGCCTTCGGCCTGGGCGGGATCGAAGGACTCGGCGACCGTGAGCGCCTGGCCCAGGCTCAGCAAGGCGGGACGCACGGCCGCATGCAGCGCCAGCGCGCGCTCGGTGGGCACAAAGCGCCCGCGCACCGCGACCAGCAGCGCATCGCCCAGCGCATGGCGCAGCTTGGCCAGATCGCGGCTCACGCCGGGCTGGGTCTTGTGCAAGGCGTGCGCGGTCTGCGTGGCGCTGCGCGTGGCCATCAGCGTGTCGAACGTCAGCAGCAGGTTCAGGTCCAGGCGCCGCAGCGCCGAAAATTCTTCGTCCATACCCGAAATGATATGGCCAACTTGGCAAATCATGATTGGACGCGTGGGTGCCGGCGCTTCTACAGTCAGGCCTTGCTTGAATAACGGAGACAAAAAAATGGCCCTTCCCCGCTTTCTGCGGCAGCTGTCCTGCGCCGCGCTGGCTTCGCTGCTGGCGTTCGCCGCCCTGCCCGCCGCCGCCCAGAACTACCCCGCCAAGCCGATACGGCTGGTCGTGCCCTTTCCGCCCGGCGGCACGCCCGACATCCTGAGCCGCATCATCGGCGAGCATGTGGGCAAGTCGCTGGGCCAGCCGGTGCTGGTCGAGAACCGCGCGGGCGCGGGCGGCAACATCGGCGCGCAGTCGGTCACCAAGTCGCCGGCCGACGGCTATACGTTGCTGGTCTGCGCGTTCAGCTGCGCGGTCTCGCCGTCGCTGTACTCGCCCGCGCCTTTCGATCTGGCGCGCGACTTCGAGCCGGTGGCGATGCTGGGCACCGTGCCCAGCGTGCTGGTCGTGCACCCTAACGTTCCGGCCAAGAGCCTCAAGGAGCTGATCGCCTACGCCAAGGCCCATCCCGACAAGCTCAACGCGGCCTCGTCGGGCGTGGGCGGCTCGGCGCATCTGGCGCTGGTGCTGCTGCGCAACCGTGCCAACATCGACATCGCCCATGTGCCGTACAAGGGCGCGGGCCAGGTCGCTGCCGACCTGCTCGGCGGCCAGGTCGACATGTACTTCGACAACCTGCCCGCATCGCTGCAAAGCATTCGCGCCGGCAAGCTGCGCGCGCTGGCCGTGGCGAGCAAGGCGCGCGCCTCGGCCGTGCCCGACGTTCCCACGTTCAGCGAAGCCGGCCTGCCCGACTTCCTGATCACGCCCTGGTTCGGCGTGCTGGCACCGGCCGGAACGCCCGCGGGCGCGGTCAAGACGCTCAATCAGGCGATCAACCAGGCGCTGCAGGACCCGGCGCTGGGCAAGCGCCTGGAGGAACTGGGCCTGGTGGCCGCGCCCGGTACGCCCGCGGCGCTCAAGCGCTTCATGGCCGCCGAGACGGCGTCGTGGGCCGAAGTGATACGCAAGAACGCCATCAAGCCCGAATGACGCACGACTTGGATCCCCGGCCCGGGCGCTGCGGCCCGCTGAGCCTGCGCGACATGGGCGCCTTCCATGTGGGCGGCCAGGCCGTGCAATTGCAAGGCCTGCCGAGCACGCGCGAAGTGCTGGCCGCGGGCGGCGAGCCCGTGCTGCTGGACCCCAACGGCCGCTACTGGGTGGGCCAGATGTATGCCCAGTACTTCCTGCCCCAGGCGCCAACGCAGACCACGCCCCTGCAGCTGTGGCATGGCGGCGGCCTGACCGGCGCCTGCTGGGAGACCACGCCCGACGGCCGGCCCGGCTGGCTGCACTACTTCGTGCGCCGCGGCTGGGACACCTATCTGTGCGACGCCGCCGAACGCGGCCGCGCGGGCTATGCGCCCCAGCATCTGTGGGGCGCGCCGCTGTCGCAGACCGCCGAAGCGGTGTTCGCGCGCTTTCGCTTGGGGCCTGGCCTGGGCGGCGTGGCGCTGGCCGATGCCGCGCGCCAGGCTTTTCCCGAAGGCCAGTTTCCCGCCGAAGCGTTCGAGGCGCTGGCGCGCCAATTGGTGCCGCGCTGGGCGCATACCGACGCGGTGATTCTTGACGCCTACGCGGCGCTGCTCAATCGCGTCGCGCCCAGCGCCGTGGTGTGCCATTCGCAAGGCGGCATGTTCGGCCTGACCATGGCCCAGCGCCGACCCGACCGCGTGCGCGCTGTCGTCGCGCTGGAGCCCGCTGCCGTGCCCCCGCCATCGGACGAAGACACGGGCTATGCCGTGCCCACGCTGATCATTCTGGGCGACCGCATCGACGGCGACGCGCGCTGGCCCGCGATGCGCGCGCGCATAGAAGCGTTCGCGCGCCGCCATGCGTCGGTCGAGATTCTGTCGCTGCCCGATCTGGGCATGCGCGGCAACTCGCATATGCTGATGATGGACCGCAACCAGCTCGACATCGCTGATCTGGCCCATGACTGGCTGGCGCGCACGCTCAAGGGCTGACGCCCAAACCCCTTCGCGGCCCAGGGCCGCAATCGCATTTGTAGACGACTGGTCAGTTTTGGCACTAAAGTCAGGACTTCCATGAAAAAGCCCGCCCAAGACACCCGCCAGCACATCCTCGAAGTCGCGCGCGCGCTGATGACAGGCAAGGGCTATACGGCCGTGGGCCTGGCCGAAGTCGTGGCCGCGGCGGGCGTGCCCAAGGGCTCGTTCTATTACTACTTCAAGTCCAAGGAAGAGTTCGGCCAGGCGCTGCTCGAGAACTACTTCAGCGCCTATCTGGCCCAGATCGACGGCCTGCTCGGCGGCGCCGGCACGGCCAAGCAACGGCTGATGGCCTATTTTCAGCACTGGACCACGACCCAGGGCATCGATCTGCCCGTGGACAAATGCTTGGTCGTCAAGCTGGGCCCCGAAGTCTGCGACCTCTCCGAAGACATGCGCCTGGTGCTGCGCCAGGGCACGGACGCGGTGATCGCGCGCATCGCGCACTGCATTGTGCAGGGCCAGGCCGACGGCTCCATCGCCAACGCCACGGCCGCGCCCGTGCTCGCCGAATCGCTGTACCAACTGTGGCTGGGCGCCTCGCTGCTGGGCAAGGTCAACAAGCATGGCGCGCCTTTCGAAACCGCGCGCCTCACCACACAGCAACTGCTGCGCTGAACCCCTTTTTTACCCACTCACTAGACGACTGGTCAACTTCACGCCATGAAAAACACTGCCAACACCGATCTGTTCTTCCCCGCCACGCTGGGCGCGCTGCAACTCGCCAACCGCATCGTAATGGCGCCGCTCACGCGCAGTCGCATGGGCGAAGACGGCGTGCCCAACGCCATGCATGCCACCTATTACGCCCAGCGCGCAAGCGCCGGCCTGCTGATCAGCGAAGCCATCAACATCTCGCCCCAGGCGCGCGGCTATGCGGCCACGCCCGGCATCTGGAGCGAAGCGCAGGTCGCGGGCTGGAAACTGGTGACCGATGCAGTGCACGCGGCCGGCGGCAAGATCGTCGCCCAGCTGTGGCATGTGGGCCGCTACTCGCATGTCGACCTGCAGCCCGACGGCCAGGCGCCGGTCGCCCCCTCGGCGCTCAAGGCCCAAGGCACGACCTATACCGCCCAGGGCGTGGTCGAAGTCTCGACGCCGCGTGCGCTCGAGACCCATGAAATTCCCGCGCTGATCGCGCAATACCGCCACGCTGCCGAATGCGCGCAGCGCGCGGGCTTCGACGGCGTCGAAGTGCATTCGGCCAACTGCTATCTGCTCGAGCAGTTCCTGCGCGACTCGACCAACCAGCGCACCGATGCCTATGGCGGCTCCATCGAGAACCGCACCCGCCTCACGCGCGAAGTCACCGAAGCCGTGATCGCGGTCTGGGGCAGCGGCCGCGTGGGCATACGCCTTTCGCCCGCCACGCCCAATGTGGGCAATACGCCGCTCGACAGCGACCCCATGGCCACCTACGGCCATCTGATTCAGCGACTCAACCCGCTCAAGCTCGCCTACCTGCATTTCGTCGAAGGCGCGACCGGTGGCGCGCGCGATCTGCCCGCCCATATCGACCTCGACGCGCTGCGCGCGCAGTTCGACGGCGCCTATATCGGCAACAACGGCTATGACCTCGACCTGGCCGTGAAGCGCCGGGCGCAAGGCCTGGTCGACGCGGTCGCGTTCGGCCGGCCTTTCATCGGCAACCCCGATCTGGTCGAACGCCTGCAAAGCGGCGCCGAACTGGTCCAGGCCTCGCATGCGTCGTACTATGGCCGGGGTGCCGAAGGCTATACCGACTGGCCCGCGCTGCAGGCCTGAGCCTTGCAACGGCCCCATGCCGTTGCATCATGGCAGGGTGCCAGGCCCGGCCCGGCACACCCCAGACACTTCAGCAAGGACTTGAAATGAAGCTTTTGCTTGCAGGCGCGAGCGGCCTGGTCGGCAGCCAGGTGCTGCGCCTGGCGCTGGCCGACACGCGCATCACCCAGGTGACCGCGCCCGTGCGCCGCGCGCTGCCCACGACGCACGCCAAACTGCTGGCGCCCGTCGTCGACTATGACGCGCTGCCCGAAGACGCCGGCTGGTGGCGGGCCGATGCCGTGGTCTGCGCGCTGGGCACGACGATGAAAGTCGCGGGCTCGGAGGCCGCGTTCCGCCGCGTGGACCACGACTATCCGCTGGCCGTCGCGCACCTGGCGCGCGCGCAGGGCACGCCCACCTATGTACTCAATTCGGCGACCGGCGCCGATGCGCAATCGCGCTTTTTCTACAACCGCGTCAAGGGCGAACTCGAAGAGGCGCTGGCCCCACTGGGTTTTGACTCGCTCACCTATGCGCGCCCCGGTTTGATTGGCGGCGAACGCCAGGAACGGCGGCCCGCCGAGCGCGCGGCCATCGCCGCGCTCACGGCGCTGGGCCCGCTGCTGCCCCGGCGCTGGCGCCTGTGCCCGGGCCAACGCATTGCCCAGGCCATGCTGACCGCCGCGCTGCTGGCGCGCCCCGGCGTGCATGTTCTTCCCGCCGAGGTCCTGACCGCATGAGAAAACGCATTCTTCACGTCAGCCTGCTCCTGGTGACCGCATTCGCGCTCGGCGGCTGCGCGCTGAGCCGGGTGTCCGAGAAACACCATGCCAAGGAGGCCGAAGAACTCCAAGCCGTGGGTTTCACGCTCGAACAAGCCAGGGCCGCTGCCATGCAAAAGGGCTATTCCTGCGAGCAGCAGCCCGACAGGAACCGCTCGGTGCAAAAGGATGGCGTGGTACGCAAGACCGACATCCTGCAATGCAACAAATCATCGGCGGAACTGATCTGCCCGCAGCGCCGCTATGTGGTCTTCAACCTGGACCCCGCCACCGGCAAGGTGTATGCGGTGGGCGCGCGCATCAACCAGCAATCGTGCTTTTGAAAGACTTTCCCATGAACCCGCATATCGCCGCCGTGCCGCTGCCCAAGTCGCACCGCCTCATCAACCATGGCCCCACGGTGCTGGTCTCGGCGCGCCATGACGGCGTGGACAACGTGATGGCCGCGGCCTGGGCCTGCGCGCTCGACTTCGCGCCGCCCAAGCTCACCGTGGTGCTCGACAAAAGCACCCGCACGCGTGCGCTCGTGGAGCGCAGCGGCCGCTTCGTGATCCAGGTGCCCACGGTCGCGCAGTTGCAACTCACCAGCGCGGTCGGTACGCAAAGCCTGGCGAGCACGCCGGCCAAGCTGGCCGACACCGGCGTCGAACTGTTCGGCATCGAAGGCTTCGATCTGCCGTTTGTCGCCGGTTGCTCGGCCTGGCTGGCCTGCGAACTCATCCCCGAGCCGCACAACCAGCAGACCTACGATCTGTTCATAGCCGAAGTCGTGGGCGCCTGGGCCGATACGCGGGTGTTTCGCGATGGCCATTGGCATTTCGATGAGGCCGATCCTTGCTGGCGCAGCCTGCACTACATTGCGGGCGGGCATTTCCATGCGACCGGAGAGGCGCTGCCGGTGCAGGAAGGCGCGCCCTAGGGCAGATACCGGCACTTCGACAAGCTCAGTGCGAACGGTTTCTGGAGCCAGCGGACTCAGACAAGTCCCGTGCGAACAGGACCCTGGCTCAGCTGACCTTGGTGAACAAGGCTTTGCGGCGCACGGTCTTGCCGGCCAGCATGAAGACACCGTCGCCGGTGTAGTGCAGGGTCTGCGGATGTTTGGGCGAGCGCGCGACATGCGCCTTGACGACTTCGAACACGAAGAAGTTGTAGCGTTCGACCAGCGCGTCGTCGAACAGCCGGCATTCGAAGCTCGCATGGCATTCGCGAATCAAAGGTGCGCTCACCAACTGCGCGGGCTCGGCCGTGAGGCCGAATGCCGCGAACTTGTCGACTTCAGCGCCCGAGCTGTTGCCTATCTTCGCGGCCACGTCCGTGAGCTTCGCGGTGGGCACATTGATCACGCATTCGCCGCTCTCGCGTACCAGGCCGAAGCTGTGGTTGGCGCTGGAAATCACGCAGCCCACCAGCGACGGAGAGAACTCCATGACCGTGTGCCAGCCCATGGTCATGATGTCGGTCCGATCGCCGTGTCTCGACGACACCAGCACCACGGGCCCGGGCTCCAGGAAACGCCGTATCTGCGCGACCGGGAAATCGTGCTTCTTTGCGGCCATGGCTAGCGGCGTCGCTGGCCGGGCGGCTGTGTGGAGGTGGCTGCGCAGGGAAGCATCGTGTGAAATCCTTTCGCATCCAGTGTCCGCAAGCTTGCCGCGTGCGTGCGTAGGAAGCCACGCCGCCTGCGCTCAATGCGCTTGCGGATTGAACACCACATGCGTGAGGCAGCCAGGCAGCGCGCCGCGAAACCCGAACGACACCCGAACGCCATCGATCTCCACGCGCCGGTAGCTGACCGGATCGGGGTTGTTCGGCTGGGGAAAATCGGCGTTGCTTACCTGCGCATAGCGCGCAGCAATGTCGGCCGGCGTGATGCAGCTGCCTTGCAGCTCGAGCACCATCAGCTGCACGGTGTCGCCCTCGGCCAGTCGCACTTCGGCAATCGCGCTTTGCAGATTGGGCCCCAGCACGACCGGCGCGCTGCTGATATCGCCAGCGCTGGTCAAGGAAAAAGACCTGCCCGGCCATTGGCCCAGCACCGCCTGGCCGCCTTGCGTGCTCGCAGCCGCCAGCTTGCCTATCAGTTGCCACAGCGCCTCGGGCGCGGGAGCGGCCGCGGCCGGCAATGCATGCAGCGCCAGCGCCAGCACCCGCGCCCAGCGCGGCAAGGCATCAGTAATGCGCGTCATAGTAGGCTCCGTAGTAGTCGCGGTAGTTCTGCCGTGTGGTCGAGGTGAAGTTGCTGTCGCAAAAGGCCGCGCCGATACGGCGCCGGTCGGTGCCCAGGCGCAGCAGCTCGGCGGCATTGGAAGCGGCCAGGCCGATGTCCACGCTGTGGCCTGTGCACTCCAGCGTTTCGGCACGCGCATGGATGTTGTTGACCACGGCATGGCCTTCGGCGTCGCACCAGGACTGGATGTAGGCGCTGCGCGACGCGGTGTCCTGGCGAACGCCGTACTCGGCATGGCCCAGTTCATGCGCCAACAGGGAAGCACGCGCGTTCAGGCCCACGGTCTCGACCTGGCCGCAGTCGTAGGCCTGGATGTAGATTCTCCTGAGCTCGTGATCGGTATAGCTCGCGGCGCCGTAATGCAGGCGGTAGCCCAGGCTGTTGACCTGCCGCGTGATGCGCGCGGAATGCGCGGCCATCGCATCGATGCACGCGCCCAGGCCGGTGACGGGCGCAGTTGCCGCGCAGTGCGAATGCACGGCCGCATGGGTCAACAGCAAGGCCGACAAGGCGGCGTGCCGCCAGGACAGGGAAGACATCAATCGCTCCTTGGAACACGCATCATCGCGCGCCAAAGGATGAAAGATCAAGCTTGCGGTCTGCAGCAGCCGGCGTTGTGGCGCGCTTCGCACCGGCGCCCGGCTGCGCTGGCATTCAGCGCGCGCGTGACTGGATTTCCTGGCGCTGGCGCTCTTCCTGTTCGCGCAGCTCGGGCGTCAGCGCCGCGCCGAAATCCTCGGGCCCAAAGATCTGCCGGATCTCGATCTCCGAATCGCTGCGCATGGGATTGGGGCATTTCTTGACCCATTCGACGGCGTCCTGCAGCGAGGCGCAGTTCCAGATCCAGAAGCCCGCCACCAGTTCGCCAGTCGCGGCAAACGGCCCGTCGATCACCGTGCGCTGCGGGCCCGAGAACGCCACGCGCGCACCGCGCGAGCTGGGGTGCAGGCCTTCGCCGGCCTCCATCACGCCCGCCTTGACGAGTTCCTCGTTGAAGGCCCCCATCGCCGCGAACTCTTGCTGGGTCGGCATCACGCCGGCTTCGCTGTCTTTCGTTGCCTTGACCATCACCATGAAACGCATGTTGATCTCCTCACGCTGATTGGAACGACCCGCCGCCACTTTAGCGCGGCGACGCTCCTGGCGCCAAACCCCTGTCGCCGACCAGTGCCGCTTCGAGCACGCTCACCATCTGCGCGCAATCCGCATCCACTGCACTGACCATCACCATCTGCCGCGCATAGGCCGCGCCCGGCATCGGAATGCTCAGGCACTCGCCCGCAAAACGTTCAATGCCCATCCATTGCGGCACCAGGCTCACGCCCATGCCGTCGGCCACCAGCATGGCAATCGCTTCGAGCGCGTCGAGATCGCACAGCACCGCCGGCGCAATGCCCTGGTCGGCGAGCCAGGCCGCGGCATGGCGCCCGCCCCAGGCGTTGGGGTCGTAGCGGATATAGGGCAGCTCGCAAAGCAGCGCCGCGGGGCGGCTGGCATCGGCGCCCGGGGGCGCGAGCAGCACCAGCGGCTCCTTGCGCAGATGCACGGCGCGCATCGTCCTGGGCAGCGCGAAAGGCGGCTCGACGATCAGCGCGGCGTCGATCTCACCGGCCTGCAACAGGCGAAACAGTTCGCGCGAGGTGCCGGGAATGATCTGGGCCTTGGCTTCGGGCGCGGCCTGGCTGAAGGCGCGCAGGGCGCGCGGCAACAGCCCCGTGAGCACGGTCGAGACCGCGCCTATGCGCAAAGTGCCGCGCAGGCCGTCGACGCTCGCATCGCCTTGCAGCAGCGCGGCCTCGCGCACCAGGCGGCGCGCACGCGGCAGCAGCAAAGTGCAGGCCCGGGTGGGCTGGGCGCTGTGGCCGCTGCGTGACAGCAGAGCAAAGCCCAGTTCGCGCTCGAGCACCTGCACGCGCTGGCCTATGGCCGCGGCCGTGAGGTGCTCGTTGCGCGCGGCCTCGGCGATGGAGCCGCTGTCGACCACGGCGATCAGGCTCTTGAGATAACGGATCTCCAAAACAAATCCTTTTGCTTCGCCAAATAATATTGGCTATGTCTTTTGGAGTATGCCCGTTAAGCTCGGCGGCATACAGATTCCCGCGAGCGCGGGCCCCACGCAAAGATTGATTTTTCCCCATGCGCACCAGCTTCCATCTCGCCTACCACGTCCGTGACCTCGACAAGGCCCGCGCCTTCTACGGCACCATGCTCGGCTGCCAGGAAGGCCGCAGCACCGACACCTGGGTCGATTTCGACTTCTTCGGCCATCAGATCTCGCTGCACCTGGGCGAGCCGTTTCCCGTGACCAACACCGGCCATGTCGGCGATCACCTGGTGCCCATGCCGCATCTGGGAATGATCATGGCCATGGACGACTGGCAGGCGCTGGCCGCGCGCCTCACGGAACAGAAGATGGAATTCGTGCTCAAGCCCCATATCCGTTTCGAAGGCGAGCCCGGCGAACAGGCGACGATGTTCTTTCTGGACCAGTGCGGCAACCCGATCGAAGTCAAGGGCTTCCGAGACCTCGACAAGGTCTACGCGCAGTGATTCCCGCGATCCCTTTCATCTGCGCGCCCGGCTATGCGTTTGCCGAAGCCTGGCGCGCGGCGCTGCAGGCCGCGATGCCGCTAGAGCGCATCGTGGCGCTCGAGTCGCTGGACGACCACGCGCGCGCGGCCTGTGACTTCGCCATCGTCGCCAACCCCGATACGCGCGATCTCGCGACGCTGGCGCAACTGAAATGGGTGCACAGCGTCTGGGCCGGCGTGGAGCGGCTGGTCGAAGATCTGCAGCACAGCCCGGTGGAGATCGTGCGCCTCGTGGACCCGCAGCTGGCCCAGACCATGGCCGAAGCCGTGCTGGCCTGGACGCTCTATCTGCACCGCGACATGCCGCGCTACGCGCGCCAGCAGGCCGCGGGCCAATGGCTGGAGCACGACTATGTGCGGCCGCAGGAAAAGACCGTGGCGCTGCTGGGCCTGGGCGAACTGGGCCTGGCCAGCGCCGCCAGGCTGCTGGCCGCGGGCTTTCAGGTATCGGGCTGGAGCCGCAGCCGCAGGGCCGTGCCGGGCGTGCAGTGTTTTGCCGGCGATGAAGAATTGCCCGCGCTGCTGGCCGGCGCCGACATCCTGGTGTGCCTGCTGCCGCTCACGCCCCAGACCCGGGACATGCTCGATGCGCCCACGCTGGCCCATCTCAAGCCCGGCGCTTCGCTGATCAACTTCGCGCGCGGCGCCATCATCGATGACCAGGCCTTGCGCGCGGCGCTGGACTCGGGTCAGCTCGCACACGCCGTGCTCGATGTGTTCCGTGAAGAGCCCCTGCCCGCGGCGCAATGGCAATGGCAGCACCCGCAGGTGACCGTGCTGCCGCATATCTCGGGGCCGACCGACCGCGGCACGGCGGCGGCGATTGTCGCGGCGAATGTGGGCCGCTACCGCGCCACGGGCGCCTTGCCGGTGGTCGTCGACAAGCAGCGGCGCTACTGAAAAACGCGGCCCGGCGGCGCCGCCAGCAACCGGCGCCGGGGATTGGCCCCGGCCGGCGCCAGGATACCGCCAGCGAGGGCGCGATCAAGCATTCGGCCGCACCTACAATCGCGCCCACTATGCTGCTCACCCTCTGGCCGCGGAACGCCTTTTTCCGCCATTTTTCGCGCCAGGAAGCGGCGCTGCTCGCGGTCACCGTGCTGTGGGGCGGCACGTTTGTCGTGATGCATGCGGCCATGGCCCACAGCGGGCCGCTGTTCTTTGTCGGCCTGCGCTTTGTGGTCGCGGGGCTGGCGACGATGCTGATCTTTCACCGCCGCATGGCCGGCGTCACACTGGGTGAATTGCTGGCCGGCGGCGCGATCGGCGCCTCGATCTGCGTGGCCTACGCGCTGCTGGGCCACGGCTTGCAAAGCATAGAGGCCAGCAAGTCGGCGTTTCTCACGGCGCTCTATGTGCCGGCCGTGCCGCTGCTGCAGTGGCTGCTCACGGGGCGCACGCCCCATCCCATGGCCTGGCTGGGCATAGGCCTGGCCTTCATCGGCCTGCTGCTGGTCAGCAACCCGGGCAATGCCCAGCTGTTCGCGCTGGGCATAGGCGAAGCCGCCACCATTCTGGGCGCCATCGTGATTGCGCTCGAAATCCTGCTGATCGGCAAATACGCGGGCAAGGTCGACTTCCTGCGCGTCACGGCCATCCAGCTGCTGGTCGCGGGACTGTGCGCGTTTGCGGCCATGCCGCTGATCGGCGAACACATTCCCGCATTCTCCTGGGTGCTCACCTTGAGCGCCGTCGGGCTGGGCCTGGTCAGCGCCTTGATCCATCTGACCATGAACTGGGCCCAGCAGTCGGTGTCGCCGACCAAGGCCACCTTGATCTACGCCACCGACCCGATCTGGGCCGGCATCATAGGCCGCATCGCGGGCGACCGCCTGCCGGCCACGGCGCTGCTGGGCGCGGTGTTCATTGTCGCCGGCATCATCACCAGCGAACTGCGGCCGCGCCGCCTGGCACGCAGCACCGCCACGCCGTGATGCGCGCGCCGGGCGCGCAAATCAGTCGGCCAGAATGCCGGCGTCCTTGATGACCTTGCCCCACTTGACGATTTCGGCCTTGCTGAAGTCGGCGAACTTCTGCGCCGAGCCCGTGTCGACGATGGCGCCGCGCGTGGCGAGCTTGTCCTGCACCTCCTTGCGCGCCAGCACTTTTTGCAGTTCGGCGTTGAGGCGCTGCACCAGCTCGGGCGGCATGTTGCGCGGGCCGACCAGGCCCCACCAGACCGTGGCGTCGAGCTTGGGCCAGCCCAGCGACTGGGTCGTGGGCAGCGCGGGCAGCGTCTCCGTGGGCTTGCTGCCATAGACGGCCAGCGCGCGCAGCGCGCCCGACTGGATATGCGAAATCACTTCCAGCGGATTGATGGACATGAACGAGACCCGGCCGCCTATCAGGTCGGTGATCGCCGGGCTGCCGCCCTTGTACGGGATGTGGATCGCCTTGAGCCCGGTTTCCTGGATCAGCAGTTCGCTGGCCAGATGGCCCGAGCTGCCGTTGCCGGCCGAGCCATACGACAAGTCGCTCTTTTCCTTTTTGCTGGCGTCTATCAGCTCCTTGAGCGATTTGAACGGCGAGTTCGCGGGCACCACGATGACCAGGGGCGCGTAGCCAATCTTGCCTATCGCCGTGAAATCCTCGGCGGGATTGAAGGCGAGCTTCTTGAACAGTGCGCCATTGCTCGCCAGCGTGGGCGAGGCCGTGAGCAGCGTATAGCCGTCGGCCGGCGCCTTGGCCACGGCCGCCATGCCGATATTGGTCGAGGCACCGGGCTTGTTGTCGACGATGACGGTCTGGCCCAGCGCGCCGCCCAGCTCCTGGGCGACGATGCGCGACACGATGTCCACACCGCCGCCGGGCGCGTACGGCACGACGAGCGTGATCGGCTTGCTGGGGAAGTTTTGCGCCAGCGCGGCAAAAGGCAGGGCCGTAAGGGGCCCAAGGGGCGCAAGGGCGATGAATTGGCTGATGCGGCGGCGGCTGAGAAGCGTCACGGGTATTCCTGAAAGGGGTTGCTTGCGGGCAAATCTTATGCCGGGCAAGCCCCCCTCCTGCGCTGTTTTTCTTATAGCTGCTAGCGCAGCCATGCACGCGGATACTCCGCGTTTATACCCTTGACAGTGCCATGCCTCAGGCGCGCTGGAGCTGACTCGCTGCGCGCGCCAGCGCCGTGATGCGCGCCCAGTCGCCCTGGGCCAGCGCCTCGGCGGGCACCAGCCAGGAGCCGCCGACACAGGCCACATTGGCCAGTGCCAAAAACTCCGCGGCGTTGCTGGGCTGAATGCCGCCCGTGGGGCAGAACAGCACATCGCCGAACGGGCCGGCCCAGGCCTTGAGCATGGCGCTGCCGCCCGACTGCAGCGCGGGGAAGAATTTCAGCGCATCGAAACCATCGGCCTGCGCGGCCATGATTTCGCTGGCCGTGGCCACGCCGGGCAGCAGCGCCAGGCCATGGCCACGGCAGGCTTCGCCCAGCGCCGAGGTATAGCCCGGGCTCACCGCAAAGCGCGCGCCCGCGCCCGCGGCAGCCGCGGCATCGGCGCTGCTGCGCACCGTGCCCGCGCCGACCACGGCTTCGGGCACTTCGCGCGCGATGGCTTCTATGCAGGCCAGCGCCTGCGGCGTGCGCAGCGTGACTTCGAGCATGCGGATGCCGCCCGCGACCAGCGCGCGCGCCATGGGCACGGCATGCGCCACGTCGTGCAGCACGATGACCGGAATCACGGGCGCGTCGCGCATCACATCGCGCGCCGTGAACGTGGTGCTGTCTACAGCCATGAGCAGGCTCCCTCTTCCGCGCTGAGCGCATTGCGCCGGAATCCGGCAAACAGTTCACGGCCAAAGCCCAGGGTGTTGTCCAGCGCCTGCTCCGCAGGCATATGCGCCGGCGTACGCGCATTCCATTCGGCGGCGCCGACCAGCACATCGAGCGTGCCGGCGACGGCGTCCAGGCGCACGATATCGCCGTCGAGCACGCGCGCCAGCGGCCCGCCCGCGCAGGCTTCGGGCGACACATGGATCGCCGCCGGCACCTTGCCCGAGGCACCGCTCATGCGGCCGTCGGTGACCAGCGCCACCTGGAAGCCCTTGCCCTGCAGCACGGCCAGCGGCGGCGTGAGCTTGTGCAGCTCGGGCATGCCATTGGCCTGCGGGCCCTGCCAGCGCACCACGCAGACCACATCGCGGTCCAGCTCGCCGGCCTGGAACGCGGCCTGCAGTTCGGCCTGCGAGCCGAACACGCGCGCTGGCGCCTCGATCACATGGCGCTCTTCGGGCACGGCCGAGACCTTGATCACGCTGCGGCCCAGATTGCCGTGCAGCAGCCGCAGGCCGCCCGTGGCGCTGAACGGCGCGCTCACGGGGCGCACCACGCTGTCGTCCAGGCTTGCACCGATGTCCACCCAGTGCAACTGGTGCTCGGCATCGCCCTGGGGCAGGCGCGTGAACTCGCGGATGCCGCCGGCGCGCGCCGTGCGCACGTCGTCGTGCATCAGGCCCGCGTCGAGCAGCTCGCGAATCACATAGCCCGGCCCGCCCGCGGCCTGGAAATGGTTCACATCGGCGCTGCCGTTGGGGTAGACGCGCGCCAGCAGCGGCACCACGGCCGACAGCTCGGAGAAATCGTTCCAGTCGATGGTGATGCCGGCCGCGCGCGCCACCGCGACCCAATGGATCAGATGGTTGGTGGAGCCGCCCGTGGCCAGCAGCGCGACCATGGCGTTGACGATGCAGCGTTCGTCGACGACTTCACCGATAGTCGCGCAGCCCGGCACCAGCAACGTGCGCGCGGCTTCGCGCGTGAGCTCCTGGCGCAGCGCCTGGCCGGGGTTGACGAAAGCCGTTCCCGGCACATGCAGGCCCATGGCTTCGAGCAGCATCTGGTTGCTGTTGGCCGTGCCGTAGAAAGTGCAGGTGCCTTCGCCATGGTAGGCCGCCGATTCTGCGGCCAGCAGCTCCTCGCGCCCGACCAGGCCTTGCGCCGCCTGTTCGCGCACCTTGGCCTTGGCGTTGTTCGACAGGCCCGACGTCATGGGCCCCGCGGGCACGAACACCATGGGCAGATGGCCGAACTGCAGCGCGCCGATCAGCAGACCGGGAACGATCTTGTCGCACACGCCCAGCAGCAGCGCGGAGTCGAATACGTCGTGGCTCAGCGACACGGCCGTGGCCATGGCGATCACGTCGCGGCTGAACAGGCTCAGCTCCATGCCCGGCGTGCCTTGCGTCACGCCGTCGCACATCGCGGGCACGCCGCCCGCGACCTGGGCCGTGGCGCCATGGCGGCGCGCTTCGTCCTTGATCAGATCGGGGTAGTGCTGCAGCGGCGCATGGGCCGACAGCACATCGTTGTAGGCGGTGACGATGCCGATATTGGGCGCGCGCTCGGCGACGATGCGCAGCTTGTCGTTGCCGGGCAGGCCGGCAAACGCGTGGGCGACGTTGGCGCAGCCCAGGCGCTGCGCGCCCGGCGCGCGCTGCGCCATGGCCTGCAGGCGTTGCAGGTAGGCGCCGCGCTCGGGAGCGCTGCGCTCGCGTATGCGGCGCGTGACCGCTTCGACGGTGGCGTTCAGTGTCATTCGTTCTCTCGATGGAACCTGCGGTTCCAGGTGGGGCTTGTCATTATTTGGCTGACGCAGATCCTGATGCGCCCTGGCCTGGGCCGCAGCCCAAGCCAGCCGTATTTACTTCGCGGCGCGGATCTTGGCGAGCTCGTCCTGCGTCTGCTTCCACAGGTCGTTGCCCACGGTGCTGGCCACCGAGGCGTTGACTTGCGTCAGCTTCTCGCGCATGCGGCCGGCTTCGGCGGCCGACAGTTCGTTGACCTGCATACCCTTGGTCTTGAGGTCGGCCAGGGCCTTGGCGGCTTCTTCGCGCGTGTCCTTGCGCTCGAAGTCACGCGCCTTCTTCGCCGCGTCCATCAGCACGGTCTGTTCGGCCTTGCTCAGACCGTCCCACCACTTCTTGCTGACCGAGACGATCCAGGGGCTGTAGACATGGTTGGTCACCGTGAGGTACTTCTGCACTTCGTAGAACTTGCTCGACACCACGGTGTTGAACGGGTTCTCCTGGCCGTCGACGGCCTTGGTCTCGAGCGCCGTGAACAGCTCCGAGAACGGCAGCGGCACGGCATTCGCGCCCAGGGCCTTGAAGCTGTCGAGGAAGACATTGTTCTGCATCACGCGCAGCTTGATGCCGTTCATGTCCTCGAGCTTGGTGACCGGGTGCTTGTTGTTGGTCAGGTTGCGAAAGCCGTTTTCCCAGTAGACCAGGCCCACGATGCCCTTGGGCTCGAGCGTGGCGCGCACCTTGTCGCCCACGGGGCCGTCGAGCAGCGCGTCGGCTTCCCGGGTGTTGTTGATCAGGAAGGGCGTGTCCCACAGCGCCATCTGCGGCGCGACACCGACCAGCGTGGCCGTGGAGCCGACCATCATCTCCTGCGCGCCACCGATCAGCGCCTGCTGCATCTGCGTGTCCGAGCCCAGCGCGGCGTTGCCGATGCCGCGCACCTTCATCTTGCCGCCCGTGGCTTTCTCGACTTCCTTGGCGAACAGGCGCACGGCCCGGCCCTGGTTGGAGTCATCGACCAGGCCGTAGCCGAAGCGCACGATGCGCGGCTTGAAGTCCTGGGCATGAACGGTGCCAACGGCACCGGCCGCCATCATCACGGCGAGTGCGCCGAGGGCCAATTTGATTCGCATGTCTGTCTCCTGGTTGTATGGGGGCCCTGCCCCCGGTTTTGAAAAACGCTCTCAATGCATCCAGCGCAGCGGCGCCAGCACGATCTGCGGGAAGATCACCAGCAGCACGGCCAGAAATACATACGCGATCAGGAAGGGCGTCGTGCCCTTGATCACGGTCTCCATGCGCAGCCTGCCGACGCCGGCGACCACGTTCTGCACCGTTCCCACGGGCGGCGTGATCAGGCCGATACAGCCGACATAGATGAACATGAAGCCGAAGTACACCGGGTCGATGCCGGCCTTGACGGCCAGCGGCGCGCAGACCGGGCCGAAGATCAGGATGGTGGGCGTCAGATCCATGGCCGTGCCCACGACCAGCAGGAACAGCATCATCAGCGCCATGAACAGCATGGGGTCGCCCATCACGCCGGAGAAGCTTTCGGCCAGCAGGTTGGGCAGGTCGGCCAGGGTGATCATGTAGGCGGTCACGGTCGCCGCGCCGCACAGGAACATCACCACCGCCGTCGTCTTGGCCGCGGCCAGGAACACGCCATACAGCTTGCTCCACGTCATCTCACGGTAGACCACCATGGACACGAACAGCGCATACACCGCGGCCACCACGGCGGCTTCGGTGGGCGTGAACACGCCGCCCTTGAGGCCGCCCAGGATGATGACCGGCATCATCATCGCCCAGAAGCTCTTGAGCAAGGTGCTCAGGCGCATGCTCCAGGCCACGCGCTGGCCGCCCGTGAGCTGGTACTTGCGCGCAATCGTCCACCAGGCAACGACCAGGAACACGCCCATGATCAGGCCCGGAACGATGCCCGACAGGAACAGCTTGCTGATCGAGGTATTGGTCGTCACGCCGTAGATCACGAACGGCATGGACGGCGGAATGATGGGCGCAATGATGCCGCCCGACGCCACCAGCCCGGAGCTGTAGCTGTCGGGGTATTTCTGGTCGCGCATCATCGGCAGCAGAATGGTCGCCAGCGCCGCGGTGTCGGCGATCGCCGAGCCGCTCATCGAGGCCAGCAGCACGGCCGCGCCAATCGTCACGAAGCCCAGGCCGCCGCGGATATGGCCGACAAACGCGCTGGCCAGATCGATGATGCGCCGCGACAGGCCGCCGGCATTCATCAGCTCGCCGGCCAGGATGAAGAACGGCACGGCCAGCAGCGGGAAGTTGTCGAAGCCCGCCTGCAGGTTCTGCGCCAGCAGCTGCGTGTCGAAGAAGTCGAGGTGCCACATCAGCGCCACGCCGGTGAGCACCAGCGAATGCGCGATCGGCATGCCGATCACCATGCCGCCGATCAGCACGAACAGGAAAATGAAAGTCACGACCATGTTGCCTGCTCCTTATTCGACGTCGAGGACGCTGCCGTCGGCCGCCGTCAGCGGTGCGCCGCGGCGCACGTCACGCACGGCCACCACCAGCATGCCCAGGGCCAGCACCAGCGTCGCCGAGGCGCCCAGCGCCAGCGGATAGCCCATCACCGTGCTGTAGCTGGCCATGCCGGCCTGCACCTGGGCCCACGAACCCCACAGCAGCATCAGCATGCACACCACCACCAGCGCCTGCGTGAGCATGAACAGCCAGCGGCGCGTCGCGGGATGCACGCGCGAAGTCACCATGTCGAAGCCCAGATGGCTGCATTCGTAGGCGGCGACGATGGAACCTATGGCGACCAGCCAGACGAACAGCAGGCGCGCGACTTCCTCGTACGAGACGATGCTGGTGTTGAACACATAGCGCAGCACGACGTTGACGAACACCGCCACCACCATTCCGGCCAGGGCCGCCACCATGAACAGCTCGGCCAGGCGCTGCAGGCGCGGCTTGGGCTGATCGGGGCTTGTTTCTGCATGCATGGGAATCTCCTTTTTTATGAATGGTTCACGCGGCCGGCGCAACGCGCCAGGCGTTCACGCGGCGCACGATGTCGGCCAGCGGCAGCGTCGCGTCGACCCCCACCACGCCGGCTTCGGCATCGGGGCGTTCGAGCGTGGCGAACTGGTTGGCGACCAGATCGGGCGAGAAGAAATGGCCGGGGCGCTGCTGCACGCGCTGCAAGGCCGTGGCGAAGTCCAGGTCCAGGAACACAAAGCCCACGCCCTGCTCGGGCAAGGCCGCGCGCAGGCAGTCGCGGTACTTGCGCTTGAGGGCCGAGCAGGTCAGCACCACGCCCGCGGCGGGCGTGGCCAGCGCCAGGATCTGCGCCAGGTGCTGCAGCCAGTGGCTGCGGTCGTCGTCGGTCAGCGCGATGCCGGCCTGCATCTTGCGCACGCTTTCGGGCGCATGGTAGGTGTCGCCTTCGTACAGCGTCCAGCCCGTGGCCGCGGCGAGTTGCTGGGCCACGCTGGACTTGCCGCAGCCGGAAACGCCCATGACCACCAGGGCCAGAGGCCCGGGCGGCGGAATTTCCACATGATTTGAATTCGGGATAGCGCTATCCATGGTGCTCATAAAAAAACGAGGTCAAAATTCCCTCGCACAGTGATTTATCGCAAGACGGCATCTGGGGTAAACAGCGATGCCATCCTTGCTTGGATAGCGCTATCATAGGTTCACCGATTTTAGCCAGTCATCAGGACAAACCCTTGACAGAAGCACCGCGTCGTTCGCGCCGCTCCAGCGGCCGCACCACTCTTTCCGACGTCGCCCGGCTCGCGGGCGTGAGCCCCATCACCGTCTCGCGCGCGCTGCGCGGCGAGCGCGGTGTCGATCCGCAGCTGGTGCAAAAAGTCCAGCAGGCCGCCGACAGCCTGGGCTATGTGCCCGACCCCGCGGCGCGCGCGCTGGCCTCGCAGAAAAGCACGCAGGTGCTGGTGCTGGTGCCGCTGCTGTCGAACGCCTTGTTCGTCGACCTGCTCGAAGCCGTGCACCGCACGCTGTTTCCCGAAGGCTACCAGCCGCTGATAGGCGTGACCCACTACGACAGCGCCGAAGAGGAGCTGCTGCTGCGCACCTATCTGCCGCACCGGCCCGCGGGCCTGCTGGTCACGGGCTTCGACCGCAGCGAGACCGCGCGCCAGCTGATCGCCCAGAGCGGCGTGCCCTGCGTGCATCTGATGGAAACCAGCAGCGCGCCTGGCGTGGCCTGCGTCGGTTTTTCGCAGACCGATGCGGGCGCGGCCATCACCCAGCATCTGCTGGACCGCGGCCGGCGGCGCATCGCCTTTTGCGGCGCCCAGCTCGATCCGCGCGTGCTGCAGCGCGCCGAAGGCTACCGCCGCTGCCTGCGCGAAGCCGGCCTCTACGACCCACGCCTCGAGATGCTGAGCCCCGAGCGCTCGTCGATCGCGCTGGGCGCGCGGCTGTTCGAGGAAATGCTGCAGCGCATGCCCGACATCGACGCCATCTTCTTTTGCAACGACGACATCGCCCAGGGCGGGCTGCTGGCCGCCCACCGCCTGGGCGTGCAGGTGCCCGCGCGCATCGCCATGGCCGGTTTCAACGACCTGGCCGGCAGCGACCAGATGGTGCCCGCGCTGACCACCGTGCGCACGCCGCGCAGCGAAGTCGGCCGCGAAGGCGCGAGCATGCTGCTGGCCATGATGCGCGGCAGCGCGGGTGCGCCGGGCAGCATCCAGCTGGGCTACGAGCTGGTGGTGCGCGAAAGCACTTGAGATGCCGTCATGGCGTACTTCAACACGTTAAAAAACCGTTAGCGACGCGCTTGTCGAAGGGCCGGTGTTGGACGGCTCAATGCCTTGCGACGCACTCAGCACGAGCGATCGTGCGCCAGCGACGTCGAGCGCCGCTCGATGATGCGAAAGCCCACATCGACAATCGGCTGCTCGATGGGCGTGCCGTGGCTGCGGTCGATGATCAGCTGGGCCGCGCGCCGGCCAATGGCCGCGCCGTCGACATGCACCGTGGTCAGCGACGGCTGCATGTCGGCCGCGAAATCGGCATTGCCGAAGCCGCAGACGGCCAGGTCTTCGGGAACGCGCAGGCCGCGCGCCTGGGCTTCGGCCAGCACGCCCTGGGCCAGCTGGTCCGAGCTGCAGTAGATCGCCTGCAAGCCCGGATCCTTTTCCAGCAACTCGGTCAGCGCCCTGCGCCCCAGGCCCATGCTGCTGGGCGCGGGCACGACGGCCGTGGGAACGTCGCGGCCCATGGCCGCGAGAAAGCCTTCGCGCCGCAGCCCGCCGCGGTGGTCGTTGCCGGTGGCAATGCCCACGCGTTGCCAGCCCTTCGCCAGAAAATAGCCCGCGATGGCGCTGCCCACCTTCACATGGGAGAAACCGACCAGCATGTCGACCGGACGCTCGCTCAGGTCCCAGGTCTCGACCACGGGAATGCCCACGCGCTGCAGGCGCTCACGCGCGCTGGCCGAATGCACCAGGCCCGTGAAGACGATGCCGTCAGGGCGCCGGCTGATCATGGTGTTGATCAGCGCTTCCTCGTGCGCATGGTCGTAGCCGGTCTGGCCCAGGATCAGCTGATAGCCAGCTTGCGACAGCACATCGGTCAGCGACTGCACCGTGGGCAGGAACTGCGCCACCGAAATCGCCGGCACCAGGCCCGCGACCAGCATGCTGCGCCTGGACTTCAGGCCGCCGGCCAGCAGGTTGGGGATATAGCCCACGGCTTGCGCCGCGGCCTGCACTTTGAGAATCGTCGTGCTGGACACCAGTTTGGGATTGGTCAGCGCGCGCGAAGCGGTGATCAGCGAGACCCCCGCGGTGCGGGCGACATCGTGCAGGGTGGCGGCTTTGAAGGGGACGGGATTGTTCATGGACATGGGCCCGCTCGGCGTGAGCGGCCTGACTACCCGGCTAGTTTACGGCCTGGGCCGGGGCCGCGATGCAATGCAGCCGGCGCGCGTAGCAACGGCCACGACGCCACGACCAGGGAAAACCCCCGGTGCAAAACCATTGACCCGCAAAATGACAACGTTATCATTCTTCTCAGGTTCAATCACTGAAGATTGATTTGCAAAAAATCAAAACCTATTTTTTGTGAATCCATCAACAAGGCCCGCTCTTTTTTTGAACGGGAATGACAACGTTGTCTTTTCTGAAAGCCGCCACCATGACCACCGCCAATTCTTCTCCCGCCAACGCCCCGCTGTCCGCCGACAGCATCGCCTGGGTGCGCGTTTCGTCCTGCTATCTGCCGCTGGCCCATCCGATCAGCGACGCCAAGGTGCTGACCGGCCGCCAAAAGCCCATGACCGAGATCGCCATGCTGTTCGTGGAGATCCAGACCAAGGACGGCCATCACGGCCTGGGCTTCAGCTATTCGAAGCGCGCGGGCGGGCCCGGCCAGTTCGCGCATGCCAAGGAAATCGCACCGGCGCTCCTGGGCGAAGACCCCAACGATATTTCCAAACTGTGGACCAAGCTGCAATGGGCGGGCGCGTCGGTGGGCCGCAGCGGCATGGCGGTGCAGGCCATAGGCGCGTTCGACGTCGCGCTCTATGACCTCAAGGCGCGGCGCGCGGGTCTGTCGCTGTCCAAGCTGCTGGGTTCGCAGCGCGACTGCGTGCGCTGCTACAACACCTCGGGCGGCTTTCTGCACACGCCGCTGGACCAGTTGCTGGTCAACGCCGCGGCTTCGCGCGAGCGTGGCATCGGCGGCATCAAGCTCAAGGTGGGCCAGCCCAACCAGGCGCTCGACGTGCAGCGCGTCGAAGCCGTGCGCAAGCACCTGGGCGACGACATGCCGCTGATGGTCGATGCCAACCAGCAATGGGACCGCCCCAGCGCCCAGCGCATGTGCCGCATCTTCGAGCAGTTCAATCTGGTGTGGATAGAAGAACCGCTGGACGCCTATGACTTCGAAGGCCATGCGGCCCTGGCCGCGCAGTTCGATACGCCCATCGCCACCGGCGAGATGCTGACCTCGGCGGCCGAGCACGCCGAACTGATTCGCCACCGCGCGGCCGACTACCTGATGCCCGACGCGCCGCGCGTGGGCGGCATCACGCCTTTCCTGCGCATCGCCGCCCAGGCCGAGAACGCCGGCTTGGCGCTGGGCCCGCATTTCGCGATGGAGCTGCATGTGCACCTGGGCGCCGTGTATGCGACCGAACCCTGGGTCGAGCATTTCGACTGGCTGGAGCCGCTGTTCAACGAGCGCCTGGAGATCAAGGACGGCCGCATGCTGGTGCCCACGCGCCCCGGTTTGGGCCTGAGCCTGAGCGAGCAGGCCCAGGCCTGGACGCGCGAAGTCGCCGAAGTCGGCAAGCGCCCCTGAGCCCCCGGCCCCGAACGATGACAACAAAGGAGACAAAATGCACTTTTCATTCACTTCCTGCGCCGCGGCCGCGCTGCTGGCGTGCAGCGCCCTGGGCGCAAACGCGGCCGACAAGTTCCCCGCTTCTCCCGTGCGCATGCTGGTCGGCACGCCGGCCGGCGGCACCACCGATGTGGTCGCGCGGCTGATCGCCGTGAAGATGGCCGACACGCTGGGCCAGACCGTGGTGGTCGAGAACAAGCCCGGCGCCAGCGGACTGATCGCCGCCGAAAGCGTGGCCAAGGCGAACGCCGACGGCTACACCATTCTGATGGCGCCGTCGCAGCTCGCCACCTACCGCGCGCTCTATCCCAGCACCACGTTCGACCCCGAAAAGCAGTTGCTGCCGCTGGGTCTGGTCGCGACTTCGCCCTACGTGATGGTGGTCCACCCTTCGCTGCCGGTGAAGACCCTGCCCGAGCTGATCGCCTACGCCAAGGCCAATCCCGGCAAGATCTCCTATGCCGGCTCCACGCCCGGCTCGGCCCAGCATCTGGGGTGGGACATGATCAAGCGCAAGACCGAGACCGACATGCAGTACGTGCCCTACAAAGGCACGAGCGCGCTGATGCCCGATCTGCTGGCCGGGCGTCTGCAGGCCGGCATAGACAACGTCGCCATTCTCACGCCGTACATCAAGAGCGGCCAGTTGCGCGGCATCGCCGTGACCAGCGCCAGCCGGGCCGCGCTACTGCCCGAACTGCCGACGGTCGCGGCCAGCGGCGTGCCGGACTTCCGCGCCATGGGCTGGTTTGGCGTCTTTGTGACCGGCAAGGTGCCGCCCGATGTACTGACCGCCTTGCGCAATGCGGTGCGCAGCGCGGTGGCCGCACCCGACACGCGCGACAAGCTCACGGGCCTGGGCGCCGAGCCCCAGGCGGGCCAGGCCGATGAACTCGCGGCGCTGCTGCACAGCGAATCGACGGTCTGGGGCAAGGTCATCAAGGACGGCAACATCACGCTGCAGTAAACCGCGCCGCGCTCGCGCGCCGGCTCTACCCGGCGCGCTGCGCCAGCGCCGCGCGCAATGCCGCCGAGGCCGCGTACAGCGGCACATAGCCCTTGAGCAGCACCTGGGCGCTGCGCTGGTAGGCGGCCGAGGCGATGCGCAAGGTGTCCCCCTCCATGGAAGCCACCACCGTGGTCGACAGGATTCCCGCGGGGTTCTCGATATCGACCTTGATTTCGCCCAACGTCGATGTCGCGCGCTTGGGCGCAATTTCATGCGCGACCGATCCCGGCACCAGCGTTGCCGCGGCCAGGCAGCAACCGCCCGAGACCGCCAGCGAAGCGTGCACGGTCTGGGGCGTGAAGTAGCGCACGGCGAGATCGGCGCCGCTGCGCGCGGCGCTGACGATGCAGACCTTGGGAATGGTCTCGCTTTGCGCGATGTCGGCCGCGCTCATGAGGCTGCCGTTCTTGCGCCGCAGCTGCATCTTCAAGCCGGCTTCGACCCAGAGGGCCTTGAGGCGCTGCATGAAGTCGGCGTCGGCCGCGAGTTCGCCCACCGACTCCTGCCCGGTCTTGCCAAGATCGGCGGCGTGCACTATGACCATGGGCACGGCCACGTCGACACAGCTCACGCGCACGCCGGCAATCGTGTCGACCGCGCTGCCCGTGGGCAGCAGCGCGCCGGTCTTGGCGCCCGCGGGCTGGTGCAGGAACAGATCGACGCCCGGATGGCGGCCCATCACGCCCGGAATCTCGGCCGTGGCGAAGCCGCCATCGGCTTCGATCACCATGCGCGAAGTCGTCAGCACGCCGGTATTGGTGTTGCGTATCGCGAGTTCGTGGGCGCCGATTGCGGCGTGTTCCACGAGTTCGTTATCGAGCGCCCACAGCTGCAGCGCCGACGACATGTTGCCGCAGTTGACGCTCCAGTCGATGCGGCCGTGGTCGGCGGCGAGCTGGGCCAGCGTGCTGACCAGGCGCGCGCCGGCGTCCGTGCCCTCCATCTGCGCGAAGAAGACCTTGTTGCTGGTCGCCGGGCCGCGGCCCAGGCCCGTGGTCTGCTTGTTGCCCGGGCGCTCGCCCTCCGGAGGAACGCCCATCAGATGGCGCAGCAATTCCTCGCGCAGGCTTTCCTCTTGCGGCGCGGCCGGCTCCCAGATCACCAGGCCGGTCGATGTGCCGCCCCGCATGTAGTGCACGGGAAACTCCCAGGTGTTGTGGCGCAGGCGGGGGAGAAGCATATTGGGCATGGAGAAACCGGAAAACAGGGATGAAAAGGCTCAGGCCTTGGCCAGCGCCGCGGGATTGCAGACATTGGTCGGCGATCCCGCGAAGAAGCTGGCGACGTTCTCGAAGGCCGCGCGAAAGTAGATTTCGTAGCCCTTTTGTTCGACATAGCCCAGATGCGGCGTGGCGACGACATTGTCGGCCGACAGAAACCAGGCGTCTTCGGTCACGGGTTCGGTCTCGAACACATCGAGCGCGGCGTAGCCGGGACGGCCCTGGGCCAGCGCCTGCTGCAATGCGCCCGGCGCCAGCAGTTCCGCACGGCTGGTGTTGACCAGCAGGGCCGAAGACTTCATGGCCTGCAGGTCTTCGAGGGTCACGGTGCCTGTCGTGGCGGCGTTGAGCCGCAGGTGCAGGCTCACGATATCGGCCTGGGCGAAGAAGCTTTGCTTGGAGTCGGCGACGCGGTAGCCGTCGGCCAGCGCCTGGGCGCGGCTGGCTTCGCGGCCCCAGACGACGACGTCCATGCCGAAGGCCTTGCCATAGCCCGCGACGCGCTTGCCCAGCTTGCCGTAGCTCCAGATGCCCAGCGTATCGCCTTGCAGCGAACGGCCCGGCGTGTTGTAGCGTGCGTCCAGCGACGCCGCCTGCCAGCGGCCGGCTTTCATGTGGGCGACATACTGCGGAATCTTGCGGTAGGCGGCCATGATCAGCGCCCAGGTCAGCTCGGCCGGCGCCGTGGGATCGCCCACGCCCTCGGCGATCGCCACGCCCGCATCCGTTGCCGCCTGCACATCGATATGGCCGCTGACCTTGCCGGTCTGCGATATCAGCCGCAGCCGCGGCAGGCGCGCGAGCAGGCTGGCGGTGATTTCCGTGCGCTCGCGTATCAGCACCAGCGCGTCGAAGTCCTGCAGCGCGGCCGCGAGCTGGTCTTCGTTCATGGTCTGCGTGAAAACGGTGACGTCGTGCGCATGCAGCAGCGCATTGCAGTGCAGCTTCTCGACTGCATTCTGGTAATCATCGAGTACGGCAATCTTCATTTTTGTCCCTCCAGCCCATGGTTGGTGTGATGCGCATTATGGAGCGCCGTGGGCGTCACCGCCGTGGGCCTGCGTGGGCCGCAAAGTTGCGCCGCGCCGGTCATGCGCGTGATGGCGGCCGTTCGCAATCGGGGCTCGCGACGCCAATTCAGCGTCCACAGCCGGGTTAGTATCCTGGCTGGCTGATTGCACCCGTTGACGACAGCCACGCCACAACACTACATGGCAGCAGACGACGCACGTCTGCTGCATCAAAAAGGAGACGCCGCATGGCCGACCACACTACCCGTTCACGCCGCCGCTTCATGCGCGACACCGCCGGCGCCATGGCCCTCACGGGCCTCATCGCCGGTCTCGCACCCGCCGTCCAGGCCCAGCCTGCGCCCGCACTCGACGGCCCGCTGCGCATCGTCGTGGGCTATGCGCCGGGCGGCGCCACCGACCGCGTGGCGCGCATCGTCGGCGACAAGCTGGCCGTGCGCCTGGGCGTGCCGGTGATCGTGGAGAACAAGTCGGGCGCGGGCGGGCGCCTCGCGGCCCAGCAGGCCAAGGCCACGCCCGCCAACCAGAACGTGCTGATGCTGGCCAACCCCGCGGTGATGGTGGTCGCGCCCCTGGTGTTCAAGGACAACGGCTACGACGTGGAGCGCGATTTCGTTGCGGTCTCCCACGTCAACAGCTACGACTTCGCCTTGGCGGTAGCGCCCTCGATGCCGGCGCGCAACATCGCCCAGTTGATCGAATGGATGCGCGCCAACCCCAAGCAGGCGAACTTCGGCGTGCCTGCCACGGGCAGCCTGCCGCACTTCTTCGCGCTGATGGCCGGCGAAAAAGCCGGCGTGACGACCCAGGTGATAGGCTACCGCGGCTCGGCGCCGCTGCTCAACGATCTGCTGGGCAACCAGGTGCCGGTCGCGGTCGACACGCTGGACACGGTGCTGGCCCAGCATGAAGCGGGCAAGGTGCGCATCCTGGCGATTTCGGGCGCCCAGCGCTCCACCTTCGCGCCCACCATCCCTACATTCAAGGAAGCCGGCCTCGATCTGGCGGCCACGGGCTGGAACACTTTCTTTGCCCCGGCCAGCATGCCCAAGGACAAGGTCGAACGCCTGGCCAGCGCCATCCATGCGGTGATGCAGGACCCCGAGACCACCAGCCGCTTCAAGGACGCGATGATGGTTCCCGTGGTGAGCACCCAGGCACAGACGGTCAAGATGCTCAAGGCCTACCAGGCGCAATGGGCGCCGGTGGTGCAGCAGTCGGGCTACCAGCCCTGATGTGAGCGCAGGACCGACATGACACGACCCAACATCATCTTCATCGTCGCCGACGACCTCGGCTACGCCGACCTGGGCTGCTACGGCGGCCGGGACGCGGAATTCGGCCCGGTATCGCCGGTGCTGGACCAGCTCGCGGCGCAAGGCCTCAAGCTGACCCAGGGCTACTCGAACTCGCCCGTGTGTTCGCCCACGCGCTTCGCGATGATCACCGGCCGCTACCAGTATCGGCTGCGCGGCGCGGCCGAGGAGCCGATTCGCAGCGACAGCCGCGGCAGCACCACGCTGGGCCTGCCGCCCGAGCACCCCACCCTGCCTTCGCTGCTGCGTGACGGCGGCTACCGCACGGCGCTGATCGGCAAGTGGCACCTGGGCTATCCGCCGCATTTCGGCCCGCTGCGTTCGGGCTACGAAGAGTTCTTCGGCCCGCTGTCGGGCGGCATCGACTATTTCACGCATTGCGATTCGCGCGGCAGCCATGACCTGTGGACCGGCGACGAAAGCGCGCAGACCGAAGGCTATCTCACCGACCTGCTGTCGGATCGCGCCGTCGATTACGTGGCGCGCAT
>NZ_JAHCDD010000071.1 GCF_018413525.1 Acidovorax sp. CCYZU-2555
CGAGGCGCCGTCATCGCCCGCGGCGCCTGCCATGTCGAGCACGGGCAAGGCCATGAGCGCGCGGCGCGGGTCGCTGGCGCTGTCGGCGACGATGTCGCCGTCGTGGATCTCGATCACGCGCTGCGCCTGCGCGGCGACCGTGCGGTCATGGGTGATCAGCACGATGGTGTGGCCGGCGTCGGCCAGCTCGTTGAGCAGGCGCATGACTTCGGCGCCGCTCTTGGAATCGAGCGCGCCCGTGGGCTCGTCGGCCAGGATGATGCGCCCGCCGTTCATCAGCGCGCGCGCGATCGACACGCGCTGCTGCTGGCCGCCCGACAGCTGGTTGGGCCGGTTGTGCAGCTTGTCGCCCATGCCCAGGCGTTCGAGCAGCGCCGCCGCGCGGCGCGCGCGCGCCTCGCCCGACATGCCGGCGTAGATCGCGGGCATCTCGACGTTCTCGCTCGCCGATTCGGTGGCGATCAGGTGATAGCCCTGGAACACGAAGCCGAAGGCCTCGCGCCGCAGCCAGGCCTTCTCGTCGGCATTGAGCGAAGCGACGTCGCGGCCGTTGAAAAGATAGGTGCCGCTGCTGGGCTGGTCCAGGCAGCCGAGCAGGTTCATCAGCGTCGACTTGCCCGAGCCCGACGCGCCGACGATGGCGACGAACTCGCCCGCGTGAATCGTCAGGTCGATGCCGTGCAGCACTTCGACTTCGGGCTGCTGGCCGTCGGCTTCATCCGCACCGCCGTAGCGTTTGCGGATTCCGCGCAGCTCGATCAGCGGCGTGAGGCTGCCTACCACTGGAATCTCCGCACGCCGGTATCGGGCGGGGCTTCGCCGGTGATCAGGCGTTCGCCCTCTTCGAGGCCGCCCGTGACTTCGGCCTGCAGCCGGTTGCGCGTGCCCAGTTGCACGCGGCGCACTTCGACCAGCTGATCGGGCGACTTCTCGGCCAGGATGCGCGCTTCATAGGTACCCGACTCGCCGTCGAGCGCGGTGAACGCCGCCAGCGGCGCCGTGAGCACGCCCTTGACGGCCGCGGACACGAACGTGACCTGGGCCGTCATCTGCGGCATCAGCGCGCCGTCGGGGTTGTCGACATCGAACAGCACCGTGTATTGCACGGCCTTGGTGCCCGCGGGCGGCATGCCGCCAGTAGCCGCTGCAGGCGCGCCCACGGCCGCCGACGGCGCGGGCAGCACCTGGCGCACCGTGCCGTTCCAGCGGCGGCGGTCGCTGCCCAGCGTGCTGAAGTACGCGGGCATGCCCGACTTCACCTGGCGGATGTCGGCCTCGGACACATCGGTCCAGACCGTCATGCGGCGCAGATCGGCGATGCGCAGCACCGTGGGCGTCTGGTAGGTCGCGTTGAGCGTCTGGCCTTCCTTCACATCGAGGCTGGTGACCGTGCCCGCAATGGGCGCGTAGATGCGCGTATAGCCCAGCCGCGCTTCATCGGCGCGCAGGCTGGCGGCCGTCTGCTTGATCTGCGCTTCGTACTGCGCGATGCGCGCCGCGGCCGACTTGAGCGTCGCCGCCGCAGTCTGCAGGTCTTCGAGCCGCGTGGCTTCGTCCTTGACCATCTGCTGCTGGCGCGCGAACTGCTGCTGCGCGAGTTCATGCTGGGCGCGCGCGTCGTCGGCCTGGGCGCGCAGGCTCGCAATCTGCGCCTGGCCGGCCTCGACCGTGGCGGCCAGCACGCTGGCGTCGATCTCGGCCAGCAGCTGGCCCTTCTCGACTGCGTCGCCGGCACGCACCAGCAGCCGCGTGATCTGGCCCGACACCTGGGCGCCGACATCGACCGAACGCAGCGGCTGCAGCGTGCCGATGGCGGCGACGCTGGCTTCGATGTCGCCCTTGGCGACGGTCACGGTCTGCCACGGCGACGCGGCGGCCGGACGCAGCCAGAACCACAGCCCGCCGAGCACGACCACGGCCGCCAGCGGTACCAGATAGCGCGCGGCGCGGGGGCGACGGCGCGGAGAACGCGAATCAGGCAGAGTCATTTCAGCGTGCCACCTCAAAGCTCAGCGTCGCGGTGTGGCGCACATCTGCGTACTTCTTGCCGTCTATGGTCACCGAGCCGTTGTCCACGCGCGCCGAGACTTCGAGCACATAGAGGCCGGGGAACGAAGGCACGAAACTCACCGTGCCGTCCTTGGCCGGCGTCAGCACGCGGCGCCAGCCTTCGGAGGTGTCGACATTGACCTGGCTGGCCGCAACCGGCCGGCCCTTGAACACCAGCTGGAAGGTATTGCCGCCGGCTTCGGTGGGCACCAGCTCGAGGTCGTTGACGGCCTTGGTCTCGGCACGGCCGAACTTCGCCTGGAAATAGGTCAGCACGCCATCGGCTTCGGTGCGCGTCGCGGTGAAGCGCGCATCGCCCTGCTCGGCCGGCGTGAACGCAAAGTGATTGGCCGCGGTCTCCAGGGCCAGCGGCTTGCCTTCGGGTGCGACAGGTTTGGCATCGCGCAATGCGGGCAGCTGCGCCAGCGGCTTGGGCAGCTCGCCGGCGAACACGCGCGCCTGGGCGCCATCGCGCTGCAGCCAGAGATAGTCGGCGCTGGCCGTCTGGGCCAGCGAGAGGGACAGCGCGAGCACGGCCAGGGCGGGCACGAAGCTGCGGGAGAGTCGGAATGCGGTCATGGGATGAACTGGAATGAGAAAGATCTGATCGGAGCAGCGCCGCTCAGCGCGGGCGCAGCGCCTCCACCAGGCGCGCGGCCAGGGTGTCGATATCGGCGACCGGCTGCTGGCCGTCGGTGGCAAGCACCACCACGGCGGCGCCCGCGCCCTTCACGGCCTGGGCCAGTTCGGGCGCCAGTTCTTCGTGGTGCAGCACCGCGGCCACGCCTTCGCTGCGAATCAGCGCGGCCAGCGCCTGCGCATCGGTGCTGCCCGGCATCAGCTCGAGATTGAAGGCCGAAGCCAGGTAATCGAGGCGCGGCGACAGCGACACCACGGTCAGGTTGGGCGCGGCCAGCAGCGCGGTCTCGGTCCTGCCCGACAGCGCGACGAGCTGCTGCTTGAGCGCCGCGAGATTGCGCGCCAGCACGGGCGCGGCCTGGGGCGAAAGACGCTCCAGATCGGCGGCGACGATATCGGCCATGCGGCCCAGATTCACCGGGTGCAGCCACGGGTAGCTGCCCAGGTCCGCGCCCGGCTGCAGCGCGATGCCCGGCAGCGCGCCATCGATGGGCCGCGCGGCGTCGATCTCGACGATGCGGATATTGGCACGGCGCGCGAGCGGGTACAACGGGTCTTGCGGCCACAGCGAACGCAGCGTGATCACCGCATCGGATTGGGCCGCGGCCTGGGCCAGCGCCTTCGCGCCGCGGCCTTCGAAATAGGCGAGCTGGCGTGCGGGCGGCAGGTTCGCGGGCGCGGCGCGCGCCAGCGTGATGCCGCTGCCTTCGGCCAGCTGCGCGGCCAGGCCATGCGCGACCGGGTGGCTCACAAGCACTTGAACGGCCTTGGCCGGCGGGGCCGCGGCAGGCGTCTGCGCCTGCGCCGTCACGGCCGTGAACAGGGTCGCCGCGCTGGCGAGAAGCAGAGTCAACAAAGGTTTCACGACGGCTGTCCTTTCAATCCCGGAACCAGGCCGCGCAGGATCGCGGCCAGCATGAATACCGCCCCCGCCACCAGAATGATGGCCGCGCCCGAAGGCAGGGGCAGTGCGAATTCGATGGGCAGCAAGATGCCCGCGAGCGTGCTGAACGTGGCGATCAGCACGCTGAGCCAGAAGAAGCCGCGCAGCGACTGGCTCAGCAGCCGTGCGGCCGCGGCCGGAATGACCAGCAGCGCACCGACCAGGATCGCGCCGATGACCTTCACCGACGCCACCGTGACCACGGTCACCAGCACCACGAACAGGTAGTCCATGGCCTTGACGGGAACGCCGCGCACCGCGGCGAGCTGCGGGTTGAAACTCGCGAGCATCAGCCGGTTGTAGTTGGGCAGGCTCAGCGCCACGGTGAGCGCCGAGACCACGGCCAGCACCGCCAGATCCTGGCTGTTGACGGTCAGCACCGAGCCGAACAGCACGTTTTCCAGGATGTGGATGTTGATGCGGCCCGACAGCAGCAGCAGCAGGCTTGCACCCAGCGCCAGCGACACCGACAGGAACACGCCGATCAGCGTGTCGGGCGTGAGCCCCGTGCGGTTGCGCAGGTAGTTGAGGCTGATGCCGAACAGCAGGCAGTAGCCGAACAGGCTGCCGTAGGGGCCGGTATAGGGCTCGCCCAGCAGAATGCCTATGGCCACACCGGTCAGCGCCGAGTGGCCCACGGCTTCGGAGAAGAACGCGAAGCGCTTGACCACGACCAGCGTGCCCAGGCCGCCGAGCACCGGGCCGATGATCAGGCCCGCTAGCACGGCGTTGACGACAAAGCCGTAGGTCAGCGCGCCCGGCAGCACGCCGGCTTCGGCCCAGCCTTGAATGGCCAGGCGCAAGGTATCGAAGAACGTCATGCTGCGGCCTCCACGGTCTTGGCGGCGCGCGGCCGCGTGGAGAACAGGTCGAGCAGCGTCTGCGGCGTCAGCACCTCGCGCGGCGGGCCGTCGAACAGCACGCCGCGGTTGAGGCCCGTCACATGGTCGGCGAGCCGGCCCACGGCTTCGAGGTCGTGCTCGACCCAGAACACCGTGACGCCCGATTTCTTCCAGTCGGCAAGCAGCTGCTCGAACACCTGGGCGCCGGCTTCGTCGAGCGCGGCCATGGGTTCATCGAGCACCAGCAGCGACGGCGCAGGCACCAGGCCCTGGGCCAGCAGCACGCGCTGGCGTTCTCCGCCCGACAGCGCGCCCATGCGACGATGGCGCTTGTCGGCCATGCCCACGCGTTCCAGCGCGGCGGTGATTTCGTCGACGCGCGCGCGCGCAAAGCCGAGGAACGCGGGCTTGCGCTGCGTCATCGCGGCCATGAAGTCATTGACGGTCATGGGCAGGCCGGCGTCGAACGCCAGCGCCTGCGGCACATAGCCCATCACGCCCGGCGCGCCCTGCCATTCCAGCGCCACGCGGCCCTGGTGCGGCGTCTGGCCCAGCAACGTTTTGATCAGCGAACTCTTGCCCGCGCCGTTGGGGCCGACCAGCGCATGCACGCTGCCCGGCACGACGCGCAGCGAGACATCGCGCAGCACCGTGGTCTGGCCCAGCCTGAGCCCGACCTTCTCGAACACCAGCGACGGTCCGTGCGACGGCGTCATTGGCCGGCCTCGCGGATGGCGCGCACCACGGTCGCGAGATTCTTCGCCGTGTCCTGCTCGAACTTCTGCTGGGTGTAGTCGCCGTACGAGATGTGCGTGAGCGCATAGAGGCGCACGCCGGTCTCGCGGCGGATGGTGTCGACATAGGCCGAAGGGAAGTCCATCTCCGAGAAGATCACCTTCACGTCGAGATTGCGCATCTGATCGATCGTCGCCTTGAGCTGGGCCGGGCTGGGCTCGATGCCATGCGCGGGCTCGACGACGGCCGTGACTTCGAGGCCGAACTCGCGCAGCAGATAGTCATAGGCGCCGTGGATGGTCGCCACGCGCAGGCTGCGGCCCGGGGCTTGGGCCAGGCCGGCGAGCGCATCGGCGCGCAGCTTGCGCAGCTTCTGGCCGTAGGCGCGCGCATTCGTGCGGTAGGCCTCGGCGTTGGCCGGGTCGAGCTTGCCGAGTTCGCGCGCAATGGTGTTGACCTGGGCGATGGACGCAGCCACCGACAGGAAAGTGTGCGGGTTCACGACCTGGCCCGAGTTGTCCTTGCCGCTGCGGCCCGCGTTCGCCGCGGCGCCCACGGCAGCCAGCAGCGGCACCTGGGCGTTGGCTTCGATCACCGGCAGCTTGGGCTTGCTGCTGGCGGCGATCATGCGTTCGGCGAAGTCGTCATGGCCTATGCCGTTGAGCACCACCACATCGAGTCCGCCGATGCGCTTGATGTCTTCGGCGCGCGGCTCGTAGGCATGCGGATTGAAGCCGGCGGGAATCAGCGGCACGACTTCGGCCAGGTCGCCGACGATGTTGGTGACATAGCTGTAGTACGGGTGCAGCGTGATGCCTATGCGCAGCCGGCGGGCCTGCGCGGCCAGGGGGAAAAGCGTCAGCGCGGTAGAGGCGGCCAGGCCGGTCTGCAACAAACGGCGGCGGCTGAAAATGGGGGACATGGGCGTACGACTCCAACGAAAAGGCACGCTGCGCGCAGGCAGCGAAAAAGCATCAGGGGAAAGGCGGCGGCGAAAAGGCGCTAGCGCTGCTGGCGGGTCACGCCCGCATCGAAGCGCGCGACGACCTGGCGCCAGCCGGCGCGCGTGAGCTGCGCGACATCGAGCGCGGCCGGCGCGGCCTGGGCGCTGCGGTGCATCCAGATGTCGGGCTCGCTGTCATGCGCGTGGGCCTCGGTGCCATGGTCATGGCCCTGCTCGGGCGCGGCCACACGCAGCAGCACCGATGCCGCGACGGCGTTGTCGCCGCTCAGGCCCAGATAGGCCTGGGCCGCGCCATCGGCGACCAGCGTCCAGACATGCGCGCCGCGCTGGGCACTGCTCGCGTCCTGGGCGAACGGCGGCAGGCCCATGTCGGCCAATGCCGCGACCGCGGGCAGACGGGCCTGGCCCGCGCGCTCGGCGTCGATCTCATCGAGCGCAATGCGCAGATCGGCGTAGACGCCCTGCTCGGCGGCGTTCAGGTCACGCCGCGCATCGAGCTGGTTGGCCGCGACGGCATGGCTTTGCTCGGGCGCGGCGCGCAGCGTCACCACGGTGCCGGCGATCGCCAGGATCAGCGCGCAGCCGGCCAGCACGGCCAGGGTTTCGTGCCCGGCACCGGCCGGGCGCACGATCTGCGTGGCGCTCATCGCGCCGCGCCTGCAACGATCTCGGCGTGATCGACTTCGACCACGTGACCCGGGCCGGCGTCGAACAGCACGAAGAAATCGCCCTTGGGTTTCTTGAAGCTCAGCATCGAGCTTTTGTCGAGCTTGCCCGACACCAGCACCTTGTCGTCATAGCTCATCACATCGAGACGCACGCCGGGCGCCAGAGAACCGTCGGAGAACGCGCCGCGGCATTGAACGGTGTCGGCCGAGATCTGGCGGCATTCGACCACGGGGTTGTGCGCGAAGGCCGAAGCCGACAGCAGCAGCGCGCCCGCAGCAAGGGTCTGGCGAGCGCGGCGAACAAAGTGTGGAGATGTCATTTCAATGGCCTTTCTATTGGGCTTGCTGCGGGGCTTCGCGCCCGGCTTGCGGCTTGTCTTCGCGTTGCTTGAACCACGCCACCGTTGCCGGCGACACATCGGCCAGGCGCACCTGGGCCTGGTGCATTTCGCCGTCCTTGCCGACCACGGTGAGCCACAGGATGCTGTCGGGCGTGGTGTTGGCCGGCAGCTGGATGTCGACACTGCGGTTCCAGCGCGCGCCATTGAGCACGATGCCCGCGGCGCGCAGCGAGCGCGGCTTGTTGACCTTGAGATAGGCCGCGCGGATCTGCGCGTCGCAGTCCTCGCAGAAACGCACCTGGTACGACTTCATGGGAATGTCCATCGCCACCAGATCGGGAACGTTGCGGTTGCTTTCGGCCAGGCGGAAGCTCCACGGCCCGACCTGGCCCGCGACTGCATCGGCGCGCAGCAGCGGCGCGATGGGCGTGGACTTCAGCGTCAGCAGAAAGACCACGGGCACCGCCACCAGCAGTGCAGCCGCGATCCAGCGGCGTGCGCGCGGCGGCGCGGGCGGCAGCGCGGGCGCGGCCGCGCCAGCCTTCGCGGGGCGCGCGGGCTTCACACGCTCCTTGGGCTGCCAGGGCCATTTGGGAAACGCGAACACCAGCGCCAGCGCGGCGATGCTGAGCCAGCCCAGCCACAGCGTGATGCCCAGGCCCGTGCCCATGTAGACGATGCCCAGCGCCAGCGCGATCGCCAGCAGTACCCAGCCGACGACGCGCGCCAGCAGGCGCCACTGCGGCGCGGGCACGCGGCGCAGCAGATGTTCGGCGTGGCGTTCGGTCGCCAGCGCCAGCGCGGCAAAGCCCGCGAGGCTCACCAGCAGAATGGCAATGTGTATCAGCGTCATGCCGCACCTCCAGACTTGAGCAGCCAGGCGAGCGCCGACACCCCGGCGGTGATCAGCACCAGGCCCACCCAGGCACGCGTTGCAGTGCGCGCCATGAACACCCAGATCACGGCCACGCTATAGATCGCGAAGCTCAGCATGGTGGCCCAGAGCAGCCCCTGGGTCTGCGAACCAGGCCAGACCAGTGCCAGCAGCACCGTCGCGGCCGAAGCCAGCGCATAGCCGCCGAAAGCCGCGGCGATCACGCGCGAGGCCACGGCCAGGCGGTAGGCGCGTGTCAATGGAACAGCGTTGCTCATGCGGCACTCCCTTCAGGCATCGAAGCAGCCACGACGGCAGCCTTCTTTGCTGCCGGGTCGAGCCGGCGCTTGACCTTCACGGCCATCAGCGCCAGCAACGCGGCCAGCCCCCACATCGTCAGGTCGAAGCCCGCGAACACCCAATCGCCCGCGCGCAGGCTGTTGAGCAGATGCCTGTCAGTGGTCAACGCATTGACCACGGGCACCAGCGCATAGGCCACGCAGCCCGCCCAGAACAGCTCGATCCAGGCGCGGTGCAGCGGCCGTGCGAGCGCGTAGAACAGCGTTCCCAGCCAGACCGCGAACATGCTGTGCACCTCCCACTCCGGACGGTCGGTGATGTCCAGCGGCAGCAGGCGATTGGCGAGGAAATACGCGGCCACGGCCAGCGGCAGGCCGGCGATGGTGGCGACATTGAGGTTCTCGACCAGACGCACGCCGAACTGCTCCGTGCCTTCGAAACCGCTGCCCAGATGGTGCTTGCGGCGCTTGACGGTCCACAGCACCATGCCCGTGCCTATCATCGCGCAGCCCAGCAGGCCCGCGAGGAAGTACACCCAGCGGCCCCAGGCGCCGACGAACAGGCCTTCATGCAGATTCAGCATCACGGTCTGCGTGGTACGTGCCGCGCCGCCCGCCAGGGGTTCGGGGTCCAGCGACTCGCCGGTGCGCGCGTCGAAGCGCAGCGTGTCGGAGCGGTGGATATCGAGCGAGCCTTCATTGACGCGGTTGAGCGTGAGCGCCAGCCGTTCGCCCTCGCCCTTGTTCTGCATCAAGGTGATGCTGCGCACCTTGCCGGGGCCCCACACGGCCTCGGCCTTTTCCACCAGCGGCGCCAGCGCGGTCTCGGGGCGCGTCACGGCCACGGTCTTGCGGTTGAACTCGGGAAAGATTTCCGAGAAATACGGCTTGCGGCTTTCCTGGTCGCTGCCGTAGAGCGTGTTGATGCCCGCGGGCATGTACGAGTACATGAAGAACACCAGGCCGCTGTAGGTGATCATCAGAAAGAACGGCAGCGCCATCACGCTCACCGCGTTATGCGCGTCCAGCCAGCTGCGCTGGCCCTTGCCGGGACGGAACGTGAAGAAGTCCTTGAAGATCTTCTTGTGCGTGATCACGCCCGTGACGATGGCCATCAGCATCAGCATGGTGCAGATGCCGACGATGCGAATGCCCAAGTCGAAATCCATGTAATGCAGCAGATAGTGCATGCGGTAGAGCGTGTTGCCGCCGGCCGTGGCGCGCGGCTCCACGCCCGAAGGCAGGACCGCGCCGGTGTTCACGTCGAGCCGCTCGCTGCCGCCGGGACCGAAGTCATGGCCCTCGGGCGGCATCTCCTGCCAGGCGATGCCGAACTCCTGCCAGTTGCGCGAAGGCACCGACTCGTGCGGCAGATTGATGCGCCAGTTGGCCGCGCCCGGAGCGATCTGCTGCAAGCGATCGATCGCGCGATCGAACGCGCCCGCGCGGTCGGTCAATGCAATTTCCTCGACCATGGGCCGCTCGGGTTGCATCCAGCGCGTGATTTCCGACTGGAAATAGCCGGGCGTGCCGGTGACGAAAACAAAGAACAGCACCCAGCCGACGACCAGGCCGGTCCAGGTGTGAAGCCAGGATGTGCACTGGCGAAGCGAAGTAAACATAGGGGGCTCCGGCTCAGGAAATGGCGATTGCCGGCATGCTCCAGCGCAGCATGCGGCTGGTCTGCGGAACGCTTTGCACGACCTTGAGCGTGAACGAGCGCGCGCGCACCGTGCCAATGGTCAGGCCGGTGCTGGCCAGCAGCAGTTCCAGCGCTTCCTGGGGCGTATAGGCGCCATAGACCGCGACCGCTTGGCGCCCGGACAGCAGGGCTTCATGGAACAACACCTGGGACTGGGTCTGCAGACCGAAGGCGCGCAGCGCGCTCAGCAGCGGCTGGGCAGGAATGTTGACGGTCACGCGCGGCTCCTGCGCATGTGCCGAACGCTGCTGCAGCGGCACGCTGTTGACGCCTTGCGCCGCGGCCGGCATGAGTACGCCGCAGGCCAGCCAGGCCATCACCGTGGATGCCGGAACTCCCCGCCCTGCCCGCCCCCTGCTGGGATGGGCCCTCTCGCTGCCTTGACCATGCCGCATTGCACTGCTTTCCGTCTTCTTACGGCACCTTGTCGAAGCGGCTCGGCAGGAAGTCGCTCCGTTTCCGGGAAGCATCAGCCCACTGCAAGCACCGCGCGCAAGGTGCGCTCTGTGTTCGTGGCTGTTGGCGGAAGAACGAAGGTCACCCTTCAGGTCCGTGGCTGGCAGCCGGAGCGCGGAAGAATTTCCGCGCCCTCAATAGGTAGAACGGAGATCGGCGCAAACATGGAACCTGCGGAATGCAAATAATTCAAATTATTTTTTACGGGGTGCGTTGAGGCTTCGCTTCGTAGGCTGAGCGCAGGCCGTTCATCCTTCGACGGGCTCTCAAGAAACAGCTTTTTTCGTCAAATAAATCAATGAATTAGAAGGTGGTCGATGTTGGCAAACGGCGGCAAAACAGTGACCCGTTCGTGGTGAGCCTGTCGAACCATGAACGCCCGGTCCTCATGACTTGAGCGCAGGCCGTTCATCCTTCGACAAGCTCAGGACGAACGGGGGTTGAGGCCCGCTGTTTCTTGACAACGCATGGCGAACAACACACCCGCCCAGCCAAACCTCGCCCCTCAGCGCTTGGAGATCAGCCAATTCCCCGCCGTATCGCGCTCGACGCGCACCGGCACCACATCGGGCAGGGCCTGGATGAAATCATCGGCCGAGTGGATCATCAGGAAGCCCGAGATGGTCATCGTCTTCAGCCCGTCGTCATCGACCGTGACCGACTTGCCCAGGTAGCGTCCCAGCTCCTGCGCGACTTCGCCCAGCGTCGTGCGGCTGAAATGGATCTGGCCCGTGCGCCAGCGGCCCACTTCGTCGGGCGCGGCGCGCAGGCTCTGGTGGTGGCCGGTGGCGGTGTCGACGGCAACGCCCACGCCCGGGCCCAGCAGCAGCGCGGGCTCGGCCGTCACGCTGCGCCGCGGCTGCACTTCGACCTTGCCTTCGAGCACCTTGACGGTCAGCTGCTGCGACGTGGCGCGCACGTTGAACGCCGTGCCGACCACGCGCACGCGGCTGTCGCCGCTGTCTATCGTGAACGGCTTGTTCGCATTGGCCGCGACGCGAAAGAACGCTTCGCCTTCGCTCATCAGTACTTCGCGCCGGCGCGGGTAGTAGCGCACCTGCACCGAGGTGCCCACGTTGAGCGCAATCTGCGAGCCATCGGGCAGATCGACCGCGCGCGTTTCGCCCGGGCCGGTGGCGACGTCGAGGCGGTAGCTGGGCGTGGCGTCCCAGCGCAAGCCGCCGGCAACGACCAGCGCCACGCAGGCCGCGGCCAGCACCGGCGCGAAGCTGCGCCGGCGCGCGGGCGTGAGCCAGGGCGCCCAGCGCAGACCGGCCGTGGCCGCGCCAGCGGCGGTCGGCGCGCGGCGCGGCGCCGGGGCCTGGGCGGGCGCGCCCGAAGTCTCGGCACGGAATTGTTTCAACTGGCCCGCGAGCTGCACGGTATGGCCCATCGCGTCCATGATTTCGCGCCGCGCCGGGTCCACGGCCAGCCAGGCCTGCAGCGCGCGCTCGTCGGCCGCCGTCCAGCCCGGCTGCGCGCGGCGCACGCACCAGTCGGCCACGGCGCGGTGCAGCTGCAGCAGCGCGCTGTGGGTCATGCCTTCAGGCAAAGGCCGGTTCATGCCGCGCCCTCGCTGGCGGCGTCGGCCGATTCTTCCGCGCCGCTGAGCACGACATGCATCTGCCGCATCTGCGCGCTGCTGGCATAGCTCACGCGCACCTGGCAATACGCCAGGCCGCGGCTCAGATGCTTGACCACCATGCGCGTGGAAATGCCCATGCGCAGCGCGGTTTCCTCCACCGTATAGCCTTCGATGCGGTGCAGCGTGAACGCTTCGCGCTGGCGCGCGGGCAGCTCCTGAATGGCCTGATCGAGCCGGCCCAGCAACTGGTGGTGGCCGGCATGGGCATCGGTGTGGCACGCATCGGTGTGCAGGTCGGGCTCGTCGGATTCGTCTTCGAGCGCGACGCGCTGCAGGCCCTCGCGCTGCGCGCTCTTGCGCCAGCCGTCGATGGCGACATTGCGCGCGGCGCGGCGCAGATAAGGCTGCTCGTCAGCGGGCGCAATCGCCTTGCCGGTGGCGGCCAGGCGCGCGAACACTTCCTGCGTCGCGTCCTCGACTTCGGCGGCCGAGCCGAAATAGCGGCGCATCATGCGCGCCAGCGGCGCGCGCCAGCGCGCATAGAGATGACCGAGCTGATCGCCAGCGCCCTGCGGCTGCAGCGGCCCGCCTTCGCCCGGCATGAAGTCGCGCTTCATGCGCGGCCTCCGCGCGTGCGCGGCCATGCCGCGGCGGGCCTTGAACCCGTCATGGCATGCAGTCGCGCGGCAGAAGAAGTCGTTGAAGCGGGCAAGAAAATCCGACACAGGTAAAACGCCGGGTCCGGCAAAGCTGGCGACATTCTACTGAGAACCGTTCGCAAGTGGCGCGCGCATCGCCCTGATCGTCTGTCGCCCTGCCGGCGTCAGCGCAGCTTGCGCACTTCGGCGTCCGCGGGGCGCAGCACGCGCCCGTCGCGGGCCTGCGGCGCCATGCGCGCCAGCGGCCGGCCCGAGCGCTTGTCGACCAGTTGCGAATGCGCTTCGCCCTTGGCGAACAGATGCTGCTCGCCCCATTGCCGCAGGGCGACGACCACGGGGAACAGGCTTTCGCCCTTGGCCGTCAGCACGTATTCCTGGTAGGCGCTGCCATCGGATGCGGCCCGATTTTCGAGAATGCCCGCGTCCACGAGCTTGCGCAGCCGGTCCGAAAGAATGTTGCGCGCCACGCCCAGGCTGCGCTGGAACTCGCTGAACCGGCCTATGCCATCGAACGCGTCGCGCACGATCAGCAGGGACCAGCGGTCGCCGACGAGATCGACGCAGCGCGCGACGGGACAGGGTTCTTCTTCGGCAATTCTTTCGCTCGGCATGCGGCATTCCATCAAATGATTCGGTTGCATTTTAAAACTGGCCTCCCTAGAATTCAACTGGTTTTGTTTTGAAACCAGATTGAAAAAGCCGCTCGTGATGAAAACACCTCTGTCTCTTCCCCCTGAGCCCCCCTCCATGCCGCGCTGGCTGGTGCTGCTGTTCGCCGCCGCCAGCGGCCTGAGCGTGGCCAACGTCTACTACGCGCAGCCGCTGCTCGATGCGCTGGCCGCCGATTTCGGCATCAGCCATGCGGCCGTCGGCGGCGTGGTGACCGCGACCCAGGTCGGCTCGGCGCTGGCCCTGCTGCTGCTGGTGCCACTGGGCGATCGCCTGGACCGGCGCCGGCTGATGGGCGCGCAACTGCTGGCCCTGGTCGCGGCGCTGCTGCTGGTCGCGAACGCGCAGTCGGCGCGCATGCTGCTGCTGGGCATGCTCGCCGTGGGCCTGCTGGGAACGGCCATGACGCAGGGCCTGATCGCCTACGCCGCGAGCGCCGCCGCGCCGCATGAACAGGGCCGGGTCGTGGGCGGCGCGCAAGGCGGGGTGTTCATAGGCCTGCTCATGGCGCGCGTGTTCGCGGGCGGCGTGAGCGACCTGGCCGGCTGGCGCGGCGTGTATGTCGGCGCCGCGGCGCTGATGCTCGCGGTCGCGCTGCCGCTGTGGTGGCGCCTGCCCGCATTGCCGGTCAACGTGCTGCGCGGCAGCTATGCGCGCCTGATCGCCTCGATGCTCACGCTGCTGCGCGAAGAGCGTGTGCTGCAGGTTCGCGGCATGCTGGCCCTGCTGATGTTCGCGGCGTTCAACATTTTCTGGAGCGCGCTGGTGCTGCCATTGAGCGCGCCGCCGTTCGCGTTCTCGCACACGACGATAGGCGCGTTCGGGCTGGTGGGCGTGGTCGGCGCGCTCGCGGCGGCGCGCGCCGGGCAATGGGCCGACCGCGGCCTGGGCCAGCGCACCAGCGCCGCGGCCTTGCTGGCGCTGCTGCTTGCCTGGTGGCCGCTGTCGTTGATGGGCTGGTCGCTGTGGGCGCTGGTGATAGGCATCGTGCTGCTCGACCTGGGCGGCCAGGCCCTGCATGTGACCAACCAGAGCCTGATCTTTCGCACCCGGCCCGACGCGCATGGCCGACTGGTCGGGCTCTACATGCTGTTCTACGCGGTCGGCAGCGGCCTGGGCGCGATCGCCACCACCGTCACCTATGCGCACGCGGGCTGGCAAGGCGTGTGCGCGCTGGGCGCGGGCGTGAGCCTGCTGGCACTGATCTTCTGGTGGGCCACGCTGCCCGCACGCTCTCCCATCGCGGCCGTGAAGTGATGCCGTCGAACAAGGCGCTGTAGGCGATATTCGCCAAAATAAATAGGAAGGGATTTCCATTATGGAAATGTTTTCCGGTTTTATTACATTTTGTGCATGCTGCAAACAAGGCAGCAATGCGCGCCTGAGTCTTTCCAAAAGCACCTGTTCGACATAACTTCAACGGAGACAGCGAATGAGAACTTTCCAGCAGAAATTTGCCTACACCGCCATGGCGGCGGCCTTGATTGCAGGCCTGAGCGCCTGCGGCGGCGATGACAACAACGAGCCGCCCAAGGAGGAAGAAGTCGCGGTCGACACCAGCTTCGACCCCTACTACAACGTCTGCCGCGGTACCGACTCCAAGTGCTACAACAACTGGGGCGCATTCGCCTCCACGCCCAATCGCGTGCTGATCTATTCGCGCACCGCGGGCCCGCGCCACGCCAACCTTGGCACGCCCATGGCAGCGGGTCTGAACCCCGAGATGAACGCCGACAACGTGATGCAGGCCGGCCTCAAGCGCATGATGGAAGAAGCCGGCATCCAGGCCGACTGGACCGAAGACGTGACCGTGCTCGGCGGCCGCATCAACAACTACAAGACCGTCATCTTCGCCAGCTCCAACCGCGACACGCTCTGGAACGAAGCCGTGGCCACGGGCAATGATGCGGCGCGCACCGCGCTGCGCAACTACATGCGCCGCGGCGGCGGCTTCGTCGGCCTGCACAACGCGTTCGGCGCCGAGTACAACTGGCCTTACTACGAAGGCCTGCTGGGCAATGCCAACTTCTACAACCACGGCCCGAACCGCGACGGCACGGTGAAGATCATGGCCGACGACCCGTCGACGCAAGGCGTGGCGCTGAGCTTCCCGTTCAAGGACGAGTGGTACAACCTCGCGCCGTTCCCGACCAATGTGAAGTTCCTGGCCCAGGTCGACACGTCGACGCTCAACCCGCTCACGGCCGCGCCGCATCCGGGACACAAGGACTTCCACCCCGTCGCCTGGTGCCAGTACTACGACGGCGGCCGCGCCTGGCTCAGCACGCTGGGCCATTCCACCGACCATTTCACCGCGAACTCCGTGGCGCCGGGCGCGCTGGACTTCCAGAAGATGGTGGTGCAAGCCGTCAAGTCCACCATGGGCCTGACCGATTTCTGCACCAGCACGCCCGCCACGCCGGCCGCCCCGGCCAAGTAAGTTCCGCGCCCACTTTGGAGGAAACCCGTGAAATCTCGCTCTTACACGCTTTCTGCGATTGCAGCGGCCGTCATCTGCCTGCCCGTGGTGCTCATAGGCTGCGGCGGCAATGGGGATGACAAACCGGCCGTCACGCCACCACCGGCTGCCGACCTCACCGACTGCTGCACACCGGGCGGCAAGGATTTCGCCAAAGTGGGTGGAAACCTCGGCAATCAGAACTACAGCGGCCTGGCCGCGCTGGAAAAGAATAACGTCGCCCAGCTCGGCGGCGCCTGGGTCAACCGCGTCGAAGGCGGCCTGACCACGGGCACCAACCAGAGCACCACGGTGGTGGTCGACGGCGTGGTCTATCTCGAGACCGCGCTGGGCAATGTGATCGCGGTCGACGGCAAGACCGGCGTGACCAAGTGGAAATGGGAAACGCCGCATGGCACGATCACCCGCCGCGGCGTGGCCGTGGCCAAGGACCTGGGCCTGGTCTACACCGTCGCCAGGGGCAACCGGCTGGTGGCGCTGAAGATCGCCACCGGCGAAGTCGCCTGGACCAAGGAATATCCGAACGACACCGCCGACGCCAACTACCTGGGCTCGGTGCAGAAAGTGGCGCTGGTCTACCACGACAAGCGGCTGTACATAGGCACCAACGACGGCAACCGCGGCGCGGCGTTCACCGCCGACGCCACCAACGGCAATGTGCTCAACGTGTTCTGGGGCGTGCCCAAGCCCGGCACCAAGGGCCACGACACCTGGGGCGGCGCGGCCGAGGCCGACCGCACGGGCGCGACGCCCTGGATACACCCGGCCGTCGATCCCGAACTCAAGCTGGTCTACTGGACTTTCGGCAACGTGCGCGGCGGCTCGTCGCAGGACGGCTCCAAGCGCCCGGGCCTGAACCTGTTCGCCAACTCCATCGTCGCGCTCGATACGACCACGGGCGAGTACAAGTGGCACTTCCAGTCGGTACACCACGACATCTGGGACATGGACAACGTCATGTCGCCCGTGCTCGCCGACGTGAAGATCGACGGCGTGCTGCGCAAGATCGTGATCTACGGCAGCAAGACCGGCATGTACTACATCCTCGACCGCAAGGACGGCTCGGCGCCGCTGGGCATCGATGAAGTGCCGGTCAAGCAGGACGCACGCCAGGCCACCTGGCCCACGCAGCCGATTCCGCGCCAGGGCGCATGGACCGAAACCTGCGTGGTCGACCAGCAGCTCGGCACAGCCGTTCCCGGCGACCCGAACCGCGCGATTCCCAACTACCAGAAAGGCTGCCTGTTCGACCCGCACTGGGACATCCCGATTCTGTCGGTGCCCGGCCACGGCGGCGGCGCCAACTGGAACCATCAATCGTTCAGCCCCAAGACCGGACTGGTCTACACCGGCTTCGGCTATGTGGGCGCGGCGCACTCGCTTACCGAGGCCAGCAACGGCCTGCGCCCGCCGGGCACCTACCAGACCGGCGGCGTGGTCGCGGTCGACCCGAGCACCAACCGCGTGCGCTGGAAGAAAGCCATGCCCTACTCGCTGGCCCATGGCAACGGCATCCTGTCGACCGCGGGCAACCTGCTGTTCATCGGTCAGCCCGACGGCAATCTGATCGCCATGGACGGCGACAACGGCAACGAAGTCTGGCGCTTCCAGACCGGCGCGTCGATCAATGCGAGCCCGGTCAGCTACGAGATCGACGGCGAGCAATACATCGCGGTCTTCGCGGGCGGCTCGTCCATCCCGTACAGCGATGCGCCGCGCGGCGACTTCCTGTGGGCGTTCAAGGTCGGCGGCAAGGTCGCGCCCGCCGCCACGCCCATTCCGCCGCTGGTGCGCCGCCCGGTGTCCGGCACGGCCGTCAGCGGTGCGAGCCTGCCCACGCCCAACACCGTCTATCTGGGCCGCGTGCAGACCGCGACCAATGCGCCCGGGGCGCAGGAATCGACGGCCGTCAACGCCATGACACCGACCTTCATGACGGTTCCGCTGAACACCACCGTGACGTTCAAGAACCCCGAAGGCAACGTCAACGAGCACTGCGCCACGCAGTTCTTCGAAGGCGTGTTCAACTTCCGCCTGGCACCGGGACAGTCGGCCAACTACAAGTTCACGCAGCCCGGCGAGTACTTCTACAACGACTGCCACAGCCCAAGGCCCACGGGCAAGATCGTCGTCGCCGACAAGTGAGCCCTCGGGGCGCGAGCGCCCCGGCAATCAAAAAGCCTGCGAGGCATGCCGTCGCAGGCTTTTTCCATTGGCGCAGCGCGCCGGGCGCGGCCCGGCTTATGACGTCATTGCCGGCAGGCGGTGGATGGTCGCTTTGAGCGCCGCGAAGCACTCGGCGTCTATCGCCGTGCCCACCGACTCGCTCATGATTTCCAGCGTCTTGTCGATGGGAATGGCGCCGCGATAGGGTCGCGCCGCGGTGATCGCGTCGAAGATGTCGGCGCAGGTGATGATGCGCGTTTCGAGATCGATATCCTGCGCCGCCAGCCCCCGGGGATAGCCCGTGCCGTCGAGGCGTTCATGGTGGGCGCCCGCAATGCGCGCCAGCTCGCCGAACGCATCGATGCGCGACAGGATGGCTTCGGTGTACACCGCGTGCGTGCGCACCACTTCCCATTCCTCGCCATCGAGCTTGCCCGGCTTGTCGAGAATGCTGTTGCTCACGCCCAGCTTGCCGATGTCGTGCAGCAAGGCCGCGCGCTTGAGCCAGCGGCGCCGGTCGGCATCAAAACCCATGGTTTCGGCCATCAGATCGACATACAGCGCGACACGCGCGCTGTGGCCGCTGGTGTAGGGGCTCTTGGAATCGACCACCTGGCCGAACGCCGTGGCGATGTCGTCGAGGTAATCTTCGTCGAGCGGCACCAGATGGGAGCCGGGCTCCAGCGCCAGCACCGCGGCGTCGATATCCGTGCCGGCCAGTTGCGCCCAGAACGCGTCGTCGGCGACCGCGGTGAAGGCATCGATCAACTCCGGGTCCAGCCATTGGCCGCGCCGGCGCTGCAACTCTGACAACACCGCCTGCGGCCCGCCGCCGGTATGGAACACATCGGCCACCTGCGACAGCAGCGCGATGCGCGAGTACAGCGGAATGGACTGGCCGGCCAGTCCATCGGGCCGGCCCTTGCCGTTGAAATGTTCGTCGAGGTGGTAAATGCCCTGGGCCACCGTTTCGGGAAAGCGCAGCAGGCGCGCGATCTCGGCGCCGCGCTGGCAGCGCGTCTGTATCAGCTCGTCGGCCAGCTCCTTGCCGTTGCGCAGAATGTTCATCACCGCGCGAAAGCGTTCGGCCAGCGGCGCGCGCAGGCCGGTGTGCGACAGCACGAAATTGAGCACCTGGGGCAGGCTGTCGCCCACGGTCTTGAAGTCGTGCTTGAACGCCAGATCGTTGGTCAGGTAGAGCTCGCAGATGCGCGCGGCATTGCTGCTGCAGCCCAGATCCTTGAGCAGCAGCGTGTAGTACAGGCCCCAGAGTTCATCATCCGACAAGCCCAGTCGCCGCCCCACGTGCATGCCTATCCAGCAGCAGCGGGTGCAGTGTCCCTCGGGTTGTCCTTCGGTAATATCAAGAGCATGGCTCAAGGCGGAAATCAGCTCTGACAGGCGCAATCCGGGCATGGGGGTCAACGTAATAAAGACTTTTCGACCCCGATGTACGGTTTACATCGTGTCACATCGAAGTGTGCTTCATTACGAAAGACCGTACCCGAAGCCGGCCCTCACTTCTTCACGTTGCGCTGCAATTGCTGCACGGCCGCCTTGGTCTGTTCCACATGCTCGGTCGGGTCCGAGCCCACATGCGCGAACTTGATCTTGCTGTCCTGGCCTATCACATACGAGATGCGGTCGGCGCGCTGGGGATTGGCGGCGGCCGATGCGTCGTAGGCGCGAATGGTCTGGGCCTTGGGATCGGACGCCACGGCGAACTGATCGCGGCAGGCTTCGGTGGAAAAGCGCTGCAAGGTGGCGATGTCGTCATGCGACATGCCCACGACCTGCGCGCCCATGGCGTTGAACTGCGGCGAGGCTTCGGCGAACGCATGGGCCTCCATGGTGCAGCCCTGGGTGAAGGCCTTGGGGAAGAAATACAACACCACCGGCCCCTTGGCGAGCGCCGCTTTCATGTCGAACGTGAACGGCTTGCCCGCGACGGCCGCCTGGGTCGTGAACGCGGGCGCGGCATCGCCGACCTTGAGCACCGCATGCGCGGCCGGGGAAAACAGGGCCGCGAGCACGGCGGCTGCGGAAAGTGCGGTGGAAATGCCAAAGCCGGTATTGCGCATGGGAGCTTTCTTCCAATAGTGGATGCGACCATTGTCCAGGCTTTTGCTTTGACGACGACATAGCCCCTGCCAGGTCACAATGAACTCACAATGGGGCTCGACATCACGCAGGAGATTGAGGAAATGACAGACAAGAAAGTAGCGGTCATCACGGGTGCAGGATCGGGAGTAGGCAAGGCCGTGGCCCAGGCCTTGCTGGAGGCCGGCTTCCATGTGGTGCTGGCCGGACGGCGCGCCGAGCTGCTAGAGCAGGTCAAGACAGAAGCGCAGACACTGCACGGCAAGGGCGATCGCGTGCATTGCGTGCCCACCGATGTGAGCGACCCCGAAGCCGTCGCCGCGCTGTTCGCCAGCGCCGTCGCCACGTTCGGCCGCGTCGATCTGCTGTTCAACAACGCGGGCCGCGGCAACCCGCCGGGTTCGTTCATCGACTGGACGCCGCAGCAGTGGCGCGAGGTCGTCGACGTGAACCTCAACGGCATGTTCTATTGCCTGCAGCAGGCGTTCAAGGTGATGCGCGATCAAAGCCCGCAAGGCGGCCGCATCATCAACAACGGCTCGATCTCGGCGCATGCGCCGCGCCCCAACTCGATCGCCTACACCGCGACCAAGCACGCGGTGATGGGCCTGACCAAGACCGCGGCGCTCGACGGCCGCCAATACAACATCGCCGTGGGCCAGATCGACATCGGCAATGCGATGACCGACCTGGCCTCGCGCATGTCCAAGGGCGTGCCCCAGGCCAACGGCGAAATAGCGGTCGAGCCCATGATCGATGCGGCCGTGGTCGGCCAGTCGGTGCTCTACATGGCCAGCCTGCCGCTCGAAGCCAACGTGCTGTTCCACACCGTCATGGCGACCAAGATGCCGTTCGTCGGCCGGGGCTGAAGCGCGACGCTTACGCCACGCGCAACGCCAGGCTCAGCTGATCCGCGACTTCCGACCACTCGGCGTCGGCGCCCAGGCTTTCGCACAGAAAGCCGGCTTGCGCCGGCGTCCAGAACGGCGCCTGCGACAGGTCTACGCCCGCGGGCAGCGGGCGGTGCTTCTCGATGAAGCCGCAGATCGACTGCGCGTCGGCTGGCAGACCCAGCTGCAGAAACAATTGCGAAAACGGGTGGGAAGTCTGTTCCATGGTGTGGCGGTGAAAAATGGGGGGCGCGCAGGCAGCGCTGCGCGGGATTGTCAGCGCGCGGGCAACGCGCCTGAGGGCGCTTGCTGGGCGCGCTCTTCTTCCTTCATTTCCTGGTGCAGGAAATAGTTCAAGGCGGTGCGTATCACGGCGATCGCCGCGAGCTTGCCGATCTGGTCCCAGCTCGGCGAGACCGAAGTCGACAGCACGTCGGCCGCGAGCTGCAGCTCCAGCGCAAACGTCAGATAGCGCGCGAAAGTCACGCGCGCCTGGCTGTAGCGCTTGTCGCGCCACAGCACGCGCAGCGTCGCCAGCAGCCCGACAAAGATGGTGATCGCGCCCAGGGCCTCGACGAACAGCCGCAGCCATTCGACGCCCAGCCGCAGCAGGTCTTCGGAATGTTCAAACATGGAGTGTCAGCTGGCGACCGGGCCCCGCCGGCATGCGTCGGCGAGGCCCGAAAGGCCGGGTGATCAGCGCTCGATCACGGGCGCGTGCACGGGTTCCAGCACTTCGTGCGTCGACGACGTGCGCTGGGCGACCTTGTGCACCATGGTGTAGGCATAGTCCACGCCCATGCCGTAGGCACCCGAGTGCTCCTTGGCGATGGCCATCACCGCGTCATAGGTCTCGCGGTTCTTCCAGTCGCGCTGCCATTCCAGCAGCACCTGCTGCCAGGTCACGGGCACCACGCCGGCCTGGACCATGCGCTGCATCGCGTAGTCATGGGCTTCCTTGGTCGTGCCGCCAGAAGCATCGGCCACCATGTAGATCTCGTAGTCGCCTTCGAGCATGGCACACAGCGCGAACGTGGTGTTGCACACTTCGGTCCACAGGCCGGCGACGATCACCTTCTTGCGCTGGTTGGCGGCGAGGCTGTCGCGCACCTTCTGGTCGTCCCAGGAGTTCATCGACGAGCGTTCGAGAATCTTGTGCTCGGGGAACACATCGAGCAGCTCGGGGTAGGTATAGCCCGAGAACGCCGTGCTTTCCACGGTGGTGATGGTGGTCGGCACATTGAACACCTTGGCAGCCTTGGCCAGGCCGACCACGTTGTTCTTCAGCGCCTGGCGGTCCATCGACTGCACGCCGAACGCCATTTGCGGCTGGTGGTCGATGATGATCAGCTGGCTGTTGTGCGGGGTCAGCACTTCGAGTTTGGATTGAGCGGACATAGGATTTTGAAAAATGGTTTTGAGGAATGGAGGGCAAGCCCTCCGACATGCCATGCGTCCCGAACGCAGCGATTCGGGACAATGGATTTCTGTTCAGGCCTGGCCCGCATTCCCCCGGCTCAGCGCCAGGAAGTGATGGACTTGCGGGCGTTCGGGCCCCTGGTGAAAGCGCAAGGCCTCGGCCTGCATGTCGGCATCGGCCTTGGAGACGCGCTGGTGCTGGCGCAGGTGCTCGGCCCATGATTCGACGAGGAACCACTCGATGACGCGCTCGGCCTGGCCCGTGTGTTCGGCCACGCCCCAGGCATAGGCGCCGTCGCGCCGGCGTTCGCGCTCGACATGCTGCATCGCGTCGAGGAACGCGGGGATGTCCTGGCGCAGCACGCGGTACTCGATCTGTATCAGCACCGGGCCGCGGTCATGCGCGACCGGCGCGGTCAGCAGCGGCTCGGGCCAATGGTTGGAAGACTGCAGATCGGCTTCGCCCGTGGGCAGCTTGACGCGGTGCAGCAGCAGCGACGCCACAACCAGGCCCACGCCGCCGACCAGCAGCGCCAGCGGAATGCCCACTTGCTGGGCAAACAGGCCCCAGCCCAGGCTGCCTGCGGCCATCGCGCCGTTGAACACCATCAGATAGATGGCCAGACCGCGACCGCGCACCCAGTTCGGCAGCACGGCCTGGGCCACGCCGTTGAAGGTGGTCAGGGCGATGATCCAGCCGCAGCCCAGGATCAGCATCAGCAGCACGGCCATCCATTGCGCGGGCGCCGTGGACAGCGCCGCCATCACGCCCGCGCTGAGCACCGACGACAGCAGCACCAGGCCGTCGGCGCTGAGCCGCTGGCGCAGCTTGGGCAGCAGCAGCGCGCCCAGGATGGCGCCCGCGCCGACCGCGCCCAGCATCACGCCGTAGAAGCCCGCCGTGCCGCCCAGCATGCCGCGCGTGAGCAGCGGCAGCAGCGCCCAGACCGAACTCGCGAACACAAAGAACACCGCCGCGCGCAGCAGCACCACATGCAGCTCGGAACTCGAGCGCGCGTAGCGCAGGCCCGCGCGGAACGCGCCGAAGAAATGCTCGTTGAGCCCGGTGTTGGTGGCCGGCGGTCGCTTCCACAGCAGCAGCGCGACGATGACCACGAAATAGCTGGTCACATCGGCGCCATAAGCCATCGATGCGCCGAAGCTGGCCACGAGCAGACCGCCCAGCGCCGGACCGATGGCGCGCGAGATGTTGATGCCCAGCGAGTTCAGCGCCACGGCGTTCTTCAGGTCTTCGCGCGGCACGAGTTCGGGCACGATGGCCTGCCAGGTCGGGCCCATCAGCGCCGCGCCTATGCCGCCGACAAAGGTCAGCGCCACCAGATATTCGACGGTCAGCGCATTGGTTTTGGCCAGCACCAGCAGCGTGCCGCTCACGGCGGCCAGCAGCACCTGCACGGCGATCAGAAAGCGCCGCCGGTCGAGGATGTCGGAAAGCACGCCGGCCGGAATGGCCAGCAGAAAGACCGGCAGCGCGGCCGCGGTCTGTATCAGCGCCACGGCCGTGGGGCTGGCCGACAGTTCGGTGACCATCCAGGAACTCGCGACGTCGCGCATGAAGCTGCCGACGTTGCCGAGAATCGCCGCGACCCACAGCAGCGCGAACATGGAATGCCGCAAGGGCGCGAAGCTGCCCGAGGCGGAGTGTTGCGTCGCCATGTCAGACCGCCCAGCAGGCACAGCCCAGCGCGCCCCAGAAGCCCTTCAGATCGGCGATGGGCAGCTTGCTGCTCCAGGCCGTCGCATGCTGGTGGCCGTGCACATTGCAGTCATTGGCACAGGCGCAGGCCGCGGCCATGCGCGAAGCGTTCTGCAAGGGCGCGTCCTGCTGATCGCCCCAGGCGCCGTAGCCGCCGAAGCGGCGCACCGGCGACCAGTCGGGCATGGCCAGCGGCAGCTGGCTGTCGTCGAAACGGCTGAACTCGCCCGCGCCCCAGACCACCTTGCCACCGACCACGGTCAGCAAGGCGCTGGTGTCGGCGATGTCGGATTCGGCACAGGCAAAGAAATCGCGGTCAGGCACCAGCAGATCGGCGAACTGGCCTTCGACGATCTGGCCTTTCTTGCCGATCTCGTTGGAGAACCAGGTGACTTTCTCGGTGTACATGCGCAGCGCCGTTTCACGGTCCAGGCAGTTGCGCTGCGGCGTGAGCTGCATGCCGCCCACGGTCTTGCCGGTGATCAGCCACGACAGCCCGACCCAGGGGTTGTACGAAGCCACGCGCGTCGCATCGGTGCCGGCCGAGACGTTCACGCCCTTCTCCAGCATGCGCGCCACGGGCGGCGTGGCCGCGGCCGCGCCATGGCCGTAGCGCTCGACGAAATACTCGCCCTGGTAGGCCATGCGGTGCTGCACCGCGATGCCGCCGCCCAGCGCCGCGATGCGGTCTATCGACTGTTCGGAAATGGTCTCGCAGTGATCGAAGAACCAGTTGAGGCCTTCGAGCGGAATCTCTTGGTTGACCTTCTCGAACACGTCGAGCGAACGGCTGATGGTTTCGTCGTAGGTCGCATGCATGCGCCAGGGCCAGCGGTTCTCGGCGAGCACGCGCACGACTTCCTCAAGGTCGTCTTCCATTTCGGGCGCCATATCGGGCCGCGGCTGGCGGAAATCCTCGAAGTCGGCGGCCGAGAAGACCAGCATTTCGCCCGCGCCGTTGTGGCGGAAGTAGTCGTTGCCCTGCTTGTACTTGACGCTCGAAGTCCAGGCCAGGAAGTCTTCCTTCTCCTCCTTGGGCTTTTGCGTGAACAGGTTGTAGGCCAGGCGCACGGTGAGCTGGTCCTTGTCGGACAGCTCCTGGATGATGCGGTAGTCGTCGGGGTAGTTCTGAAAGCCGCCGCCCGCGTCGATCGCGCCGGTCACGCCCAGGCGATTGAGTTCGCGCATGAAATGCCGCGTCGAATTGAGCTGGTACTCGTAGGGCAGCTTGGGGCCCTTGGCCAGCGTCGAATACAGCACGCCCGCATTGGGCTTGGCCAGCAGCAGGCCCGTGGGATTGCCCGCGGCATCGCGCAGTATTTCGCCGCCCGGCGGCTGGGGCGTGTCCTTGGTGTAGCCCACGGCACGCAGGGCCGCGCCGTTGAGCAGCGCGCGATCGTACAGATGCAGCAGGAAGACCGGCGTGTCGGGCGCGATCGCGTTGAGTTCCTCTATTGTCGGCAGGCGCTTCTCGGCGAACTGGTGCTCGGTGAAGCCGCCGATCACGCGCACCCACTGCGGCGCGGGCGTGATCGCCACCTGCGCCTTGAGCATGTTCATCGCATCGGCCAGCGAACGCACGCCGTCCCAGCGCAGTTCGAGGTTGTAGTTCAGGCCGCCGCGAATGATGTGCAGGTGGTTGTCGATCAGGCCGGGCAGCACGCGCCGACCGCGCAGATCGATGATGCGCGTGTCGTGCGCGGCCAGCGCCATCACTTCGCTGTCGTTGCCGACTTTCACGAACTTGCCGTTCTGAATGGCCACGGCGCTGGCGCTGGGCTTGGACTTGTCGAGCGTGGTGAACAGCCCGCGGTGCAGGATCAATTCGGGAGTGGTGCGTTCAGACATCGGTGCGGCCTTGCGAAGAGGGTTGGGTGGCTTCGGGCTGCTTGCATTTGGGCAGTTCACCGAACATGTGGGGCTTGACCTGGTGCTGTACCCAGGACACGCGCTGCGCGTCATTGCGCTCCCAGAGATGGCGCACCAGCGGCGGCAGCTGCTCGCCGACCAGAATGCCCAACAAGCCGACGAGGGCGATGACCGGTGGCGCCGGCGAACGCACGTTGATGAGCGCGTAGATCACGCCGACGAGCAGGCCCGCGGCGGCTGACAGCAAATAGGGTTTCATGGTGCTTTTTGCGCTGGTGAGTGGAGGGGCACGCATCGGTGCGCGAGACTGGCCGAATGATGGTGCGCGTTCGCCCGGCTGGCTATTTCTCTTCGGAGGTAGAGGCTGTGCACAGCCGCGATGTGAGCCATCGCCATCCGCAATGGCCAGGCCGGTGGCGCCAAGAAAAATACAAAAACCGCGGTTTTTTCAGACCGGAGACACTCGCGCCTTGGAACCCACTTGCCTCGCCAAAATATCAACAAAATGCGTCACCCCCTCCCCGCCTCCCCGACGGTCTTCGCCGCCGATGCGACGGTCTATATCGTGGACGACGAGTCTTCCGTGCGGTCGGCGCTTTCCAGCCTGCTGCGCTCGGTGTCGCTGGGCTGCGAAGCGTTTGCCACAGCGGAGGAATTTCTGCGCACGGCCGAGCCCGCCGGCCCGGCCTGCATCGTGCTCGACATGCATTTACTGAACGCCACGGGCTTCGATGTGCAGACCGCAATCTGCCAGCGCCGCCGCGCGCTGCCGGTGATCTTCCTGACCGGCTACGGCACCATTCCCATGACCGTGCGCGCCATGAAGGCCGGCGCCACCGCCTTCCTGACCAAGCCGTTCACCGACCACGAACTGCTCGATGCCATCCAGAGCGCGCTGCACGCCGACTGTGCGGCCATGGACTTGCAGCGCGAAAGCGATGCGCTGCTCACGCTGCACCAGCGGCTCACACCGCGCGAGCGCCAGGTGATGGGCCTGGTGGTGTCGGGCCTGCTCAACAAGCAGATTGCGGCGCAGCTGGGCACCAGCGAAATCACGATCAAGGTGCACCGCCGCCAGGTGATGACCAAGATGCAGGCCGCATCGCTGCCCGACCTGGTGCGCATGGCCGAACGCCTGGCAGTCATCCTGCGTCCCGCGGCTGCGGCCTGAACCTATACCAAAGTGCAAGCTCCCATCCGGCCCCTCGCTGTATGCTGTTCCGATGACAGAAGCCGCGCGGACGAGGGAGCATGCTGGCCAGGCGATGATTGGCATAGTCGATGATGCTGAGTCCGTGCGTCTGGCACTGGCCAATTGGCTGCGCTCCATCGGCATTGCAAGCCGGACATTCGCGTCCGGGCCCGACTTGCTGGGCAGCGGCCTGCTCCCCCTTTTTTCCTGCCTGATCATGGACCAGCGCATGCGCGGCATGACCGGCCTGGAAACGCTGCGCGCCATCCGGCAGCAGGGCTGCGAAGCCCCGGTCATCATGATTTCCGCGCACAACGATCTCGAAACCCGCCAGCGCGCCGCAGCCGCGGGCGCCTTCGCCTTTGTCGACAAGCCTTTCGCCGACTTCTCGCTGATGGAAGTCGTGCTCGACGCATTGGACCCTGAATGCCACGGCCGCCCGCGCCCCGCGCAATGACTGCGCCGGCATTGATTCCCGCGCCTGCGCCCGCGCAATGGCTGGGCCGCCATACCGATGGCAACCTGTACCGCATTCATCGGGCGCAGGGACACGGCTCCAGCCTGCTGTCCGCCGCCGCGCTGGACGAGCCGCCGTCTGCGGCCGTGCAGCGCATGCAGCAGGCATTTGCGCTGCGCGAATATCTGGAACCCGGTTTCGCCGCCGCGCCCGTGGAGTTGGTGCAATTCGAAGGCCGGCCCGCGCTGCGGCACACCGACCCCGGCGGACTGCCGCTGCGGCTGCCGCCGGGACAACCCCTGCCGCTGCCGCGTTTGCTCAGCGTGGCCATCGCCGCGGTGCAGGCCCTGGGGCTGCTGCACGAGCGCCGCATCGTGCACCAGGAGCTGCGGCCCGACAACCTGCTGATCGACGACGCAGGCCGCGTCTTTCTGACCGGATTCAGCCGCGCCGCGCACGAGACCCGCGGCCAGCGCGCCAGCGCCCAGCCATTGGTATCGCCCGACGCCCTGCCCTACATGGCACCCGAGCAGACCGGGCGCATCCACCGCCGCATCGACACGCGCACCGATCTTTATGCGATGGGCGTGATCCTCTATCAGATGGCCTGCGCCGAACTGCCTTTCGACGCCGCCGATGCCTTCGAATGGGCGCATTGCCATATCGCCTGGACGCCGGTCGCGCCCGCGGTGCGCACGCCGGGCGTGCCCGAGGCGCTCTCGCGCATCATTCTTCGCTTGCTCGCCAAGCCCGCCGAGGAGCGCTATCAGACGGCGGCCGGACTCGAAGCCGACCTGCGTCGCTGCGCGACCGAATTCGCGCGCAGCGCCAGCATCGCGCCGTTCGCGCTGGGGCTGGACGACCTGCCGGCGCGGCTCATCATTTCCGAGCAGCTTTTCGGCCGTGAGCGCATCCTGGCGCAATGGGTGGAGCAGTTCCAGAGCGTGGCGACCAGCGGCCGCAGCGCGCTGCTGCTGGTCGCGGGCTATTCCGGCGTGGGCAAAAGCGCGCTGGTGAGCGAATTGCGCTGCCAGCTGTCGGCGCACAAGGCGGTGTTTGCCGGCGGCAAGTCCGAACAGCACAAGGGCAACATCCCCTATTCGGCCTTCGCCCAGGCCTTGCGCCAGCTGGTGACGGAGCTGCTGGCGCTCGACGGCGCGGCGCTGGCCGAATGGAAGCAGCGCCTGCTGCAGGCCCTGGACGGCTGCGGCCAGGCCATCGTCAATCTCGTTCCCGAACTCACCCATGTCATAGGCGCGCAGCCCGCGCTCAAGGACGTCACGGCCACCGAAAGCAGCCTGCGCTTCCAGCGCACGATGCAGCGCTTTCTGTCGGCGTTCTGCGGCGAGAAGAACCCGCTGGTGCTGTTTCTCGACGACATCCACTGGATGGACAACGCGTCGCTGGACCTGCTCACGGCCTTGCTGGCCCACCCCGATCTGCGCCATGTTCTGCTGATCGGCGCCTACCGCTCCAACGAAGTCGACGCCGCCCATCCGCTGCACGCCCGGCTGCAGCAGCTGCGCCAGACGCGGCTGCCGCTGACCGAGGTCGAGCTGCAGCCGCTGACGCTTGAAGACCTGAAAAAGCTGGTGTGCCTGAGCCTGCACGACGCCTCGGGCCATGGCGCCGGACTGGCCAGCCTGGTGTGGGAGAAGACCCAGGGCAACCCGCTGTTCAGCAAGCAGCTGCTGGGCGAAATCGCCGAGCAGGGCCTGCTGCATTTCGACCAGCGCGACAAGCAATGGCGCTGGGACAGCGCGGCCATCACGGCGCTTGAATACAGCCAGAACGTGGCGGAACTGGTGGCGCGCAAGATCCAGCGCCTGCCGCCGCAAACCCACCATCTGTTGCAGCTGCTGGCCTGCCTGGGCGCGCGCGCGTCCACGCGCACGGTCATGGCCGTCACCGCCCAGACCGAGCAGGCGCTGTGCGCGCTGCTGACGCCGGCCGAAGAGATGGGCCTGGTGGCCCAGCACGCCGGCAGCTTCAGGTTCCTGCACGACAAGATCCAGGAGGCCGCCTATGCCGGCCTGCCCGCAGACCAGCGCGCCGCGACCCACCTGGGCATCGCGCGCCGCCTGCAGGCCAACGAATCCTTGCCGGGCGCGGGCCGCGAGTCTGTGCTGTTCGACATGGTGAACCAGTATCTGCGCGGCGACGGCCTGATCGATGCGCAGGCCGAGCGCCTGGAGCTGGCCGGCCTGTACCTGCGCGCCGCGCGCCAGGCGATGACCGACACCGCCTATCTGGCCGCGCGCCAATACCTCGAACGCGCCCAGCAGATGCTGCCCGCCGATGGCTGGCAACGCGATTACCGGCTGTGCTTCGATCTGTCGCGCACCCATGCCGAATGCGAGTTTCACGCCGGCGATCCGGCCGCGGCCGATCGCCGACTCGGCCTGCTCGCCGGCCAGGCCCTGGGCCTGGTCGATCAAGCCAGCCTCGCCGCCTTGCAGATCACGGTATGCCTGGCGCTCGACGACAGCGCGCGGGCCATCGCCACCTGCCTGGCCTTTTTGGGTGAAGTCGATGCGCCCTGGCCCGCGCATCCCAGCCGCGCCGAAGTCGAGCACGAGTACCAGGCGCTGCAGTCACGCCTGGCGGGCCGCTCCATTGCGTCACTGGCCGATCTGCCCGCCATGACGGACCCGCTGCGCCTGGCCATGATGGAAGTGCTGGCCGCGGTGCTGCCGCCGGCCTTCTTCAGCGACGAAAACCTGGTCTGCCTGGTGCTGTGCCGCATGGCCAACCTGAGCATCGATCACGGCAATACCAATGCCTCGCCGCTGGCCTATGCCTACCTGGGCATGGTGGTCGGGCCCTGCTTTCACGACTACCCCAGCGCTTTCGATCTGGGCAAGCTGGGCTTCGAACTCGTGGAGCGCGGCGAGCATGTGCGCTACCGCGCGCGGGTCTACATGTGCTTCGCCTATCACGTGACGCCCTGGACGCAGGACATGGGCGCCACCTTGCCGCTGCTGCGCACGGCCTTCGACATCACGCGCGAAACCGGCGACATCACCTATTCCGGTTTCACCTCCTGCACGCTGGTCACCAGCATGCTGTTTTCCGGCACGGCGCTGGACCTGGTCGAAGCCGAGGCCGCGCAGCGCCTGGAGCTGATGATCGCCGCGCGCTTCGGGCTGATCGTCGACATCATGCGCGCGCAGTCGCGCCTGATCGCGACGCTGCAAGGCCGTACCGACCGATTCGGTCACTTCGATGATTCGGGCTTCAATGAAGCCGCGTTCGAACGCCATCTGGAAACCAATCGCAGCCTGGACATCGCCGCCTGCTGGTACTGGATTCGCAAGGCCCAGGCACGCTATCTGGCCGGCCGCAACGCCGACGCACTGCAGGCGCTGGCGCGCGCCGAGCCTTTGCTATGGACCTCCAAAGGCCACCTTGAATTCGCTGAATTCCATTTCTTCAGCGGCCTGGCGCAGGCGGCGGCCTGCGCGGGCGCCGCGCCCGATGCCGCCGCCGCGCACCGCGCC
>NZ_JAHCDD010000072.1 GCF_018413525.1 Acidovorax sp. CCYZU-2555
ATTTCTTGTAGCTGGTCGCCGGGCTCAGCCAGACCTGGCCCAGGTCGTCGAAGGCCTGGGCCGCATCGCCGGCGTCATAGAGCGCGAACAGGCCGTAACGCCCGTCGAAAGGCCGGGCCGGCGCGCTGATGCCCAGGCGCGCCAGCCGCGCCGACTCGACGCCGGCACGCGCCGCGAACGCCGATTGCAGGCGCTTGCTCAGGCGGCGCTCGATATGGCTTTGCTGCGTGCCCGCGGCCTGGCCCAGCGCCAGGCCCAGCGCGGCGCCGGTCTGCGCGGCGTCCAGCCGCCACAGCCGCGCAGCCGCGGCCGCGGCGCCGAACACGCCGTAGATGGAAGTGCGGAACCAGCCGCGGTTTTCGCGCCCGGCCCGGCCCAGCCGCAGCACCAGCTCGGTGCCCGCGACGCTCGCGGCCAGCAGTTCGCGCCCGCTCGCGCCCACCTGCTCGGCCACGGCCAGCGCGGCCGGCAGCACCACGGCATCGACATGGCTGGTGAGCGGGTGCAGCGAGTCGAAGTCGAGCGCGGCCGCGAGGCTGGCGTTGTGAAACGCCGCGGCCGGCGCGGGCCGGCGCTGGTCCGTGCCCCAGAGCCGGCTGTGGGCCGCGCCGCCGTCGTCGAGCACCAGCTGGCGCACGGCCGCCATGCCTGCGGCCGAACGCGCGGCAATCGCCACCGACAGCGTGTCGAGCAGCGACGCCTTGGCGGCCGCGATGGCCTCGGCCGGCAGGTCGTCATAGCGCAGTCCGGCGATGAAGCCGGACGGAGAATGCGTAGCGCCCATCGCTCAGCGGTCGTAGCCCGGATGGTCGCGGTCGGCCTTGCGCCGGAACGCCGCCCATTCGTGGCGCGCCAGCGGCGACCAATGGGTGTCGGAATAGATCTTCTTGCCGCGCTGGAACTGGCGCTCGATCACGCCCGCATTGACCTCGACCAGCGAGTCCCGGCCCTGGGCAGCGATCTGTATGGCGCAGGCGCGCTCCAGCCGCACCATCACCGCATAGGCCTCGCCGATGCTGCGCCCGGCCGTCACCACGCCATGGTTGCGCATGAACAGGATGCTGCCGTCGCCCAGGTCGTCGGCCATGTGCTGGCACTCCTCGGCGCTCAGGCCCGAGCCCGTGTAGTCGTAGTAGCGCACGCGGTTGAGCACCAGCATGGCGTTCTGCGAGATCGGCAGCAGGCCGCCGGCCTGGGCGCTGACGGCCGTACCGTTGACCGAATGCGTGTGCATGATGGCCTGGATGTCGGGCCGCGCCGCGTAGATCGCGCCGTGGATTTCATCGGCCGCGGGGTTCACGCCATTGGGGCTGTCGCTGTAGTGGTTGCCTTCGAGGTCGATCTTGACCAGCGACGACGCCGTGATCTCCTCGAAGAAATAGCCGGCCGGGTTGACCAGATAGCGGTTGGGCTCGCCGGGCACGCGCAGCGAGAAATGCGTGCCCAGCAGATCGTGCCAGCCCTGGGCCGCGGCCAGGCGGTAGGCCGCGGCCAGGTCGACGCGCGCCTCCCATTCGGCGGCGCTGTAGCGAAACGAAGCGGAAGAAACCGGTGGCAATGTGTGCAAGCTCATGGGGATCCTTGGAGTGAATGGGGTTCAGGCCGCGCGCGCGTAGTGGCTCGCGGGGCGTTCCAGGCCGAGGTGGCTGCGCAGCGTCTTGCCCTGGTATTCATGGCGAAAACGCCCGCGGCGCTGGAGCTCGGGCACCAGCAGGTCGACGACGTCGTCGAGCGCCGTGGGCAGCCAGGGCAGCATCAGGTTGAAGCCGTCGGCGCCCTGCCCGTCTATCCACTCCTCGAACTGGTCGGCCACCTGGGCCGCCGTGCCTATGGCCAGCAGATGACCGCGCGCGCCGACCACGCGCTCGTAGAACTGGCGCACCGTGAGACCGTCGCCGCGCGCCATGTCGATCAGCAGCTTCTGGCGGCTGGGGAAGTCGGGTGTCAGCTCCAGCTCGGGGAAGGGCTCGTCCAGCGGCATGCCCGACAGGTCTATGCCCAGATGGCGCTTGAGCACGATCCAGCCGACCTGGGGATGGATCAGCGACTGCAGCCGCTGGTATTTCTCCTGGGCTTCCTCGTGCGTGCGGCCTATGAAGGTCATCACGCCCGGCATGATGCGGATTTCGTCCGCATGGCGGCCCAGCGCCGCGGCGCGCGACTTGACGTCCTGGTAGAAGCCGCGCGCGGCCTGCAGGTTGGGCTGGGCGGTGAAGATCACTTCGGCCTGGCCGGCCGAGAAGTCGCGGCCCTCGTGCGACGCGCCGGCCTGCACGATCACCGGCCGGCCCTGGGGCGAGCGCGGGATGTTGAGCGGGCCGCGCGACGCGAAGAACTCGCCGCGGTGGTGGAGCACATGCAGCTTCTCAGGGTCGAAGTACAGGCCCGAGTCCTTGTCGCGCACGAAGGCGTCGTCGTCCCAGCTGTCCCACAGGCGCTTGGTCACGTCGACGAACTCCAGCGCGCGCCGGTAGCGCTCGGCGTGGCCCGCGACTTCGCCGCGGTTGAAGTTCAGCGCTTCCTTGTCGTTGAACGAGGTCACCACGTTCCAGCCCGAGCGCCCGCCGCTGAGCTGGTCCAGCGTGGCGAACTTGCGCGCCACATGGAAAGGCTCGAAGTAGCTGGTCGAGACCGTGCCGACCAGGCCCAGGTGGGTGGTCGCACCGGCCAGCGCGGCCAGCAGCGTGGTGGGCTCTAGCCGCGTGACGCGCGAGGTGCGCCCCAGCGTCTCGTCTTCGGGATACTGCGCGGCCATCTGGTCGCCGAAGAAGATCATGTCGAGCTTGCCGCGCTCGGCCGTCTGCGCCAGCGCGCGGTAGAAGCCGAACTCGCTGCCGCCGGAGGCGGGCACGTCGGGGTGGCGCCAGGCCGCGATGTGGTGGCCCACATCGAGCGGAAACGCGCCCAGATGGATGTGCTTCAAAGGGGTTGCCATGGCGCTGCTCAGAGGCGCGAAGTCACGTCATAGGCCTGGCCCAGATGGGCCTTGCCCACGGTGGCCGCGGTCTTGTCGTAGTTCTCGTGCAGGGTCTGGTAGCGCAGATCGCGCACCACGCGCGCCAGCGCGCTGTCGGCCGCGAGCGCGCTGGAGCCCGCGATCTGGCAGCCACGGTCCATGGCCAGCACCGCGGCGGCGATCGCCTGGTGCTTGGCGTTCATGGAGAACAGCTCGGCAGCCTCGGGGTCTTGCGTCCACAGCCAGGCGGCGCGGTAGGTGAGCCAGCGCGCGGCATCGATGGCGATGCGGATTTCGCCCACGCGCATCTGCGTGTAGCTGTCGCCGGCCGTGCCGCGCTTGGGCAGGTATTCGGTCAGCAGATCGAACAGGCCTTCGGCGCCGCCTATGTACTGGGCGGCGAAGCTCAGATGGCTCTTGGCCTGCCAGCGGCCCTTGGACGACTCGCCGGGCGCGCCCAGCACGTCGCGGTCGGGAACGAACACTTCCTTGAGCCGCAGCACGGGGCTGTACGAAGCGCGCATGCCCAGCGGGTCCCAGGACTCGGGCTCGATGCTGAAGCCGGGCGCGCCCTGGGGAATGGCGAACATCAGGTGGCCGTCGGGCGCGGGGACGTCCCTGGCCACGCCGGCCAGCGTGTTGTAGTGCACCACATCGGCCAGCGTGGCGTAGTTCTTCACGCCCGTGACCAGCCAGCCGCCGTCGACCTTGTCGGCCACGGTCTGCAGGTTGTAGAGGCCGCGCGCGGTGCGGCCGGGCTCGCTGCCCGTGGAGTTGAGGAACTTGCCCGACTCGACGACCGGGCCCAGCAGGCGTTCGCGCTGCTCTTCGTTGCCGATCACATCGATGCGGTGCGAAGCGTTGTAGTGGATGTGTATGCACTGCGCGGTAGACAGGCAGTAGCGCGCGGTCTGCTCCACCACCAGCAGCGAGGCCAGCGGATCGGTGCCCAGCGCACCGCCGCCCAGGCCGCCTATCTCTTCGCGCAGCGAGGCCGCGGCATAGCCCGCGTCGACCAGGTCCTGCAGGTTGTCGACGGGCGTGATCGCCAGGCGGTCGTATTCCGCGGCGCGGCGCGCAAAGTTCTCGCGGCCGAGCGCACCCACGGTTTCGTAGATGTCGCGTTGCTTCTTGGTATAGGAAAAATCCATGGTCTCTTCTTCTTTGTACGGAGGGAAATCAATGAGGGGTCAGGCGAAAACCGGCCTGCGCGGGGGATCCAATGGCCTGGGGCAGTTGCGCTTCCCAGGCCAGGTAGGCGCGCGAAGCCGCGCTGTTGCCGGTGTGGCGGTCGTGCAGCCAGAACAGGAAATCGATGCGTTGCGCGTCGGCCGGCAGTTCGGGCGTGCTGTCCAGCGCCATGCCGGCCGCGCGCCATTGCGCCGCGCCGCCTGCAACGACCTGCACCCGGCCCGCCACGGCCTGGGCCAGATCGCGCGCATAGAGCTGGGCCACGCCGCCATCGGCGGCAAACACCAGCAGCGCCTTGGCGTCGCGCACGGCCTGGGGCAGTGCATCGATGCGCGAACGGTTGGACCAGACCGCGCCGCGCGGGTGGGCGGCGCGGTAGTCGGCGCTGGCATCGACCGAGATACCGGCCGCGCCCGCGGCCAGCAAGGCCAGGGCTTCCTCGGCGGAGATCGCAGCCGCTGGCGCGGCCTTGTCGGCAGCAACCGCAATCGCCTGCTCAGGGGCATGGCGCAGCACCACCGCATCCCAGCCCAGCTGGCGCAGCCAATGCGCCGTGACCTGGGCGCGCACGCCCAGATCGTCGGCCAGCACCACGCGCGCGCCGCGCGTCGCGACCCATTTGTCCAGCGTCTGCACCAGTTGGCCGCCGGCAACGCCTGTGGCGCCGGGCAGGCGCGCCGCGCCGTACTCCGCGGGGCTGCGCACATCGAAGAGATAGGTGGTGCGGCCATCGTCGGCCTGCCAGGCGTGCAGCTGCTCGAGGCTGATTTCCGGCACGTCGAAGCGCCGCGCCAGGTCATCGCCGCGCACGCGGGCCGCCGCCTGTGCGGCCTCGCCCAGCGCGCCATGCACGGCCGTGGCGCCGCTTTCAATCGCCAGGCCCGCGAGCTTCCAGTCCTGGGTGCCGCCCTGCAGGGCGCGCACCGGGTTGGGCACGCCGGCATTGATCAGCGCCTGCGCGCCAATGATGCCGCGCGTGCGGCCCGCGCAACTCACCACCACCTGGGTCGCGGGCGACTTCACGAGGTCGTCGAAGCGCAGCACCAGCTCGGCGCCGGGGCAGCTGATCGCGCCCGGCACGTGGTAGCGCGCGTATTCGGCCGTGGTGCGGCTGTCGAGCACGATCAGATCGGCGCCCTGCTGCTGCAGCCGGTACAGTTCGGCCGCCTCGATCGTGGGCGTATGGAAAGCCAATTCCACGCATTCGGCGAAGGCCTTGCTGGGCACATAAATTCCCTGGAACAGCGGCTGGCCCGCGGCCTGCCAGGCGGCGCTGCCGCCGGCCAGCAGCTGCACGCCGGTATAGCCCAGCGCGGCCAGGCGCTCGGCGGCGCGTTCGGCCGTGGAACGGCCGTCGGGGCGCTCTTCGCCTATCAGCACCACGCGCGTCGTGCGCCGCGGCACCAGCGCGGGAAAGTCGAGTTCGAGCCGGCTGTACGGCACATTGCAGGCCAGCAGCGCATGGCCAGCGCCGAACAGGCCTTCCTCGCGCACGTCGATGAGGGCGATCTCCGCGCCGTCTTCCAGCCAGCGGGCCAGGGTCGCGGGTTCTATGTAGTGGTAGGTGGTCATGCGGAAACGGGCTCGGTGCGGGAAGGGGGAGGAACAAAGCGCAGCGGCTGCACGCCGGCATCGGAATGCAGATGGCAGGCCGCCAGATGCCCGGGCGAGACGCTGCGCAGCGCGGGCGCTTCGCTGCGGCAGCGCGGCAGCACATGCGGGCAGCGCGTGTGAAAGCGGCAGCCCTGCGGCGGCTGGAAGGGGTTGGGCAGATCGCCCTGCAGCGGCTGCTTGTCGGCGATGCGGCTGCGGCGCGGGTCCATCACCGGCACGGCGTCGATCAAGGCCTGGGTGTAGGGATGGGCGGGCCGGCGCCACAGCTCGGCGCGCGGCGCGAGCTCGACGATCTGGCCCAGGTACATCACGGCCACGCGGTCGGCCAGGTGCTGCACCACGGACAGGTCGTGGCTGATGAACAGATAGGCCACGCCGCGCGCCTGTTGCAGATCGGCCAGCAGATTGAGCACCTGCGCCTGCAGCGACACGTCGAGCGCCGACACCGGCTCGTCGCAGACCACGAGATCGGGGTCCAGCGCCAGCGCGCGCGCAATCGCGATGCGCTGGCGCTGGCCGCCCGAGAACTCGTGCGCAAAGCGCGTCGCGGCATTCGCCGGCAAGCCCACCTGCTGCAGCAAGGCCAGCACGCGCTCGCGCCGCTCGGCCGCGTCGCCCAGGCCGTACAGCCGCAGCGGGTCTTCCAGCGACTGGCCCACGCGCAGGCGCGGATCGAGCGAGCCGCCCGGGTCCTGGAACACCATCTGGAAGCGCCGGCGGTGCGGGCGCAACGCCGCGACGCCCAGATGGGTGATGTCCACGCCGTCGAGCGCGATCTTCCCGCCCGCGGGTTCGAGCAGGCGCATGATGGCCTTGCCCAGCGAGGACTTGCCGCAGCCCGATTCGCCGACCAGGCCCAGCGTCTCGCCCTTTTGCAGCGTGAAGCTCGCGCGGTCGACCGCATGCAGGCGGCCGTGGCGCGTGGGATAGGCCACCTCGAGGTCGCTGACATTCAGCAAAGGGATAGTCATCAGGCGGTCTCCACCAGGGTTTCATCGGAGCGCAGGCAGGCCACGCGCGCCTGACCAGGCGCGCCTTGCGGATGGCGCAGCAGCGGGACTTCGGCATTGCAGCCGGGCAAGGCGAACGCACAGCGCGCCGCAAACGCGCAGCCGCTGATCTGCGTGCCGGCCGCGGGCACCATGCCCGGAATCTCCTGCAGCCGGTCGCGGCTGGCATGGCTGCCGGGGCGCGGGCGCGCGCCCATCAGACTGCGCGTATAGGGGTGGCGCGGCGCGTCGAACAGGCCCAGCGCCTCCTGGTGCTCGACCTTGCGGCCCGCATACATCACCAGCACTTCATCGGCGATCTCGGCGACCACGCCCAGGTCGTGGGTGATCAGGATCAGCGCCATGCCCAGGTCGCGCTGCAGGCCGTGCAGCAGGCTCAGGATCTGCGCCTGTATGGTCACGTCGAGCGCCGTCGTGGGCTCGTCGGCGATCAGCAGCGCGGGGCTCGCGGCCAGCGCCATGGCGATCGCCGCGCGCTGGCGCATGCCGCCCGAAAAGCGGTGCGGATAATCGTTCACGCGCTGCTGCGGCTCGGGAATGCGCACCAGGTCCAGCAATTCGATGGCGCGCCGGCGCGCGCCCGCGCGGCCCAGCGGCTCGTGCGCCTGCACCGCCTCGACGATCTGGTCGCCAATGGTCAGCACCGGGTTCAGCGCCGCCATCGGGTCCTGGAAGATGATGGACATGCGCGCACCGCGCACGCGGCGCATCTCGCGCTCGGGCAGGCGCGCCAGGTCCTGGCCTTCGAACAGCAGCTTGCCACTGAGCTGGGCGCTCGCGGGCAGCAGGCGCATCAGCGCCAGCGCGCTGATCGACTTGCCGCAGCCCGACTCGCCGACGATGGCCAGCGTGCGCCCGGCCTCGACCGAGAAGGACAGGCCGTCGACCGCGGCAAACTGCCGGCCCGCGCCCAGAGGAAAACGGATGGACAGGTCATCGACCTGCAGCAGCGGCGCGCTCATCGTGTGGTCCTCGGGTTGAGCACGTCGTTGAGGCCGTTGCCCAGCAACATGAAGGCCATCACCGTGACGAAGATCGCCAGGCCCGGCAGCGCCGTCATGTACCAGGCGGTGCGCAGCACCTGCCGGCCCGCGCCGACCATGCTGCCCCAGGAGACGGTATCGGTATCGCCCAGGCCCATGAACGACAGCGAAGCCTCGGCCAGGATCACCTGGGCGACCAGCACCGACGCAGAAACGATCACCGCCGACAGGCTGTTGGGCAGCACATGGCGCACGATGATGCGTGCGCTGCCCATGCCCATGGTCACGGCCGCATTCACATAGTCGTTCTGGCGCACGCGCAATGCATCGGCGCGCACCAGGCGCGCGATCTGCGGCCAGGAGGTCAGGCCCAGCGCCAGCGCGATGCTGCCCGCCGAAGGCCCGAGAATGATCACCAGCGCAATCGTGAACAGCAGCGTGGGCATGGTCAGGAAGATCTCGGTGAAGCGCATCAGGCCGTCGTCGATGCGCCCGCCAAAGAAGCCGCAGACCACGCCTATGGCCGTGCCCACCACCACCGCCAGCAGCATCGCGCCGAAGGCGATCACCAGCGACTGGCGCGCGCCATGCATCAGTGCGGCGGCCATGTCGCGGCCCAGCATGTCGGTGCCCAGCGGAAACGCGCTGTCGGCGCCCGGCCACAGATTGGGCGGGCCGACCATGTCGCGCGGATCGCCGGGATAGAACAGCGTCGCCGCCAGGGCCGCCGCGAGAATCAGCAACAGGATCAGGCCCCCGGCCAGCGCCGCGGGCGAATGCCGCAGCCGGGCCCAGAAAAGTCGGTTCATCGGCCCACCTCGATACGCGGGTCGAGCAACACATAGAGGAAGTCGACCAGCAGGTTCATGACAATCACCAGCAAGGAGCTGAACAGGAAGATGGCGAGAAACAGGTTGAGATCGCGCGCCGCCACCGCGTCGAATGCCAGCCGGCCAATGCCGGGCCAGCCGAACACCGTCTCTATCACCACCGTGCCGCCGAACAGGCCGCCCAGATGCAGACCGGTCACGGTGACGATGGGCAGCAGCGCATTGCGCAGCACATGGCGCAGCGTCACGCGCCATTCGCTCAGGCCCTTGGCGCGCGCGGTGCGCACGAAGTCCAGGCCCGCGACATCGAGCATGGCCGAGCGCGTGAGCCGCACATAGAGCGACAGATAGAAGCAGCCCAGCGAGAACGCCGGCAGCACCAGATGGCGCGCGACATCCAGCGCCTGCTGCCAGAAGCCGTCATAGGCCATGCCCACGGTCGACAGCCCGGCCACCGGAAACCAGCGCAGGTGGATGGAGAACACCACGATCAGCATCAGCCCTATCCAGAACAGCGGCGTGGCGAAGCCAATCGTCGAGAGCACGGAAATCGCGGTGTCCAGCCACGAGCCGCGGTGGCGCGCGGCGATCACGCCCAGCGCCACGCCCACCACCAGCGCGAACGTGATCGCGCTCAGCGAGAGCAGCAGCGTGGCCGGCAGCGCGCTCCAGATCAGGTCGACGACCGGCATGTTGTCGCGAAACGAATAGCCCAGATCGAGGTGGACCAGCCGCACCAGGAAGTTCCAGAACTGCTCGTGCGCGGGCACGTCGAGGCCATAGAGCTGGCGCAGCTCCTGCATGTATTCGACGGTGGCGCCGCCCGATTCGCCGGCGATCACATCGACGGTGTCGCCGGGTGCGGCCTTCATCAGAATGAAGGACAGCAGCACGATCACCACCGAGGTCGGAACGACCTGCAGCAAACGGCTGAAAAGATAACGGCGTGCGCCGGAGAATTTGCGGCTCATCGCGACCTCACAGCACGCTCTTCTGGCCGCCGTCGACCGACACCAGCGCGCCCACCATGTAGCTCGCGCGCTCGCTGGCGACAAAGGCCACGACATCGGCCACTTCCGCCGCCTGGCCGTAGCGGCGCAGCGGCAGCGCCGATTCGCCCAGCGCGCGCGCCTGCGCCACGCTCACGCCCAGGCGCTGGGCCTGCGACTGCAGGGTCTGGGCAATGCGGCCGGTCTCGGTGACGCCGGGGTTGACGGCATTGATGCGTATGCCGAAACGCGCGTGGTATTGCGCCAGGCCGATGGTGGCCAGCAGCAGCGCGGCATTGGCCGCGCCGCCCGCGATATGCGGTTCGCTGGGCACCTTGCCGCCCGTGCCGACGATGTTGACGATGGCGCCGATCTCGCGCTGTGGCGCGGTCTCGCCGGTCTGGCCCGCGGCGCGTGCGCGCTCGCCGAAACGGCGCAGCACCGCGTCCTGGGCGTGGATATAAGGCAGAAACTTGGCGCTGATGGCCTCGCTCCAGGCGGCTGCGTCCAGTTCGCTGGGCGCACGGCGCCGGGCCGCGCCCGCGCTGTTGATCAGCACGTCGATGGGCCCCAGCGCCTGCTCGACTTCGGCCACCACGCGTTCGGCCTCCTGCGGCGTGCCCAGGTCGGCCGCGAACGCCTTCACATCCTTCCAGCCCTCTTCGGCCAGTTGCGCCACGGCCTGGGCCAGGCGGCCTGCATGGCGCGCGACCAGCGCCACGCGTGCGCCTTCGGCCAGCAGGCTGCGCGCCGACGCCAGGCCCAGCCCCTGACTGCCCCCGGTCACGAGCACCACCTTGTTCTTCAATTTCAGATCCATGCTGACTCGCGGTTATTGATTAATTTTTTCGACTGAAAATCATTTTCAAGTTTCAGCACCGGGATTTTATGACCGCCATAAATACCCGGATGGCATGTTTTATTAATAAGGATATTCGTTTTTCGAATCGTTCTACCGGATGAATATCAAAAACAGATACTGAGCATATCCATCGCATATATGTCTTTGATTTCACTGGAACTCATATCCACAGAATATATATTCCATTGATTGAATGAATGCTTGAAATAATGGAAAAGCTTATGCGCAAACATTCGAATAAATGGGGTGCCGGCTTATATAGCATCGCGCTTTGGCATTTTCACCAACACGCCAAAATCCGGCAATTACCCATTCGCCGGAGTTACTCACCCCATATTGATATTTATGAAAAAGCGTTTATCCCTTGCCCTGCTGACCGTTCTGGCCCAGGGCGCCATGGCCCAGTCCCCTTCGTCCATCACCCTGTTCGGCATCGTCGATGCCAATGTCCAGTACGTGAAGAACGGCGCTGTCAGCGCCACCCAGGTCGGCAGCGGCGGTGAATCCACCGGCCGCCTGGGTGTGCGCGGCGTGGAAGACCTGGGCGGTGGCCTCAAGGCCGGCTTTCACCTCGAAACCCAGGTCGGCCTGGACACCGGCGCGGTGGGCGCGACCAGCGGCGGCGTCAACCGCTTCTGGGCACGCCGCTCCACAGTGAGTCTGCACTCCAGCCTGGGCGAGTTGCGCCTGGGCCGCGACACCCTGCCGACATGGACGGCGCTGTCGAACTTCGACGCCTTCAACACCATAGGCATAGGCGCCACCAGCAACCTCTACCCCGATGCCAACGCCTTCGGCAGCGTGGGCCGCGTGCGCCTGGACAACCTCGTGGCCTATTCGCTGCCCAACACGCTGGGCGGCGTCTACGGCACGTTCGCGATTGCGCCCAGCGAAGGCGCGGCGGGCGGCAAGTACTACGGCGCACGTCTGGGCTATGCGGCGCGCGGCCTCAACGTCACGGCGGCCTATGGCGAAACCAAGGTCAACGCGCTCGACGCCCACAAGGTGCTGATCGCCAGCGGCGCATATGACTTCGGCGTGCTCAAGCTGCTCGGCACGGTGCAGGAGACCAAGTTCGTCAATGCCAGCAACCGCCTCTACTCGCTGGGCGTGGTCAGCCCGATAGGCCGCGGCAAGGTGTCGGCGGCGATCGCCCGCACGACCGGCGATGGCGTGCAGGGAACGACCAACTGGAGCGCGGTTTCCGCCAACCAGTTCTCGGTCGGTTACGCCTACTCCTTGTCCAAGCGCACTGCCTTGTACTCCACGCTGTCGTATCTGAAGAACAAGGGCGCGGCGCGCTACACGGTCGCAAGCATCTCGGGCAGTTCACCGCTGGCCGGCGACAGCTCGCGCGCGGTGAACGTGGGCATACGCCACAGCTTCTGATAGCCGCCAGGGGCTGATGCACGCGCAGCGGCCTCAGCCCCTGGCGCCAAGCCGCAAATGAGAAATCAGGCGGGAGCGAACATCTGCGCGGCAAAGCCCGGCGATGCGCCTTCGACCAGGCCTGCGCCTGGCGGCGCTGCGCGGTCCAGCTCGCGCGCCACCGTCGCGGCGGTCTGCAGAAAATGCCGCAGCAACGTGCTTTGCGAATGGCGCCGGTAGACCAGATTGAGGGGAACGGAAAGCCCCAGCTCCGTGCCCAGAGGCTTGTAGACCACCGAGGCCGGATGGAAGGCGCGCATCGCGTCGGGCACCAGCGTCATGCCGGCACCGCAGGCCACCATGTGGATGGCCGACATCAAGCGCCGGGTTTCGTCGGCCACGCGCATCTTCAGGCCGGCGCTGGCAAAGCGTTCGAGCAGCATCTCGCCGATGCCGCTGCACTTTTCCTGGCGGTAGAGCACCACGCCCTGCTGCTCCAGATCCTGCAGCACGATGCGGTCCGCGCTCGCGCAGGGGTGGCTGACCGGAATGGCCGCGACCAGGGCCTCGTCGGCCAGCCATTGCGAGGCCAGCTCGGCATGGCGCTGCACGCCCGAACGCATGAAGATCGCGTCCAGATGGTCCTGGCGCACGGCATCGAGCAGGTCGATGTGCGAGCCGTCTTCGATCTTCAGCGAGATCTGCGGAAAATCGCGCCGAAAGCGCTCGAACAGCGCCTGCGTGCGCACGTTCAGCAAGGAGGAGCTGGTCAGGCCTATGCGCAGCACGCCGTCGATTCCCTTGTCGAACTGGCGCAGCCGCGCGACCGCTTCCTCGGCGCTGGAGATAATGCCACGCGCCTCGTGAAGAAACAGCCGGCCGGCGGCATTCAGCTCGACTTTGCGCGGCGATCGCGTGAATAATTCCACGCCCAGTTCGCGCTCGAGCAATTGAATCTGCTGCGTGAGAGGCGGTTGCTTGATTCCCAGCCGCTGAGCGGCACGCGTGACCTGACCTTCTTCGGCAACGGCAATGAAATAACGAAGATGGCGTAGTTCCATGGAAGGGATGGGCGAGGAGAAATCAAGCGGAAAAATAACGGGTTTCCATTATTCATCGCCACTGATGATTTCCAGTAGAAGCTTTATGACTAAGCTTATTTGCTTCAGGAGTGAAGCCCTCGCAGTCCAGAACCCATGGGCGGCATATTCCCTGACTCGATGACGCGGCTGCCGAATTCACGGCTCAGTGCCGCGGACCCTGCTCCACGTCGCTGTCGACCGTGTGAACACACTCGTAAACACTTCTGCGCTCGCTGGCCGGTTTGGCGAGCAGACGCAGCATGTCGTTCGAGCCCCCTGGAAAGCTCGGCAGCGCCCAATGCAGCTTGGAGCGCACACTGATTCTTCGGGCATTGGGAAAGCGCTTCAAGGCATCGGCAACGGCTTCACAGGTGCTGGGGGAAAAGGCGGTGTAGCAAAAGCCACCCACATTGATGACGCAGAACCTCATGGCACTCCTTGTTGATTTGGCATTTCTCTTCACCCTTAGTATCGGCAGGCATGTGTCAAAATGAAACAAAAAACACAATGATCTAACAAATGGCCGAATTCAAGACGTGAAAAAGCCCGCTAGACGCGGGCTTTCTCGGCACTTGGGCGCCAGGATCAGGAGCTGGGGCCCTGCGCGGCGCGGCTGCCGATCAGAAGCTTTCCCACTCGCCTTGGCTGCTGCCCGGGGCCACAGGCTTGGCAGGGGCCGCCGGTGTCTTGGCGGGAGTCGCTTCGATGCGTACACGTGGCGCGGCCAGGGACTGCTTGGCGCTGTTCACGCCGCGCCCGGCAGCCGCAGGGGTACGCGCCGGCGCGGCAAGCGCCACGCTGGCTGGCGCGGCGCTGCCGCTCAGCGTGAAGACCGACACCGCCTTGACCAGTTCGCCCGCCTGGTTGTTGAGCGCGCTCGCGGCGGCGGCCATTTCTTCCACCAGCGAAGCATTCTGCTGCGTGGCCTGGTCCATCTGCGTGACGGCTTCGCCGATCTGGCCCACGCCCGCGCTCTGTTCGCTGCTGGCCGCGCTGATCTCGCCCATGATGTCGGTCACGTTGCGGATCGCCTGGACCACTTCCGTCATGGTCGTTCCGGCCTTGTCCACCAGCGCACTGCCCTGCTCCACGCGCTCTACGCTCGCTGTGATCAGGCCCTTGATTTCCTTGGCGGCGTCCGCGCTGCGCTGCGCCAGGCTGCGCACTTCGCTGGCCACCACGGCAAAGCCGCGGCCTTGCTCGCCGGCGCGCGCGGCTTCCACGGCAGCGTTGAGCGCCAGGATATTGGTCTGGAACGCGATGCCGTCGATCACGGAAATGATGTCGGCAATCTTGGCGCTGCTGGCGTTGATGCTTTTCATGGTTTCGATGACTTCGGTCACCACCTCGCCACCTTGCGCCGCCACCGTCGATGCATTGACCGCCAACTGATTGGCGGCGCGCGCATTCTCGGCATTCTGGCGCACGGTGGAGCCCAGCTCTTCCATGGACGCGGCGGTTTGTTCCAGCGCCGAAGCCTGCTCTTCCGTGCGCGCCGACAGATCGTTGTTGCCCGAGGCAATCTGCGCGCTGCCCGAGGCCACGCCTTCGGCGTTTTGCCGCACCAGGCTCACGGTGTTGACCAGGCTTTGCTGCATCTGCTGCATGGAGCGCAGCAGCTGACCGGTTTCGTCGTTGGAGTTCACCACGATGGGCGTGCTGAGATCACCGCTGGCGATGCGATCCGACACTTCGACCGCGCGCCGCAGGGGCAGAACGATGGAGCCGATGATGCTGATCGCCAGAAAAATCGCCACCAGCACCGCGATGCTCGCGGCAATCAGGATATCGCGTTCCAGCGCTTCGGCGCTGGCCTCGGCGCGCTCGCCGGCTTCCTTGGAACGCAATTCCTGCAGCTTCATCTGCTCCTGGATATCGACCTGATAGGCGCGCTGTGCGGGACGGAAATTCTCTTCCAGAAACACCATCGCTTCTTCCAGCTGGCCTTGCTCGATCAGCGCCAGATATTGGTCGCCCGACTTGAGAAAGGCGGCACGCGATGCCTGCATCTTCACCATGATGGTCTTTCCTTCGCTGGAGTTGATCATCTCGTCCAGTATCTTGAATTGAACCGCGACCTCGGCGCGCGCGGCAGCGATGCGGCTGATCGACGATTTCTTGATTTCGCTGGAGGTGAAGATCGCCAGGTTGCGCACCAGAATCGCCTGTTCGTTGACCTGGTCTATCACCGTGTTCAAGGCCTTGGTCAGCGGAACGCGCCGCTGCAACACATCGGTCAATTCAGCGCGCTGGTCGGCGGAGCGCCAGAGTCCAATGCCGCCCAGGGCGATCAGCAGCAGCACCATGATGCTGAATGCCACAATCAATCGTGATGAAATTTTTAGTTGGTTCATTGTTTGTCTCTGAAAGGAAATGGGTACGCCAGATACGCCGTCCCCAGGAAATGAGGAAGCGAATTCGGTGCGATGGAAATTCCCGTCGTTGGGACGTCGATTTCGGCCAGCGGCCGTGTCGCGCTGCAACCGGCATGGGCGCAGGATCATCAAGGGATCGGGGCGAGGGAACGCAAGATCCGGGCCGGTTCAAGACCTTGACCACGTTCTGCTCCTCCAGCCCCATCAGACGCGCTGACTCTTCAGCAAAAGCCGTGCAGCGTGCAGGGCTCCGATGCTGCTGATTTGTTCCAGCGAAAACGCGCCAGCTTCCACCAGGGATAGGTGGAGCGCGGCAGATCCTTGGGCTTCTTCACCCGCCATTGCGGCGGCTGCGCCATCTCGTTGGACTTCTTGCTCAAGTGCGAACACGTTCGACGCCAGACAAATGCCACGGGGATAGAAGGTTTATGCGGGTCTCCAAGCGGCTCGCGAAGAGTGCTCTTCAACCCTGATAACAAAAAAGGCTAGGCACCGGCCATGCCAACGTCCGGCATGGTGCGGAGAAAGCGCCCGTGCCGGAATTTCCTTAGCTTATATAACAATAATTACAATTGTAACACTTTGCAGATTTAAGGGTAATTTTCCATGGACATTTTTTCGGCACTACCCGCTAAAAACTGTAGGTCAGGTTGAACGCCACATTGGTTTTCGATGTGCGAAAGTGCTCGGGCTTTCTGACCGGCGCGGCCAGGAACACTTCGTAGGAGAAGCCACGGCCGGCGCCGCGCAGGCCCATGGCCGCTCCCGTGAGCGATCGGCCCGCCAGGTACGCGGCCGATGGGCCGCTGACGCGGCCGGTGTCGAGCGCGAGAAACGCCTCGGCGTGGGCATTGAGCGGCAGAGCGATTTCGTTGCGCCAGGTGCGGCCGCGTTCGGCCAGCAGACTGCTTTCGCCATCGAAGCCGCGCACGGTGTAACGCCCGCCTATGCCGATGCGGTCCTGCGGCGTCAGCGGCGTGCGGTTCCACTGGCCATGCCATGCCGTGGAAAATCGCAGGCGCTTGCCCGCGAGCGCGAAAGGCCGGGTCAGCGCCAGGTCGGCGATGACGAGCTTCATGCGCGACGTGCCCTCGCCCCACGGTTCTTCGGGCGCTCGCAGCGCGCCGAATGCGCCCGTGCCGCGCTTGAACGCCAGGTTGCCTTCCAGCAGCGTCGTGCCCAGGTAGCTGCGCTGCGCGAGGCTCAGTTCATAGCCCGCGGTGCTGCGGCGCTGGACATCGATTTCGGTGTCGTCGATGAAATTGGACGATGCGCGGTGAAAGGCGCGCGCGCCGGCCGTGGTACGCGACCAGGCATTGCGGTGGATGACCCGGCTGAGCCTGGCATCGAGCTGGCTGGATTCGCCGCTGTAGACATATTCCTCATAGGCGCCGGCCACCGTCTGGTGGTAGCGATTGGATGAAGCGGTCAGGCCCAGCAGCCAGTAGTCGAGCGGCACCGAATAGTGCAGCGCCAGGTTTTCGGTGCCGCGGCGGTCTGCGTTGCGCAGGCCGCGGCCCAGGCTCAGATAGACCAGATCGTTGCGCAGCAGCGGGTTGTCCCAGGACAGCGTGGCCGAGCCCTGCAGCTTGCCGGTGGCTTTCGTGCCGCCATCATCCAGCGCCAGATTCAGCCGAAACGGCGCCGACTTCCGGTAGCTGACCAGCAGATCGCTTTCCCCGGGCAGGGCGCCAGGGCCTTCGGCCGGAACAATCTGGATGTCGGCGTCGGCCGTGGGAACGCGCTTGAGGTTTTCCAGCCCCTGCTCTATGTCGCGCAATTGCAGCAACTCGCCGCGGCGCGACGGCAACGCGGCCAGAACCGAGGCATGGCCCGCGCTGTCGGGGCTCAAACGCACTTCGCGCAAGACGCCGGGAATGAACGCGATCTCCAGCACGCCGCTTTGCAGGTTCTGCGGCGCGACCATCACCCGCGACGTGATGAAACCGCGCGCCACGAGCGCGTGCTGCATTCTTGCCAGAATGACTTCCACGCCCTTGGCGCCAATGCAAGGCCTGCGCCGCAAGTCCAGGCCCGCGGCACCGCGCAGCCAGGAGACATCGACGGACTGCGCGCCGGTGATACGCAGTTCATGCAGGGCAAAACACGGCGACTCGTCCTCGGGCATTTCCAGCACCTGCACCTTGGCCTGCTCCTGGAGCACATCGACATCGGGCGCGATGCGTTCGCGCAAGGCTTTTTCACGCTCCTGCTGGCGCTGCTGCTGCAGCTGATCGAGGCGGACCTCGGGCGCCGCGGCGGGTGCTGCGGGCGCTGCGGGCGGCAGTTGGGCCGCGGCGGTGCTGCTGCACACCAAGGCGAACAGGAAAATGGCAAGGCTTGGGCGTTGGCTCATGAGAGGCTTCCTGCGGAATAGGTCGTTGAGGGTTCTCAGGTCCGTGCGCACAAGCTTAGATGAACGATAGTTTTTTTCTTGTAAGAAATTAACTACGATAGTAATTTTCTTTAACCAGATAAATCGAGCAACATCTGCCTGCGGCTTGCGGCGCCTGGCTGCACCGCCCTTTGACTGCTAAGCTGGGCACCGGGCCCCAGCCCGGATGGAGGGTGAAAATGCAGCCTGACGCGATTGACTACAGAATCCTGGAGCACCTGCAAAAGCACGGGCGCAGCAGCGCCAAGGCCGTGTCGGAAGTCGTGAACCTGTCTGCGCGGGCCGCGCTGGCGCGCATACGCGCGCTCGAGGCGCATGGGCATCTGCGCGGCTATCACGCCGAACTCGATCGCGCGGTGCTCGGCGCGCATGTGGCGGTGTTCGCCGAAGTCGCGCTCAAGGACCAGCGCCAGGCGACCGTGCGCCTGTTCGAGCAGCATGCGGCCGCCTGCCCCGAAGTCATTGCCTGTCATCTGGTCAGCGGGCGCTTTGACTACCTGGTGCGCTTTTGCTGCCGCGACCTCGCGCATTACCAGGAATTGACCGACGCCTGGCTGGACCAACCCGCGCTGGGCATAGAGAAAATCGTGACCAGCACCGAGCTGAAGACGGTCAAGGAGTTCCGCGGTTTTCCGCTGTTCGCCGCGCCGGGCCGAATGGGCTGATCACGGCCCCGCGTTCAGCCGTTTCGGCGGTACGGACGCCGTTTTTGCGCGCTTGTCGTGCGCCCCGCGCTCTAGACTGGGACATGGCCGCGGCGCGGCAAACGGCACCAGCCGAGGAGCACGATATGACCAGATACCTGGGTGTCACCGACCTTCAGCGCCTGCTCGGCGAAATCGGCGCGCCAACCATGCTCGCCGACCTCGCGGGCTTCATCCACCAGGACTTCCTGCGCTGGCAAAGCTTCCAGAAATCGGCGCGCACCGCCAACCACTCGCCCGAAGGCGTGATCGAGCTCATGCCGGCCTCGGACGACACCTTGTTTGCGTTCAAGTACGTCAACGGCCATCCGCGCAACCCCTTGCAACAGTTGCCCACCGTGATGGCCTTTGGCGTGCTTGCCGAAGTCGCCACCGGCTACCCGCTGCTGCTCAGCGAGCTGACCATCACCACGGCGCTGCGCACGGCCGCGACTTCGGTGCTGGCCGCGCGCCGGCTCGCGCGCGCCGACAGCCGCAGCATGGCGCTGATCGGCAACGGCGCGCAAAGCGAGTTCCAGGCGATCGCCTTCATGGACGCACTGGGCATACGCGAAATCCGCGCCTATGACGTCGACCGCGAAGCGACCGACAAACTGATCGCCAACCTCGCGCCCCATATCCGCGCGGGTCGGCTGCAGGTCGTGGCGGCGAACTCGGTGCGCGACGCCGTGGCCGGCGCCGACATCGTCACCACGCTCACCGCCGACAAGTCCAGGGCGACCATCCTGACCGATGACATGATCGCGCCCGGCATGCACCTCAACGCGGTCGGCGGCGACTGCCCCGGCAAAACGGAGCTCGACGCGCGCATCCTCGAAAGGGCGACGGTGGTGGTGGAGTTCGAGCCGCAGACCCGCGTCGAAGGCGAGCTGCAGCAGATGCGCGCGGATTTCCGCGTCGTCGAACTGTGGCAAGTCCTCCAGGGCTTGAAGAGCGGCAGGACCGACGCGCGCGAAATCACGGTCTTCGACTCCGTGGGCTTTGCGCTCGAAGACTTTTCCGCGCTGCGCTACCTGCTCCAGCGCGCCAGCGCCATGAACATAGGCCGGCAGCTCGAGATCGTTCCCCGGCTGCACGACCCCAAAGACCTGTATGGCCATGCCATGGGCACGGCCCCGTCGCTGGCCATCACCGAATGAGGAGCAACGCCATGGACCACGCCACGACGCAAGGCTTGCACATCATCAGCGCGGAAATCGGCGAAGGCGCGCTCGACGGCGGCTGCAAATACGGTGGGCGCGCACTGCTGGACGCGGGCCTCGCCCTGGTTCTGGCCGACGCGGGCTGCGAACTGCAGTCCCTGACCACGGTCACATCAGATCCCCTGCACGCCCATGACCGCATGGACACCGTGGCCCGCTTCAGCCGCGCGCTGGCCGACGCGGCCGCGCGCCGGGTGCGCAGCGGCACGCAGCTGCTGGTCCTGGGCGGCGACCATTCCTGCGCCATCGGCACCTGGAGCGGCGTCGCGCAGGCGCTTTCGCCCCAGGGCAGGCTGGGATTGATCTGGGTCGATGCGCACCTCGACGCGCATACCCCCGAGTCCTCGGAGTCGCATGCGCCGCATGGCATGCCGCTGGCCGCCTTGCTGGGCCATGGCAGCGCGGCGTTCACCGACCTGTTTGGCTGGTCGGGCAAGATACAGGCGCGCAATCTGGTGATCATCGGCGCGCGCAGCTATGAAAGCGCCGAGCGCCGGCTGCTGGAAGCCCTGGGCGTGCAGGTGATCTATATGGAAGAAGTCGTGCACCGCGGCTTCGACGCCTGCTTCGCCCAAGCCCAGGCCACCGTGTCGGCCGGCTGCGCGGGCTGGGGGCTGAGCTTCGATCTCGACGGCCTCGACCCGGCCGATGCGCCCGCGACCGGCACGCCCGTGCGCCATGGCATTTCGCTGGCCCAGGCCACGGCGGCTTTGCACCGCTGCCGCGACGACGCGCGCTTTGTGGGCCTGGAAATCGCCGAATACAACCCGCTCAGGGACTACGGCGGAAAAACCGCGAGCGCCGTACAGGCGCTCGCGGTGGCGGGATTGGGGCGTGATGTTCAGACGCTCAGCATCGCGCCCATGGTCCGAACCTGTTGAGCGCCGCGCTCAGACGCTGCCGTGCACGGGCAGCGCGCCGCTGCGAATCGCCTTGGCCAGTTCGGCCTGGACTTCTTCGCGGCTCTTGCCTTGGGCAGCGACTGGCGCGGGGTAGTTGCCTGGAGCCAGCTGGTTCATCTTCAGGCCGGTCACGCCGTCGACGGGAATGTCGCCCGTGCGAATGGCTTCGGCGAGTTCGGCCTTGACCTGGTCGCGGGTCTTGCCCTGTGCCACGGCCTGGGCGGGGTAGCGGCCGGGGAAGACTTCGTTGGCCTTGAGACCCGATTCATTGTCGATGACGATGTTGCCGGTGCGCACGGCTTGCGCCAGTTCGGCCTGAACCTGATCGCGGCTCAGCGCGCCCGATGTGTCGGCGGCAATGGCTTGGCCGGCGGTGAAAGCGGCGACGGTGACGGCGAGGATGGAGAGGTATGTGCTTTTCATGATGAGTGTCCTTGTTTCGTTGCTTGGAGGACTTGTTGTCCGGTCCATGGGATGAACTTTAAAATTTCTTCGATCAAAGATAAACAGCACAAAATGAATACATGTGTTTCTAAAAATGAAATAATCAAGTTTTGCTGCCACAGGGCTTGAACATGGATCGTTTGCTTTCGATGCGGGTGTTTGAACGCGTGGTCAACGAGGGCGGGTTTGCGGCGGCGGCGCGTTCGCTCGACATGTCGGCGCCCGTGGTCACGCGCCTGGTCGCCGATCTGGAAGACCATCTGGGCACGCGCCTGCTGCAGCGCTCCACGCGCCGCCTGTCGCTGACCGAGGCCGGCGAGAGCTATCTGAGCCGGGTGCGCAATATCCTGCAGGACATAGACGAAGCCGACGCCGTGACCCGCTCGCAAAGCACCGAGCTCGAAGGCCTGCTGCGCGTGCATTCGCCGCCCGTGCTTGCCAGCTATGTGCTCGGCCCCTTGCTCGCCAACTTCCGCCAGCGCTATCCCAAGATCCTGTTCGATGTCGAAGTGGAGTCGACCAACGAGCCGCCGTTCGAGGAGTTCGACATCACGCTGATGGGCACGGACGAAGGCTTCAACGGCGAAGTCATCGCGCGCAAGGTGATCGAGTCCGAAGCCATTCTGGTCGCGTCACCGGCCTACCTGCAGCGCCGCGGTGCGCCGCAGCAGCCCGAAGACCTGGTGGGCCACGACTGCCTGCGGCTGAAGCAATCGAACGGCCGCCCGCGCGCCTGGCGCATGTGGTGCGTGCACGACCCCGACAACTCGCGCGAGATCGCGGTCACGCCGGTGATCGCCGCCAACCACACCGACACGCTGCTGCGCGCCGCGCTCGACGGCGCGGGCATCACCTCGGTGACGCTGGACACCGTCGCCCCCTATCTCACGCGCGGCGAACTGGTGCGCGTGCTCGATCCCTGGATCACGGGCCGGCTGGTGATGTACGCCGTGCTGCCCAGCCGCAAGTTCATTCCCCAGCGCACGCGCGTGTTTCTCGACTACCTGGTCGAGCAGGCGCGCATGCAGGCCGGCAGCGCCTTGCAGGCCTGCGCGGCGCGCCATGCCGTGGACGAAGTGCGCTGAAGCCCGCTGGGGGCGACTCGCGGGTATGCCGCTGCGAAAAAGCCACCCGAAGATGGCTTGGTGCAGGAACTACACAGCGGCGAGCCGCTGCACGGTATCTGGAAATTTCTCCACCATGCGGATGATCAGCGCCGCCTGGGCGTTGGGCTTGGCGCGGCCCTGCTCCCAGTTCTCGAGCGTGCGCGGGTTGGTACGCAGGTAACGGGCGAAAACCGTACGCGACAGGCCCAGACTTTCCCTGAGCGCCATGATTTCCGCGGCCCGGATTTCCACCGCCGGCTGGAGTTCTGCTGCGTGGGTGCGCAGCGTGCGCTTGCCGGCACGCTGCTCCTTGAGTGCGTCGAAGCCTTCGGTCAGTTCGGCAAAGATGTCACGTGTGGTCATTGTCTGGCGTCCAATTCTGCCTTGAGCATCGACTTGAGTGCGGCCTTTTGTTTGGGGTTCAAGTCGTCCATTTCATCCTTGTCATAGAGCGTGAAGAGCCAAAACTGATTGCGGCCATCCCACCAGTAATAGATTACTCTCAGCCCCCCTCGCTTGCCTTTGCCGCGTCTGGCGTCTGCATGCCGCAACTTGCGCAAGCCGCCTGTGCCCTCAATCAAATCTCCAGCCTCTGGATTTCTCATCAAGCTGTCTTGCAGGCCGCGAAAGCCCTCATCGTCCAAATAGTCGAGACGATGGCGCGCAAACGCGGGTAACTCTACGAACACTGCGTTCATGGTGAAACTATACGCAAATTGCGTATGAGTCACAAGCAACGCACCTGAAGGTGTCCGGTCCAGGTGGGGTGGGATCGCCTCAATGGCAGGCGCAGGCCTCGCCATGCGCCGCGCCGACCAGCTCCTTGAGAATGCCGCAGCCCTGGTGGGCGTGATCGCCATCGCAGGCGCGGCGCAATTGCAGCAGCTGCTGCTCCAGCGCCTGCATGCTCTGCAGCCGGGCGCGCACGCGGTTGAGCTGGGCGTCGACGAGCTGGTCGACATCGGTGCACGCGTGCTGGGGCGCGTCCATCGCCGTGAGCAGGCGCCGCACGTCGGGCAGCGGAATGTCGAGCGCGCGGCAATGGCGAATGAACGACAGCCGCTCCAGGTGCAGCGGCGCGTAGTCGCGGTAGCCGTTGTCCAGCCGCGCGGGCTCGGGCCACAGGCCTTGCTTCTCGTAGAAGCGGATGGTCTCGATGTCGACGCCGGTGGCGCGCGCCAGGTCCTTGATTTGCATGGGGTCTCCAAAACAGCCTCGGCTGGTGGCAATGGTATTTCCCGCCCAGCTTCGAGACTGTAGCAACTCCAGCGGATGCGCCCCTACTGCATGTCCTGTCAGGCGGCGGCAACGGCGCCGCGGTGCGCGCGCAGCACCACGGGCACCGATTTCGACGTGGGCGTGCCCGCGCCTATGGCCGTGGACGTCAGCGGCACCAGCGGGTTGGTTTCGGGGTAGTAGGCGCCGATGTTGCCGCGCGGAATGTCGTAGGCCACGAGCCTGAAGCCGTCGGCGCGCCGCAGCTGCTCGTCGTCCCAGACCGTGAACAGGTCGACCCAGTCGCCGTCGTTCATGCCCAGCGCGCGGATGTCGTCGGCATGGATGAACACCACGCGGCGCTGGCCGAACACGCCGCGGTAGCGGTCGTCCATGCCGTAGACGGTGGTGTTGTACTGGTCGTGCGAGCGCATGGTCATCAGCGAGAAAACGGTCTGCCCGGGCGTGCGCGCGCTCGCGCGGTGCACGGGCGTATCGCAGGGCACGGCATGGGCGAAGAACGTGGCCTTGCCCGTGGGCGTGTTCCACACGCGCTCGCTCGCCGTGTTGCGCAGCCGAAAGCCCCCGGGCGTGGCGACGCGCGCGTTGAAGTCCTGGAAGTCGTCGAACACCTGGGCGATCAGATCGCGCACGCGCGCATAGTCTTCGACCAGCCACAGCCAGCGTATGCGGCTGCCCTTGGCACCAGGTCCATTCAGCGTGGCCGCGGCCAGGCGCGCGACGATCGCCGGCTCGGACAGCAGCAGCTCGGACGCGGGCGCATTGATGCCCGCCGACAGATGCACCATGCTCATCGAGTCTTCGACCGACACGCTTTGCACGCCGCCGGCCTGCATGTCGACTTCGGTGCGGCCCAGGCAGGGCAAGATCAGCGCGTCGCGCCCATGGACCAGGTGGCTGCGGTTGAGCTTGGTCGTCACATGCACCGTGAGATCGCACTGGCGCAGCGCGCGCCAGGTGGCGTCGGTGTCGGGCGCGGCCGCGGCGAAGTTGCCGCCCAGCGCGAAGAACACGCGGCCGCCGCCGTCGAGCATCAGCCGAATCGCTTCGACGGTGTCCACGCCGTTGTCGCGCGGCGGCGCGAAGCCGAACACCTGCTGCAGCCGGTCGAGCAGCGCTGCCGGCGGCTTTTCCCAGATGCCCATGCTGCGGTCGCCCTGCACATTGCTGTGGCCGCGCACCGGGCAGGCGCCCGCGCCTTCGCGGCCCAGGTTGCCGCGCAGCAGCAGCAGATTGCCCAGCATCTGAATGGTGGCCACCGAATGCGTGTGCTGGGTGATGCCCATGCCCCAGCAGACGATGGCGCTTTGGGCGCCGATATAGACCTCGCCCGCGGCGCGCATCTGCGCTTCGCTCAGGCCCGACTCGCGCGCCAGCAGCTGCCAGCTTTCGGCCTGCAGGTCGGCGGCCAGCGCCTCGAAGCCCGTGGTGTGCTCGGCGATGAACGCCTGGTCGAGCACGCCGCCGCGCGCGGCTTCCTGCTCGAGCACATGTTTCATCATGCCCTTGACCGCGGCCAGATCGCCGCCGGCGCGCACCTGGAAGTAGTGGGTGCTGATGGGCGTGGCACTCATGGTCGCCATCTCGAGCTTGCTTTGCGGGTCCTGGAAGCGTTCGAGGCCGCGCTCGTGCAGCGGGTTGAAGCTGACGATGCGCGCGCCGCGCTTGTGCGCCGCGCGCAGTTCGCCGAGCATGCGCGGGTGGTTGGTGCCGGGGTTCTGGCCGAAGATGAAGATCGCGTCGGCATGCTCGAAGTCTTCGAGCGTGACCGTGCCCTTGCCCACGCCGATCTGCGCGCGCATGCCGTTGCCGCTGGCCTCGTGGCACATGTTCGAGCAGTCGGGGAAATTGTTGGTGCCGTACTCGCGCACAAACAGCTGGTAGAGGAAGGCCGCCTCGTTGCTGGCCCGCCCCGAGGTATAGAAGATCGCCTGGTTGGGGTCGGGCAGCGCCTGCAGTTGCTGGGCGATCAGCGCGAAGGCCGCGTCCCAGTCGATGGGCAGGTAGCGGTCGGTGGCCGCGTCATAGCGCATGGGGTGCGTGAGCCGGCCCTGGTCTTCGAGCCAGAAGTCGCTTTGCGCCATCATTTCGCTCACCGTGTGGCGCGCGAAGAAATCGGGGCCGGCGCGGCGCGCCGTGGCTTCGGCGGCCACGGCCTTGGCGCCGTTCTCGCAGAACTCGAAGCTCGACGCATGGTTGCGGTCGGGCCAGGCGCAGCCCGGGCAGTCGAAGCCATCGGGCTGGTTGGCCGACAGCAGCGTGCGCGCGCCCTTGAGCGCGATGTCGTTGCGCAGCAGCGTGTTCTTCACGCTGCGCAGCGCTCCCCAGCCGCCCGCGGGGCCGGGGTAGAACTCAATTTTTTGCTTGTCCATCGTGTCGCTTGTCTGAGTGGAGGGCGGCGCGCGCAGGCACCGGCGCAATGGTCCAAATTATGGGGCCGGGCGCCAGCGCTGTCACAAGAGTGCGTCGCCGCCCTTGCGGCGTTTACGCGATGGCCTTGCGCGGCTCGGCCAGCGGCACCTGGAAGGCGTCGTAGCCAAAGCACCAGTCGGGGTTCTCGTTGCCGCGCAGCCAGGTGTTGTTGTGCGAGACCAGCTGCACCTTGCTCGCGCGCTCGGAGCGGTTGGCTTCATAGAGCGCGAACGCGGTCTGCAGATCGCTGGTGCCGACTTCGAGCAGGCAGCGCGTGAGCATGGCCGCGTCTTCGATGGCCATGGCCGCGCCCTGGGCCATGTGCGGCTTCATCGGGTGGCAGGCATCGCCCAGCAGCACCAGGCGGCCGCGGCTCCACAGCGGCAGCGGGTCGCGCTCGAGCAGCGGCCACTTGGTGACTTCCACCGTGCCGTCGATCAGCGACTGCACGCCCGGATGCCAGCCGTCGAAGGCCGCGCGCATCTCGTCGCGGCTGCTGGGCAGCCAGCTCTTGCTCATGTCCCAGGTGGGCTCGGGCACGCCGGTCACGTAGTAGATCTCGTCGAGCTTGCTGGTGTCGAAGTAGACCATCATGTGGCGGTCGTCGGTCCACCACTTGCAGCAGCGGTCGTGCGTGAAGCCCTTGACGCGCTCTATGGGGAATACCGCGCGGTGGGCGATATAGCCCGTGTACTTGGGCGGCTCGGCGCCCAGCAGCGTCTCGCGAATGCGCGAATTGATGCCGTCGGCGCCGATCACGATATCGGCCTGGGCGCTGCTGCCGTCGGCGAACTTCAGCTCCACGACATCGCCCTGGTCGTCGATGGACGTGAGCCGCTTGTTGAATTCGAGCACGCCGCCCGTGACCGCATTCGTCAGCAGTTCGTGGAAGTCGCCGCGGTGCACCGTGAGGTAGCTCGCGCCGTAGTGCTTGAGCGCGTAGTCGCCCAGCGGAATCTGGGCGATGACTTCGCTGGTCAGGCCGTCGCGGCTGTACCAGTAGTCAGGGTGGCAGCCCATGGCATTGAGCGCGTCCTCTATGCCGATCTTGCGCATGATCTTCATCACGTTGGGCCCGACATGGATGCCCGCGCCCAGGCGCGAGAAGCCCGGCGCCTGCTCGTAGAGCTTCACATTGAAACCTGCGCGCTGCAACAAGGCCGCGGCGGCCGTGCCGCCCAGACCAGCGCCAACGACGGCAATACGGGTGGTGTCCTTCATCTTCATGCTCCTGTGACGGCAAGATTGCCGGGGTTCAACATGGAAATGAAGTGTAGACACTCGATTAAAGAAAGTACAGCGCTGAAATGCAAAACCGGCCACAAGAGGCCGGAAAATGCGAATTCTTTACGGGAAAACACTGAGAAAACACCTTGTATTTTTCATGATCGCGTTGTTTCAGAGTCCAACTGATGCGCTCGTCACTTGCATTTATTGAGCGTATGCACTTAAGCAATCACTCAACAAAAAAATGCGATGGCGCGCAGTACCCCGTCGCGCCCCAGGAAATCCGCCGGATTGCGCCCACGCCATGACTTATCCTCGGCCGCAACCGAACATGACTGGGAGTTGAATTTGGGTTGGCTTTACTTGCTGCTGGCGGGCGTGTGTGAAATCTTCTACGCCGCCGCCATGCCGCGCACCGATGGCTTCACCAAGCCCGGCCCCAGCGCGTTCTGCATCGTGTTCATCTGCCTGAGCATGTATTTGCTGTCGATCGCCACGCGCACCATTCCCGTGGGCACGGCCTATGCGGTCTGGGTCGGCATAGGCGCCGTGGGCACGGCGATCTACGGCATTTTGCTGCTGGGCGAAGACCGCAGCCTGGCGCGCATCTTCTGCTTCCTGCTGATACTGGCAGGCATCGTGGGCCCGAAACTGCTGTCCGCCGAGAAGTAGCCCGGGCGCGCCGCGCGGCTAGCCCGCAGCGTTGTTCGCCTGCGTGCCACCGTCAATCATGCGGCGCAGCAAGAAGGCCACGGCCACGCGCTCGGCGGCGTTGAAGTCGCCATAGGTCAACTCGGTGACCTGCTTGGCATAGGGCACGACTTCGGCGATCAGCTGTTCGCCGGCCTTGGTCAGCTGCACCACAAGCTTGCGCCTGTCGGTCTTGTCGGCCGCGATGCGAATCAGCTTGCGCGTTTTCAGGCGCTCGATGATGCCGCGCATCGTGCCCTGGTCGATGGCCGTGGCGCGCACGATTTCGTTGACCGAGCAGGAGCCGCGCTCATTGACGGCGTGCAGCACCACGAACTGCGTGGCCGTCAGTTTGGAATCGGGAATGATCTCGGAAAAGATTGCCGTGTGGCGCTGGTAGGCGCGCCGCAGCAGGTGACCGATCTGTTCGGTGAAATCGTAATCGAGCGGGGGCGCGCTGGATGCGCCATCGGAGCCGGGTTCAGTCATCGGTGAAGTGATCCATTCGCGTATCTGCAAAAGTATAGTCGCGACCCCGGCAATCAGGCTTTCCTGACGGCGTTGAACACCGTTTCGACCATCCAGCGCCCCCAGCGCTCGCGCTCGCTGCCGGCCATCAAGTCCTTGCCGAAGAACGAACTCAGCGTGTAGCGGTTGGACAGATAGAAGTAGCCCAGGCCCATGACCGAGATGTAGAGATCATCGACATGGATGTCGTCGCGAAACAAGCCTTGCTGCACGCCGGCCTCGACCGCGCCGCGCAGCACGCGGATCGCATTGGGCAGGAACTTCTGCAGTTCGGCCGAATGCTTCACATGCTTGCCCTTGAGCAGGTTCTCGGTGTTGAGCAGGAAGATCAGCTCGGGGTGCTGCTGGTAGTAATCCCACATGAACAGCACCACGTCGGCCAGCGCCTGGCGCGGATCGGCGTAGTCGACATGCAGCGCCTGCTCGGCGGCGACCAGCTTGCGGTAGGCGTCCTCGAGCACGGCGGCGAACAGCTTGTCCTTGTTGCCGTAGTGATAGTAGATCAGGCTCTCGTAGCACTTGGCCTGCTTGGCGATGGCCACCGTGCTCGCGCCGTCGTAGCCGTTGCGAGCGAACACCACTTCGGCCGCGGCCAGTATCGATTCCTTGGTCGTCTTGCCGGCCTTGGCGCTCCTGGGGCTCTTTGCCGCCTTGGCGCCGCCCGCAGTCTTGCGCGCCGGGGCGGCAGCCGCGTCGGGCACGGCGGAGTCTGCGGGCAGGGCCGCCGCCTTGCGTGTCTTCGCCGCGGCGCGCGCGGGCACCGCGGATTCGTCGTCCCTGTCCATGGACCAGGCAGCGTTGAGGTCAGTCGTCATTTTTTCCCATTCACGGGTAGCGGCAGTGGTCTGTTGCCCGTGGCGCAAGGCCTGCGGGCAACAACATTTTCAGCCCATTCTAACGAGCCGGGAAAACCAGCACTTGCATTTGAGCGAACACTCAATTAAATTTGAGTCAACACTCAATTTCGCAGGAGATTTCCGTGAGCTCATATGTGCTGAACACCTGGTATCCGCTGACCTGGTCCCGCAATGTCGGGCGGCAGCTGTCGCCGCACCGGATCATCGAGAAGGATGTGGTCGTGTACCGCACCGAGGCCGGCAAGCCGGTGGCGCTGGAAGACGCCTGCCCGCACCGGCTGCTGCCGCTGTCCATGGGCAAGCTCAAGGGCGACACCATCGAATGCGGCTACCACGGCCTGCGCTTCGACTGTTCGGGCAAGTGCACGCGCGTTCCGGGCCAGGACATGATTCCCGCGAACGCGGTCGTGACCACCTACCCGGTGCACGAGAACATGGGACTGCTGTGGATCTGGATGGGCGACCCGGCGCTGGCCGACACCGCCAAGGTCTTCGATCTGCCCCAGTACCACGACCCGGCCTGGAGTTCGGTCGAAGGCGACGCGCTGCGCATAGAGGCCAACTACCTGAGTCTGGCCGACAACCTCTGCGACCCCGCGCATGTGAGCTTCGTGCACCTGAGCACGCTGGGCAATGCGGCCAGCGAGGACATTCCCGTGCACCACGAGGAGCAGGCCGGAAAGATCGTCACCTGGCGCTGGATCATCGACGCGCCCGCGATTCCGCTGTTCGCCAAGTACGGCAACTTCAAGGGCAATGTAGACCGCTGGCACTACTACCACTACCACGCGCCCAGCATCGCCATCATCGACTTCGGCAGCGCCGAGACCGGCACGGGCGCGCCCGAGGGCCGGCGCGACGACTGCATGCAGATCTTCGCCTGCCACTTCATGACGCCGGTCGACGAGAACACCTCGATAGACCACTGGCTGCATGTCAAGAACTTCAGCGCCGACGAGGCGACCAACAAGGCGCTGTCGGCCGACTTCCGCGTGGCCTTCGCCGAAGACAAGTCGATTCTCGAAGCGATACAGATCAACGAGAAGAAGTTCGCCGCGCGCAAGACCATCAAGATCGCCATCGACGCCGCGCCGCGCCGCATGCGCCGCATGGTCGAGCGCCTGCAGGACGCAGACACCGCTGCGCTCGCGGGCTGAAGGGAAAAACAATGACCAGCCCCACCACCCCGCAGCCCCTGCCCTTCCTCATCGGCTGCAACGGCCGCGGCGTACAGCGCTCATCGAAAGAGCAGCCGATTTCGCTGGCCGAACTGCCCATCATGGAACAGTTCCGCCTGGTCAAGGAGACCGGCGTGTTCGACTACTTCGACCGCATTCCGCTGCGCGCCAACTTCGGCGAATACGTGCAGGCCATAGAAAAGTACGAGCTGCCGGTGCACAGCGCGAGCTGGTTCTACCGGCTGGGCGAAGACGAGGCCCTGCTGGCCGACAACCTGCGCATCTGCCAGGAAATCGGCGCGCAATGCCACAACATCATGACCTTCAGCCACCACCGCGACGGCCACGCGATCAGCAACGCCGAGGTGGTCGACCACTACCTGCAGGTCTATGACGAGGGCATGCGCCTGGGCGTGGAGCCCAGCTTCGAGCTGCACGTCAACATGTGGACCGAGGAGTTTCTGCGCATACGCGAAGTCGCCGAGCAGGTGCAGGCGCGCGGCATTCCGTTCCACTTCACGCTCGACTACAGCCATGTCAACTTCAAGATCGGCAACAGCGCCGAACTGGAGCTGTCGGGCGTGCGCGCCCAGGCCGAGTCGGGCGCGCTGGTGCTGGACCCGTTCGAAGAGAACTCGCTGTGCGACCAGTGGCTGGAGATGAACATCGTGCGCTGGGCGCAGCTGCGCGCGGTCGCGCCCAGCCAGCCGGCCAATCTGTGGCACCGCAACGACGACGGCCGGTTCGCGCGCGGCATCCAGTACCCCATGCTGCGGCCCGCGCCCGGCGAATGGCATTCGCCCTGGCACGCCTACCAGCTCGAGCCGTCCAAGGAAGCCATGCGCAAGGTGTTGCGCTACCACGCGACGCATGCGCACAGCCCGCTGCGCTACATCACCACCGAATTCATCAACCTGCCCGACTACGGCCTGGGCGCGAAGTACGACCTGCTCGCGCAGAACGTCGCCGCGGCACAGTTCATACGCCAGGCCTGGGACGAGATCTGCGCGCAGCAGCCGAC
>NZ_JAHCDD010000073.1 GCF_018413525.1 Acidovorax sp. CCYZU-2555
CGGCTGCCCACGCGCACGCCCCAGTCGCGCGTGTCGTCGCCGCGGCTCGGATGTTCCACCTTGGTCACATCGGCGCCCAGGTCGGCGAGCGACATGGCGCACATGGGGCCGGCGAGCACGCGCGAAAGATCAAGAACACGCAGACCAGCCAGGGGCTGGATGGGAAGGGGAGCGTTCATGCAACAGGCCTTGTCCAGGAATCGATGCGAGGCCCGCAGACCCCAGAGTTTATTGGTGCATGTGCTGCACCGTTGAGGTGCGTATTTTCATATGTTTAGAAAATTTAGCAATTGTGATAAAAATTGGACATTGTGTAATTGAAAACTTGACAATGAATCTGGCCACTTTGTCCCTGCTGGTGGACATCATCGAAGCCGGCAATCTCAGCCGGGCCGCGGCGCGCCTGGGCGTGAGCCGGGCCAGCGTGAGCCAGCGGCTCAACCAGTTCGAGCGCGAACTCGACCAGCAGCTGCTGCGCCGCACCACGCGCCAGATCGAGCCCACCGAGCTGGGCTGGAAGCTCTATGAACATGGCCGCACCATCCGCCAGGAGCTGCTGGCCGCGACCGAATCGGTCAGCAGCCTGGGCCAGAGCCTGCAGGGCACGGTGCGCCTGGCCGTGCCCAGCGGCTACGGCCAGCTGACGATGTCGTCCTGGCTCACGGAATTCATGCAGCTGTACCCCGGCGTCACGCTGGAAGTGGTGTTCGACAACGACATCGAAGACCTGCTCGAAGGCGCGGTCGATTTCGCGATGCGGGTGATGACCGAGCCGCCGGAAAATCTGGTGGCGCGCAACATGGGTCCGGTGCACTATGTGGCCTGCGCGACGCCGGCGCTGGTAGCGGCCGGCGGCATGCCGAACCGCCTTGCAGACCTGCACCAGGTGCCGCTGATCAGCTCCAACCTCACGGGACAGAAACTGCGCCTGGCCGGCTACCAGGTGGGCGGCAGCGCCGAGCTGCGCATCAAGCCGCGGCTGATGTCGGCCAACTTCTACTTTCTGCGCGACGCCATCCTCAAAGGCCTGGGCGTGGGCGTGGTGCCCGACTACATGGTGCGCGAGCCGCTGCAGCGCGGCGAGCTGGTGCGCCTGCCGTTCGCGCCGGGCAGTCTGGACTTTCTGTCGACCAACAAGTACCTGCTGTACATGCCCACGCGGTATCAGACCAAGGCGATTGCGACGCTGATCGACTTCTTGCTGGACAAGGCCGCGCAGCAAGGCGGGGCGTGAGGCGCTTCACCCATCCGACTTTCGCACCATGCGCGGCAAATCCATCTTGTCGGTGAGGAAGTCGATGAAGGTGATGGTGGCGCGCGACTGGTAGCGGTTGGGCATGTACATCAGGTACATGTGATTGCGGTTGATGCTGAACTGGTAATGGGCCAGCATGGGCACCAGCTCACCCGCCTGTATCCGTGTGCGTGTCATGTAGTCGGGCACCAGGCCCACGCCCAGGCCGCCCAGGATGCAGTCGAGCACGAAAGGGTAGCTGCGCGACATCAGCGTGGGAACGAAGTCGATCTCTTCTTCATGGCCGTCGTGCACGGCTGTCATGCGCACCTGGCCGCTGACGCCGCCCGACGTGATGATGGGCGTGCGCCGCAAATCTGCGAGCGTCTGCGGCACACGGTTGTGCGCTGCCCATTCGGCGGCTGCGCACAGCGTGTAGCGCACCGGCCCCAGGTCGCGCGCGACGACCATGGGCGGCGGCTCCTGGGTCACGCGGATGGCGACGTCCACGCCGTCCTTGACCAGGTTGTCGATGAAGTTCTCCAGCCGCACGTCCAGAATGATGCCGGGATACTTCTTCTTGAACTCTATGAGCCAGGGCCCCATGACCAGCTGGCCGAAGCCGGTGGGCGCGCTCAGGCCGATTTTTCCGGTGATCTGCTGTTCGTTGGCGCTGGCACTCACGGCTTCGCGCATCAGTGCCGACTCATGCACGATGTTGCGCGCATGCGCGTAGACCTGCTGGCCCATGGTGGTCAGCTCTATGCCCTGGGGCGTGCGGCGCAGCAGTTCGGCGTCCAGCGATTTCTCGAGCTGCGCGACGTGGTAGCTGACATTGGCGCGCGACATGTTCAAGGCGCGCGCCGCCTGGCTCAGATTGCCGCCGTCGACGATTTCCACAAAGATGGTCAGTGCCTGCAAGTCCATCGCGACGGTTCTTTCGTGTCAAATATTTTTGACCATGATGTACATGGATGCCATCGTTGTCAACAACGGTCTTGTTTGCAAGAATGAATCAAAGCCCAGTAAACGGGATAAGAAAAATGCACAAGCAAGGAGACAAAATGGCCATCACACGTTCAAAATTCTTACGCACTCCCACGCTCATCGCCGTGGGCCTGCTGCTGGCGTTTCCCAGCCTGCACGCCGCGGCGGCCGGCTGGCCCGAGCGTCCCATCAAGCTGGTCGTGCCGTTCCCCGCGGGCGGTCCTACCGATGCCGCGGCGCGCGTCTATGCCGAAGCGCTGGGCAAGCGCCTGGGCCAACCCGTGGTCGTGGACAACAAGCCCGGCGCGTCGGGCGCGGTCGCCGCGGGCCAGTTCGTCAACACGCCGGCCGACGGCTATACGTTCATGATGATGGTCACGCCCACCATCCTGGCACCGCATTTCTTCAAGACGGCGACCTTCAATCCCGCGACCAGTTTCGCGCCGGTCACCAAGATCTACGACCTGCCCAATGTGATCGCGGTCAACAAGAATTCCCTGCCGGATGTGACCGATCTCAAGTCGCTGTTCGCCAAATCGAAGGCCAGCGCGCAGACGCTGATGTACACCAGTTCGGGCGCCGGCAGTTCGGGCCATCTGAGCATGGAGCTGATGAAATCCAAGGGCTTCACCAACATGCAGCACATCGCCTACAAAGGCAGCGCGCCCGCGATGAACGACACGCTGGGCGGCGTGGTGCCGGTGATCTATGCCGACATGGTCACGGCGCTGCCGCAGATCAAGGGCGGCCGGCTCAAGGCCTTGGCCGTAGGTACGCCCCAGCGCGTGAAGTCGCTGCCCGACGTGCCGACCATGGCCGAGCAGGGCTTCGGCGGCAACGAGGCTTCGTCGTGGGGCGGCCTGGTCGCGCCCAAGGACACGCCGCAGAACATCATCAAGCGGGTCAGCGAGGAATCGCGGCAGATCCTGGCCAGCGACGAGGTCAATCAGCGCTTCGAACAGATCGGCGTTCTTTCCGCCTACCTCACTCCGGCCAAGACGCAGGAACTGCTGCAGTCCGATTTCACGGGCTGGGGCAAGGTGGTCAAGGACAACCAGCTGACCACCGAATAAAGCGCGCCCCGCAAGAACAGCCCACTCCCAGCGGGCGCGGGACAGCCGCGCCCGTTTTTCGCGCCCATCTCCTACCCACCATGAAGACACGTATCACAGAGCTGCTCGGCATCCGCTACCCCATCATCCAGGGCGGCATGCAGTGGGTGGCGCGCAGCCCGCTGGTGGCCGCGGTATCGAACGCCGGCGGCCTGGGCGTGCTGACCGCGCTGACCCAGCCCACGCCCGAGGCGCTGCGCGAGGAAATCCGCACAACCCAGGCGCTCACGCGCGCGCCGTTCGCGGTGAATCTGACTTTCCTGCCTGCGCAGACCCGGCCGCCCTATGACGAATTCATTGAAGTCATCATTGAAAGCGGCGTACGCATCGTCGAGACCGCGGGCAACAATCCGCGCCAATACATTGGCCGGCTGCATGCGGCAGGTATCAAGGTGGTGCACAAATGCACGTCGGTGCGCCATGCGCTGTCGGCGCAGAAGATTGGCGTCGATGCGGTGTCCATAGACGGCTTCGAGTGCGCGGGCCATCCGGGCGAAGACGATGTTCCGGGCCTGGTGCTGATTCCCGCCGCGGTGAAGGTGCTCGACATTCCCGTCGTCGCTTCGGGCGGCATCGCCACGGGCGCGGGCATGGCGGCCGCGCTGGCGCTGGGCGCCGAAGGCGTCAACATGGGAACGCGCTTTCTGGCCACGGTCGAATCGCCGGTGCACGAGGCACTGAAACAGGCCCTGGTCAATGCCAGGGAAACCGACACCCAGCTGGTGCTGCGCAGCCTGAGCAATACGTCGCGCGCGCTGCGCAGCAGCGTGACGCAGGAAGTCGTCGCCCTCGAACGCCGCCCCGGCGGCAGCCCGTTCGAAGACCTGCGCCATCTCGTCACCGGCCAGCGCGGCAAGGCCGCGCTGCAGTCGGGCGACATCGACAACGCGGTGATCGCCGCGGGCCAGTGCGTGGGCCTGATCGATGACGTGCCCACCTGCGAGGAATTGATCGCCCGCATGGTGCGCGATTGCCGCGCCGCGTTCGCGCGCGGCAACAGCCTGTTCGTCGCGTGATCTGCGCAGTTTCTGAAGACCCCATGTTCCAGCCCATTCGCCCCATACGCAGCCTCGCGGACATCGAAGCCATAGAGCAGACGCCGCTGGCCGAGTTGATCGCGCCCCAGTCCACCCACGCGCTGTTCGAGGCTTCGGCCCGCGGCCATGGCGCGGGCGCGGCGCTGACGTTTCTTCCGACAGCCGATGCCCCTGCCCAGCGCTTCACCTATGCGCAACTGCTGGGCAAGATCAACCAGACCGCGAATGCGCTGCACGGCCTGGGTCTGGGCAGCCAGGACACCGTGGCCATCATGCTGCCGGGCTGCGCCGAATACCATTTCGCGCTGTGGGGCGGCGAGGCCGCGGCCATCGTGCAGCCCATCAACCCGCTGCTCACCGCCGAGAAGATTTCGTCGCTGCTCAACGCCACACGCGCCAAGGTGCTGATCGCCTGGGCCGATGCCGATGACGCCGGCATCTGGCGCAAGGTGGCGCAGCTGACCACCGGCATTACCCATGTGCTTTACGTGAGCCATGCAGGCACCGTGCCCGACACCGAGGGCATAGGCGCACGCGTGCTGAATTTTGCGCAAGTGATTGCACGCGAGCCCGCCGACCGCCTGGTCTCGGGCCGCGTGATCCAGCCCGGCGATATCGCCGCGTATTTCCACACGGGCGGCACCACGGGCTCGCCCAAGCTCGCGGCGCAGACGCACGGCGCCCAGGTCTATACCGCCTGGGCCAGCGTGCAGATGCAGGGATTGACGTCGAACGACCGCACGATCAACGGCTATCCGCTGTTCCATGTGGCCGGCGTCCTGCCGGGTTCGCTGGCCTGCTTTTCCGCGGGCGCCGAAGTCATCATTCCGACGACCGAGCTGTTTCGCAACAAGCAGGTGCTGGCCAATTTCTGGCAACTGGTGGACCGCCATCGGCCCACGCTCATGTCGGCCGTGCCCACGGTGTTGTCCATGCTTGCCGACATCGATCTGGCGGGCGCCGACATCTCGTCGATACGCTATTTCCGCACCGGCGCCGCGCCGCTGAGCGAAGAGACGGCGCGCCGCTTCAAGGCGCGCACGGGCCTGCATGTGCACGAAAGCCTGGGCATGACCGAGATGACCGGCATCTCGACGATCACGCCTTCGGGCGTGCATGCCAGCGTGGGCCATGTCGGCTTCAGAACCCCGCATGCGCGCATTCGCATCGCGAAGATGGACGCCAGCGGCAATGTCACGCCGCACGCAGTCGCGCCTGGCGAAGCCGGCATGGTGCTGTTTCGGTCACCGAATCTTTTTGCGGGCTATCTGGGCGCCATCGAGCGCGACAGCTACTTCACCGCAGACGGCTGGCTGATCTCGGGTGATCTGGGATCGCTGTCCGCCGACGGCCTGCTCAAGCTGCAGGGGCGCTCCAAAGACCTGATCATTCGCAGCGGCCACAACGTAGACCCGCAGGTGATAGAGCAGGCGCTCGAAAGACATCCGGCCGTGAAAGCCTGCGCCGCGGTGGGCGCGCCCGACCCGCATGCGGGCGAAGTGCCGGTGGCCTACGTGACGCTCAAGGAGGGGCATACGGCAGACGCCGAATCGCTGCGCGAATTCGCCGCGCGCCATGTCGATGAACCGCCGGCGCGCCCGCGCTACGTGGAAATCGTTGCCGCGCTGCCGACCACCAATGTAGGCAAGGTGTTCAAGCCAGAGCTGCGCAGCATGGCCAAGCAGCGCTACATGGAGACCGCGCTGGCCGCGGTCATGCAGCGCCAGCCGCAGCCGGCCTGCGTCTGGCCGCAAGTGCGCTTCGATGAAGCGCAAGGTTTTGTGCTGCGCGATCCGCACGGCTGGCTAGCGGACCAGGATCTGCAGACGCTGGCCCAGGATGTGAAGTTCATGGGCGCAGCGGTACGCATCGAGGCCTGAGTTCACTCGGCCTGGATATTGGCTTCCTTCACGACCTTGCCCCACATGTCCCAGTCGCGCTTGACCATGGCGCCCAGCGCCTTGCTGTCCTTGAAGTCGGCGGTCGCGCCCTGGTCCAGTGCCTTCTTCTGGAACGCGGCGTCATTGAGCATGTTGCGCACATCGGTTTCGAGCTTGCGCACGATCTCGGGCGAGGTCTTGGCGGGCGCGAACAGCGCGAACCACGACGTGGCGTTGACACCGGGCAGGCCGGCTTCGGCCGTGGTCGGCACGTTGGCGAGACTGGGCAGGCGCTCCTTGCCGGTCACGGCCAGCACCTTGAGCTTGCCCGACTGGATATGGGACATGAAAGGCGGCGCGGTGCCGAACGTCAGATCGACCTGACCGCCCAGCAGGTCCTGCAGGGCAGGGCCCGTGCCCTTGTATGGCACGTGCACCATGCGAATGCCCGCCGCCTGTTCGAGCTGCACGCCGGTCACATGCTGCAGCGAGCCATTGCCCGAAGACGCGTAGTTGAGCTTTGCGGGGTTGGCCTTGGCATAGGCCACGAGTTCCTGCAGCGTGTTCACGGGCAGATCGCGGCGCACGACGACGATCTGCGGCGCGGACAGCACATTGGCCACGGGCACGAAGTCGGTCAGCTCCCACGAACTCTTGCCCAGGTGGGGCGAGATCACATGAAAGCCCGAGTACTGCATCAGCAAGGTATAGCCATCGGCTTCGGCGCGCTTGGCTTGCGCCGCCGCGATATTGCCGTTGCCGCCGCCCTTGTTCTCGACCACGATCGATTGGCCCAGCACCGGCCCCAGGGCTTGCGCGGCCATGCGCGCGGCCAGGTCGGTCGTGCCGCCCGCCGATGCCGGCACAATCATGTTGATCGGTTTGTTGGGGTAGTCGGAACGCGCGGCCGCGGTGCCGGCGACGCCCAGGGCCAGGCCGGTGGCGAGTGCGAAACGGCCGAATTGCTTGCGAGTCATGGTCATTCTGTGTCTCCTTGGTTTTTGTAATGCGGGCTTCAAAGCCCCGTTTCGGCGGCCTGCAGCCGCTCCTGCGCGCGAGCGCGAACTTCCTGCAGCGACGCGGGCGCGGGGTGCAGCTGCTGCACCGGCCCGGCCTTGACGATCGCGCTGGGAATGTCATGTCCTATCTGCGCGGGCAAGGCCGCGGCCACCCGGGTCAGCGCCGCCAGATCGACGCCCGTGTCATAGCCCATCAGCTGCAGCGCATGCACCAGTTCCTCGGTGCAGGCATTGCCGCTGGCACCGGGCGCATAAGGGCAGCCGCCCATGCCGCCCACGGAAGCGTCGAAACGATCGGCTCCGGCAGCGATGGCCGAGAGCACATTGGCCAGGGCCATGGCGCGCGTGTCGTGGAAATGCAGCGTCAACGTGGTCTGCGGCCAGCGGGCCTTGAACGCGCTGACCAGCGCATGCACCTGGGCCGGATGCGCCATGCCCGTGGTGTCGCACAAGGTGATGCCTTGTACGCCCAGGTCGATGAAGCGCTGGGCCCAGTCGAGCACCACGTCGGCCGGCACATCGCCTTCCATCGGGCAACCGAAGCTGCACGACAGCGAGACGTTGAGCGCCACCTGGCCCTGCTGGGCGACGGCGATCACGTCCTGCAGGCCCGCGAACGACTGCACGCGCAGCATGCGCAGATTGCCGAGGTTATGGGTTTCGCTGACCGACATCACCAGGTTCAGCTCGTCGGCGCCCGCGCCCATGGCGCGCTCGGCGCCCTTGACATTGGGCACCAGACAGGTCATCACGGTGCCCGCCGGGCGCGCGATGCCGCGCAGCACCTGCTCGGCGTCCGCCAGCGCGGGAATCGCCGTGGGCGAGACAAAGGCCGTGACTTCGACCTTGGCCATGCCCGCGGCCGACAGCGCATCGACCATGGCGATCTTCTGCGCCGTGGGCATGAACACTTTTTCCATCTGCAGGCCGTCGCGCGGGCCGACTTCCTGGATATAGATGCGCTTGCCCGCGCCGTTCCAGACGTTGGCTGTGCCGCTCATTGGATCACTCCCTGCGCGCGCAGTTCGGCGATCTGCGCCGCGCCCAGGCCCATGGCCGCGAGCACCGCGTCGGTGTCGTCGCCCAGCTTGGGCGCGCTGGAGCGCACCGTTCCCGGCGTGGCCGACAGCTTGGGCACGATGCCCGGCACTTCGACGCTGTAGCCGTCGCGCGTTTGCTGCTGCAGGATCATGTCGCGTGCGCGGTAGTGCGGGTCTTCGCAGATGTCCTTGGCGGTGTAGACGCGGCCCGCGGGAACGCGCGCCGCGCCCAGTTGTTCGAGCACGGCGGTGATGTCGCGCGCCTGTGTCCAGGCCGCGATCGCGGCGTCGATTTCGTGCACCCGCGCCACGCGGCCGGCGTTGTCGGCGAGGTCGGGGGCGTTGGCCAGATCGTCGCGGCCAATGGTCTGCATCAGCCGCTTGAAGATGCTGTCGCCATTGCCCGCGACCAGCACCCAGCCGTCGGCGCAGGGATAGGCGTTCGACGGTGCAATGCCGGGCAGGGCGCTGCCCGCGGCTTCGCGCACCGCGCCAAACGCGCTGTATTCGGGCACCAGGCTTTCCATGACGTTGAACACCGCTTCGTGCAGGGCCACGTCGATCACCTGGCCCTTGCCGCCATGCGCCTTGCGGTGGTAGAGCGCCGTGAGCACGCCTATGGTGCCGTGCAGCGCCGCGAGCGTGTCGCCAATCGACACGCCCACGCGCACCGGCACGCGGCCGGGCTCGCCCGTGAGATGGCGCAGGCCGCCCATGGCTTCGCCGACGACGCCGAAGCCGGGCAGATCGCGGTAGGGGCCGGTCTGGCCATAACCCGAAATGCGCAGAATGATCAGTCCGGGATTGATCGCATGCAGTTCGTCGGGCGACATGCCCCAGCCTTCGAGCGTGCCGGGCCGGAAGTTCTCGATCAGCACGTCGGCTTCCTTGAGCAGCTGGCGCACCAGGTCCTGGCCCTGGGGCTTGCGCAGATCGAGCGCCACCGATTTCTTGTTGCGCGACTGCACCTGCCACCAGACCGAGGTGCCGTCCTTGATCATGCGCCAGTTGCGCAGCGGATCGCCGCCGCCCGGCGCTTCGATCTTGATCACATCGGCGCCGAACTCACCCAGGGTCTTGCCCGCGAACGGGCCGGCGATGAGCTGGCCCATCTCGATGACGCGCACGCCCGATAGCGCGCCTGCATCCAGGGTGGGCATATTTTGTGGAGTTTCCTGCATTCTTTCCTTCTCTCTCGGCAGTCGCGAAGCGGCATCGCGAAGGGCCTCATGATGCAAAAGATCCGCGCGGCTGCAAAACGCTGATTTGCGTTTCTGCCATCGCATTTCGGCATAGCAATCGAAAAACTCAGTAGATACCCTAGGTGAAAAGACGCATGAAGTTGGGAGCACTGCCGTTTTGGCAAAGCAAAATGCGGGCATGCGACTCAACCCCATCTCCTTGCGCTTGTTCGTGGCTGTCATGGAGGAGCAGGCGATCGCGCGCGCCGCGCTGCGCGAAAACATCGCGACTTCGGCCGCGAGCCGGCGCCTGGCCGAACTCGAAGCCCAGCTCAAGGTGCAATTGTTCGAGCGCAGCAACCGCGGCATCGCGCCCACGTCGGCGGCCTATACCTTGCTGGGCCTGGCGCGCAGCGTGCTGGGGGAGATCGACGGCATCGCGCGGCAGATGCGCGAGTACGGCAGCGGCATGCGCGGCCATGTGCGCATGGTCGCCAATATTTCGGCGATCACGCAGTTCCTGCCCGCGCAGCTGCAGGGCTTCATGACCGAGCACCCCGAAGTGCAAGTGCATCTGCAGGAGAAGATCAGCAGCGAGATCGCGCTGGCCGTGGCGCAGAACACGGCCGATTTCGGCATTCTGAATGCCGGTCGCTATGGCGGCGAGCTGTCCTATCTGCCTTACCGCCAGGACGAGCTGATCCTGATCGCGCCGCACGGCCACCCGCTCACGCAGTTCGAGCAGGTCGACATGCGCCAGGCGCTGGCCTATGACTTCGTCGGTGCGCATGTGGGCAGCGTCATCAACGCGCTGCTCACGCGCAGCGCCGCGCAAGTGGATCTGCCGCTGAAGCTGCGCATCCAGGTGACCAGCTACGACGCGCTGTGCCTGATGGTTGCCGCGGGCCTGGGCGTGGGCGTGTTGCCGCGCCAAAGTGCGGCTCTGTATGCGGGCACGCTGGCCATCACGGCCCTGCGCCTGAACGAGCCCTGGGCCCAGCGCCAGTTGGTGCTGTGCATGCGCTCGCTGGAGGCACTGCCGCCCGTCGCGCGCGCGCTGGTCGAGCATCTTGCCAAGCCGTGAGCTCACGCTTGGCTGCTGTGCACCGCCTTGCCGCGCAAGGCCAGAAGCAGTGACAGCAGGCACAGCCCGGCCGCGACCAGAAAGGTCGTGGCAAAGGCCTGGCCCAGGGCCTGGCGCGAACTGCGGGCCAGGCCATCGGCGCCCAGCAGCGCGGAAAACAGCAGGGGCAGCAGCGCGGCGCCCAGCATGAAGCCCAGATTGCGCGACAGTCCCAGCAGCCCCGAAAGAAGGCCTTTGTGCGCCTCGGGCGCGGCGCGCATCATGGCCGTGTTGTTGCCCGCCAGGAACAGCTGAAAGCCCGGCGTGACCAGCATCAACGCCAGCACATAGCCCGGCACGCCCATCACCGCGGGCAGCAGCGCAAAGCCGCACAGGCCGGCGGTGGCCAGCGCCAGGCCCGCGCGCAGGCAGGCCTGCGTGCCCAAGCGGTCGGTGAGGCGCCCCGCGGGCACACCCGACAGCGCGGCGGCGATCGGGCCCGCGGCCATCACCAGGCCGGTCTGCGCTTCGGTCAGGCCCAGGCCGAAAGCCAGAAAGAACGGGCCGACGACCAGCGTCGCCATCATGACCGCGCCGACCAGCAGGTTCATCGCCAGCGGCGTGGCGACCGCACGATCGCGCAGCAGGCCCAGTGCCAGCGGCGCGCGCGCGGCGGCCGCGTTTGCCCTTGCGGCGGGAAGCGCCGCCCACGCGAGCGCCAGCAGGCCGGCGCCCAGCACGGTCAGCAAAGCAAAGGCCGCGCGCCAGCCGCAGCTGCCGATCAGCAGGCCGCCGACCGACGGGCCCAGCGCCGTGCCTATCGCCGACATGGTGCCCAGCAGGCCCATCGCCGCGCCCATGCGCTCTTGTGCGACCAGGCCCTTGGCCAGCGACATAGGCAGCGACATCAGAACCGCCGCGCCCAGGCCTTGCGCCACGCGCGCCGCGGTCAGCCAGCCCAGGCCCGGCGCGAGCGCGGCGGCTGCCGACGCCAGCGTGAACAGCGCGATGCCGGCCATGAGCACGCGGCGGTGGCCGTGCAGATCGCCCAGGCGCCCGGCCGGGACTATGGTCGCCGTGACCGCGAGCAGATAGGCCAGCATCACCCATTGCACCTGCTCGACGCTTGCCGCGAAGGCTCTGGACAGCGTGGGCAGCGCCACGGCGGCGATGCTGATGCCCAGCGACGCGAGCAGGATGGAACCCGCGAGCGCCGCCAGGACGAGTCTGTTGTGGGGGAGGGAAACTGCGTTGTTCATGCTGACTTCTTGCCGCGAAATGGAGGACGGCTTTACTATGCAATTTCAAGTCAACTTGAAGTCAAGCATGAATCTTCTCGATATCGGCGTGCTGTCGAAGACCAGCGGCCTGCCCACCTCCACGCTGCGCTATTACGAAGAGCGCGGCTTGATCGAATCCGTTTCGCGCAACGGCTTGCGCCGCCAGTACCGCGAGGAAACGCTGGACCAGCTGGCCTTGATTGCGCTGGGCAAGGGCGCGGGCTTTTCGCTCGCTGAGATCAACGGCATGTTCGACAAGAACCGCAACCCCGATCTGCCGCGACCTTCCTTGGTCGAGCGTGCCGATGAACTCGACGCACAGATCCGCCGCATGAGCACCTTGAGCAAGCTGCTGCGCCATGTCGCCGAATGCCCCGCGCCGTCACACATGGACTGCCCGCGGTTTCGCAAGCTGCTGCGGGTCGCGGGGCCGGGGACAGCGGCCAAATAGCGCAGCGCTGGCCCGGCTTTCCAATGACGCAAGCGGGCCGGCAGATGCGCTCGCGCTATTGCGTCGAGCAGCTGAAGCTGGCCGCCGCGTTGATGTCGCCGCTGCCCTTGTAGCGCGGATACGCAGGGTAGTCGCACAGCGGACGCGTGCGGCCCGGCACGCCGGCCGTGTCGGTCACGATCTGGCTCGGTGGCTGCGTGCTTTTCTCGGCCCAGTTCTCGAGCGTCGACAGCGAATCCCAGGCGGCATTGAAGACAGAGCTGACCGCATGGCCGTAGCCCGGAATTTCGTAATAGCGCAGGAACGTGTCGGTGCGCGCCTGGCCCATGGTCGCGCGCACGCGATCGACGTACTGCGCGGTGGCGCGCGTGCTGACCAGCGCATCACCCGTGCCGTGCGCGATCAGCATCTTGCCGCCCCTGGACTGGAACGCCGTCAGGTCGGTCTTGTTGATGTCCTGAAGGCCGCTGAGCGCGCTGATGCGTGCCTGGTATGCGCCGGGGTTTTGCGGGTCCAGCGTCAGCGCGTTGAAGTTCGGGTCGCGCGTGACGAAAAAGCGCACCCACTGGTCCCAGAACACGCTGCCATAGGGCGCGCCGGTCGGCATGGGGTTGGCGGGCTGTACGGTCTTCAGGGACAGCGACGAGACGGTGGGCTGCAGGGGGCTGGCGTTGGGAATGCCGAAGTCGGTGCCCCAGGTGTTGAAGCCAGGGTATTGCGTCTCGCCGCTGGCCAGCGTGAAGTTGAATGTGATCGGCGTGTTGATGACATTGAACGCCGCGATCTGCGCATCCGACAGGCAGGCGTCGCCCGTATCGAGGCCGCCGGGGCAGCGCAGCGGCAGGCCGTTGACGGTCGCGGTCGCGGGATTGAAGCGCGCGTTGCAGGCCTTGATGTCGCTGATCAGGCCGTCGGCCACGCCGTCGAGCGCATCGCAGGCCTCGATGGACGCGTCGTACAGCTGCTTGCGCTTGGCCGGGCTGGGATAGGCGCCGGGCTGGGCCAGCGCGCGCGTGATGCGGCCGAACTGCAGGTCGAGGCTCGCGGCCGCGCCCGCGGGATACAGCGCGATCACGCCGTCCCAGTCCTGCGGCCATTTCTGCGCCACGGCAAGCGCTTCGCGCCCGCCCGTGGAGCCGCCCGCAAAGTAGGCTTTCGTCGCCCCGCTCACGGCGTAGCGCGCCTTGATGATCGCAAGCGCCACATCGCGCGTCTTCTTGAGCGCGTCGCCTGAAAAGTTTCTGACCGCCTCGTCATTGACGCCGAACGAGCCGTCCTGGCTGCCCAGCGCTCCGGCCTGGTGTCCGGAATCGCTGGCGAAGGTCGCGTAGCCGCGTCCCAGCGGCGTGGCCTGTGCGGTCGGGCCAGCGGGAACATTGCCCGTCACGGAAGGAATCGTGCCGTTGTAGCCGCCGCCGCCGAACATCATCACCTTGTTGTTCCAGACGGTAGGCAGTGCCACCTGCAGCAGGATCTTGGGCGCCGTCGTGTCGACCGGCGAAATCGACGCGCTCACGCGGCAGAACTCAGGCGTGGCGCTCACGCCGCTGCCCGCCGCGGCCACAGTCGTTGCCGCGGTGACCACCGCTCCGCTGGTGGCCAGCCCGATGCTGGACGCGGCAATCGCCATTCCATTCAGATCGGCGCAAGCCAATGGCGCGGGCGGATTGTCGCCACTGCCGCCGCAGCCGACCAGTACGGCCGAGAGGGGCAGCAGCAGGGCAAAGTGGCCTAGAGAGCGCTGGGGTTGTCGCATGTTGTCTCCTGTTGTTGATTAACTACCGCGTCAGTCCGGGCTTCAGGCCCGGATTTCAATCAAGTACTTTGTCGACATCGTCCTGCCCGCCGATGGCGCTCGGATGGCTGGCAGGGACGGCCGCTTTCGAGGCCGCCATGGAGGCAGAGAGTTCAGGGGATGCGCGCCGTGGGCGGCAAGGGGATCAACTGACGGACAGTGTCTGGAATCGGTATTGCGCGGTCTATCCACGTTTGCACTAACCTCGTCGGCGCCGGCCATGGAACGCGGCCGCTGGCCGATTTGTTCAAGACACCGGGCCGCGGCCAGGCGATCATGGCGGCAGTTCATTCAACCCAGGAAAAAGCATGGCCACCACCGACCGCGATCGCAAGATCGACAACATCGAATTCAATGTCGCCGACATCGCGCGCAGCAAGGCGTTCTATGGCGCGGCCTTCGATTGGCAGTTCACCGACTACGGACCCACGTACACCGAGTTCAGCGATGGCCGCCTGACCGGCGGCTTCACCACGGGCGAGGCCGTTCGTCCCGGCGGCCCGCTGGTCATTCTGTACGCCGATGATCTGGCCGAAACGCAGCAGCACCTCGAAGCCGCGGGCGCGATCATCACCAGGCCGGTATTCGCTTTCCCGGGCGGGCGCCGCTTCCACTTCCAGGACCCGGACGGCTACGAGCTGGCGGTCTGGTCGGCCGAGCCGCACTGAGCACTAGCGCGTCACGGCGCGAGCATCTCCTTGATCACCATGTGCAGGCCCAGCACGATCAGGCTGCCCAGAAAGACTTTTCTGAACAGCAGGGGCGACAGCCGGTGGCGCAGCGACTGCCCCAGCGCCATGCCCGCGAGCGCGGGCAGCAGCAGCAGCGCCGACGCGCCCAGGCTGGTGCTCGAATACTGCGCATTGAAGTAGAGGCCGGCCGCGAGCGCCACGGTCGAGACCGTGAAGGAAATGCCCATGGCCTGTATCAGCGCATCGCGCTGCAAGCCCAGCGCCTGCAGATACGGTACGGCGGGAATCACGAACACGCCCGTGGCCGCGGTCACCAGCCCCGTCATCGCGCCTATCACCGGGCCCAGCCACGGCTCGCTGGCCGCGCGCACGGTCAGCCGCGCGCCCGTGAGGCCCCAGACCGCATAGCCGATCAGCGCCACGCCCAGGCACACCGTGGCCCAGGCACCTGCGGGCGCGCCCAGCGCCCAGGCGCCGGCCAGCGTGCCGACGAACACGCCGACTTGCATGGGCGCCAGCCGGCGCAGCAGCGGCCCCAGCGCCGACCAGGGCCTGATCTGCCAGACGTTGGTGACCAGCGACGGCACGATCAGCAGCGCCGCGGCCTGGGCCGGTGTCATCAGCAGCGCGAGCAAGGCCATGGCGATGGTGGGCAGGCCCAGGCCCACCACGCCCTTGACCAGGCCGGCGAGCACGAAGACCAGGGCGACCAGCAGCGGCCAGGCGGCGTCGGAAAGCGAAAAGGGGAAGTTCATGGCGCGATTCTGGCGACGCCAGGCGCGGCGCGGAATGCGGAAGTCGCGTAGCCAGCCTCAGGCCCACCCTGAGCCTTGATGTGGTACTTTGCGCCCATGCGCTTCGACCTGACCGATCTGCGGCTCTTTTTGCACGTCCATGAGGCGGGAACGATCACGGGCGGCGCCGAGCGCAGCCACATGACGCTGGCTTCGGCCAGCGAGCGCGTGCGCGGCATGGAAGAGGCGCTGGGCGTGGCGCTGCTGCTGCGCGAACGCCGCGGCGTGCAGGTGACCCCCGCGGGGCGCACGCTAATCCACCACGCGCGCCTGGTGCTGCAGCAGATGGACCGCCTGCAGGGCGAACTCGCCGATTACAGCGCCGGCCTCAAGGGCCATGTGCGCCTGCTGTGCAATACCTCGGCCCTGAGCGAACACCTGCCGCAGGTGCTGGGCGGCTTTCTCGCCCGGCATCCCGGTATCTGCGTCGATCTGGAGGAGCGTGCGAGCAGCGAGATCGTCGATGCGCTGCGCGACGCGGTCTGCGACATCGGCATGGTCTCCGACTCGGTGGATCTTGCAGGTCTGCAGACCTTTGCGTTTCGCGCCGACCCGCTGGTGCTGGTCGTGCCGCGCGACCATGTGCTGGCCCGGCGCAAGGCCCTGGCCTTGTCGGAGGTCGCGGATTGCGCGTTTGTGGGCCTGGTCGAAGGCAGCGCCTTGCAGGCGCACATCACGCAGCATGCGCGCCGGCTGGGCAAGCGGCTGAACTACCGCATTCGCCTGCGCAGCTTCGAGTCGGTGTGCCGCATGGTGGGCGAGGGGATAGGCGTGGGCATTGTTCCGCTGGCGGTGGCGGCGCGCCAGGCGCGCACGGCAAAGGTCAAGCGCATTGCGTTGACCGACGCCTGGGCCGCGCGCAATCTGGTGCTGTGCGTGCGCGATCTCGACACGCTGGCCGCGCCCGCGCAGCAGCTGGTGCGGCATCTGCTGGCGGATTCCCCATGAAAAAGCCCGCACGCGGCGGGCTTGGAAGTCAGGAATCGCGTATCAGGTAAACAGCGCGATCAGGATGATGATGGGAATCGGAATGCCCAGCAGGAACAGGAGAATGGAGCGCATGGTGAGTCCTTCAAGTGGTTGGGCCGGCCTGGTGGGGCCGGCGGTGGACAAAAGGGTTTAGAAAGCGTCGCGTTGGCGGCCACCCCAGGTGGCGGACAGGCTGGCGACAAAGGCGCCGATCAGCAGCGCGACAAACAGCCACAGCATCGAATGCGCAGCCACCTTGCGTGCGGTTTCTGCGGCTTCCTTGGCCTTGACTTCGGCTTCATCGATCTTTGCCTTGGCCTGGGCGATCTGCTGCTGGGTCTGCTCGAACGACTTCTGCACGCGTTCCTGGGCCTGGGCCGGGGTCAGACCCGTGCGTTCGGCGACCAGTTGTGCAACATAGCGCGCGTCTTCTTCAGGCAGCTTGCCGGTCTGCAGCGCATTGGCGTAGATGCTTGTGACTTCCTTGGCCACGTCGGCCGGCGAGCGCTGGCTTGGCGGCACGACGGCGGTCGCTCCCTCGGTTGTGGGCGCGGGGCGGAACAGGCTGTCGACCCAATAGCCGAAGCGGTTGGCCGAAGCACCCTGGCCGTCGCTGCCCGACGTGGCCGCACCGGCCGCGCCGGCAACCGCTGCCTGCACGCCGCCGCCGACCACCGTTGCCGCACCCGATGCCACGGCGCCCGCGGCCTTTGCGGTGCTGGAGATCGCGCTGCCCGCGACCGAGCCCATCAGGGCCACCATCAGCAGCGTTGCCAGCGACCAGGCCAGAAAGCCATGGGCGGTATCGCGGAAATAGACTTCATCGACCTGCACGCCGACCCAGCGCGTGCGCAGGCGGCCGGCAATGTAGCCACCGACGCCCGCCGAAGCGAGTTGGGTGAACGCAAACCAGGCTGCGGCGGTCCAGCCAAAGGTTTCACCTTCGACGCCTCGGCCCGACCAGACCGAAACCGACGACAGGCCCAGGCCTATGCCAAGGATGAAAAGCACAAGAGACAGAGCCGCAGCGGCGAGCGCGCCCGCGAAAATTGCGGCCCAGGACACCCCGGATGCTTCTACGGCCCGGGACAGGGCGGAAGGAGCAAGGGGGTCGGGCTGGACGTAGTTAGGTGCCGTCATGGAAAGCCTTCCGGTTGGTTGGAAAAGTCCCATTTTTGGTGCGCCGCCCCTGAATCGTTTGTAAGGAAACAGGAAGAAACGTATCCGATTCAAGCGCCTTTCGTTGCAGGAATGGCGCTGCTGCGCGGCACGCTGCGGGATCACGGCGCAGGATGAGGCGTCAATGCGTGTTCGGCTTACACAGTCCGGCGCCGCTTTGGTCAAAGGTCAGGATGGACAGGAAAAACAACCATGCACCACCATGAGGACCGCAATGAACAGAACCGCCAGCGAAGCCAAGACCACCAAGCCCATTCCCCCCATGCAGGCCCGACGCGCCGCGGTCGCCAAGGCCAAAGCGATTGCCGTGGACGTGCCCGCGAACATCGGCAGCACGCCGGCCACGCGTTTTCGCGGCGATGCCGACATCTTCGGCCGGCTGGTCGAAGACCATGACCACCACCGCGCGCTGCTGGCGATGATCAGTGTGACCCACGGCCATTCGCCCGAACGCGAGCGCCTGTTCATCGAGCTGGTCAAGGAAATCAAGGGCCATGCGGCGGCCGAGGAGCAGGCGCTGTGGTCCAGCGTGATGCGCAATCCCGCGACCACCGACGACGCGCGCCACGCCGTGGGCGAGCACAAGGAAATGGACAAGATGATGGCCGACCTGGCCGCGCGCGACATGGCCTCGCCCGGCTGGCTGCGGCGCTTCGCCGCGCTGCGCGACGAGTACCTGCATCACATTCGCGAAGAAGAGCAGGAGCAGTTCGTCGCCGCGCAAAAGCACCTGTCCGACAGCGATATTCGCTACATGCGCCAGGTGTTCAACCGCCGCAAGAAGGAAGAGAAGGCCGGTGCGACAATCGAAAAGAAGCTGCAGAAATAGGGCGCAACCCGCATGGCGCGCGGATCACGCCTGGCTCATGAATTGCCTTGGCCGCGGGCCTTTTTCATGCGGTACATGCTGTTGTCCGCATGCTGCAGCAGCGTGTGCTCGTCGCTGCCGTGTTCGGGGTAGCTGGCGCTGCCTATGCTCGTCTGTACGGTCAGCAGCTGTCCATCGATCTCGAACGGCGCATCGAACGCATCGGCAATCTGGTGCGCCATGATCCATGCGCCATCCAGGGGTTCGCTGGACTCGAGCAGCACCACGAACTCGTCGCCGCCCACGCGCGCCACCGTGTCGTAGGTGCGAAAACAGCTTTTGAGGCGCTGCGCGAAGGCCTTGAGCAGGCTGTCGCCGACCGCATGACCCAGGCAATCGTTGATCTGCTTGAATCGGTCCAGATCCAGATACAGCACGCACAGAAACAGTCCGTCGCGCCCCGCGCGTGCCAGTGCATGGCACAGGCGGTCATGCAGAACGCTGCGGTTGACCAATCCCGTGAGCGTGTCGAAATGCGCCATGAATTGCAGGCTCGCGTAGAGGCGCCGGCGCTCCACGGCCGAGGCCACCTGCGTGGCGATGCACTGCAGCACCTCCTGGTCCTGCGCGGCAGTGGCATGGCGCTTGAGCACCAGCGCGCCCACCACGCCTTGCTGCGTGATCAGCGGCACGCCCAGCCAGTACGATGCATTGTCGCCGCGCAGCGTCAGACCCGGCCCGGCGAGCGGGTCGGGGGTCTGGGTGACCTCCTCGCAAAATGCCTGCAGCATGGGTGTTTCGGCGCCCGCATTTTCCTCGAGCACCAAGTAAGGAAACGCCAGCACTTGATCGGTCGCGTCGCGCAAGGCCACGGCGAACGCGCTGCAGGGCAGCAATGCGTCGATGATGCGATGGACGCGTTCCAGCAGTTCGCGCATGTCCTGGGCCTCATGCGCGGCTTCGGAAATGGCATTGGTCGCGGTCTGCATCGCCTGTGCCCGTTTGCGCGCCGTAATGTCGCGCGCCACGGCAATCCGCACCTGGTCGACTTCGGACCAGCGCGCCGACCACATCAAATCTATGAGTGTTCCGTCCTTGCGCACATAGCGGTTCTCGAAATGCAGGTGGCTGTGCCCGGCCATGACGTTCTGCGCGGCCTGCAGCGTTCTTTCCCGGTCTTGCGGCGCCACCATGTCGAGCATGCGCCGGCCGACCATTTCCTGCGGCGTATAGCCGAATATCGCTTCACAGGCCGCACTGGCAAAGACGAAGTATCCCTGCGCATCCACCACGCAGACCGCATCCAGCAGCAGATCCAGGATCGTGCTGAACAAAGGATCGCTTTTCTGCTGCATGGGAACATGTCCGGCCGAAGTATCAGGGTGAGCGTTCATGTCGTGGGTCCGTCAGGTGCTGCAGCGTCCGAGACCACCATCATGCCTTCAATGGATGCAAAAAAAAGCCACGTCCATCGGGCGATGGCGTGGCTTTCGGTGACCGGAGCGCGTCCGATCAGTTGTTGTCGTTGCCCAGTTGCGGCAGGGCCGAACCGCTGCCCATCGACAGCAGGCCGGTCTTGGCATAGATGGCGAGCTTGTCGCGCGTATCCATCAGGTCGAGGTTGCGCATGGTCAGCTGACCGATGCGGTCCGCGGGCGAGAACGGCGCGTCCTCGACTTTTTCCATCGACAGGCGTTCGGGCTGGTACGTCAGGTTGTCCGACTCGGTGTTGAGCAACGAGTAGTCGTTGCCGCGGCGCAGTTCCAGCGTCACGGTGCCGGTAATGGCGCGCGCGACCCAGCGCTGGGCGGTTTCGCGCAGCATGATGGCCTGGGGATCGAACCAGCGGCCCTGGTACAGCAGACGGCCCAGGCGCAGGCCGTTGATGCGGTACTGCTCGATGGTGTCTTCGTTGTGGATGCCGGTCACCAGGCGTTCGTAGGCGATGTGCAGCAGCGCCATGCCCGGGGCTTCGTAGATGCCGCGGCTCTTGGCTTCGATGATGCGGTTCTCGATCTGGTCGCTCATGCCCAGGCCGTGGCGGCCGCCGATGCGGTTGGCTTCGAGGAACAGTTCGACGGGGTCGTCGATGCGCTTGCCGTTGAGGGCCACGGGACGGCCTTCTTCGAACGTCACCGAGACTTCTTCGGCCTTGACTTCGACTTCAGGCTTCCAGAAGGCCACGCCCATGATGGGGTTCACGATGCGGATGCCGCTCGACAGCAGTTCCAGATCCTTGGCTTCGTGCGTCGCGCCCAGTATGTTGGAGTCGGTCGAGTAGGCCTTTTCGGCGCTCATCTTGTAGCCGAAACCTTCCTTGGTCATGAAGGCCGACATTTCGGCGCGACCGCCGAGTTCGTCGATGAAGGCCTGGTCCAGCCAGGGCTTGTAGATGCGCAGCGCGGGGTTGGTGAGCAGACCGTAGCGGTAGAAGCGCTCGATGTCGTTGCCCTTGAAAGTCGAGCCGTCACCCCAGATGTGGACGTCGTCTTCCTTCATCGCGGCGACCAGCATGGTGCCGGTCACGGCACGGCCCAGCGGCGTGGTGTTGAAGTAGGTGATGCCACCGGTCGAGATGTGGAAGGCGCCGGCCTGGATGGCGGCGATGCCTTCGTTGACCAGCTGCGTGCGGCAGTCGATCAGGCGGGCCTTCTCAGCGCCGTATTCCATCGCCTTGCGCGGGATTTCGTCGTAATCCGCTTCGTCGGGCTGGCCCAGGTTGGCGGTGTAGGCGTAGGGCACGGCGCCCTTGTTCTTCATCCAGCGCAGCGCGGCGCTGGTGTCGAGGCCGCCGGAGAAGGCAATGCCGACTTTGTCGCCGACGGGAAGGTTTTTGAGGATGGTTTCCATATCAGTGCACTCTGGGTAAGAGAATTTAAGTGGGTCCGGCCCGCAGGCCGGCCGCCGGGCTCACGCGTAGTGGCAGATGTAGTGGTAGGCCTCGGTCACGCGGATGTCGAACTTCGAATTCGCGGGAATGTGAAACGACTCGCCGGCCTGGGAGCTGAGCCACTGGTCGGTGCCGTCGAGGCGGTATTCGCAGGCTCCGCCCACGCATTCCATGATTTCGGCGGCGGCCGTGCCGAAGGTCAGCGTGGCGGGCAGGACCACGCCCACCGATTTCTTGGTGCCGTCGGCGAGGGTGAAGCTATGGCTCACGCACTTGCCGTCGAAGTAGACGTTGGCTTTGGTGGTGAGGGTAACGCCGGCGAAGTTTTCGGTGGTCATGGAAGAACGCGGTCCGTGTAAGTGGGCAAAGCGCTGATTTTAGGCCAGCCAGCGTCCCCCGCGCTGCGTGCAGGGGCGTCGCCATGCAAAGCGCCCCGGGAACGTTGGTTCCAGGGGCGCTGGTGAAGAGGGGTCAAGGCCGCAGGGATGGGCCGCTCAGCGGCGCCAGTCGTGGCGGTGGCGCGGGCGTTCGTAGTAGCGCGGGCCGTCCCAGCGGTTGCGCGGCTTGAGCACATAGTGCGCGCCCGCGGCAATCGTCGCGCCCAGCAGTATGGGTGCCACATAGTCGGCGGCGCTGTAGCCCGTATCCGGGGGCGCGGTATAGACCGTCTGCGGTGTGGCGTAGGTAACCGGCGGGTAGGCCTGGCCCTGGTAGGCGTCCTGCGTGCCGTAATAGCCGGGCGCGTAGCCGGGGTTGTACCCCTGCGGCTGGGCCGGTTGCACGCTCAGCGCGATCCAGTCGCCCGGAGGGGTGGCGGTGCGCGTCGTGTACTGGCGGCCCGCGTACTCGTAGACCACGTCGTAGCCCGCGGTCTGGTTGCGGTAGTAATTCTGCGTGGTGCAGCGGCGCACGGTCTGGTATTCAGTGCCGCCATTGCCTTCGAGCTGGTTGCCCAGCATCGCGCCGCCGACCAGGCCTGCGCCCGTCGCGGCCGCGCGGCCAGAGCCGCCACCGATCGCATTGCCCGCAAGACCGCCGACCACGGCGCCGATCACCGCGCCCGCGCCCGAACTGCGCTGGCGCACCGCAACGCTTTCGTCCTGGCAGACCTGCTGGGGCACGCTCACCTGCTGCTGCACGGCAGTCACGGACAGCACACGGCCTTGTTCCTGGGCCATGGCTGCGCCTGTCGACAGCGCGGCTGCGGCCCCGATCCAGATCAAATTCTTCATGGCTCAAGCTCCTTTGCTGACCGTGGCAGTCATGCCCCGGCAATACCCCAAATTCTAGGCCTGGTCCGTGAAGCGCGCACTCCTGGGGGGTAAACGCCGGTAAGTGTTTGTATGTGGATCAGGGCTTTTCGGCGAGCCGCGCTTCCCAGGCATCGGCCTGGAAGCCCACGCTGATGCTGCCATCGGGCCATTCCACCACCGGGCGCTTGATCAGGCTGGGCTGGGCCTGCACCAGCGCGCTGGCGCTGGCCGCGTCCTGCACGCCGGCCTGGGCCGCGGCGTCGAGCTTGCGCCAGGTCGTGCCCTGGCGGTTGACGACTTTCTCCCAGCCCACGGCTTCGATCCAGCGCGCGAGCGGCGCGGACGGAACGCCGAGCTTCTTGAAATCATGGAACTGGTGCTCCTGGCCGTGGCTGGTGAGCCACTGGCGGGCTTTCTTGACGGTGTCGCAGTTGGGAATGCCGTAAACGATCATGAAGGGGATACTCCGGGTAAAGCCAATCGAGCTGCCGCTGCTGGGCGACAATGCGCGCAGTATGCACACCACATTCCCCAATCTGGAAGCCTGGCTCTCTTATTGCGAGCGCCTTCACCCCCAAAACATCGCCATGGGCCTGGAGCGCGTGCGCGAAGTGGCCCAGCGCCTGGCGCTGCGTTTCGACTGCCCGGTGATCACCGTGGCTGGCACGAATGGCAAGGGATCGACCTGCGCCATGCTCGAGGCCGTGGCCTTGCAGTCCGGCTACAAGCCCGGCGTCTATACGTCGCCGCACCTGGTGCATTTCGAGGAGCGCTGCCGCATAGGCGGTGAAATCGCCAGCGCCGAGCAGCTGATGGGCAGCTTCGAGGCGGTCGAGGCCGCGCGTGTGCAGGGCGGCAATGAAATCCAGCTGACCTATTTCGAGTTCACCACGCTGGGCATCATGCATCTGCTGAGCCAATCGGGTCTCGACGTGGCGATTCTCGAAGTCGGCCTGGGCGGGCGCCTGGATGCGACCAACATCATCGACACCGACTGCGCGATCATCACCAGCATCGACATCGACCATACCGAGCTGCTGGGCAAGGACCGCGAGACCATTGGCCGCGAAAAGGCCGGCATCATGCGTCCGGGCCGTCCGGTGATCGTCAGCGATCCGGTCGCGCCGCAAAGCGTGATCGACCATGCCAACGAGATCGGCGCCCAGCTGTGGCAGTTCGGCCAGGATTTCAACTTCTCCGGCGACAAGCAGCAATGGGGCTGGGCCGGGCGCGGCCGCCGCTATGCGGGCCTGGCCTATCCCGCGCTGCGCGGCGCGAACCAACTGGTCAACGCCGCGGGTGCGCTGGCCGCGTTCGAGGCCTTGCGCGACCGCCTGCCGGTCACGGCCCAGGCCGTGCGCACGGGCATGGCCATGGTCGAGTTGCCGGGGCGTTTCCAGATCGTTCCCGGCCAGCCCACGCTGGTGCTCGATGTCGCGCACAACCCGCATTCGGTCGCGGCGCTGACGGCCAACCTCGATGCGATGGGCTTTTTCCCCACGACCCATGCGGTTTTTGGCGCGATGGCCGACAAGGACCTCGCGCCGATGTTCGCCAAGGTCGGCCCGCTGATCGATCGCTGGTACTTCTGCGACCTGCCCACAGCGCGTGCCGACACGGCCGTGGGCCTGCAGCAGAAATGGAATGCGGTGCAGATGGTGGCCGGTGGACGGCGTGAAGTGACCACCAGCCTGCATGCGACTCCCGAGTTGGCCTTGCAGGCGGCCGTCGCCGCGGCGGACCCCGCTGATAGAATCGTGGTCTTTGGCTCGTTTTATACGGTGGGTGGTGTGCTGCTTCATGGCACGCCGCGTTTGCAAGCCAAGCATCTGGGCGAATAAGCCTGAACGAGTCTGCACTTCATGGCATTTTTCAAGTTCTCTTGGTTTGGCAAAAAAGAAGCGGCGGACAAATCCGTCACGCGTTCCCGCGCTGCCCAGGTGGAAAGCGTCGACGTCATGCGCAGTCGTGCGCGCCACCGGCTGATAGGCGCGGCCGTGCTGGTGCTCGTCGGCGTGGTGGGTTTCCCGCTGCTGTTCGACACCCAGCCGCGGCCGATTCCGGTCGATATTCCGATTGAAATTCCCGACCGTGGCCATGTCGCGCCGCTGATGGTGCCGGGCGAAACCTCGGCGCCGGCTCCGGCCGCGGCGGTTGGTCCTTCCACGTCCGTGGCCGCGCATGCGTCGCTCGACAAGGGCGAAGAGGTCTTCGAGCCGTCGAAGCCCGTGGCCGCGCCGCGTGCGGCTGCCGTGCCCGTACCCATGCCGCCCGTGCCCCCCTTGATGTCGCCGCCCGCGGCCGCACCTGTCAAGGTGGAGCCGCCCAAGCCTGCGCCCGCGAAACCCGAGCCAAAGGTCGAAGCCCCGGTCAAACCGAAACCCGAACCCAAGCCTGAACCCAAGCCCGAGCCAAAGCCTGTGCCAAAGCCCGAGCCCAAGGTCGAACAAAAGCCCAAGGTCGATGAAGCGGCGCGCGCACGCGCACTGCTCGAAGGCCGGGCACCGGCACAGGCCGAGGCCAGCAGCGAGCGAGTCGTGGTCCAGGTCGGCGCGTTTGGCGATGCAGACAAGGCGCGTGAAGTGCGTGCCAAGCTCGAAGGCGCAGGCCTCAAGGCGTTCACGCAGTCAGTGTCGACCAAGGACGGCCAGCGCACCCGGGTGCGTGTGGGCCCCTACAACAGCCGGGCCGAAGCCGAGAAGGCGGCGGCGCGGGTCAAGAGCCTGGGTCTGCCGGCGTCGGTGATCAAGCCTTGATGCGCGGCATTGCTTCTTGACCATGGGCGCTGTCGACTGGATTTTTCTGGCCGTGGTGCTGGGGTCGTTGCTGCTGGGCGCCTGGCGCGGGCTGGTGTATGAACTCCTGTCGCTCGTAGGGTGGCTCGTGGCCTTCGTGGCGGCGCGCTACGGGGCGGAGACAATGGGCGGCTGGTTGCCGATGGGCAGCAGCGATGTATCGCTGCGTTATGCCGCTGGTTTTGTGGTGACGTTTATTGCTGTGGCGTTTGTCTGGGGCCTGGTCTCCAGTCTCGTCAAGCGACTGATTGATGGCGTGGGTCTGCGGCCCGTGGACCGCACGCTGGGCGCGGTATTTGGTCTGCTGCGTGGCGGTCTGCTGCTGGTCGTTGTGACCTTGGTGGTGATTTACACGCCTTTGCAGCAGTCGGAGTGGTGGCAGCAATCGCTGATTGCGCCGCAACTCGGTGGCCTGCTGCTGGACTGGATGCCGGCGCTGCCGCAGGAATTGGGAAGGTATTTGCCTTCAAGATGAGGGCAGGGCGGCCCTACCCGGGCGGCCTTGCAAGAATGGCGGGACTTTTCCCGCGGATGGATGGAACGCAACTATGTGTGGAATCGTCGGTGTAGTCAGCACTGCACCCGTGAATCAGCTGATCTATGACGCGCTACTGCTTTTGCAGCACCGCGGACAGGATGCGGCAGGCATCGTGACCCAACAGGAACGCAAGTTCTACATGCACAAGGCCAAGGGCATGGTGCGCGATGTTTTCCGTACGCGCAACATGCGCGCGCTGCCGGGCAACATCGGCCTGGGCCAGGTGCGCTACCCCACGGCCGGCAACGCGGCCAGCGAAGAAGAGGCCCAGCCCTTCTACGTCAACGCGCCTTTCGGCATCGTCATGGTGCACAACGGCAACCTGACCAACGCCAAGCAACTGCGTGCCGAGCTGGCCGACACCGACCACCGCCACACCAATACGGACAGCGACTCGGAAGTGCTGCTGAACGTGCTGGCGCATGAACTCGCGCGTGCCACCAGCGGCGCGCCGCTCAAGAGCGTCGACGTGTTCAAGGCCGTGCGCGCGGTGCACAAGCGTGTGCGCGGTTCGTACGCGGTGATCGCGCTGATCGCCGGCTACGGCCTGCTGGCTTTCCGTGACCCGTACGGCATTCGTCCGCTGTGCATCGGTCGCGGTGCCGACGGCAGCATCATGCTGGGCAGCGAATCGGTCGCCCTCGAAGGCAACCTGTACACGCTGGAGCGCGATGTCGCTCCGGGCGAAGCCGTCTATATCGGCCTCGACGGCAGCGTGCAGGCCGAACAGTGCGCTGAAAAGAGCTCGCTGCACCCCTGCATCTTCGAATACGTCTACCTGGCGCGCCCCGATTCCGTCATGGACGGCATCTCGGTCTACCAGGCGCGTCTGAACCTGGGCGAATCGCTGGCCAAGCGCGTGATCTCCACGGTGCCGCCGAACGAGATCGACGTGATCATCCCGATTCCCGAATCGAGCCGTCCGAGCGCCATGCAGCTGGCCCAGCTGCTGGGTCTGCCATACCGCGAAGGCTTCGTGAAGAACCGCTACGTCGGTCGCACCTTCATCATGCCCGGTCAGGGCGCGCGCAAGAAATCGGTGCGCCAGAAGCTCAATGCCATCGGCAGCGAGTTCAAGGGCCGCAACGTGCTGTTGGTCGATGACTCCATCGTGCGCGGCACCACCTCCAAGGAAATCGTGCAGATGGCACGCGACGCCGGCGCCAACAAGGTGTACCTGGCGAGCGCCGCGCCTCCGGTGCGCTTCCCCAACGTCTACGGCATCGACATGCCCACCAAGAGCGAGCTGGTCGCGCACGACCGCACGGTCGAGGAAATCCGCCAGGTGATCGGTTGCGACGCACTGATCTATCAGGACGTCGACGGCATGAAGAAAGCCATTGGGGCGCTGAATGCCAACGTCAACGGCTTTGAAGCCTCGTGCTTCGACGGCGTGTACGTGACCGGCGACATTTCCGACCTCGACATTGCAGCGCTCAACGCGGGCCGCACCGGCGGCGCCGAAGAAGGCGATGTCGATACCTCGCGCCTGTCGCTGCCCAACGCCCAGGACGCCTGAGCCGTTACAGTAAGAGCCGCTAACACAACCCTTGCTGCGTCGTTGCGTCGCCTTGTCGTGCTAGTTGCACTGCCTGCGGCACCGCGCCTAGCCGGCCGCGCCTAGCAGCAACCGCAAATCTTCGATTTGCTGGGTCGTGTTAGCGGCTCTAAGAACGATTGCAATGTGGCGGGGCGCACCAGCGTGCGCCGGCGCCGGCGGTCGATGAAAAAGAGCTAAAAACGCGAAAAGGCCTGGCCTCAAGCGGGTTTGGCTCGTTTTTCTTTGTGCTGCCGGCCCCGGCTCCCTGAAGCCTCCGCTGGACCAACAGGAATACCACCGTGACCGAACGAACCCTTCCCGCCGGCCTGCACCCCGATACCCTCGCGGTGCGCGAATCCATCGAACGCAGCCAATGGGGCGAGCACAGCGAAGCGCTGTACCTCACCAGCAGCTTCGTGCAGCCCGATGCCGCCACGGCCGCGCGCCGCTTCGCCAACGAGGAGCCGGGCTATACCTATAGCCGCACATCGAACCCCACCGTGACCAGCTTCGAGCGCCGTCTGGCGGCCATGGAAGGCACCGAAGCCGCGGTCGCGACATCGACCGGCATGGCCGCCATCCTGCTGGTCGCGATGACCATGCTCCAGGCCGGCGACCACATCATCTGCTCGCAGTCGATGTTCGGCTCGACCATCAAGCTGCTGGGCGGCGAGATGGCGCGCTTTGGCGTGACCACCAGCTTTGTGTCGCAGACCGATGTCGCCGCCTGGAAGGCCGCGATCCGTCCTAAAACCAAACTGCTGTTTGCCGAAACCCCGACCAACCCGCTGGGCGACCTGTGCGATATCGCGGCGCTGGCCGAACTCGCGCACGCGCATGGCGCCTTGCTCGCGGTCGACAACAGCTTCGCTTCGCCCGTGCTGCAGCGGCCCGCGGAATTCGGTGCCGACCTGATCGTGCATTCGGGCACCAAGCTGCTCGACGGCCAGGGCCGTGTCATGTCGGGCGCGGTCTGCGGCCCCAAGGCGCTGATCGAAGGCAAGATGGGCCCCTTCATGCGCACCGCCGGGCTCAACCTCGCGCCGTTCAACGCCTGGGTCGTGCTCAAGGGCATGGAAACCCTGTCGCTGCGCGTCAAGGCCATGAGCGCGGCCGCGCTCGAAATGGCGCATTGGCTTGAAGCCCATCCCAAGGTCGCGCGCGTGCATTACCCCGGCCTGCCCACCCATCCCCAGCATGAACTTGCCATGCGCCAGCAATCGGGCATGGGCGGCGGCGTGCTCGCGTTCGACGTGGTCGGCGACACGCCCGAGGCGCTGCGCGCCAACGCGTTCGCGGTCATCGACAGCACGCGCGTGTGCAGCATCACCGCCAACCTGGGCGACGTGAAGACCACCATCACGCACCCGGCCAGCACCTCGCACGGCCGGCTTTCCGAAGACCAGCGCCAGGTCGCCGGCATCGGTCAAGGCCTGATCCGTCTGTCGGTCGGCCTCGAACATCTTGAAGACATCAAGGCAGATCTCTGCCGTGGACTGGACACCCTGTCATGAGCACCAAAGTACGTACCCGTTTCGCCCCTTCGCCCACGGGCTTCATCCATCTGGGCAACATCCGCTCGGCCCTCTATCCCTGGGCTTTCGCGCGCGCCAACGGTGGCGATTTCATCCTGCGCATCGAAGACACCGATGTCGAGCGTTCGACCCAGGCGTCGGTCGACGTGATCCTCGAAGGCATGGAGTGGCTGCAGCTCACGCCCGATGAAGGCCCGTTCTATCAGATGCAGCGCATCGAGCGCTACAGGGAGGTGCTGGTGCGCCTGCAGGAGAAGGGCCTGGTCTATCCCTGCTACATGAGCATGCAGGAGCTGGACGCGCTGCGCGAAAAGCAGATGGCCAACAAGGAAAAGCCGCGCTACGACGGCACCTGGCGCCCCGAGCCCGGCAAGCAGCTGCCGCCCGTGCCCGAAGGCGTGCAGCCCGTGCTGCGCTTCAAGACGCCCCACGGCGGCGTCGTGGCCTGGGAAGACAAGTGCAAGGGCCGCATCGAATTCCAGAACAGCGAACTCGACGACCTGGTGATCGCGCGCCCCGACGGCACGCCCACCTATAACTTCTGCGTCTGTGTCGATGACATGGACATGGCGATCACGCATGTGATCCGTGGCGACGACCACATCAACAACACGCCACGCCAGATCCATATCTTCGAAGCGCTGGGTGCCGAAGTGCCGGTGTTCGCCCATCTGCCCACGGTGCTCAACGAGCAGGGCGAGAAGATGAGCAAGCGCAATGGCGCCAAGGCCGTGACGCAATACCGTGACGAAGGCTATCTGGCCGACGCCATGGTCAACTATCTGGCGCGTCTGGGCTGGAGCCATGGCGACGACGAGATCTTCAGCCGCGCCCAGTTCCTCGAATGGTTCAACCTCGACCACCTGGGCCGCAGCGCGGGCCAGTTCGACGAAGCCAAGCTGCGCTGGGTCAACGCCCAGCACCTCAAGGCGCTGGACGACCAGGCGCTGGCCGCATTGGTGAAGCCTTTCCTCGAGAAGCGCGGCATTGCCGCCGCCGAACTCGATGCCGAAGATCGCCTGGTGCGCATCTGTGGTCTGTTCAAGGACCGCTGCGACACGCTGGTGGCGCTGGCCGATTGGGCCCAGGTGTTCTATAGAGATGTGACGCCGGATGCAGAAGAGCGCGCCAAGCATGTGACCGAAGCCGTGCAGCCCGCGATCGCCGCATTGGCTGGCGCACTGGCTACCTGTGAGTGGACGCGTGAAGCCATCTCTGCGACCTTCAAGGAAGTGCTCAAGGCCCAGGGTCTGAAGATGCCCCAGTTGGCCATGCCGGTGCGGGTCCTCACCGTGGGTACGGCGCACACGCCATCGGTCGATGCAGTGCTTGAATTGCTTGGTCGTGAAAAAATTGCTGCGAGATTGCAAAACGCTTAAAAACCTGTCTATAATTCGAGTCTTCAACGACACACAGCAAGAAATTGATTGTGTTGTCAAGGTGGAAATTTTGGGGGTATAGCTCAGCTGGGAGAGCGCTTGCATGGCATGCAAGAGGTCATCGGTTCGATCCCGTTTACCTCCACCAAAATTGATGTGCTCTGAAAAGAGCAGCGTTGAAGAACGAAAGTTCCAAGGTTTTGACCCTATCGTCTAGAGGCCTAGGACATCACCCTTTCACGGTGAGTACCGGGGTTCGAATCCCCGTAGGGTCGCCAAGTTTGAAGCACTTGGGTTTGGTGAAAATATTTACCAAATCACAAAGCTTTCTGCCAGGAGTGGTAGTTCAGTTGGTTAGAATACCGGCCTGTCACGCCGGGGGTCGCGGGTTCGAGTCCCGTCCACTCCGCCACAGTTTAGGGTTCATGCCTAATAGCACGAATCCATTGGGGGTATAGCTCAGCTGGGAGAGCGCTTGCATGGCATGCAAGAGGTCATCGGTTCGATCCCG
>NZ_JAHCDD010000074.1 GCF_018413525.1 Acidovorax sp. CCYZU-2555
CAGGCTTGCAACCGCGCTCTTTGGCATTGGTTGCATTGTTGGTGTATTCATTGCCACAGCGGTAGATCGTGCTCTGGGCCGAAGCCAGTGGCGCGAGCAGCGGCAATAACAGGAGTACAAGCAGTTTTTTCATCACAGTCCTCGGTCACCGGTGGCCTGCGAACAGGCGCGGCGCAGTAACCAACAGTATCGCCTGATCCGGTGACAAACAGGCGAAATGCCCCGCGCACTGTGCGCATGCGCCCACATTCCACGCGCCATGCGGGCGAAAAAAAAGCGGCTTGCGCCGCTTTCTTTACTTCCCGAGCCTTCCGTTGGGATGGTCCAACATGGGGGCACCGAGCAAGGGCCGCCCCGCAGCGATGGTGCCGTCCCCCTCCACCGAAGGTTGAGAGGGGGAAGCGGCGAAGCCGCTCAGGGGGTGCCTTTATTACAGGGAGTAGTACATGTCGTATTCGACGGGGTGCACTGCTTGGCGGAAACGCGTCACTTCGGTCATCTTCAGTTCGATGTAGGCATCGAGCATGGAGTCCGAGAACACGCCACCCTTGGTCAGGAACGCGCGGTCGGCGTCCAGGGCTTCCAGGGCTTGGTCCAGGCTGTGGCACACGGTGGGCACCAGCTTGTCTTCTTCCGGGGGCAGATGGTACAGATCCTTGGTCGCGGCTTCGCCGGGATGGATCTTGTTTTCCACGCCGTCCAGACCTGCCATCAGCAGTGCCGAGAAGCACAGGTAAGGGTTGGCCAGTGGATCGGGGAAGCGTGCTTCGATGCGGCGGCCCTTGGGGTTCGACACGTAAGGAATACGGATCGAAGCCGAACGGTTCTTGGCCGAGTAAGCCAGCTTGACCGGAGCTTCAAAGCCGGGAACCAGGCGCTTGTAGCTGTTGGTGCCGGGGTTGGTGATGGCGTTCAGCGCACGGGCGTGCTTGATGATGCCGCCGATGTAGTACAGAGCGTAGTCCGACAGACCGGCATAGCCGTCGCCAGCGAACAGGTTCTTGCCGTCTTTCCAGACCGACTGGTGCACGTGCATGCCCGAGCCGTTGTCGCCAGCGTAGGGCTTGGGCATGAAAGTCGCCGTCTTGCCGTAGGTGTTGGCCACGTTCCAGACGACGTACTTGAGCTGCTGCGTCCAGTCAGCGCGTTCCACCAGGGTGGAGAAGCGCGTACCGATTTCGTTCTGGCCTGCGCCCGCCACTTCGTGGTGGAACACTTCGACCGGAATGCCCAGCGATTCGAGAATCAGGGACATTTCAGCGCGCATGTCTTGCGTGCTGTCGACGGGAGGCACGGGGAAGTAGCCGCCCTTGGTCGTGGGACGGTGACCGCGGTTGCCCGAATCGAACTTGGTGCCGGTGTTCCAGGGGGCTTCGTACTCTTCGATTTCGAAGCTCACGTGGCCGGGTTCATTCGTCCAGCGCACGCCGTCGAAGATGAAGAATTCTGGCTCGGGTCCGAAGTAGGCGGTATCGCCCAGGCCCGATGCCTTCAGGTAGGCTTCAGCGCGCTTGGCGATCGAGCGCGGGTCACGGTCGTAGGCCTTGCCGTCGCTGGGTTCGATCACGTCACACTGCAGGAACAGCGTGGTTTCTTCGAAGAAGGGGTCGATGTTCGCGGTCGAAGGATCGGGCATCAGTTGCATGTCCGAGGCTTCAATGCCCTTCCAGCCCGCCACCGAGGAGCCGTCAAATGCATGGCCCGAAGTGAACTTGTCTTCATCGAAGTGCGACACAGGCACGGTCACGTGCTGTTCCTTGCCACGGGTATCGGTGAAACGCAGGTCAACAAACTTGACCTCGTTCTCCTTCACCATCTTCATCACATCTGCAACGGTCTTAGCCATCAGGGTCTCCTGCAAAAACGGCTTGTTCAAAAAATGTTGCAATACTTCAAGCAGTTTGCGTGCCAACTTTGCACACGCCCCATTTGTCGTATTCGCTGGCGCTCTAGCCCTCGCCGGGGACACAAGCACCGTACCGGAGCATCCACGAATCTCACCAAAACAGTGCAATTCACGGACGCCAGAAAAAATCACCCATTACGCACCACTTCGGTGCTGTAATTTGCACCAATAGAGTGCAATCCCTTTATCAGTGCAGGCCAGGCGGTTTCGACCGCCGTGGCCAGGCCTTTGATGCCGAGTTCCACATGGGCGCCGTGCACCGCATGGTCCACGCTGGGCAGGCTGAACACCCGAATATCGCCATGGGCGGCTTCGAGTTGCTGCATCAGCGGCGTGAGTGTAGCCTCCCCCACGCCGAAGACCAGCACCGAACGCTCCTGGCGCGCAGGGCCATGGAACAACGGCGCATAGTGCTGGTCGAGTACGCTTTCGACCATGGGCCAGGCCATGACCGGAAAACCGGGCACGAAATGCACGGCACCGCCCGCGCGGCCCGCGCAGGAAAAGCCGGGAATCTTGTTGTAGGGGTTGGCGATGATGGTCGCGCCCTGAGGGAAATTGCCCATCTGAAGGCGGTGCACGTTGTCGGGCCGGCCGGCCTCGAACACTTCGCCCTTCTCTGCCGCGACATCGCGCATGCGCTCCTCGATCAGCGCCACGGCCGCGGGGTGCAGCGCCAGCGGCACGCCCAGCGCCTGGGCCGCGCACTGGCGCGTATGGTCATCGGGCGTGGCGCCAATGCCGCCAAAGGAGAACACCACGCTTGCGCTGTCGAATGCGCGCTTCAGCGCCGCCGTGAGCCGCGGGCGGTCGTCGGCCAGATATTCCGCGTGAGACAGGGACAGGCCGCGTGCGGCCAGCAACTCGATCAGCTTGGACAGGTGTTTGTCCGCCCGTTTACCCGAAAGAATCTCATCGCCAATGATGATGGCGCCAAACTGCAAATCCATGAACACTCACTTTTGGGGGGAGGAAAGAGGCGGCGCCAGCGGCACGATCACGTCGGACGCATCGACCGGCTGGGGGTTGGCGCGCAAGACCTCGAGCGCGGCCAGGCAGAAATGCGCGAACCACAGCGACGAGAACGCGAACACCAGCGCATAAATCCAGATGGCCAGTGGAATCAGCACCCAGAATGCCGCCAGGAACAGCATGCCCGAAGCCCAGACAATGGCCGGCGCGGCGCCGAGATAACCGCAGACCACGCCCATGGCCATCAGGCTGTAGCGGTGGCGCAAAAACAATACGCGGCGCTCGCGCTTGCTCGCGTGCTCGGCCAGCGCATCGAAGGCCATGACGCGGTAGGTGAGCCAGCCCCAGATCAGCGGCGGAATGATCAGCACCAGCGGCGGAACGAACCACAGCGGCACAGAGACGACCAGAGCGATCAACGCGATCAGCGTGGAGCCCAGCGACCAGGCGAGACTCGCGACCAGCGAGCCGCCGTGCTTGCGCTCGAGCACCGGGAAGCGCCGCTCGGCGACCAGCTTCACCAACGCGGGCGCCATGCACAACGCGACCAGCAGCAGCGACAGCACGACAATGATCGGCATCGCGACCAACACCACCAGCACCGGCGCCACGGCCGCCGAGCCGAAGCCCACGCCGCGCGCCTGCAGCCAGCCCCAGGCGGTCTGCAGCCAGCCCGCGCCGTCGAGCAGGCCCTCGACCCATTGCACCGTCGGTCCCCAGAAGAAGTAACCGAGCACGGTCGACAACAGGGTCATGAACAGCAACGGTACGAGGGACCAGAGGATCACCCGTTTGTGCAGACAGTAAGCTGCTGCACGCCAGAAGGAGTCGATAAGCAGTCGCATGCCTCTAGGATACCCATTGCGGGCCTTAAGCGCGACCCATCAAACGCAGTACCCCGCGCCATTGCTGACTCCAGAAGCCTTCGCCATAGTCACGCAGGCGTCCGCGGGCGTCGGGTTCGACCTGATCCCGGATGCCGGTAGGGTCATAGCGCAGCTCGAAATTGGCCGTGCCGAACAGCATGTCCCATACCGGCAGCAGCACGCCGAAGTTGTTTCCGCCCAAACGCACGCGCTGACCATCGGGCGTTTCATGGCCTATGCCTATGGTGTGGTGGCGGCGGTGAAACCGCGGGCTGACCCACAGCCGCTCGCCTACGCGGCCGAACCACAGCCGCAGGTTCGCATGGTGCAGGCTTTCGCTGAGCTGCGTAATGGCCACGATGGCGACGAATTGGCCAGGCGCCAGACCGATGATCTGCGCCACCAGCACGATGATGCTGTCGCGCAGCAGATCGTCGAGCAGATGGTTGCGGTTGTCGCTCCACATCGTCATCTGGCGCTGCGAATGGTGCAGCGCATGCAGCTTCCACCACCAGCCGAAATGGTGCTGGCCGCGGTGTATCCAGTAATCGAGCAGATCGAAAACCACTAGGTACAGCAGCAGGCTGACCCAGGCCTGGTCGGTCACGCCGGGCCAGAGGTTGTCGAGGTGGTAGGTGGGCATGCCCCACACGCGCAGCGTGCCGAACAGGTGGTCCCACAGCGGATCGATCGAAAAGAACAGCGCGATGCGAAACAGCCCGAGCCGGTGCACCACCGTGTAAAGAATGTCGACGCGGATCGCGCGTCGGTCGGTCACGGCCTCGACCGGCCACAGGCGCTGCAGCGGCGCGATCAGCAGCACCATCACCACCAGCTGGATCAGGCCGACCAGCAGCCAGCCCGTGGCCGTGTAGCCATCTTCGAGCAGATGGGCCAGCCCCAGGCCAAACAGCAGCGGCTGCACCACGCCCTCGAACAGCCATTGTTGCGCTGCGTTGAACCAATCCACCAAGACCTGCATAACCTCTCCACTCAACGCGTCTGCGTTATCCAATCACGGTAATCAGGGTGTGTGTCGAGCGTGCGAAAGCAAAATCCCTGTTCTTTGAGCCCGACCAGCAACGGCTCGAGCACGGCCGGCGCCCAGGCGTCCTTGCGCGACCAGATGCCCAGGTGCGCCAACAAGATATCACCGCTGCGTATGCGTTGCAGCGCCTGGGCCAGCAAGGCCTTGTTGCTGAAGCGCTCGCTGGGCAGCTCGTCGCCCAGAAAGCCCGCGGACGACCAGCCCACGTGCGCCCAGCCGCAGGACTTGGCCGCGGCCAGCAGCGCGGGCGAAGTCTTGCCGCCCGGCGCACGGAACAGCGCCAGCGGCTTCTTGCCCGTGATCTGCTGCAGCCGGTCGGCGGCTTGCTTGATCTCGGCGCAATAGCCCGCGGCGCTGAGCGTATAGGTTTCGCCTTCGCGCGGACCCGCCGAAGGCTTGACGCGGAAGGCCGGCGCTTGGGGGCTGTCCACATCGCCGCGCCAGTAGGCGTGCGACCAGGTGTGCGAAGCGAAGACATGGCCTTCGGCCGCGCGTGCGCGCCACCAGGGCGCCCAGTGCTCGCCCAGGCTGCCGTCGCCCTCCTTCGTCGCCTCGTTGGCGCCAAAGAAGGTCACGCGAACCTGCTGGCGCTGCAGCACTTCGGCGATCAGCGGCGCGACGCCCATGTGGCCGGTGTCGAATGTCAGATACAGCGGCTTGCAGGCGTCCTTCGCCCAGGCACCGAACGAAAGCAGGCTCGTGCCCAGCAGGCAGGCCCCGAGCAGGGCGGTGCGGCGCAGCGGCATGGCTTCAGCGCGGCGCGTGCGCCAGCGTCCACACGCCGTGCGGCGACTTGCCCACGTTGACCTGGCGCACGACCTTCTTCTCGACGGTGTCGATCACCGACAGCTTGCGCGCCCAGCGCGAGCTCACATAGATGTAGCGGCCGTCGGCCGACACTTCCATGCAGTCGGGGCCGCCAGGGGCGGGATAGGTGTCGACCAGCTGCTGGGTCTGCATGTCGATCTTGCCTATGGTGTTGGCCACGCGGTTGCTGACATAGAGATGGCGCTTGTCGCCCGCGGCGCGGAACGCATGCGCGCCCTTGCCGGTCTTGATCAGCGCCATGTTGCGCGGCGGGCCCGCGGAGATGTCGAACACTTCCACGGTGTCGCTGCCCGTGAGGCCGATATACAGGCGGCGGCCGTCGGGGCTGCCATAGATGTCGGCGGGCATGGCGCCGGTGCGCACGCGCGCCGTGATGACCTGCGTCGCCATGTCGATGGCCACCAGCTCGTCGCTGTCCTGCATGGTCGAGTAGAGCGTGGCGCTGCGCGCGTCTATCCACAGATGGCTGGGCGTCTTGCCCGTGCTCACGCGCTTGGCGAGCGTGGGCTGCTGGCCGTCCCAGCGGTAGAAGTCGATATGGTCGAGCCGGTTGGCGGCAGTGACAAACCACTTCATGTCGGGGCTGAAGCGCAGGTGATAGGGGTCGGAAATATCGCGCACCACGCGCTGCACCTGGGCGGTGCGCGGGTCGAGAAAAGTCAGCGAGTCGCCCAGCGCATTGGCGACGATCAGCGATTTCTCGTCGGGCGTGAGGTAGAGATGGTGCGGCTCCTTGCCCGTCGGAATGCGCTGGGTCTCGACCCAGCGCTCGGGATCGATCACGCTGACCGATGCGTCGAGCGAATTGAGCACAAAGATCGGCGGCAGCTTGGCCGGCGCCACCTTGGCCGCGGGCAGCGGCGCCGCGGCGGCCGGAGTCTGTACTGCAGGCGGCGCCGCGAAGGCCCCGGTGACGGCCGCACCGGCCAGTCCGATCAATACCAGGGCAGCACGTCGCTGCTCGAAAGAATTGCGCTTCACAAACCACCACTTTCTAGAGTGCCTGCAGTTTATCTGCGCGCCACACTGGTGCGTGCGTGCGCACCAAAGCTTGTCACAACTTGTCATCTAAAACCAACAGTGACATATTGGGGCGGGCCAAAAAAAAGACCGCCTGAGCGGTCTTTGACACGGGTCTATGCAAGCTTACAGCTTCCATTTTTCCAGCAGCTTCTGCGGGCCCATGTTGTCGTAGCTTTCGAACGGCTGGTGGATCCAGGGGTTGGTCGGCAGATATTCGACCGAGTAGTCGGCCTTGAAGGTCGACAGGCCCTTGGTCCAGATCACCGCGCTGCGCAGCTCGGTGATGGGCGCGTAGTTGCTCTTGAGCATTCCGACCACGGCATTGAGCGTGTGGCCCGAATCCGCGAGGTCGTCGACCAGCAGCACGCGGCCCGCAATCTCGCCCTGGGGGGTCGTGATGAAGCGTGCGATGTCCAGGTGGCCCTGCACCGTGCCGGCTTCGGCGCGGTAGGAGCTGGTGGACATGATGGCCAGCGGCTTGTCGAAAATGCGGCTCAGGATGTCACCCGGACGCAGACCACCGCGTGCCAGGCACAGGATGGTGTCGAATTCCCAGCCGGACTGGTGGATCTTGAGCGCGAGCTTTTCGATCAGGCCGTGGTACTCGTCGTAGCTTACGTACAGGTGATTACCGTCTTCGGTCAACATGGCGTTTTCCTGTTTTCAGTCGTGGATACAGACGGCGGCGATCAAGCTGCGCTGTAAGGGTTGTGCATGAGGATCGTGTGATCGCGGTCGGGGCTGGTCGACACCATGGCGATGGGCACGCCGGTCACTTCGGCGATGCGGTCCAGGTAGCGACGCGCCGAGGCGGGCAGCTTGTCATAGTCGGTCACGCCCACGGTCGAATCGGTCCAGCCGGGGATGGTTTCGTAGATTGGCTTGCAACGCGCGATGTCGTCCGCGCCCATGGGCAGCAGGTCTATGGTTTCGCCGTCGAGTTCGTAGCCCACGCACAGCTTGAGCTCCTCGAGGCCGTCCAGCACGTCGAGCTTGGTGATGCACAGGCCGGACAGACCGTTGACCTGGGCCGAGCGCTTGAGCAAGGCGGCGTCAAACCAGCCGCAACGGCGGCTGCGGCCCGTGGTCACGCCCTTTTCGGCACCGATGGTGCTCATGTGATAACCAGGCGTGCCTTCCTTTTCCCAATCGAGTTCGGTGGGGAACGGACCGCCGCCTACGCGTGTGCAATATGCCTTGGTGATGCCCAGCACGTAGTGCAGCAGGCTCGGACCCACGCCCGAACCGGCGGCGGCGTTGCCGGCCACGCAGTTGCTCGAAGTCACGTAGGGGTAGGTGCCGTGGTCGACGTCGAGCAGCGTGCCTTGCGCGCCTTCGAACAGCAGATTGCCGCCGGCCTGGTGAGCTTCGTTGAGTTCACGCGAGACGTCGGCCATCATGGGCTTGAGCAGCTCGGCGTGGCGCATGGCTTCTTCGTAGACCGCGTCGAACTGCACTTCGCCGTCGACGATGTAAGGCTTGAGGCCGTCACCGAACGTGAAGTTCTTCGAACCCAGCACATGCACCAGAATGTGGTTGTGCAGGGCCAGCAGTTCGCGCAGCTTGGTGGCGAAACGCTCGGGGTACTTCAGATCCTGCACGCGCAGCGCGCGGCGGGCAATCTTGTCTTCGTATGCGGGGCCGATGCCGCGGCCGGTGGTGCCGATCTTCTCGGTGCCGCCTTGTTCGCGCGCCGCTTCACGGGCGACGTCGAGGGCTGCGTGGAAAGGCAGGATCAGCGGACAGGCTTCGCTCACGCGCAGGCGGTTGCGCACTTGCACGCCGGCTTTTTCCAGGCCTTCGATTTCCTCGAACAGCTTGGCTGCGGACAGCACCACGCCGTTGCCGATGTAGCACTTGACGCCGGCCCGCATGATGCCGCTGGGAATCAGATGCAGCGCGGTCTTCACGCCATTGATGACCAAGGTGTGACCGGCATTGTGACCGCCCTGGAAGCGCACGACGCCCTGGGCGCTTTCCGTGAGCCAATCCACGAGCTTGCCCTTGCCTTCGTCACCCCATTGGGTGCCGACCACGACCACATTGCGACCTTTGGTTGCTTTCATATTCAAATCCGATGAATTGTCAAATGCCTGAAATGGCTTGTACGACCCATTGCCCGGCGACTTGCACCAGTTCTCGGTCGCAGTGAAATTCGTCCACTTCGCTTTCGTGGCCCGGCAGTACGCAGACCACCGTTTCGCCCTGCTGGCGCAAAGTGGCAATGGCGGCGCTCACGTCCTGCGCGTCGCCCCAGGGCGCGCGGATCGCGGCCTTGAGGGCGCGCGTGGGCACCACGCTCACCAGTTGCTTGATGTCCAGGCTGAAGCCCGCGGCCGGCCGGTTGCGACCGAACACCGCTCCGACTTCGTCGTAACGGCCGCCACGCACCAGCGCATCGCTGGCACCGGGCACGTACATCGCGAAGCGGGTGCCGCTGTAATAACCGTAGCCGCGCAGGTCGGCCAGATCAAACGTCACATTCACGCCTTCGAGCCGCGCCGCGAGCCACTTCAGGTGGGTCAGCACTTCGGACACGCCGGGCACGCCGGCGAGCACCTTTTCGGCCTCGTCGAGCACCGTGACATCGCCATACAGCTGCAGCAAGGCCATCAGGCCTTCGCGCGATGCCGCGGGGAAGTCGCGTGTGAGCAGCGCCAGTTCGCTCGCGTCCTTGGTCGCGAGCGCCGCGTGCACCGCATGCAGCACCGGGGCCTCGAGCGCCACGCCGGCCAGCAGACTGCGCACCACGCGCACATCGGCCATGTCGACGCTGACGTTGCTCACCTGGGCGCTGCGCAGGCAGGCCAGCGCAAGCAGCAGGGCTTCGAGGTCGGCCTCGAGGCCTGCATGGCCATAGATTTCCGCGCCGAACTGCAGCGGCTCACGCGTGGCGCGTGGTCGATCAGGACGGGTGTGGAGCACCGGGCCGCAATAGCAAAGGCGTGTGACGCCCCGGCGATTGAGCAGATGGGCATCGATACGGGCCACCTGCTGGGTGGTATCGGCGCGCAGGCCCAGCGAACGTCCCGAAAGCTGGTCGACCAGCTTGAACGTTTGCAGGTCCAGGGCTTCACCGGTACCCGTCAGCAGGGACTCCAGATGCTCCAGAAGGGGAGGCATGACCAGCTCATACCCGTAGCTACGCGCCGTATCGAGCAATCCTCGACGCAATTCTTCGATGTGCCGTGCCTCGGAAGGCAATACATCGGCGATGTGATCCGGCAGGACCCAAGCAGACATGGAAAAATGGGAGGCTGTTAAAAACGCGATTCTACGGGATAGCCGCGCCATCCCACCCTTCCTCGCACCATGGCCTAGCCCTGGCACACAGTATTGCTTGCGCAATCAATGGTATTGGCATGCAAAAACCAGGGCCTGCCCTGCCCCGTCATCAACGGGACACACCAATGCAAAGAGGGGCCTGGGCCCCTCTTTTTTCATTCGTGCGCTGAACGCTGTCAGCCGGCAGCGGAATGTTTATTTGGCTGGCGCGCCGCCGCGCATGGCCTTGAAGAATTCCGACGACGATGGGTCGAGCACCATCACGTCGCTCTTCTTGCTGAAGCTGGCCTTGTAGGCTTCGAGGCTGCGGTAGAACTGCGCGAACTGCGGATCGCGACCGAACGCTTCGGCGTAGACACGCGCGGCTTCGGCATCGCCCTCACCCTTGATCTTCTGCGCATCGCGGTAGGCATTGGCCACCGTGACTTCGCGCTGGCGATCGGCGTCGGCGCGGATCTTTTCGCCTTCGGCCGCACCGGTGGAACGCAGCTCGTTGGCCACGCGCTTGCGCTCGGCGTCCATGCGGCGGTAGACCGACTCGGTGATGGCTTCGGCGTAGTCGACGCGCGTGATGCGCACATCGACCACGTCCATGCCCCAGGGCTTGGCGCCGCGCACGGACTCGAGCACTTCGCGCTTGACGTCGGCCATCAGCGCTTCTCGCTTGTCGGCCAGCAGGTCCTTCACGGTGCGGCGGTTGATTTCCTCCTGGAAAGCATTGCGCACCACACGGTTGAGCTGCTGCGTGCCCGCGGCTTCGTCCAGGCCGACATTGCGGATGTACTCCGACGGCTCGGAAATGCGCCAGCGCACATACCAGTCGATCACCACGCGCTGCTTTTCAGCGGTCAGCATGGGTTCGGTGTCGGTGCTGTCGAGCGTCAGCAGACGCTTGTCGAGGTAGCGCACGTTCTGGAACGGCGGGGGCATCTTGATGTGCAGGCCCGGCTCGGTGATCACTTCCTTGATCTGGCCCAGCGCATAGACCACGCCGAACTGACGCTGGTCGACGACAAACAGCATGGAGCTGAGCAAGGCCAGCACCACCAGCAGGGTGGAGACAATAAATCCGACTCTGTTCACAAGAATCTCCTAGCGGACATCGCGCTCACGCGAGCGACTGGTATCGCGCGCACGAACATCATTCGAGGTGGAGGAAGGCACGGTCAACGTGCCCGCGGCCGGGGCGCCCACGGCGCCCGCTGCGGAGGCGTCAGCCGGCGCACCCGCCTGGCCCGTGGCCTGCATGATCTTGTCCAGCGGCAGGTACAGCAGGTTCGAGCCCTTGCTCGAATCGACCAGCACCTTGGTCACGTTGCCGTAGATCTGCTGCATGCTTTCCAGATACAGCCGGTCACGCGTCACTTGCGGAGCCTTCTGGTATTCGGTCAGCAAAGAGCTGAAACGCTGGCCGTCACCCTGGGCCTGGGCCACGATGCGTTCCTTGTAACCCGCGGCTTCTTCCTGCATGCGCGAAGCGACACCGACCGCGCGCGGCACGACGTCGTTGGCATAGGCCTGGGCTTCGTTCTTCGCACGCTCGCGCTCCTGCGCCGCCTTGAGCACGTCATCGAAAGAAGCCTGCACCTGCTCGGGCGGACGCACGCCGCTTTGCTGCAGATTGATGCCGACGACTTCCACGCCCACCTTGTAGCGGTCGAGAATGACCTGCATCAGATCGCGCACGCGCGGCGCGATCTGGTCGCGCTCGTCCTGCATTGCCGCATCCATGGACATCTTGCCGACCACTTCGCGCACCGACGTTTCGGCGGCCTGGATCACGGCCTCGGCCGGATTCTTGCTCTCGAACAGCCAGGCACGTGCATCGCTGAGGCGGTACTGCACGGCGAACTTGATCTCGACGATGTTCTCGTCGCGCGTCAGCATCGCCGACTCGCGCAGTCCCGTGCTCTTGATCACGTTGTCACGACCGACATCGGCCGAGCGGATCTGCGTCACGGTCACCAGCTCATGGCGCTGCACAGGGTATGGCAGACGCCAGTTGAAACCCGCACCGACCGTACTCTGGTACTTGCCGAACTGGGTGATCACGGCCTGCTGGCCTTCCTGCACGATGAAGAAGCCCGTGCCCAGCCAGATCAGCACGGCCACGCCGGCGATCACGCCGATGCCCGCGCCGGCATTCTTCATGTCGGGCTGGAAGCCGCCATTGCCGCCGCTGGGCGGCTGACCATTGCCGCCGTTCTTGCCGCGGAACAATCCCGACAGCTTGCGGTTCAGGTCACCCCACAGTTCGTCCAGATCAGGCGGATTGCCCTGACCCTGGCCTTGCGGCCGGCGATCACGGCCATTGGCTGGCGGCGGAATCGGCCGGTCGGCTTCGGGCCGGGAGCCTTCCGAGTCCTTGTCATCGCCCCGCCCCCAGCGAGGATCGTTCAGGTTGAACATCCCCCGGAGGCGCTTGGGCAGCAGCGCCCAACGGGACGCGCGGTGTGAAAAATTCATGCGAAAAGTCTCAAGTATTTTGCAAAAAGACAGGGATCCCTTCGGCATTTTGCCCAAACAGGGCTTGGCGCCTCATAAATCAGCGGGGTAGTCGGGGATCTTATCCGCCCCCTTCGCTGCCAGGACGCTCTCGGTGAGCGACTGGCGCAATGCAGGCAGACCTTCTCCCGAGCGCGCACTGACGAACAAGCGGGGCACGGGTTGGCCGTCCCACTCGTATGTGTCCTGCAGCAACACCGGCCGCAGTTCAGCGGGCACGGCATCGAGCTTGTTGAAAATCAGCAGCTGCGGAATTCCGTCGGCACCGATTTCGGCAAGCACTTTCTGCACTTCAGCGATTTGCTCGGGGAACGCGGGATTCGACGCATCGACCACATGCAGCAGCAGATCGGCATCGATAGCCTCCTGCAGCGTCGCCTGGAACGCATCGACCAGGCCGTGTGGCAGATCGCGGATGAAGCCCACGGTATCCGACAAGGACACAGATTGGCGCGCATCGCTCAAATACAACTGGCGCGTCGTCGTGTCGAGCGTCGCGAACAGCTGGTCGGCCGCATAGGCACCGGCCTTGACCAGCGCATTGAACAGCGTCGACTTGCCGGCATTGGTGTATCCCACCAGCGACACGTTGAACACGTCGCGGCGCTCGCGCTGGCGGCGCTGCGTCGCACGCTGTTTCTTGACCTTGATCAGCCGCTCGCGCGTGCTCTTGATCGACTTGTCGATCATTCGGCGATCGAGCTCGATCTGGGTTTCACCCGGGCCGCCGCGCGCGCCGATACCGCCGCGCTGGCGCTCCAGATGGGACCAGCGCCGCACCAGGCGCGTGGCCAGGTATTGCAGGCGCGCGAGCTCGACCTGGAGCTTGCCTTCATGGCTGCGCGCGCGCTGGCCGAAGATCTCGAGAATCAGCAGGGTACGGTCGGTGACCGGCATGTCCAGATGGCGCTCGAGGTTGCGCTGCTGGGCCGGGCTCAGGGCCTGGTCGAACAGCACTTCCTGCGCGCCATGCATTTGCGCGAGCATGCGAATTTCGTCGGCCTTGCCGCTGCCGACAAACAGTGCCGCGTCGGGCACCTTGCGCTTGCAGGACAGGCGGGCCACAGGGTTGAGGCCTGCGGTCTGGGCGAGCAATCCAAGCTCTTCGAGCTCGGAGTCAAAATGGGGCAGCCCGAAATCCACACCGACCAGAAGAACCGGTGTGGTGGGGCTGTTGGGAGTATCAGGAGAGCCCATGCAGGCTCCCCGTCAGCAGGCGACTCCCGGTCGCGAGGAAAAAGACTCGGTGGTGCAATCTCAAGCGCCAGCGGCTTCGTTGTCCACAGCGGTTTCGGCTGTGGAGAAGTTCACGGCACGGCCCGGAACGATGGTGGAAATGGCGTGCTTGTACACCATTTGGGTGACCGTATTGCGCAGAAGCACGACGTACTGGTCAAAAGACTCGATCTGACCTTGCAGCTTGATGCCGTTGACCAGATAAATGGACACCGGCACATGCTCGCGACGCAGCGCGTTCAGGAACGGATCTTGGAGGAGTTGGCCTTTATTGCTCACGATATTCTCCGTGTTCAAGGAGTGTTGTTGTAAACCGACACCTTACCACAGAGCCTTGCGCGTCCCGGATGACCAGGGATTTGCAAGGCCTTGCGGGGATTATTTGTCTTTGTCTGCGTAAGGATTGGCCGAGGTCTTCAGCTCGATGCGCAGCGGCGTGCCCACGAGGTTGAACTCCTTGCGAAAGCGCCCTTCGAGGAAGCGCTTGTACACATCGGTCACGTGCTCGAGCGAGTTGCCATGGATCACGATCACCGGCGGGTTCATGCCGCCCTGGTGGGCGTAACGCAGCTTGGGGCGGAACATGCCGCCGCGCTTGGGTGCCTGGAACTGCACGGCCTCGAGCAGCAGGCGCGTGAGCACCGGCGTCGACATCTTGCAGGTAGCAGCCTTGTGCGCCTGGGCAATCGAGGTCCAGACCGGACCCAGACCCTGGCGCTTCTGCGCCGAAATGAAGTGCATCGAGGCGAACTTGAGGAACGACAGGCGCGACTCGATGGAGCGCTGCAGCAGCTCGCGCTGGTACTCGTCGACCGCATCCCACTTGTTCACGGCCAGCACCACGGCGCGACCGCTTTCCAGAATGAAGCCCGCGATATGCGAGTCTTGCTCGGTCACGCCCTGCGTGGCATCGATCAGCAGCAGCACGACGTTGGCCGACTCGATGGCCTGCAGCGTCTTGACCACCGAGAACTTCTCGATGGCTTCGAACACCTTGCCCTTGCGGCGCAGGCCGGCGGTGTCGATCAGCTCGAACTTCTGGCCATTGCGCTCGAACGGCACCGAAATCGCGTCGCGCGTCGTGCCCGGCATGTCGAACGCGACCAGGCGCTCTTCACCCAGCCAGGTGTTGATCAGTGTCGACTTGCCCACGTTGGGACGGCCGGCCACGGCCAGCTTGATCGGGCCGAGTTCGCCCTCTTCCAGCGCGTCTTCTTCGGGATCGGGCAGATGCAGCGGCTCGAGCGCGAGCTCGACCAGACCGCGGATACCCTGACCATGGGCAGCAGACACCGGGTGCACCGCACCCAGACCCAGTTCGTAGAACTCGGTGAGCTGCACGCCCTCGAGCATGCCTTCCGCCTTGTTGGCGATCAGCAGGCAAGGCTTGCCCAGGCGACGCAGGTACTTGGCGATGTCATGGTCCTGTGCCGAGACACCGGCACGCGCATCGACCACGAAAATGACCACATCGGCTTCGGCCACGGCCTGTTGCGTCTGCTTGGCCATTTCCTTGAAAATGCCGCTGGTTGCATCGGGTTCGAAGCCGCCGGTGTCAATCACGATGTACTCGTGCTTGCCCTGCTTGCCCTGGCCGTAATGACGGTCCCGCGTCAACCCGGCATAGTCGGCGACGATCGCATCTCTCGACTTTGTAAGCCGATTAAACAGCGTCGATTTGCCCACATTCGGGCGCCCTACAAGGGCAATAACTGGCTTCATCCCAGAATACCTATCAATCCGGCCGGAAGCCGTACACGCCACCATTGCGCGTCACGACCACCAGCGTATCCGCAGCCACCACCGGTGCTGCAGCAATCCCGGAGTCATCGGTTGTCAGGCGGTTCAACGGAGAACCATCCTCTTTGGACAACAAATGAACCAGACCATCGTCATCGCCCACGACCACCGAGCGACCCAACAGCAAAGGAGCTGTCAGCTTGCGCAGTTGCAGGCGATCCGTTGACCACAGACGGCTGCCATCGGCGCGCCGCCATGCGATCACTGTTCCATTGCCTTCTGTGCCCACAAGGCGCTCGGCGTCACCGCCCAGGCCTTGTGCGCCACGGGCAGGCTGCGCCCATTGCAGACGCGCACTGCCCACGTCCACGCAGGCCACCGAGGCCTGGAACGTGCGCGCGCACAGCTGCCCGCCTTCGCGACTCAACGGGCCCACCAGATCGACCAGGCGCTCGACGTCGTTGGTGCCGCGCGGGCTGGCCAGCGCGGCTTCCCACAGCACGGCGCCGTTGTCGGGGTTCAGGCCCACGAGCCGGCCCGCGAGGCCGGCCATCAGCGTGTCGCCGACGGCAGTCAGCACGCCCGCCTGGCGCAGCACCAGCGATTCGCCGGTACGTTGCTGCACCCACAGCTGGCGACCGTTTTCGGCATCGAATGCCGTGAGCGCGCGGTCGGCCGACAGCACGAACACGCGGCCACCGGCGACCAGCGGCGGCGTGTACGAAGCCGCGGGCAGGCGCTTGCGCCAGACTTCACGGCCTTGCTCCAGCAGCACCACTTCGTTCGCGCGCGTGACCACGGCCTGCAGGCGTTCGTTGCCACCCACACCGGCCGTCAGCGGCTGACCCACCTTGGCCTGCCACAGCGAGGCACCCGAGCTGGCGTCCAGCGCCTGCAGGCTGCCGTCGAGGCTGGCCAGCACCACGGTCGTGCCATGCACATGCGCGACCAGCGGCAACTGGCCAAGCGGCGCGATTTTAGCCGTCCAGGCTTTCTGCACGGGCAGCAGGGCCACGTTGGGCCCCAGGTCCGCGGGCTTGACCTTGCTGGAACTCCAGAACGCGCAGCCGGCGAGGCTGGCGATCAGGCCGAAAGTACAGAGGCTGCGCACCAGGCGCGTTGGCAGGCTGCGGGTCATAGTTTGGCTTCCGTTGGGCTGGCCTTGGCCTGGACTTGCACGCCCAGCGCGTTGAGCTTGAATTCCACCAGACGGCGGTAGTCGATCTGGCTGTCGAACGCCTTGTAGGCTTTTTCGTATTCAGCCACGGCTTCGGTCTTCTTGTCCTGCAGCGCATAGGCATCGCCACGGCGGTCGGCGGCCACGGCCGTGAATTCGGCGGGGAAGCTTGCCGACAGCTGCTGCAGCGCGGCGTCGGGTTGCTTTTGCTCCAGCAGCACCGCGGCCAGGCGCAGGCGTGCGAGCGACTGCAGGCCGTTATCGCTGCCCTTGTCGGCGACCCAGGTCAGTGCATCCTTGGCCTGGTCCCATTGACCCGCATCGGCATACGCCTTCGCGGCCAGCAAGCCCGACTGTGCGGCTTGCTGGGTGCCGGCGTAGCTGCCCTTCAAATCGGTCAGCGCCTGGCCTATGCGGTCCAGTTGCTTGCCTTCGACGGCCTGCGTCACCGCGTCCGCGAGCGCCGCGGCCTGGGTAGACTGGCGGGCCTGCCAGTATTGGTAGCCATTCCAGGCGGCGAAGCTGCCGAACACGACAATCAGGGCGCCCGTGATCGGGGTGCCCCATTTGTTCCAGAAATGCTTCAGCTGGTCAAGTTGCTCTTGTTCTTCAAGATCGAAATGTTGGGCCATGGCTTTGCTGGGTGTTTTTAGTCTGTCGATTGTAGAAGGGTCGCCCACTGCGCCACTGCGCTGAGGGATTGCGTGGTCTGTTCGCCGCTGCCGTCGCGCAGCGATTTGACCGTGACCTGGCCCTGGGCGAGTTCATCGGAGCCGAACACCAGCGCAAAGCGCGCGCCGCTGGCATCGGCTTTCTTGAACTGCGACTTCATGCTGCCCATGCCTTCGCCGGCAGCGCCCGAAGGGCTGTGCAGCTGCACGCTGACACCGGCGCCACGCAGCGCCTGGATCACCTGGCTGACCTGGGGCAGCGAGGCCGCATCGGGCACGACCGCATAGGCGTCGGGCACGGGCGCGGCGGTCGCGAGACCGGCTTCCTTGACCAGTTCGAGCACGCGCTCGACACCCAGCGCCCAGCCCACGGCCGGCGCGGCCTTGCCGCCGATCTGCTCGATCAGGTAGTCATAGCGGCCGCCGCCGCAGATCGTGCCCTGCGAGCCGAGCTGGTCGGTGATGAACTCGAACACCGTGAGGTTGTAGTAGTCCATGCCGCGCACCAGGCGCGGATTGATGCTCCAGACCACGCCGTTGGCGTCGAGGATGGCGGTGACGGCGTTCAAGTGCGCCAGCGAGGCTTCGCCCAGGAAGTCGAGCAGCCGCGGCGCGGCCTGGACCATGGCCTGCATCGCCGGGTTCTTGGTGTCAAGAATGCGCAGCGGGTTGCTGTGCAGACGGCGCTTGGCTTCCTCGTCGAGCAGGTCCTGGTGCTGTTCCAGATAGGCGATCAGCGCCGCGCGGTGCGCCTTGCGCTCCTCGGGCTGGCCCAGGCTGTTGAGTTCCAGGCGCACATGCTGCAGGCCCAGTTCCTTCCACAGCGCGTCGGCCAGCAGAATCAGTTCGGCATCGACTTCGGGGCCGTGAAAACCCAGGGCCTCGGCGCCGATCTGGTGGAACTGACGGTAGCGGCCGCGCTGCGGACGCTCGTGACGGAACATAGGGCCCATGTAGTACAGGCGCTTGCCGCCGTCGTACAGCAGGTTGTTCTCAGCAACCGCGCGCACCACGCCGGCCGTGGCTTCGGGGCGCAGCGTCAGCTGCTCGCCGTTGAGCCGGTCTTCGAAGGAATACATTTCCTTCTCGACGATGTCGGTGACTTCACCCAGGCCGCGCACGAACAGCGGCGTGGGCTCGACGATGGGCGTGCGGATGTTGCGGTAGGCGTAGCGCTGCATCAGGCTGCGCACTTTTTCCTCCAGCCATTCCCAGCGTGCGGAATCGGGTGGAAGAATATCGTTCATGCCTTTGACGGCAACAATCTTTCCCGGCTTGGGAGAGGCTTTGGTTTCAGTGGTCACGGCAAAAATGGGTGAGATCAAGATTCAGGCGCTGCGCAGACAGCGCAGCGGGCAGCGACTTATTGCGCCTGTGCGCCGTAGCGGCGGCGCACGTAGTTGTCGACCAGCGCGTGGAATTCCTCGGCGATGTTGTCCCCGCGCAGGGTCAAGGCCTTTTCGCCATCGATGAAGACGGGGGCCGCAGGCGCTTCGCCGTTGCCCGGCAGGCTGATGCCGATGTCGGCATGCTTGCTTTCGCCCGGGCCGTTGACGATGCAGCCCATGACGGCCACGCGCATCGCTTCGACGCCAGGATAGTTGACGCGCCACACCGGCATCTGCGAGCGCAGATGGTCGTCGATGCGCTTGGCCAGCTCCTGGAACGTGGTGCTGGTGGTGCGCCCGCACCCGGGGCAGGCCGTGACGCTGGGCACGAACATGCGCATTCCCAGCGACTGCAGGATTTCGGCGGCGACCACCACTTCCTGGGTGCGCGCTTCGCCCGGCTGGGGCGTGAGCGATACGCGGATGGTGTCGCCAATGCCTTCTTGCAGCAGCACCGACAGCGCGGCCGCCGAGGCCACCGTGCCCTTGGTGCCCATGCCGGCTTCGGTCAGGCCCAGGTGCAGCGCGTAGTCGCAGCGGCGCGACAGCTCGCGGTAGACCGAAATCAGGTCCTGCACGCCGCTGACCTTGCACGACAGAATGATCTGGTTGCCGTCCAGGCCCATGCTTTCGGCCAGGCGCGCGGAGTCGATGGCCGATGTGATCAGCGCTTCATACATCACCTGGCGCGGGTCCCAGGGCTGGGCGCGGCGGATGTTCTCGTCCATCAGGCTGGCGAGCAGCTCCTGGTCGAGGCTGCCCCAGTTGACGCCGATGCGCACGGCCTTGTCGTAGCGCGCCGCGGCTTCGATCATCTGACCGAACTGCTTGTCGCGCTTGTCGCCCTTGCCCACGTTGCCGGGGTTGATGCGGTACTTGGACAGCGCCTTCGCGCATTCCGGGTAATCGGTCAGCAGGCGGTGGCCGTTGTAGTGGAAATCGCCGACCAGCGGCACGTTCTCGCCCATGCGGTCGAGCTGCTCGCGGATATACGGCACGGCCGCGGCCGCCTCGGGCGTATTCACGGTGATGCGCACCATCTCCGAGCCGGCCTGGGCCAGTTCACGGATCTGTATCGCGGTTTCTATGGCCTCGACCGTGTCGGTATTGGTCATCGACTGGATGCGCACCGGCGCATCGCCGCCTACCGTCACGACACGATCACCCCAGACCACGCGCGCCTGGCGCGAGCGCCGCGCCGCGGGAGCGGACATGGGGATGGGCAGCTGTTCTTTGCTGTTCACTTATTTCACCTCGAAGCGTGCTACGTCTTTGCCTTGCGCCACTGTCGCAAGATCGAAAGGCTGGCCGCGCACCTGCAGCGTGGTGACCGCGACCCGGCCGACAATCACCTGCACCGGCAGTTGCGCCGACACCTGCGCCGATTCTCCAGCGGTCAGATTCTTGCTCAGCACCACGGTGCCGCGTGCGTCCTTGACCTGTACCCACGACGGGGCCGAGGCATTGAAGACCAGGGCTTCCTGGCCGGGCAGCTGCGGCGCGACGGCGGCCGCGGGCGTACCGGCTACAGGCGCAGGCGTTTCTGCCACGACAGGAGCGGCAGCCGGTGCTGCGGCAGCCGGCGCTGCGGCAGGCGCAATGCCTGCGAGCTCGGCGGGCAGCGCTGCTGCCGCTGGCGTGTCGATGGCCGCGGGAGTCTGCACCGCCGTGGCCTCGATGGGCTGGCTCACCGTTGCGGGCGCGCTTTCAGCGCTGTCGTCACGGTCAAGTATGCCGCTGGGCAGGAAATACACCGCCGCGGCGCCGATCAGCAGCACCGCGACCGCGGCGATCGCCTTGCTCGACACGCCGCTGTTGCTCGCCGCCATGCCGCCGCCGCTCTTGCCCGCGCGTTCCTTGATGGGCGCATTCAGATGCGTGCGCTGCGGGTTCAGGCCCGGGGGCGCATTGCGCGGCAACTGGTCGAGCACCGGCTGTGCGTCCAGGCCCAGGCTGCGGCAGATGCTCGAAGCGAGCGCGCGCATGAACACGGTATCGGGGAAAGCCGCGTAATTGTCGGCCTCGAGGGCCTCGAGCTTGTACACGGGCACCTTGAGCGCGCTGGCGAGCGCCGCCACATGCAGCCCCGCGGCTTCGCGTGCCCGGCGCAGCTGCTGGCCCGCAGTCGCATGCGCTGGCGGTTCACTCTGTTGCGTCTCCAAAACACCGGACATCTGCAACTCTCTCTCACTCATTGAATGCACCCCGTTGATAGGCCAACCACTCACGCGATTCCGGAAAACGCCTGCCCAGCGGGCCGGCCAGCTGCTCCATGGCGAGCTGGTCCCCCTGCGCACGCTCCACCTTGATGCCCAGCCACAGCGTCTCGGCATTGGCCTGCTCGCTGTTGTTCAGGCGGCGGATATAGAACCGGGCACGCGTCACATCCCCCTGAACATACAGCACGTTGGCCAGGTTGTAAGCGACAACCGGATTGCCGGCGTCCATTTCATAGGCCTTGAACAGCGCTTCCTCGGATGCCTTGAGCTGGCCCGCGCTCTGCAGGCACAGGCCCTTGGCCATCCAGGTCTTGGCCTTGGCCTGGTAGCGCGGCTGCTCCAGCGCGTCGTTGAACAGCCGGTCGGCCTGCGCATAGCGCTTTTGCTGGCACAGCAGCCAGCCATAGTTGTGCAGCAGGTTCGCGTCGCGCGGCGCCAGTGCCAGCGCGCGGCGAAAGCCGTCCTCGGCCAGCTCGGCGTCGCCGAGCTGCATGTAGATCAGGCCGCGCAGCTGATGCGCTTCGGCATAGTTGGGATCGGTCGCCAGCGACTGCTTGATTTCATCGAGCGCGACTTCGGTTCTGCCGAGCTGAAAATAACTCGCCGCCAGCTCCATGCGGATGCGGGCGCGGCGGCGGATATCGGATTCATCGGAAGGCGTGACGAGGTCGGCATGCGTGCCGCCATCGACGCCGCGCGGACCACCCGCACAGCCGGTGAGCAGCACCAGCCCCAGGCAGGCGGCGAGCCCCCAGCCCGGGTATGAAGTTACTAGCCGTCCGATTTTTCCAGGATTCATGCAGTAGACCTTATGGCTCCTTCAGGGAGAAGGAGCAATCATGATTGTGCGACGTTTGGCCATGCGCTCTGCAGCGCGTGTGCGGTCCTTGACGTCGCCGGCGAGTTGGCCGCAGGCCGCGTCGATGTCGTCACCGCGCGTCTTGCGCACGGTGGTCACGATGCCCGCCTGGCTCAGAATGCGTGCGAATTCGGTCACCTGGGCCGAAGACGAACGCAGCAGTCCCGAGGCGGGGAACGGATTGAAAGGAATCAGGTTGAGTTTGCACCATGGGCGTCCATTGCCATAGCTGCGCACCAGATTCACCAGTTGCTGCGCATGTTCGGGCTGGTCGTTGACGCCGTCGAGCATGCAGTATTCAAAGGTGATGAAGTCGCGCGGCGCATGCTCGAGGTAGCGCTGGCAGGACTCCATCAGTTCGCTGATCGGGTACTTGCGGTTCAGCGGAACGAGGTCGTCGCGCAGCGGGTCATTGGGCGCGTGCAGCGACACGGCCAGGGCCACGGGGCAGTCGAGGCCCAGGCGGTCCATCATGGGAACGACGCCCGAAGTCGAGACCGTCACGCGGCGGCGCGACATGCCGTAGCCGTGGTCGTCGAGCATCACGCGCAGCGCGGGCACGAGGGCCGTATAGTTTTGCAGCGGCTCGCCCATGCCCATCATCACCACGTTGGAGATGACGCGCTCGCTCACGCCCAGGCGCTTGCGCAGCGCATGTTCGGCGAACCACAGCTGGGCGAGGATTTCGCCCGTCGTCAGATTGCGACTGAAGCCCTGGTGGCCCGTGGAGCAGAAACGGCAGCCCACGGCGCAACCGGCCTGGGACGAAATGCACAGCGTGCCACGGTCGTCCTCGGGGATGAACACGGCTTCGACCGCATTGCCATCACCCACATCAAACAGCCATTTGACGGTGCCATCCTGGGACACATGCTCGGTGATGACCGGCAGGGCCGTGATATGGGCACGCGCCTTGAGCTTCTCGCGCAGGGACTTGGCGAGATCGCTCATTTGTTCAAAGTCGCTCGCACCGCGCTGGTGTATCCAGCGAAACAGCTGCGTCGCCCTGAAACGCTTCTCCCCGAGCTGTTCGCAATAGGCGCACAGTCCGTCGAGATCAAATTCAAGTAAATTGGTAGTCATATCGGCATGCGGGTCCACGCCGGCCGCAAGGCGCTGCTGGCAACAAAAGACCCGAAGGCCTTTCGTCGCGCAGCGCCCAAGCGATCAACGCGAGTAGATGTTCAGGCCGGGGAAGAAGAAAGCAACTTCCACTGCCGCGGTTTCAGCAGCATCCGAGCCGTGCACTGCATTGGCATCGATGCTGTCAGCGAAGTCGGCGCGGATCGTGCCGGCTTCTGCCTTCTTGGGGTCCGTAGCGCCCATCAGTTCGCGGTTCGTCAGAATCGCGTTTTCGCCTTCCAGGGCCGTGATCATCACGGGACCGGAGATCATGAAGTCGACCAGGTCCTTGAAGAAAGGACGTGCAGCGTGAACAGCGTAGAACTGTTCAGCTTCGTTGCGCGACAGTTGCACCAGACGGGCAGCCACGATCTTCAGGCCGGCGCCTTCGAAGCGGGCGTAGATTTGACCGATGACGTTCTTTGCAACGGCGTCGGGCTTGATGATGGAGAGAGTGCGTTCGATAGCCATTTGGTTTTCCTTGAGAAATTTAAAGATTTTTGTTCCTAAGAACAAAACCCCTTATTCTAGCTATCTCACACATACACCTGACTCTCCACCGGAGACTGTCAGCGGCGGCCGCGGCGCTGGGCCGTGGCGCGCTTGGCTTCCTTGCGCGCGCGTGACAGGCTGTCCTGGCCGATGAAGCCCGATTCGGTCTTGATCGGATCCGCCTGCACTTCGCTCGCTTGCGTGGGCTTGCGGCCCGTGCGCGGCGCGGCGGTGCGCGCGGCAAAAATGCCCCCGCCCTTGCGCGCCGGAGCCGGCGCACGGCCGGCACCGCCCGTACCCCGGGGGTTGGCCGGACGGCCCGTACCCCGTGGCGCGCGCTGTGCGTCTTCGCCTTCCGGGTTCTCGGAAGGAACGCGGGCCGCCTGGCGCAGCGCCTGGATGTCCTTTTCGTCGAGTTCCATGAACGCACCGCGCTTGAGACCGCGCGGCAGCAGCATCGCGCCGTAGCGGATGCGGATCAGGCGGCTCACGGCGTGGCCCACGGCCTCGAACATGCGGCGCACTTCGCGGTTGCGACCTTCGGAAATCGTCACGCGATACCAGCAGTTCGCGCCTTCGCCGCCGCCGTCTTCGATGGAGCCGAACGAGGCTTCGCCGTCTTCGAGCTTGACGCCGTCGAGCAGGCGCTGCTTTTCTTCCTTGTTGAGCGCGCCGAGCACGCGCACTGCGTACTCACGCTCCAGGCCGAAGCGCGGGTGCATCAGGTTGTTGGCCAGGTCACCCGAGTTGGTGAACAGCAGCAGGCCTTCGGTGTTCAGATCGAGGCGACCGATGGACTGCCACTTGCCCTGGTGCAGGCGCGGCAGGCGGCGAAACACCGTGGGATGGTTCTGGGGGTCGTCGTGGCTCACCACTTCGCCCGCGGGCTTGTGGTAGGCGAGCACGCGCGCTTCAGGCGCTTCGATGCGAAAGCGGATGGGCTTGCCGTTGACAGTGATCTGGTCGCCGTACTGCACGCGCTGGCCGACGTGGGCCAGTTCCTTGTTGACCGAAATCTTGCCTTCGAGGATCAGCTTTTCCATTTCGAGGCGCGAACCCATGCCGGCCTGGGCCAGCACCTTGTGCAGCTTGGGCGATTCGGCCTGGGGCGTGAGCACGCGCTTGGGCAGTGCGGCGTCCTCGATCTGCTCCTGGGCGTCGAGTTCACCCGCGACCACGTCGGCAAAGTCGAAACCGTCCAGCGGCGCGGCCGCGGGCGCGGCGGGCGCGACCGGTGCTACCGCAGTCGCGCGGCGCGGGCCCTTGCCGAACGCACCCTTGACCTGCTGGGGCCGGGGGCGTGGCTGGGGGCGCTGGCGTGCTGCAGGGCGCGCTGGCTCGTCTGCATCAGTCACGGGAGGCACCGCATTGGGGTTGCCGTCTTTATCCGCCGTCGAATCATTCATCATTTTTTCCTGTGTCGCATCACTGCGAGACCCTGTTCATTCAAACCTGGGGCAAAAGCGAAGCCTGCCCATCGAGGCCCGTGGTGTCCTGCACCACGGCCGTCGGCGGCGCGTCACCGCCGTCCGATTGCTCTGCCGCGACCGCTGCCGTTTCGGGCTCGGTCGCGGGTACTGCGTCTGCATCCAGCGCCTTGAAAAGGTCTGGCTGCGGCACGCCTGCCTGCATCGCGGGCAACTGGTCCAGGGACTGCAATCCCAGGTCGTCCAGAAACTGCCGCGTGGTCGCCAGCAGCGCGGGCCGACCGACGGTCTCGCGATGGCCGATGACTTCGACCCAGCCCCGGTCCTCGAACTGCTTGATCAGCAGGCTGTTGACCGTGACGCCGCGAATGTCTTCGATGTCGCCGCGCGTGACCGGCTGCTTGTAGGCAATGATCGCCAGCGTCTCGAGCGCCGCACGCGTGTAGCGTGGCGGCTTTTCGGGATGCAGGCGGTCGAGGTAGACACGCATTTCGGGACGGCTTTGAAAGCGCCACCCGGAAGCGACCTGCACCAATTCCACGCCCCGCAGCGCCCAGTCGTCCCGCAGCTCCAGCAGCAGGCCTTTGACAGTGTCGGTTCCAAGTGCATCGTCAAACAGCGCCCGCAGGTCTCGCACGGAGACCGGTAAAGGCGCGCATATCAGAGCAGTTTCCAGAACCCGTTTGGCATCGACCGTATTCATCGTGCAGCGACTCGGGGTAACGCGCCCCGGTGTGGCGGGGCTCAGGAGATAGGCGAAAACGCAGGTGCGTCAGCGTGATCCGGGCATGGCGCTCGCGCGGCGCACACCGGAACCTGGGGCGGATTGTAGCCCAGGCCGCGCAAAACGTTCAGTCGCCGTACGCTAAGCCCCAGGAATCGCAGGCCGCGCGCATGTCGTGCGGCAGCGGCGCGCGGAACTCCAGCGACTTGCCGGTCATGGGGTGGACGAACGCCAGGCGGAACGCGTGCAGGGCCTGGCGCTGCATGCCGGCTTCGGGATGGCCGCCATAAGTGGTGTCGGCGACCAGCGGGTGACCGATGGACGCCATGTGCACGCGAATCTGGTGGGTGCGGCCGGTGTGCAGCGTGCAATGCACCAGCGCGCCTTCGGTGCAGCCGGACAGCAGCGCGAAATCGGTCTGCGCGGTCTTGCCCGCGTGCAGCCCCAGGTCGACCACGGCCATTTTCAGGCGATTGCGCGGATCGCGGCCTATGGCGCGGTTCACCGTGCAGGTCTTGGCGCCCAGCCAGGGCTTGTGCGCGAGCGCGAGGTATTGGCGGCTCACGTTGCGCTCGGCGATCAGGGCCACCAGCGCGTCCATGGTCAGGCGGTCGCGTGCGACCACCATCAGCCCGCTGGTGTCCTTGTCGAGCCGGTGAACGATGCCCGCGCGCGGCACGACGGCAGCGCCTGGATCGCGCGCCAGCAGCGCGTTGAGCAGCGTGCCGCTCCAGTTGCCGGGCGCAGGATGCACCACCATGCCCGGGGCCTTGTTGATCACCAGCAGATGCGCGTCTTCATAGACGACCTCGATGGGCAGCTCTTCGGGCTGGAAGGCCTGGCTTTGCAGCGTGGGGCGCATTTCGACCAGCAACTGGTCGCCGGCCTTGACCTTGAGCGCGGCTTTTTCGACCACGCGCTGGTTGAGCTGCACCGCGCCCAGCGCCAGCAGTTGCTGCAGATAGCTGCGCGAGAATTCGGGGACCAGCGCGCACAGCGCCTTGTCCAGGCGCAGGCCATGCTGGTCCAGACGGACCGGGGCCTGGCGCGTTTCGAGAACTTCTTCTTCCAGCGCGCCAGACTCCTCACTGAGAGACGAATCCGGCTCGAGAGAATGAGAGTTCATGATGTAGATGACAGCGCGGCACAGCGCCGTCCGCAAGGGACGGCGGCTGCGCGCAGCGCATTAACGGGAAGGCAGATAGCGCGACGGATCGACGGGCTTGCCCTGGCGACGCACTTCGAAGTGCAGCTTCACGCGATCGGCGTCGGTGCTGCCCATTTCGGCGATCTTCTGGCCCTTGCGCACGCTCTGGTCTTCCTTGACGAGCAAGGTCTGGTTGTGCGCGTAAGCGGTCAGGTAGGTGTTGTTGTGCTTCAGGATGATCAGGTTGCCGTAGCCACGCAGGCCTGCGCCCGCATAGACCACGCGACCATCGGCCGCCGCGACCACCGGATCTCCGGCCTTGCCGGCGATGTCGTAGCCCTTGTTGCGCGCTTCGTCGAAGCCCGCGATCAGGCTGCCCGAAGCCGGCCAGATGAAGCCCAGGTCATCGTCGCCACCGGTTTGCGCCGAAGCCGCAGGCTTGGCGGGCGTGGCCGGAGCAGGCGTCACCGTGGCGGGCGGCGTCACGGTGGCATCGCCACCGGCCACCACGACAGGCGCGACCGCGCGACCGCTGCCGGAGTCGCTTTGCGACGACTGGGCCATGCCCGACGACGAAGACGACGCAGGCGGCACCACGCGCAGCACTTGTCCGACCTCGATCAGGTTGGGATTTTCAAGATTGCTCCAGCGGGAAATGTCTTTCCAGCTTTGACCGGTTTCCAATCCGATGCGGATCAGGGTGTCACCGGGACGCACGGTGTAATACCCGGGCTTGCCCGCATTTTCAGCGCCCGGCAAGGGCTTGGGCGCCGCTGCCGACGACGACATCGAGCCTCCCGACGAGGCAGCCGTGCCCCGATCTTCCACTGGAGCCCTGTTCACTTGTGAACCACAGCCGGCGAGTACAAAACCCGCCAGCAGCACAGATCCCCAAGCCCCAAGACTTCGCGATACCAACATAAGCAATCCCTTTTAGGCAATACCAGATTTTAAAGGGACAAAGTTCACTGCCTCGAGAACCGTCCTCTTAAGCCCATAGGGCGTCTTGTCAATGACCAATAAACTCTGCCCGCCCGCGCCGTTGCCCATGGGCGCGACCAGCCGGCCGCCGACGGCCAGCTGTTCGCACCAGGCATCGGGAATGGCGTCGCCGCCCGCGGCGGCGAGAATTCCTGCATAGGGCGCACCCTGGGCATAGCCAAGCATACCGTCACCAAACAGCAGATGCACATGCGCCAGCCGCAGCGGACGCAGATTCGTGCGGGCTTTCTCGTGCAGACCGCGCAGGCGCTCGATCGAATAGACCTCCTGCGCCACGCGACCGAGCACCGCCGCCTGGTAGCCGCAGCCGGTGCCGATCTCCAGCACCCGACCCAGACCGCCACGCGCGCATTCGGCGCCCAGCAGCAGCGCGGTCATGCGCGCCACCACGCTGGGCTTGGAAATCGTCTGCCCCAGACCGATGGGCAGGCTCGTATCTTCATAGGCCTGGTTGACCAGCGCGCTGTCGACAAAATGGTGGCGCTCGACGCTGGACATGGCCTGCAGCACCTGCTGCGAGTTCACGCCGCCTTGCGCCAGGCGCTGGACCATGCGGCTGCGCACGGCGATCGAATCGAGGCCCACGCCCATGGGCATGGGCATGGCCGCGGGCGCGCGCGTGGCCTGGCCGGCACCGGGCTTGGCGCTGGGCTTGCTGCCGGGCTTGGCGGAGGAAGGACTGGCCGAGGACGCAATCCAGGAGGGGAAGCCGGGAGGACGCTGCGTCACGGCGTCGACGCCTTCTCGTTCGGATCGAGCATGCGCGCCGCGGTCTGCGCCCAATAGCGCAGGTTGTCGTGGTCGGTCAGATCGACCTTGAGCGGCGTCATCGCCACATGGCCCTGGGCCGTGGCGTGGAAATCCGTGCCATCGGCGTCGTCCTTTGCCGCGCCCGCGCTGCCAATCCAGTACATGACTTCTCCTCGAGGACTTTCCTGGGTGATGACCCGCTCGGCCGCATGCCGGCGCCCGAGCCGGCACAGCTTGAGCGAGCGCATGGCCGCCAGCGGCATGTTGGGAATGTTGACGTTGAGCAGCCAGGGCGTTTCGCCCACGAGCTGCTGGGCCTGCATCTGCTGCACGATTTCGCGCGCCTTGGCGGCGGCGGCCTCGATTTCGGTCCAGCCCTTGTCGACCTGCGAAAACGCAATCGCCGGCACGCCGAACAGGTAGCCTTCCATGGCCGCGCCCACGGTGCCCGAGTAAATGGTGTCGTCGCCCATATTGGCGCCGTTGTTGATACCCGACACCACAAGGTCCGGGCGGTAGCCGAGCAGGCCGGTCAGCGCGATGTGCACGCAATCGGCCGGCGTGCCGTTGACATAGCGAAAACCATTGGGAGCCTGGTGCACGTACAAAGGCGAGTGCAGCGTCAGGGCATTGGATTTGGCACTGTTGTTGTGCTCAGGAGCGACCACCTCCACATCGGCAATGGTCTTCAACGATTCATAAAGCGCCACCAGGCCGGGCGCTTGATAACCGTCATCGTTGGAAATGAGGATTTTCATGGGATGCAGCGGATTGTAGGCGCCCGCCGACCCGTCGCCGCAGGGACAAGCTCCATGAGGTCATCGCTTCTATCATTCACGCAACAAAACGACAGGAGACCTGCATGCATGCTTGGCTGTGTACCACGCCCACGGGCGTCGATTCCCTGCAATGGACGGAGCTGCCCACGCCGCAGCCCCAGGCCGGAGAAGTCCTCATAGAGATCAAGGCCGCGAGCCTGAACTTTCCCGACATCCTGATCGTGCAGAACAAATACCAGATCAAGCCGCCTCTGCCTTTCGTGCCCGGCTCGGAATACGCGGGCGTGGTGCGCGCCGTGGGCGCGGGCGTGGAACATCTGGCCGTGGGCCAGAACGTCGCCTGCCTCACGGGCACGGGCGGCTTCGGCAGCCATGTGATCGCCCCGGCCGCGGCCTGCCTGCCGCTGCCCGGTGATTTCCCGCTGGTCGACGCGGCCGCCTTCATCATGACTTATGCCACCTCGCACCATGCGCTGATCGACCGCGCGCAGCTGCAGGCCGGCGAGACCGTGCTGGTGCTGGGCGCGGCCGGCGGCGTGGGCACGGCCGCGATCCAGATCGCCAAGGCCGCGGGCGCGCGCGTCATCGCCGCCGCGTCGAGCGACGAGAAATGCGCGCTGTGCACATCGCTGGGCGCCGACGCGACGATCAACTACAGCACGACCGAGCTGCGCGAAGCGCTCAAGGCCGCGACCGGCGGCAAGGGCCCGGACGTGATCTACGACCCGGTGGGCGGAGAACTGGCCGAGCCCGCGTTCCGCTCCATCGCCTGGCGCGGCCGCTACCTGGTGGTCGGCTTCGCCGCCGGCCCCATTCCCGCCCTGCCCTGGAACCTGGCGCTGCTCAAGGGCGCGTCGCTGGTCGGCGTCTTCTGGGGTGAGTTCCAGCGGCGCGAACCCAAGGCCAACGCGGCGATGATGGCCGCGCTGCTCGACTGGTACCGCGAAGGCAAGATCAAGCCCGTGATCGACACCACCATGCCCATGGCCGAACTGCAGGCGGCCTATGCGCGCATGGGCTCGCGCG
>NZ_JAHCDD010000075.1 GCF_018413525.1 Acidovorax sp. CCYZU-2555
CGCGCAAAGCCCAGCGCGCGCCGCTGGGCGCGGCTGTCGTCGGAGCGCAGGATCGCGGGCCGCCGGTAGCCGCAGGCGGCCAGATGGCGGAACGCGGCCCGGCCCGCGTCTTCCTGCGAGAAACCGATGATCACGTCGAGCGGGTGGGGCGTGTAGTCCCACAGTTCCACCACCGGAATGTCGGCGTTGAGCAGCAGGCGCCGGGTGCGCGCCGTGTGCTCGGTGCCGGTCAGCACCACGCCTTCGGGCCGGCGGCTGAGCATGGCCGCGAGCCAGGTCTCTTCGTGCTCGGGGTCGTAGCGTGAAATGCCCAGCGTGGTTTCGTAGCGTTCGGCCGCCAGGCTGGTGACCAGCGCGTCGAGCATGTCGGAAAACAGCGAATGCCCCATCGACGGCACGATGGCCGCGACCAGGCGCGTCTGGCGCGAAGTCAGGCCGCCGGCGAGCGAATTGGGCACATAGCCCGATTGCTCCACGGCCTGGGCCACGCGCGCGCGCGTCGCCTCGGCCACGAGTTCGGGGCGCTGCAGCGCGCGCGACGCCGTGATCGGCGACACGCCGGCCAGGCGCGCGAGGTCTTTGAGCGTGGGGGCGGTGGACGGGCGCGAAGATCGTTGCGACATGGTGCTCGATGGTTGAGATGATTGCGTTGTCATGATAAGCCTGATGGCGCGCATTTCTGATTGATTGCAGATCGGTGTACGTCCCGATGAGCCATTGGGAGAAAGCGGGAATGATTGCGCAATCATTACAGGAGACACACGATGTACCGATCCCTGCCTGACCGGCGCGCTGCGCTGCTGGGCTTGCTGGCCGTGGCGGCCGCCCCGTTGGTCAGCCGGCCTATCGCGCCAAGCCCATCACGCCCTACAAGGGCGACACGCCGGCGATGACCGACCTGATAGGCAGCCAGGCCGATCTGCTGTTCGTTCCCGCGACTTCGGCGCTGCCGTTCGTGCGGGGCGGCAAGCTGCGCGCGCTGGCCGTGGCAGGCAGCCAGCGGCTGGCGAGCCTGCCCCATGTGCCGACCATGGCCGAGGCCGGTCAGCCGCGCGTCGTCAATTACTCCTGGACCAGCCTTGCGGGCCCGCCGGGCATGCCTGCCGACATCGTGCAAAAGCTCAACAAAGCTTGCCAGGACATTCTGGCCCAGCCCGATGTGATCGCGCGCATGACCACCATGAGCAACGAAGCCACGCCCGGAACCCCGGAGCAGGCCGCAGGATTCATCGCCGCGGAAGTCGCACGCTGGACCGACGTGGTGAAGACCGCAAACATACGCATCGAGTGAACATGCTTCTTACCAACCACTTCAAACATGCGCTGCGCGCAGGCCGCGCCCAGATCGGCGTCTGGTCGACCATTCCCTCGCCCTATGTCAGCGAACTCATTGCGGGGGCGGGCTACGACTGGATGCTGCTCGACACCGAGCACACGCCCGCCGACGTGCCGCAGATGCTGCAGCAACTGCAGGCCGTGGCCGCGGCCCAGCCCGCGCCTCACACGCAGCCCACACAGGCCGTGGTGCGGCCCGCGTGGAACGACCCGGTGCTGATCAAGCGCTATCTCGACATAGGCGCGCAGACGCTGCTGCTGCCTTTCGTGCAGAACGCGCGCGAAGCGCAGGCGGCCGTGGACGCGATCCGCTACCCGCCGCACGGCATACGCGGCATGGGCGGCTCCACGCGCGCCGCGAACTTCGGCCGCACCACCGACTACGTGGCGCGCGCCGCCGATGAGCTGTGCCTGCTGGTGCAGGTGGAGACCGGCGAGGCGCTGGAACAGATCGAGGCGATCGCGGCCGTCGACGGCATCGACGGCATCTTCATCGGCCCCGCCGACCTGTCGGCCAGCCTGGGCTATCCGGGCCAGACGCGCCACCCGGAAGTCAGCCGTGCGATCGACGACGCCATCCGCCGCATCCGTGCCTGCGGCAAGGCGCCGGGCATTCTGATGGTCGATGAGGCGCGCGCGCGCGAATGCCTGGCGCTGGGCGCGCAGTTCGTCGCCGTGGTGCTCGACACGCTGGTGCTGCGCGACGGGCTGGACGCCACGGCGCGGCGCTTTGGCGGCGAGGCCGCCGCCGCGCCGGTCAGCAGCTATTGAGCTGGGCGCGCCGCGCCTGGCCTGTTTTTTCTCTTGCAGCGGCCTGCGCCAAACGCGGGCCCAGAACCGGAAGACCGCCTTTCATGAAACGTTCCCCCGAGTCCCTGCGCAGCGCACGCTGGTTCGCCCCCGATGATTTCCGCTCCTTCGGCCACCGCTCGCGCGTGCTGCAGATGGGTTATGGCTACGAGGACTGGATGGGCAAGCCGGTCATCGCCATCGTCAACACCTGGAGCGATGCCAACCAGTGCCATGCGCATTTCAAGCAGCGCGTCGACGACGTCAAGCGCGGCGTGCTGCAGGCCGGCGGCTTTCCGCTGGAATTGCCCGCAATCTCCCTGTCGGAAAGCATGGTCAAGCCCACGACCATGATGTACCGCAACTTCCTCGCCATGGAGACCGAGGAGCTGCTGCGCAGCCACCCGGTCGACGGCGCGGTGCTGATGGGCGGCTGCGACAAGACCACGCCGGGCCTGACCATGGGCGCGCTGAGCATGGGCCTGCCGTTCATCTACCTGCCTGCCGGCCCCATGCTGCGCGGCAACTGGAAAGGCAAGGTGCTGGGCTCGGGCTCGGACGCGTTCAAGTACTGGGACGAGCGCCGCGCGGGCCGGCTGTCGGACCAGGCCTGGAACGAGATGGAGGCCGGCATCGCGCGCAGCCACGGCACCTGCATGACCATGGGCACGGCGGCGACCATGACCGGCATCGCCGAGGCCGTGGGCCTGTCGCTGCCCGGCGCCTCGTCGATTCCCGCGGCCGACGCCAACCACATTCGCATGAGCGCCGCGACCGGCCGGCGCATCGTCGACATGGTCTGGGAAGACCTCACGCCCGCGAAGATGCTCACGCGCGCCAACTTCGAGAACGGCATTGCCTGCGCCATGGCCATGGGCTGCAGCACCAACGCCATCATCCATCTGATCGCCATGTCGCGCCGCGCCGGCCATGCGGTGAGCCTCGACGACTTCGACGCGTTCAGCCGCCGCGTGCCCGTGCTCGCCAACATCCGCCCCAGCGGCGACGCCTACCTGATGGAAGATTTCTTCTACGCGGGCGGCCTGCGCGCGCTGCTCGAACGCATACGCGGCCACCTCCAGACTGAGGCACTGACCGCCAACGGTCGCACGCTGGGCAACAACATCGCGGGTGCCGAGGTCTACCACGACGACGTGATACGCCCGCTCGACAAGCCGATCTACGCCGAAGGCGCGCTGGCCGTGCTGCGCGGCAATCTCGCGCCCGGCGGCGTGGTGATCAAGCCCAGTGCCTGCGCGCCGCACCTGCTGCAGCACACGGGCCGGGCGCTGGTGTTCGACGACTACCCCAGCCTGAAGAAGGCCGTCGACGACCCCGATCTGGACGTGAGCGGCGACGACATCCTGGTGCTGCGCAACGCAGGCCCGCGCGGCGCGGGCATGCCCGAGTGGGGCATGCTGCCGATTCCCACCAAGCTGCTCAAGCAGGGCGTCAAGGACATGCTGCGCCTGTCGGACGCGCGCATGAGCGGCACCAGCTACGGCGGCTGCCTGCTGCATTGCTCGCCCGAATCGGCGGTCGGCGGCCCGCTGGCGCTGGTGCGCACCGGCGACCGCATCACCGTCGACGTGCCCGCGCGCAGCATTCATCTGGAAATCAGCGACGAGGAACTCGCGCAGCGCAAGGCCGCGTGGACTGCGCCGCCAGAGCGCTATGAACGCGGCTACGGCTGGTTGTTCGGCCGGCATATCCTGCAGGCCAACGAAGGCTGCGACTTCGATTTTCTCGAAACCAGCTTCGGCAAGGCCGTGCCCGAGCCCGACATATTCTGAAGCGCGGCGCCGGCGCATGACTGCCTCGGCGACAGGGTGGCATGGCGCAAGGCCTGGCGGGCGCCGATTTCGTGTCACCATGTGCGGTGCCGCCCGCAGTGCGCGCGCCCATGGCCGCCCTGCGTTTCGACCCGTGACCGGAGTTCCGGTCGTCAGAATGATGGAAAGAAGATCCCTTATGAGCGTTTCCTACCCCAATGTCCAGCTGCTGATCGCCAACAACTGGGTGAATGCCGACAGCGGCAAGAGCATAGACGTGCGCAACCCGGCCACGGGCCAGGTCATAGGCACCGTGGCCCACGCGGGCATTTCCGACCTGGACCGTGCACTCGCCGCGGCGCAAAAAGGCTTTGAAGTCTGGCGCGACACCTCGGTCTACGAACGCGCTGCCGTCATGCGCCGCGCCGCCGCGCTGCTGCGCGAACGCGTGGAAGAAATCGCCAGCGTGCTGACGCAGGAAAACGGCAAGCCCCTGGCCGAAGCCCGCGTCGAAATCAACGCCGGCGCCGACATCATCGAATGGTTCGCCGATGAAGGCCGGCGCGTCTACGGCCGCATCGTTCCGGGCCGCAATGTCGCCGCCCAGCAAATGGTGATCAAGGAGCCCGTGGGCCCGGTCGCCGCTTTCACGCCCTGGAACTTCCCGGTCAACCAGATCGTGCGCAAGATCGGCGCGGCCCTGGCCACGGGCTGCTCGTTCCTGTGCAAGGCGCCCGAGGAAACCCCGGCATCGCCGGCCGCGCTGCTGCGCTGCTTTGTCGACGCCGGCATTCCCGCAGGCGTCGTGGGCCTGGTCTTCGGCGACCCGGCGGAAATCTCCAGCTATGTGATCGCCCACCCCGTGATCCGCAAGGTCACGTTCACCGGCTCCACCGCCGTGGGCAAGCAGCTGGCCGCGCTCGCGGGCCAGCACATGAAGCGCGCGACCATGGAACTGGGCGGCCATGCTCCCGTGATCATTGCCGAAGACGCCGACGTGGCGCTGGCCGTCAAGGCCGCGGGCGCGGCCAAGTTCCGCAATGCCGGACAGGTCTGCATCTCGCCCACGCGCTTTCTGGTGCACAGCAGCCTGGTCGGCGAGTTCAACAAGGCCTTCGTGCAGTACGCGCAAGGCCTCAAGCTCGGCGACGGCCTGGCCGAAGGCACGAGCCTGGGCCCGTTGGCCAACCCGCGCCGCGTCACCGCGATGCAGCAGGTCGTGGCCGATGCACGCCAGCGCGGCGCCGAAATCCTCACGGGCGGCGAGCGCGTGGGCGACAAGGGCAACTTCTTTGCGCCCACGCTGATCGCCAACCTGGAGACCGACTCCGACCTGTTCAACCAGGAGCCGTTCGGCCCCATCGCCGGCATCCGCGCCTTCGACCGCCTCGAAGACGCGATCAGCGAAGCCAACCGCCTGCCTTACGGTCTCGCGGCCTATGCGTTCACGCGTTCGTTCAAGAACGTGCAGCTGCTGTCCAACCGTGTCGAAACCGGCATGCTGTGGATCAACCAGCCCGCAACGCCTTCGGCCGAACTGCCTTTCGGCGGCATCAAGGACTCGGGCTATGGCACCGAAGGCGGCCCCGAAGCGCTCGAAGCCTATCTCAACACCAAGGCGGTGTCGGTCGTCGGCATCTAAGAGCCGCAGCCGCCGCGCCGTTCAGGCCGGCGGCAGTGCGTGTGGCGCGATGCGCTGGGCCTGCAGAAACGACTGGATCAGCAGGCTGCGGCTGCGCTCGCGCGCATAGTAGAGATAGGTGCTGGTCGTCGCCGGATCGCCATCGATGCGAATCGGCACGAAGCGCGGGTCGGCAATGAATTCCGCTTCCGACACCGCGCCCACGCCCAGCTCGCTTGTAAAAATGGACCGGATGCTTTGGCGAAAGTGCGCTTGTCTGGGCCTTCAAAGGCAGACGGCGATGTTTGCTTACGTCGATTACGAATGTGCAGCGCCTGGGTGCTTGTTTTTTGGCATGGAACCAGGAAAATTCTTGCCATGGAGTGCACCAAGACACTGCGCCTGCGCGTCAAGGACAAGCACCGTAAGGTCTTGTCTGAAATGGCGCGTGACGTCAATCAGGTCTGGAACTTCTGCAACGAAACCAGCTACCGCGCCATTCGCGAACGCCATCAATTTCTCAGTGGCTATGACCTGCAAAAACTGACCAATGGTTTCAGCAAATGTGACGGCGTGCACATTGGATCACCCACTTCGCAGCAAGTCTGCGAAGACTACGCGAAAGCTCGTAAGCAATTCAAGAAGGCCAAGCTGCGTTGGCGTGTCTCCAATCCTCTGAGCAGCAGATACAGCTTAGGCTGGATCCCTTTCAAGGCACGGGCGTTGAGGTTCAAAGCGGGGCAGATCGTCTTTGCAGGTCAGCACTTTTCTTTGTGGGACAGCTACGGCCTGTCCGACTACCAGTTACGCGCTGGCAGCTTCAGCCAGGACAGCCGTGGGCGCTGGTAGTTGAATGTGGCTGTGAAGGTGCAAAGTCAGCCCAGCGCAGGCACAGCCAGCGTGGGCATCGATCTTGGCCTTAAAGAGGCGGCCGTGGCCTCGGATGGCCAGCGCATCGAAGGGCGCTTTTATCGCCGGCTGGAAGCCAAGCTGCGCATCGCCCAACGCGCGCAAAAGAGACCTCGAGTCAAAGCGATCCACGCAAAAATAGCGAATCGGCGCAAAGACATGCTGCACCAATTCAGCACGCAGTTGGTCAGAAACAACGCCGCCATTTTCGTGGGCGACGTGGCCAGCGCCAAGCTGGTCAAAATCAAGATGGCCAAGTCCACACTGGATGCGGGCTGGGCCATGCTCAAGGCGATGTTGGAATACAAGAGCCATCAGGCCGGTATCGTCTTCGAGGTAGTCAACGAAAGCTACACCACCCAGACTTGTTCGTGCTGCGGGACTATTCCTGCCAGCAGTCCGAAGGGTAGAGCAGGTCTGCGAATGAGAGAGTGGGTTTGCAGCGACTGTGGCACGCGCTGCAACAAACATTCTCGCGGCGGGACATCGCCGTCTTGCAGAAGGAATCGTCGCAGCTTCTGGCCGGTGAGGATGTCAAATGAAAGAAATATGTCGTTCCCATCATCGAATGGCAGACGGCGCGTCCATTCGTCGCTGACTCTGAAGCTTTTGCCGTCGTCGTGAGTAATCAGACCGGCAAGCGCCTGGAAACGCGTCGCCATTACGTTCAAGGATTGTTCATCCAGCGCTATCTTGCGCAATCCTCAAGTGCCATGGCGCCGTTCAGCGACCAGATGCAGCGTAACTATACCGAGGTGCACTGCATGGACGGGCGCGTGATCAACGCCGTGAAGGCCTTGCGGTGTGCCTTAGGGCCGGTTCACCGAACTTTTCGCCGCGCGGGAGCAGGGCGCGCACAAACCTTTGGTCGGCGTTCATACAAAGGCCTCGTCTCCATGTCCTTGCAGATCGTCAAGGTCGACGACACCGTGCCGGGCATGTGGACCGTGGGGCTGAGTCTGTCGGGCAATGAAGTCGGCTATTTTCTGAAGGAATACGCGAGCGCGCCGGCCGCCGAAGTGTCCGACCGCATCGCCGTCGCCGACGCCAAACTGCGCGCGGCCGGGGCCCACTGTGTGGTGCAAAGCGTGCGCGATCTGCCTGCTGTGCTGCTCGATATCGCGGCGCGCATGCGTGTGGGGGAGACGGGTGTATTGACAATATAAACAGCGGGGGCTCGATATACCGTTCGTCCTGAGCTTGTCGAAGGATGAACGGCCTGCGCTCAAGTCATGAAGACGGGCCGTTCATGGTTCGACAGGCTCACCACGAACGGGTCACTGTTTTGCCACCGTTTGCCAAAATCGATCACCTTCTAAATCATTGATTTATTTGGCAAAAAAAGCTGTTTCTTGAGAGCTTGCCTCGCCGGCCGCGTCGAAGGACGAACGCCCTGCGCTAGATAAAGGCAACGCGGACTTCATGCCTACCCCCGCTCCCCGCGCAATGCCGTGCCCAGATAGTCCACAAACACGCGTATGCGCGCCGCAAGTTCCGTATTGCGGTAATAGACAGCGTTCACGGGCTGCAGCTGCTCCACGGTATGCGCAATCAGCAGCTGCACCAGATCGCCGCGCGCGCGGTCGGCCTGGGTCATGAAGTCGGCCAGGCACACAATGCCATGGCCGGCGAGCGCGAGCTGGCGCACGGTTTCGCCGCTGGACGCGCGCAGGCCGGGCGTGATTTCGTAGTCTTCGCCGCCCGCATGGCGCAGCGGCCAGCGGTTGAGGCTTTCGGGTTGGGTAAAGCCTATCAGGCTGTGCTGGCGCAGATCTTCCACCGTGCGTGGTTTGCCGTGGGCCTTGAGGTAGGCCGGCGACGCGAGCACGCGCAGCGCAAAGCGCGCCAGCGGCGTGGCGTGCAGCGTCGAGTCGCGCAGCGTGCCTATGCGAATGCCCACGTCGGTGCGCTGCTCGATCAGATCGATCAGGTCGTCGTTGCTGTTGAGCTCCAGCTCGATATCGGGGTACTGGGCGCGAAAACCCGCGAGCAGCGGCACGATGGCGTGCAGCATGAAAGGCGAGGCCGCATTCACGCGCAGCCGGCCCGCGGGGTGTTCGCGGCGCGCGGCCATCTCGTCTTCGGCCGAGGCGACGGCGTCGAGCACGGCGCGCGCGCGCAGCAGGAACAGGCTGCCTTCCTCGGTCAGCGCGAGCTTGCGCGTGGTGCGCCGCAGCAGCGTCGTGCCCAGCTTTTCCTCGAGCCTGCGCAGCGTGCGGCTCACACCCGACACCGTCTGTGCGAGCTGCTCGGCCGCGGCGGTGATCGAGCCGGTGTCGATCACGGTCACGAAGGCCTGGAGTTCATCAAGGGTGGTTTTCATGGATTGTTGATTCTGAGTCAACAGTATTGTGATGATGCAAGGCTTTATCTGCAAGTATCCGGGGAGCATAGTACGGCTATTCCACTTCCAGGCCTCTGCCATGCCACTTGCTCTTCTCGCGCTGACGATCAGCGCCTTTGCCATCGGGACGACCGAATTCGTCATCGTCGGCCTGCTGCCCACGCTGGCCGCCGACCTGGCCATCAGCCTGCCGTCGGCAGGGCTGCTGGTGAGTCTTTATGCGCTGGGCGTCGCCATCGGCGCGCCCGTGCTCACCGCGCTGACCGGCAAGCTGCCGCGCAAGCTGCTGCTGCTGGGCCTGATGGCCTTGTTCACGGCCGGCAATCTGCTGGCGTGGCAGGCGCCCAGCTATGAATCGCTGGTCGCGGCGCGCGTGCTCACGGGCCTGGCCCATGGCGTGTTCTTCTCGATAGGCTCGACCATCGCCACCAGCCTGGTGCCGCGCGAAAAGGCCGCGAGCGCCATCGCCATCATGTTCACCGGCCTCACGGTGGCGCTGGTGACCGGCGTGCCGCTGGGCACGTTCATCGGCCAGCACTTCGGCTGGCGCGAGACTTTCCTTGCGGTGTCGCTGCTGGGCGCGCTGGCCTTTGTCGGCAGCTGGGTGTTCGTGCCGCGCAAGCTGCGCCACACGCCGCCCGCATCGCTGGCCCAGCAGGCCAAGGTGTTGACGCAGCCGCGGCTGCTGCTGGTCTATGCGACCACGGCCATTGGTTACGGCGGCACTTTCATTCCCTTCACTTTCCTCGCCGCCATCCTGACCGAAATCTCGGGCTTCAGCGCCGGTGCCGTGGGCTGGGTGCTGCTGGTGTATGGCGTGTCGGTCGCGGCCGGCAATCTGTGGGGCGGGCGCCTCGCCGACCGCAAGGGTGCGATTGCCGCGCTCAAGATCATCTTCACCGCGCTGGCCGGCGTGCTGCTGCTGCTGAACTTTACCGCACCCCATGCCTGGCTCGCGCTGGTCACGGTACTGCTGTGGGGCGCGGTCGCGTTCGGCAACGTGCCCGGGTTGCAGGTCTATGTGGTCAAGCAGGCCGAGCGCTTCGCGCCCCAGGCCGTCGACGTGGCTTCGGGCCTGAACATCGCGGCCTTCAATCTGGGCATTGCGGGCGCGGCCTGGGCCGGCGGCCTGATCGTGAGCCACTGGGGCCTGAAGCACACGCCCTGGATAGGCGCTGCGGTGGTGCTGGTGTCGCTGGCATTGACCCATTGGAGCGGCGCGCTCGATCGCCGCGACGGCGCGGCGCTGCGCGCCAAGGGACGGCCTTCGGCAGCCCACTGAATTTCTTTTCTCTCTTCTTTTTTCAACGGAGCATCCATGACGACTTCCATTCAAATTCCTGATCTGGGCCTGGGCACTTTCCGCCTGACCGGCGCTACCGTGATCGACTCGGTGCGCAATGCGCTCGAAGTCGGCTACCGCGCCATCGACACCGCGCAGATCTATGGCAACGAGGCCGAGATCGGCCAGGCGATGGCCGAAAGCGCTGTGGCGCGTGACCAGCTGTTCCTGACGACCAAGATCTGGACCGAGAACCTGGGCGGCGCGCAACTGCTGCCCAGCCTGCGCGAAAGCCTGGCCAAGCTGCGCACCGAGCAGGTCGACCTGACGCTGATCCACTGGCCTTCGCCCGCGGCCGCCGTGCCGCTGACCGAAACGCTGGACGCGCTGATGCAAGCCCGCGAGCTGGGCCTGACCCGGGCCATAGGCATCTCCAACTTCCCGGTCGCATTGCAGCAGCAGGCGATTGATGCCGTGGGCGCGCAGAACATCGCCACCAACCAGATCGAGCTGCACCCGCGGCTGCAGAACCCGGCGGTCGTCGCCCATGCCAAGCAGCACGGCATTCGCATCACTTCGTACATGACGCTGGCGTATGGCCAGGCGCTCAAGGAGCCGCTGATCCAGGCGATTGCCGCCGCGCATGGCGCGACCGCAGCCCAGGTCACGTTGGCCTGGGCGCTGGCGCGCGGCTTCGCGGTCATTCCTTCGTCCACGCAGCGCTTGAACCTGGCGAGCAATCTCGGCGCGCTGCAGCTGCGCCTGAGCGCGGCGGAACTCGCGCAGATCGATGCCATGGACCGCGGCGAACGCCTGGTAAACCCCGACGGCCTGGCACCGACCTGGGACTGAGAACGGGCAGGGTGGGGCAGGGCGCTAAGATGTGGGCATGGACCTTATCGTCAATTTTTAGCGGCTAAAGCCCTGGCCGCTCCCGCCCACCGTGTACCAAGAAATCTTTCTGCGCAACGTGCTCAGACTGCTGGACGAGAAGCAGATGACCAAGCAGGCCTTGGCGCAGAAGGCCGGCATGTCCGTTTCGTTTCTCTCCGATCTGACCCATGGCAAGGCCAATCCTTCGCTGAAGATCATGGCAGCGCTCGCGCAGGCGCTCGAAGTGCCTTTGCCGCAACTGCTCGAAGTCGCTGATGCCGCTCCCGCGCTGCAGGAGCCTGCGGCCGGCTATCGCGCGCGCCGCAGCCTGCCTGCCGGCATGGCGCGTGTGGACGCGGTGCTGACCGATTACCAGGCGTTCAATGTGCGCCAATGGGACGAGGCCAACCGCAAGAAGATTGCCAAGGCCAAGCGCCGCGCGCCTTGAATCGCGGCCGTGCGTTTTAGCGGATAAAAATCGCCTGCCGCTCAGTCTTCCCAGGGCAGTTTGTCCGATGCGTCGGGCGCGACTTCTGCGGGGCCGGTAAAGATCGTGCCGGTCGCGGCCGGCTTGCGTGCGGCTTGCGCAGGCGTCGACGCAGCGGCTTTCCTCACCTGCGCCATCACATCACCGCCCTGGGACTTGAGGTCTGCGGGCCACCAGGCCTGGAACGGCTGGATATCGACACCCAACGGCACATACCAGCTGCGCTGCTGCGGGTCCCAGCGCGCTCCCAGACCTTTTGCCTGGTCCTTGGCCGCGAAGGGAACGTTGAGTAGGAGTTGGGCTTGTTTCATGGGCTCTGATCTTAAGCGCAGCCTGCGGGTTTTCCCGGCAATGTATCCTGCAGCGCGGCCGCAGCCATGCGTCCAGGGCGACTGTGCGGCAGCCATCGCGTGCGCAGGCTTTTCATCGAAACGGAACCGGGAGTGGACCAGCATGTCCGAAGTGACTGAATTCAGCAACGACCCCACGGTCTACCAGGCGCTGCTGGAATCGACCCAGGCCATTCCCTGGAAAATCGACTGGGCCAGCATGACGTTTGCCTATATCGGGCCGCAGATCGAGCCCTTGCTCGGCTGGAGCCGTGAGAGCTGGCGCAGCGTCGAAGACTGGGCGCTGCGCATGCACCCCGACGACCGCGAGCGCGTGGTGAATTTCTGCGTCACCCAGTCGCAGGCCGGCGTAGACCATGAAGCCGACTACCGCGCGCTGACGCGCGACAACGGCTATGTCTGGATTCGCGATGTAGTGCACGTGGTGCGCAACGACCAGGGCGAGGTCCAGGCGCTGATCGGCTTCATGTTCGACATCAGCGAGCGCAAGAAGACCGAGGAACGCCTGCTCGCCTTGCAAGGCGAACTCGAAGCACTGTCGTTCAAGGACGGGCTGACCAACATCGCCAACCGCCGGCGTTTCAATGCCAGCCTCGAGCTCGAATGGGCGAACGCGCGCCGCGATCAGCAGCCACTGTCGCTGCTGATGATAGACATCGACTTTTTCAAGCAGTACAACGACCTGTACGGCCATCTGCGCGGCGACCAGTGTCTGGTGGATATCGCGCAGACATTGAACCTGGCGCTCGATGGCCCGCGCGATCTCGCCGCGCGCTTTGGCGGCGAGGAGTTCGTGATCCTGCTGCCCGGCGCCGATGCCGACATGGCCTGGAATGTCGCGCAGCGCTGCCAGCGGCTCATTCAGAAGCAGGCGATCACCCATGCGCTGTCGCCGCATGACCGCCGGCTTACGGTCAGCATCGGTGTAGGCACCATCACGCCCGACGAGCAAGCGAATCCGTCGGGATTTGCGGACTCGATCGACCAGCAACTGTATGCGGCCAAGAACAATGGCCGCAACCGTATCGAGCGCATGCAACTGCAGGCGTGATCAGGTCAGATTCAAACCGCCGTCCGACAGCAGAATCTCTCCCGTCAGATAGTTGGATTCCACCAGCATGGCCACGAGCTGGGCGATGTCTTCGGGGCTGGCGGCGCGCCGCATGGGCGCGCGCTCCTTCCAGAGTTGCTGGGCCTGTGTCCAACTTGCGGTCAACGGAGTGTCGACCAGGCCGGGCGCCACGGCGTTGACGCGTATCTCGGGCGCCAGCGACAGCGCAAGAAGGCGTGTCATGTGATTCAACGCGGCCTTGCTCGCGGCGTACGGTATGGACGCGCCCTTGGGCCGCACGCCCGCATGCGAGCTGATGTTGACCACGCAGGCCGGGCGCCCCGGCTGCGCCGCCGCGCGCAGCGCCGATTCCGCCAGCGCCACCAGCCTGAAGGGCGCGACCACATTGACTTCGTGCATGGCGTGCCAGATATCGGGCGTGGCGGCGGCCAGATCGGCATGGGCAATCACCTGGCTGATGCCGGCATTGTTGACCAGCACATCGAGCCGGCCCCAGGCGTCAACCGCCTGCTGCACCAACCGTGAGCGGTCGGCGTCCTGGGCGAGGTCCGCCTGTATATAGATGGCTTGCCCCAATTCAGCGGCCAGCGCACGGCCTGCTTCGACAGAACTGCGCGAATGCAGCACGACGGCGAAACCGTCGCCGGACAGCCGGCGCGCGATGGCTGCGCCGATGCCGGAAGCGGAGCCGGTGACAAGGGCGACGGGACGGGATGCGGGCGTGATGGCAATGGTCATGAAAGGCAGTTCGGACAGCGGTGGGAGTCAGGTGGTTGCAGGCAGCTGAATCTCAGGGAGTGGTGCGCCATATCGGGGATATCGCTGCGTGCATCTATGCGCAATGGGTCAGCGCTTGGATTTGTGCGGCTGTGCGTTGCGGGTTCTGGCGAGATCTGGGTGACTCGCTGTGGCCATTATTCGCTGTTTTTCCATGCGTCGTGCAGCGCGTGGAGGAACTTCTTGCGCCGTCTTTCCTGGCATTCAGCTGCCGTGGAGAACGTCTCAACGGTTCTCTATGATCAATCGAATGCAGCTTACATGAAATAAAGGAGCAAAGCTTATAACGGTAAGCGACAACTTCGCAGCAATCTATCTGGAGCTTGCGGTGCCGACCAACAGACAAGATTGTGCGGAGTTGACTGCCGGCCTGCGGTCCGTGGCCTTGGCACGCGGCGCTGGCTGGCCTTCGTGGCAAGTGTGTGGGGCGGGCCTCACCTATCTATATAGATGCGAGGGCGCAGCCAGGGGCAGGCATCGCGCCATTGCGGCCATGGAGATTTGCCGTGGCGCGAAGCGCCATACCGATACCGTTTCATGCAGTTTGCTGTGGACCAGTCCCATGCTGCTGAGGGAGCGTGCGGGCCGACATGCTTTGCCGTCGACTGGCCTGGGCTTGCAGGAAAAGCCCACCGTCCAGGCCTTGAGACGGGGCTGCTGGCCCCTGGCCTGCGGCTTGCGCCGCAGGCGGCTTCAGCGGCAATACGCGCCGGTGTGAACCACGCTAAAAATGGGCAGGGACAGGGCCTTGGCGGCAGAGCCCGCTGTGCTGCCAAGCAGAAAAACAGCCATCGAGCGCAAGCGATTTCAGCGGCTAAAGTGATGCTTGCTTTAACTCAACACAGCTTACATGAAATACTTCTTCAGCTTTAACAAAACACAACGCATAAACGAACATCACATGTAAGCGACATCCAAGCATAACAATGAAATAGGTTTTGGAGTGAGCGCCAACCTTATCCGTGCCGCAGCAGTCTATGATCGACCTGGTCAAAACCACGGCTGAAATGGCACACATCCAAAACTCCGACGGGCTAATGCAAACACCTTGTGCTCGGCTCCGGCACGGGAACCGGAGCTGTGACACCGCGTCACAAATCCTCAGGTTCTTCGTCAGCAGATGGTCATCGTTTTCTGTACCGCCCGTTGCATGTGTACCGGCTTGGAGGTTTTCAGACGCTGGGCGCATCTCTGCGAAAATGTCATAAACCACACAATCTTCGGCAACAGCCGCCCGGAAGATCCGCACCTCTGATCAACCAGAATGCGCCAACTCTGGCAATTGTCTCGCATCGCAGCAATGTCCCAAGCTTCTATTGTTCCAGGGAAAAGCTTGCCGACGATGCTCAGGGATTGAGAGTTTTTTTGCGCGATGCAAGAAAAAACTTGTCAACATTGTTGTTCGGCCTTATGCTTCGCTTCTCAAACATGAGATACGTTGGTTAATGCCATGGCTAGAGCGATTCAATTCAAAACATCTGTAGCGACAGCTTTGTCAGGCTTGGATGTTTCCGCAAAAAAGTTGCAGGAGTTGGTGGGTCGTGAAAAGCCTGAAGGCCAGCACCACATGAAGTACACGCCGGCAGACATGCGGGCTGCGCGTTACCGTGCGGCCGGCCTGGTTCCGCCGACCACCGATGCGCTGCCGCTGGGTTCCACGAATCTTCCGCCGGTCATCGTGACCCGGATGACCAAGGGTGGCGTGGGCAAAACCAGCGTTTCAGTGAACGTTGCCTCATCCTTGGCAATGATGGGTTTTCGGGTGCTGGTGATCGATGCCGATCCCCAGGCGTCCGCGTCCAATCTGCTTGGCATTGATACAACTGGTTACGAAACCGACATTCGCCACATCGGACACTTTCTGCGCAAGGCCGAGAAAGAACCCGATGCCGAACTGCCTTCGGCCATCAAGCACATCTATGAGGGCGGATTTCTCGACCTGATTCCCGCCGACATCACGCTGGCCGAAACCGACGCCAGCCTGGTGGCGGTCATGGCCAGCCATGCGCGCGCCCAGCTTTTCCTGAACCGCAACGGGGCGTTCCTGTCGAGCGCCTATGACGTCATCATTGTCGATACCGCACCCGGCACCACGCCGATCGGTCTCGCATTTTCGTTTGCCGCGAAAGTGTCGGGCAAGGTCTTGACCATCGTCGAGCCCGAAGGCAGCTGCCTGCGCGCACTCGATTCGCTGGCGTCCAATCTGGCAGAAATCCAGTCGGTGACCGGCGCTGAAGTCGGCATGGAAGTGGTCATCAACAAATACCATCCCAGCCTCAAGCATGTGCGCGAGAGCATGGGCTTTCTTTATTCGAAGTACGGATCGATGCTCAACGACTCGATCATTCCGCAGTTTTCCGGGTTTGCGCGCCAGTTGAACCCCAACGCCCGTGAAACCGCGCCGCTGGTCGAAGTCGAGCCCAGCTCGGTGGGCGCGGCCGCCATCTATGACGTCGCCAAAAGCCTGATTCGCAGCTACCGCATCACCATGCCAGGTATGCCGGTTGGAGAATGACCATGGCCAAACCACCGCCAAAGCTTTCCGGCCTGATCAGGAGCGGATCCGTCGTTCCGGCGGTGCCGCTGCATGCGCTGCCCGATATGCCGGTAGCCAAGCCCGATGCAGAAAGTGCGCCGGCCAGCAATGATGCGCAGACCGCTGCGCCCATGCGGCCACAGGAACGTTATGTCCAGCAGATCAGCCTTCAGCTGATCGATGCCAATCCCTTGGCGCCGCGCGAGGTCTATACCTCCGAAATGATTCTTCAGCGCGCGGAGAACCTGCGCACCCAAGGTCAGCACGATCCGATTCACGTCATTCCCAATCCCAATGCCGCGGGCCGGTTCATCATCTGTGATGGCTGGACGCGGGTCCAGGCATGCCGCGAGCACAAGGTTTTCGAATCCTTGCTGGCGGAAGTCCACCTGGATCTGACGCTGGAAGAATCCGCCTGGTTCGGCTACGAACAGAATGAATGCCGGCAGCAGCACTGCGACTTCGATCGCGCGATGTTCTATGAAAAGCTGATCATCGCGGGCGAGTCTGCTTCCGATATTGCGCGCCGCGCCAAGCTCTCCAAGACACTGATGAGCTTTTACCGTGCATACGCAAAGCTGCCGGAAGATCTGCTGGAGCTGGTACGCCAGCATCCCGAAAAGTTTGGTGCCAATGCGGCATATCAGTTGCTCAAGGTGCACGAAAAGTGCGGCCAGCGGCGTGCGGTTTCGCTGGCGAACAAATTCGCAGCCGAAGATCAGCCGCTGCGCTGGTTGTCGAACCAGGTGCAGGCTTTTCTGAACCCCTCGGGTTCCAAGAGCGCGAGCCCGTCCAAACAGATCAAATATTCCAACGGTTATTACAAGCAGCGCGGCGACGTGTTCGAAGTCTCGATCGCCGTGCCCGACGACAAGCGCCTGGCGTTTGCGACCGCGCTTGAAAACCTGCTGGATACCGTCGCCGTTGTGTTGCCCGCCGAACCTGAAAAAGCGGTGGCCACCGATAAGCCCGGGCTTCATGACTGAAACCGTTTATACGCATAAACAAGCCGCCGTGCGCAAGCCCGTGCGGCCTGTTTGCTTTATGCGCGCCCCGTGGATGGGCGCGCAGGTCTTTCAGCACCTTGTTTCTGGCGCCGTGCGGACGCCGGAGGCGGTTTCGTACGCTGTCGATACGCATGAACTTCAGATCCGATGCACGCTGGAAAGCGTCTTGAACATCGTGGTCGACCGTGGAGTTCATGCGTATCCGCAGACTTTGTCCGTGCTGCAGATGAGTGTGTCGCCCCTGGCGCCATGCACCTCTGTTTATACGCATAAACCGGCTCGCCAATCGGCCGGACAGCAGGGACATGAACTGAAGGATGGCTACAGCCTGCTTGCCTGGTCTGCAGACACTGTTTATACGCATAAACAGCTGCTGGCCCCCAGGGGGCAACGGCCAGCCCCTCGACGAGGGCACCGACGGCCCACCCAATGTGTTTATACGCATAAACACCCAACCGAACCCCGCCCAGAGCGGGGTTCGGTGCGTCTGGGCCATCAAAACGGGAGAACCACCATGACTTAAGTCTCAGCGCTTTCGTTCAGAAAACAATAAACCCTCAAAGCGCCAACTTTGAGGGTTCCTTGTGAATCTTGATGATTCGTCTCAAATTCCCTTCAACCGACGGAAATCGGTCAAAAGCTCTCCGAATGAGCGAATAGTAAGGGAACTGGGAAGAAGTCGTCAAGGGATTTTCGTGTCCTTTGGAGACCGCGATGGAAAAACTCGCCCCTACTGTTTACCCTTCGATGATTGCGCGCGCCTGTTCGGCGCTGGATGAGTCGCCTTTGTTCCGCGACATGCCCGACGGCTATCTCCGCGTGATTTTTCGCATCATCAAGAAAATCAACCTGATTCGGCTGAATTCGCCAATTTTGGCCAGTCGCGGCACACTTGCCTCGGAATCGGGAAAATCGGTGGAAACGGTGCATCGCGTCGTCAAATGGCTGGAAGACCACGGACTGATCGAAAGAGTGCAGAAAGCCCGCGCCGGGCTGCGCGGTTCCAGCTCGCCACTCATTCCAACGCTCAAGCTGCTCGAAGCGCTGCTGCTGACCGACAACCGCCATGCGGGCAAACCCGCAGTCGTCGCACCCGCAGCACCTGTGGCGCAACAGGCACCCGCGCCTGCATCCAGCCGTGCGTCAGACCCCGGTGCGCAGTTCGAGACCTTCGGCAAACTCAAGCTGCCCTCTGACCTGGCCTGGCTGGTGCGCGAACAGGGCATGCAAGGCACGGGCGTGCTGCAGCTGATGAAACTCGCCAAGCAGACCCAGCAGCGCTTGTCCGATGTGGTGGGCGTGACGCGAAAATACCTGGAAAAACTCGAAGGGCGCAGGCTTTACGCCTACCTGCGCGCCCTGCTGAGCAGCGACAAGGACTTCGGTCAGCGCGCGCAGGCGGCAAGCAACGAAGCGCTCGCGTTGCAGCAGCAGACCTATTTGCAGGAAAAAACGGCGGCGTTTGCCGGCCAGACTTTCCAAAGCCGCGATGCCAAGCTGCTGGTCACGGTCGACGCCTGCGGAATGCTGCTGGAAGAACGCGAGGGCCGGCGCGCCGCGCGACCCATGTGCCAGACATTCCTCGATGCCATCGCCGCGGGCCGCTTGATCGCCCGGCGCGATGCTTGATTGGCTTCACCGAATGCAAGCGAAATGTGGATAACTTTCCGGCTACCAGACGTCAGCGCTGACGCCTCTAAATCAGAGTTTTAAAACCACAATCTAAAGAGAACAACCCGCTGTGCGTGCTTTTTTTTCGCCACCGACCATGAATGCCCACCGGAGCCACGTCGACCTTGCTGGGCAAGGATCGACCGGTACTGCGGTGCACGGCAGCAAGCCTGTCGTTGTCATGCCGGTCAGGCGCAAGGCCTTGATTTCTGGTGCGTGCATTGCACCTGGAATGGTCAGCCAGCCAAACGGGTCGATGCGCCACGTTGTCAACGCCGAAACCTTGGCCCATGCTCACCATGCCTGTCCCATGTCCAGCACACCGCGTAAAAGCGCTGAGAGCGAAGTTCGGCAAGCAGGCGCCAAGTCACGGCGAAATTGCACCGCACAGCCGCCGCTTAGGGGCAGCTCCTTGGGCAGCAACTCGGCGAGGTGCCGGCATGAGGCCATCGTCACCCGTCGCCAATGCATGGCGACATCGGCGCCAAGGCCTGAGCGCACGGCTGTCTGCGCCAGGCAGCTTGCGCGGTGCAGATCTGCGCGCGCGGATGCACGCGAAGCGCACGGTGAAACAAGGCGCGAACATGCCGGAAAATTTATTTTGCATTCACTGCATCCAAACCGCGTTCTGGTGGGTAGTACCAGTAGCAGCTCATCGAGTTGCCTGGTTTCCCCCCCAATTTTCTTCTGGAGAACTTCCATGAAAACGCTTTCTGCTTCCATCCTCGCACCCATCGGCATCATCACTTCGGCGGTATTGCTCACTGCCTGTGGCTCGATGGACAAGTCGCAGCACTTCAATCCCATGAGTGTTCCGGAAAGTGTTCGCGTGCCTGCAGGCAACAAGGTCGCCTGGGAAACCACGACAGCCCGCGGCCAGATCACCTATGAATGCCGTGACAAGGCCAACGCCCCCGGCCAGACCGAATGGGTGTTTGTCGGTCCCCAAGCCGACCTGATGGATCGCAGCGGAAAGAAAGTGGGCACTTACTATGGCCCGCCAGCAACCTGGGAAGCGCTGGATGGCTCCAAGGTCACCGCCACACAACTGGCCGTTGCGCCTTCGGGCGACGGCAACCTGCCCTACCAACTGGTCAAGGCCAACCCGGCGATGGGCAGCGGCGCGATGACCGGCGTCACCTATATCCAGCGCGTGGCCTTGAAGGGCGGCGTGGCCCCGGCAGCGGCCTGCATGGCGGGCAACAAGGGACAACGCCAGATCGTGAATTACCAGGCCGACTACATCTTCTGGAAGTAAGCCATGCCAGGTCCTGGGCCCGCGGCCCGGGACTGGGTCAGTCCGCTGGCGGCTTCTCGCCGCAAGCGGATGAAAGCGTTTCGACGAGATAGTCGATCATGGCCCTGACCTTGGCCGGCGGGCGCCGATCGGGCGGGAACAGCACATGCAGGCCTCCCAGATCAAGCGCCGGCTGGTCAAGTTCCAGTGCCACCAGCGTGCCGCTGGCCAGCGCATCGGCGACGATGAAGTTCGGCTGGTAGATCACACCCTGGCCGCCCAGGGCGGCGACGAGCAGCGCATCGCCGTTGTTGGCCTTGAGGTTGCCTTGCACCGGCACCTGGATGTCTCCCGCAGGGCCAAAGCCCCAGGTGCCCCGCCCCTGCAGCGGTGAGAGCGTATAGCTCAGGCAGTTATGTGCCGATAGTTCGGCAACGCGTCGCGGTGTGCCGTGGCGTGCGAGATAGCTGGGTGCGGCACAGATCTGCATGGGGCAATTGCCCAGGCGCCTGGTCTTGAGCGCGCTGTCCGTGAGATGGCCTATGCGTATCGCCATGTCCCAGCCTCCCTGTATCAAATCCTGCTGGGCGTCGCTCAGCCCCAGTTCGACTTCGACGTTTGGATAGCGGCGGCTGAATTCGGGCAACAGCGGCGCGATGAAACGCGTGCCGAACGACAGCGGCAGGTTCATGCGCAGCCTGCCAACCGCTTCAATGCGCTGGGCCGCGACTTCCGCTTCGGCTTCGTCGAGTTCCTGCAGGATGCGCCGGCTCGCGGCCAGGTAGTCCGTGCCCGCGTCGGTCAAGGTCAGGCGGCGCGTGGTGCGGTGCAGCAGCTTGACGCCCAAGCGCGCTTCGAGCGCGTCCACATGTTTGGTCGCCATGGCGGCCGACATGCCCAGCGTGCGGCCGGCGGCCGACAAACTCGCATGGCTGGCGGCCTGCACGAAAACTTTCATACCGGTATAGCGATCAAGCATTTATTTCGCACCATTAGTAGGAGCTGTTGGTCTTAAGTAATGGATTCTATGTTTTATGGATTGAAATTATCATGGAACCAAGGCCCCAATAAAACAGGAATTTCCCATGACCACCCATGCTTCGTCGTCCGTGTCCACCCCGCAGCCGGTGCTGTTCATTCCCCATGGCGGCGGCCCCTGCTTCTTCATGGAGTGGTCGCCGGCCGACACCTGGAACGGTCTGGCCGAATTCCTGCGCGGCGTGGCGGCCACGCTGCCCGCCAGGCCCAAGGCGATCGTGCTGGTCTCGGCGCATTGGCAGACGCCGGGTTTCAGCGCCACGGCCGCGGCCCAGCCCGGCCTGATCTATGACTACTATGGCTTTCCCGAGCACACCTACCAGCTGACCTACCCCGCGCCGGGCGCACCGGCCCTGGCCGAACGCATCGCGGCGCTGATCGCCAGCGCCGGCTTCGAAAGCGGCGTGGATGCGGCGCGCGGCTTCGACCACGGCATGTTCATTCCGCTGAAGGTGATGTTCCCCGAAGCCGATATACCGGTGGTGCAACTGTCGCTGCGCGAAGACCTGGACCCCGCTGCCCATCTGGCCATGGGAAAGGCGCTGGCGGCGCTGCGCGCCGAAGGCGTGCTGATCATCGGCAGCGGCATGAGCTTTCACAATATGCGCGGCTATGGCGATGCGCGCTACACGGCGCCGTCGCAGGCGTTCGATGACTGGCTGACCGCGGCCGTCGAGGCCGAACCGGGCGCGCGCAGCGCGGCGCTGCGCGACTGGGCCGGCGCGCCGTTCGCGCACCACTGCCATCCCGCAGGCCACGAGGAACATCTCATTCCGCTGATGGTTGCCGCGGGCGCGGCCGGCCAGGACCGTGGCCGCCAGGTGTACTCGCAGCGGGTGATGCAGACGCAGTTGTCGGCTTATCGCTTCGGTTGAGGGCCGCAGCGCGCCGTCAAGGCGCTGGTCCATGGCATCATTCATTGTGCGGCACGTTTCAACGTCGCATCCCTGGCGGCGCGCTCGCGCGGCTTCAGGGGCGCTGCGATCCATGGGCGTGAAAATCTCACTTGTCTGGAGCCTAGACCTTGCCTGTTCACTTCGATGATTTCGACTACGAGGCCACCTTGCTCGCCTGCGCCGCGGGCGAGCGTGGCGCGATGCAAAGGCTGTATGAACAGGAAGCCGGCCGCCTGTTTGGCGTGGTGCGGCGCATCGTGCGCGATGGCGCGCTGGCCGAAGACGTGCTGCACGATGCCTGCGTCAATATCTGGACGCGCGCCGCGAGCTTCGATCCCGCGCGTGGATCGGCGCGCGGCTGGATCTACAGCGTGGCGCGCAACCTGGCCTTGAATGCGCGGCGCGACGACGCGCGCGATGCCGATGTGCCGCACGAAGCCTTGCAGGCGATCGACGACCAGGCCTCGCTCGCGGCCTGGGAAGCGGTGAGCCGCTCGGACCAGTGGGCCGACAGCGCGGGCCGCGTAGGCCATTGCCTGGCCGAACTCGAGCCGGTGCGCCGCGACTGCATCATGTATGCCTATGTCGAAGGCCTGTCGCAAAAGGAAATCGCCGCACGTGTCGAAGCCCCGCTGGGCACCGTGAAGGCCTGGATACAACGCAGTCTCGTGGCCCTCAGGGCCTGCATGTCATGAATCAGACGATTTCCCCGAGTTTCCCCGACAACGCGGACAGCGCGCAGCAAGCACTGGCCGGAGAATATGTGCTGGGCACCCTCACGCGCGAAGAGCGCCAGGCCGTGGACGCGCTGCTGCCGAGCAATCCGGCGCTGCGCGAAGCCGTCGATGCCTGGCAGCAGCGCTTTTTGCCGCTGGTGTCGCTGGTCGAGCCGGTGCAGCCGTCGGCCCATCTGTGGCAGCGCATCGAGCGCAGCCTGGAGCAGGCAGCCGCTGCGTCGCCCGTGCCGGCGGCGCCCGTGCGCGCGGCGCGCAAGGCCTTGCCGTGGTGGCGCGATTTCGAATCGCTCGCACTGTGGCGCGGGCTGACGGCCGGAGGCTTCGCGCTGGCCACGCTGCTCGCCGCGCTGCTGGTGCTCAAGGTGGCCGCACCCCTGCCCGACACGCGCTATATGGTGGTGCTGGTGGCACCGCAGGATAAGTCGCCGGGATGGGTGATGCAGACCAGCAGCGCTCGCAAGATCGAGCTGATTCCCTTGGGTGCGATGGAGGTTCCGGCCGACAAGGCGCTGGAGCTGTGGACCAAGGCCGATGAATGGAATGCACCGATTTCGCTGGGCCTGGTCAAGCCGGGCGAGCGCGTGGAGGTGCCGCTGGACCGGATTCCCGGCGTGCAGGCCAACCAGTTGTTCGAGCTGACGCTGGAGCCGCCCACGGGCTCGCCGACAGGCCGACCCACCGGGCCCATCCACTTCATCGGCCGCTCGGTCAAGGTATCCTGAATGCGGTGAAAAACAGCCTTCGATCGGGCTGTTTTCACTGCTTTCAGCAGCTAAAATCAGAGGCTCAAAGTTTAGCTAAACCAGTGCCCTGGGCCGGCATGTGGCCGGCATTTGATGGGGTCTGCAACAATGGGTGAACGCCATGAGAAAACGGCTCAGCGAGGCGCAATTCCAGGCCTGCATCCGCGGTCTGGACGTGGGCGCGCAAACCCTGCAGATCGCCCATGGTGTGCTGGTGTGCGGGCAGACGCAGGCGTCCTTCGTCCAGGCCTTGGGCTTGAGCAAGGGGGCGGTGTCGCAGGCCGTGCATAGAGTCTGGCGCGTGTTCGCGCGCAGCAATATTCCGCCAGGGTATGAACGCGTGTCTGCCGTGCTGCCGCAGCACCAGGCATTCATCGTCAAGAAATGGGCCGAGGACGCACAGGCCAGGAACAACGGATCAAAAATATGAAGACCTTGGTCGTAGCACAGCAAAAAGGCGGTGTGGGAAAGACGTCAAGTGTGGTGCACTTGGCGTTTGATTTTCTGGAGCGCGGCCTGAGCGTGGCCGTGATCGATCTCGACACCCAGGCCAATGCGTCCTACACCCTGGGCCAGTACAAGATCGAGGCCAGGGCCAGCCAGCTGTTCGGCCCGGTGCCGGCCGATCGCTGGCAGCAGGCGGCCCAGGCGCAGGAAGATGGTCCGCGCCTGGTGCTGATCGAGGCCGACCCCGAGCTGGCCAACGCCGTGTTCCTGCCCTTGCCCAAGGCCAAGAAGAATATGAAGGCCAATATCGAGGCGCTGGCCGAACAGGGCTTCGACATCTGCCTGATCGATACCGCGCCCGGTCTGGGCGTGGCCCTGGTCGCCGCGCTGTATGCGGCCGACTGCGTGCTGTCGCCTATCGAACTCGAGGCCTACAGCATCCAGGGCATCAAGATGATGCTCACGACCATCATGAACGTGCGCAAGGAAAACAAGAGCCTGCAGTTCCTGGGCATGGTGCCGTCCAAGGTCGATGCGCGAAATCCGCGCCATGTGCGCCACCTGGCCGAGCTCAAGGCGGCCTACCCCCAATTGATTGTTCCGGTCAGCATCGGCCTGCGCAGCAGCATCGCGGATGCGCTGGCCTCTGGTGTTCCGGTCTGGAAGATTCGCAAGACCGCGGCCCGCAAGGCCACGCAGGAAGTGCGTGGCCTGGCCGCCTATGTCTTTGACAAAATGGAGATTGCGCAATGACAGTTGCAGCGAAGAAGCAAAAATTTTCCTACGTTCCTGCCGCCAAGAAACCGGCGGGCCCGGTGATGGGCGGCCTGGGGCTGGAGGAAATGGGCGACCTGTCGGCGCTGCTCGCGGGCCCCGAAGCCGTGGTTCAAGGCGGCGGCCCGCTGGCCCTGGAGATGGCGCTGATCGATGAAGATCCGCACCAGCCACGCACCAAGGACAACCCGGGCTTTTCCGACCACAGCCTCGAAGAGCTCGCGGCATCGATCCAGCTGCGCGGCGTCAAGACGCCGATTTCGGTGCGCGAGAACCCCGACGTCGACGGCCGCTACATCATCAACCATGGCGCACGCCGGTTTCGCGGCTCGCAGCGCGCGGGCCTGGTCACGATTCCGGGCTTCATCGACAACGACTACAACGAAGCCGATCAGGTTGTCGAGAACCTGCAGCGCAATGAACTGACGGCGCGTGAAATTGCCGACTTCATCGGCCGCGAACTCGCCAAGGGCATCAAGAAAGGCGATATCGCCAAGGCCATCAGCAAGTCGCCGGCCTTCATTTCGCAGCATGTGACGCTGCTCGATCTGCCCGAGCCGCTGGCCCAGGTGTTCAACACCGGCCGCGTGCGCGATGTGACCGTGGTCAATGAACTGATGACCGCGTACAAGAAGACGCCGCAGGACGTGACGGCCTGGCTCGGTGATGCCAACCAGGAAATCACGCGCGGCTCGGTCAAGCTGCTGCGCGAGTTTCTCGATGTGAAGAGCCAAGCGCAGCCCAGCCCCGTGCCGGCCGCGAAAACCGCTGCTCCGGCGGTGCTGCCACCGGCTATGGCGCCCCCGGCAAAGTCCGGCAAGGCGGCGGCAGCGGTCGATTCGCTGCGCAATGCCGTGGTCCATGTGCTGCACAACCAGCGCGCCGCGCGCCTGATGCTCGAGCGCCGCCCGGCCTCCAAGGGCCTGGCCTGGTTGAAGTACAACGACGACGGCCAGGAAATCGAAGCCAGCCTGAAGAGCGTCACGCTGGTCGCCTTGCTCGAAGGCCAGGCATAAGGCCACGCGCGACGGGGCGCTTGCGCAGGCCCTGGCGTGCAGCAGGGCCGCTGCAGGCTGCGCGGAAAAAAAGATGCGTTGACGGTGGAACTTTGCCCGCCAGGGCGTTACTCAGGTGACGTACTGATTTGTCAAGGGATCACCTATGTTTGCGCCCTATCAAGATCTTCTGTCTGCGCTGGCAGAAGAAGTTGGTCTAGAGGCGTCATCGCTGATTTCCTCGCAAGAGATTGTCATCGATGACCTGCCCATTTCCCTGAAGCTCGAAGGTGAAGGTGAGCAGGCGCAGCTGTGCCTGTGCTGCCTGCTTGGCATTCCCAGCGAGGGCCGCTGGGCCCTGGCCATTCGCACCATGCTGCAAGCCAACCACCTCTGGACCGGTACCAGTGGCGCGACCTTGGGCATGCTGGAAAACCACACGGTCAGCCTGAGCGTGCGCCGGCTGCTGAGCGAGCTCGATGCCGATCGACTGGCGGTCTTGCTCGCCAAAACCGCAGACATCGGTCTGGCCTGGCAGGACTTCATCACCCAGGACCAGACCATTGCTGTGCTGCCGGAATTCTTCCACGATGCGCCCCACGTACCCGTTTGAGCCAACCCAACTGCAATCGTGTGCCGATGCGTGCTGCGAATCCCCCGTTGTCTAGGGACCTGTCAAGGCGCCCGCGCAGGCCGGCGGGCCGGCGGCTCAGGCCCTGACCCACCGCGGCGGCCTGGCCAATCGCCAGATCGCCGTGGGCTCGGGCGCACACAGAGCGCGCGCGAATACCGCGGTCTCGGTGCGTGGTGCGATTCTGGCCAAGGTATCCGATGCGCTGCAGGCCAGCGTACACATATCCACGATCTTGGGCCGAAAAAAGCCATTGCGGGCCGGGTGCACGCGGGCCTGGCAATATTGCCTGCGCGCTGGCATATAGAAGAGGCGTGAGAACCGGCGGCGCTTGGCCTGCAATCGGCGCGGCCATCCAGAAAAAATCGCGCCCATTAACGCGCCCCCCATTCAAACCCCGCTATCGCTGGCCGCAGAAACCTCGCCCCTTCCCTTGAATGGCGCGGGTAATGAACGGCCCGCCGTTACTGCAAGGTGTTCTTGTGGATCGTGCCGTCTTTCATGATCAGATGCAGGTTTTTCTCGGGATCGGCGAGAAAATCCAGATTGGCGGCGGGGTCGCCGTCGGCAATCAGGAGATCCGCCCAGGCGCCTTTCACGATGCGGCCCAGCACGCCGGGATAAGGGTTGCGCGCGCCTGACAATGCCAGCAGTTCGCCATTGGTGCCCGTGGCCTGGCCCAGAAGCGTCAATGGGTCATAAAAGCGCGTGAGCTTGGCAAGCTGTCGGCCCTGGGTCGCGGTGTTTTTCGGGTTGAACAATATATCGGTGCCCCAGCCGGTCTTGATGCCGTATTTCTGCGCCAGGGCATAGGCTTTTTGCGTGCCTTCGGACACCTGCTGCTGGCTGGCGCGCTGTCCCGGGTCCGCATAGACATTGCTGTCTGCATCCTGCAGGAACGGCTGCAGGCTCCACCACACGCCTTCATCGCGCATCATGCGCACGCTGGCCTCGTCGGCCAGCTGTCCATGCTCTATGCATTTCACGCCCGCGCGTATGGCGCGCTGTATTCCCTTGGGGGAGTACACATGCGTCATCACATAGGTGTTCCAGTCGCCCGCAGCTTCCACCCCGGCGCGCAATTCGCGTTCGGAAAACTGCGTGCTGTCGAGCGGGTCATACAGGGACGCCACGCCGCCGCCGGCGAGCATCTTGATCTGCACCGCGCCCAGCATCAACTGCTCGCGCACCCGGCGCAGCACTTCGGCCTCGCCATCGGCGATCATCGCCACGCCCATGTTCTCGATCAGGCTCAGCGGTGCGTTGCCGGCCCGGGGCACATCGCTGCGCAGACGGAAGTCGCCATGGCCCGAAGTCTGGGAAATCATCGCGCCGCTGGCGAAGATGCGCGGACCTGCGACCAGGCCTTCATCGATAGCGCGCTTGAGGGCAAATGAAGGGCCACCGGCATCTCGCACCGAAGTGAATCCTCGCATCAGGGTGCGTTGGGCTTCCTGGGCCGCGACCAGATAGAGGTAGCCCAGGTCGGCCGTGGCCGCGGAAAGTTGCGAGATCGACGCCAGCATGGTGTGCCAATGGGTGTCGATCAGGCCTGGCAGAACCAGCTTGCCGCGGCAGTCGATCACCTGCGCGTTCTCCACCGTCGCTTGCGCGGGCAGCAGTTCGGCAATGCGCTGGCCCTGGATCAACACCTGCAGGCCTTCGCGCACGGACTGGCCCGAGCCGTCGAACAGGCGCAGATTGCGCAGCAGCAGCGGGCGCTGGGCTTGGAGCGCCGGCGTCTGCGCGGCCACCTGGGGCAAGGCAAAAGGCGCTAGCAGTGCGGCCGTCCCGCCCAGGAATTGGCGGCGCGACAGGTCTTGCGTGATTCGCTGGTGCAGGCGCTGGCACATGTCGCTGCTGCAGGCACAGCCTCTGGCGCGGATAGGTCCGAAGCGCCATGGAAATGGGGAGGAGGAATCAGCCATGAACATCGTCCGGGCAAAGGCGGATGGCGGGCGAGAAGCTTCGCCTGCGAAATGAATGAGTGAATATCGCAGCCTATTTAAGGCCGCTGATTTTCCAGTGGCCGTTGGCCTGCTGACAGAACAGCACGTTCCAGGCGTTTGCGTTACGGCCCTGGCTCACCTGGCCCGTCAGCTGACGGCATTGGCCCGCAGACTGGGTCTGTATTCTGGCACTGGGCGTGAGCACCACCTTGACCGCAGGCTTGCCGGCGCGCGCGCTGCTGCTCCATTCGGTCGCGGTATCGGCCGCGCCTTCATTGAGGGTCTTGCCGACGAACGATTTGAAATCAGGCACATCCTTGGCCGGGATATGAATCAGCACCGATTGATCGAGCAGCACAAACGGTATGGCCTGGGCCTGGGCGCCTGCCGACAACAGCAACAAGGAGGCAGCGCAGGCTGCGGCTTGAATAATGGTGGTATGCATGTGAAATACAGTGTTACATGGAATCTTCGCAGGCGCAAATCACGTTCTGGATAATATGGGTTATTGCTTTTCAGTGACGTGACACGGACGCGGTTTCTCTGCACGGGTCGAAAATAATCCGCCCAAACCATTTATGAAATGCAATGTTATTTACCTGGGATAGTGTGTTTCTATCCGCAGTGGGGTGAATTTTCCCTCTTCATTTACCGCCATGCGTTGCAATATTCCGGTCTTCGCCGGCAATAACGCTGCGCTGCCTGCGCTTACCATGGGCTTGCAGGCGCGCGGTGTTCGCCTGCACATTCTTGCAAGGTGAACCGAATGTCGAAAAGCGTCTATCTGGCCGGGCCCGAAGTTTTCTATCCCGAGGCGCGCGCGCATGGCCAGCGCATGCAGAAGGTGTGCCGAGATGCGGGCTTTGTCGGCTTGTTTCCACTCGATGCGGAAATTTCGGCGCTGCCCCAGGGGCAGTCGCTGGCCATCTACCAGGCCAACCGCGAACTCATTGACCGCGCCGATGCGGTGGTCGCGAACCTGCGCGATTTTCGCGGCTTCGAGCCCGACAGCGGCACGGTATGGGAAGTCTCGTACGCGCTGGCGCGCGGCAAGCCCGTCGTGGGCTACTGCCCCACGGCGGCGACCATCGTGCAGCGTGTGCAGTCCAGCCCCCATGGCCGGCTGTTCGATGCGCAAAGCGCCGTGGAGGATTTCGGTCTGCCGCTGAACCTGATGCTGGCCCACAGCCTCACGGCGATCGCCTATGGCAGCGAGCAGGATTTTCTGGGCTTGAAAGCGGCGCTGGCGCGATTGCGCGCGCTGGAAAATTTTAGCGGCTAAAAAAAGCCGTCAAACCATATCTGACGGTGCGAAGCTCAGCCGTACTTCCAGGCCCGTGCTGCCATCGGCCAAAGGCGAGCGCAGCTCCAGTGCCGCCCCATGCTTGAGCGCGATCGAGCCGACGATGGACATGCCCAGGCCATAGCCCAGGCGCTGGCTGTCGGCGCGCACATGGCGCTCCAGGATGTGCGGCAGCTGCGCGGTGGGCACGCCCGCGCCATGGTCGCGCACCACGAGCGCGGCAACCGGCGTGCGCTCCACGCTGAGTTCGACCGCGGCGTTGGTATGCGTCAGCGCGTTGTCC
>NZ_JAHCDD010000076.1 GCF_018413525.1 Acidovorax sp. CCYZU-2555
ATCCTCGAGGAGCTGCATGCCGAAGGCCATACGGTCATCATCGTCACGCACGACATGGGCGTGGCCGCGCACGCCGAGCGCGTGATCGAGATCCGCGACGGCGTGATCGTCGGCGACACGCGCCGCGAGGCCACGCCGGCGCCGGGCGCGCCGGCCGCGCGTGCCAAGGATTTTTCCACGGCCGCGCCCACGGGGCTGGCGGCGCGCGTGTCGGCGTTTGGCGACCGCTTTCGCGAAGCTTTCCACATGGCGTTGCTGGCCATGAATGCCCACCGGCTGCGCACTTTCCTGACGATGCTGGGCATCATCATCGGCATTGCGTCGGTGGTGTCGGTGGTGGCGCTGGGCGCGGGCGCGCAGAAAAAGGTGCTCGAAGACATCAGCGCCATAGGCACCAACACCATCGAAGTGTTCTCGGGCGCGGGCTTCGGCGATGTGCGCGCGGCCGCGGTGCGCACGCTGGTGCCCAGCGACGCCGACGCGCTCGCGGCCCAGCCCTATGTCGACAGCGTCACACCCAATCTCAGCACGGCGACGCGCTTTCGCTGGCGCAATGTGGAGCTCACGGGCACGGTCAACGGCGTGGGCGAGCAGTACTTTCGCGTCAAGGGCGTGAAGTTCGCGCAGGGCGTGCCCTTCGAGCACACGGCGGTGCAGGAGTTGCAGCAGGTCGCGGTGATCGACGACAACACGCGCGCCAAGCTGTTCCCCAACCTGGCCAATCCCGTGGGCGAAGTGCTGCTGCTGGGCAGCGTGCCGGTGCGCGTGATCGGCGTGGTCGCCAAGAGCGAGAACGCGTTCGGCAACTCCGAGGCGCTCAATGTCTGGGTGCCCTACACCACGGCCATGGGCCGCATCGTGGGGCAGAACTACCTGCGCAGCATCACCGTGCGCGTGTCCGACACCGCGCCCATGGCCGCTGCCGAGCAGGGCATCAACCAGCTGCTCAAGACGCGCCACGGCCGCGAGGATTTCTATGTGCTCAACACCGACAGCATTCGCCAGACCATAGAGAACACCACCAAGACGCTGACGCTGCTGGTCGCGTCGATCGCCGTGATCTCGCTGATGGTCGGCGGCATTGGCGTGATGAACATCATGCTGGTGTCGGTGACCGAGCGCACGCGCGAGATCGGCGTGCGCATGGCCGTGGGCGCGCGCCAGGGCGACATCCAGCAGCAGTTCCTGATCGAGGCGGTGCTGGTCTGCCTGATCGGCGGCGCGCTGGGCATTGGCATCGCCGTGGGCCTGGGCGCGCTGATCGTCAGTTTCGTGCCGGCCGTGCCGCTGGCGTTCTCGACCAGCTCCATGGTCTGGGCCTTCGCCTGTTCCACGCTGATCGGCGTGGTGTTCGGTTTCCTGCCGGCGCGCAGCGCGGCCCGCCTCAACCCCATAGACGCGCTGGCGCGTGAGTGACAAGCGATGACCCAGAACCGAATTCACGCAATGGCACCCCTGGTGCTGGCCCTGCTGCTCGCGGGCTGCGCCGGCACGCGCTCCGATTACCAGACGCCGCAGGTCGTCGTGCCCGCCGGCTGGCAGCAGCAGGCGGCATCGACGCCGGCCGCGCAACTGCCCGACCGCTGGTGGCGCCAGTTCAACGATCCCGCGCTGGACCAGCTGGTCGAGTCGGCGCTCGCGCGCAGCAACGACCTCGGGGCCGCGGCCTGGCGCGTGCGCCAGGCGCAGCTGCAGGCCGGCATTGCCGCGACTTCGCTCGCGCCCACGGTCGCCGGGCGTCTGAGCAGCAATGCGTCGCGCCGCCTCGAAGGCGATGGCAATGCCACGGCGCGCAGCAGCGGTGCTGCGCTGTCGGCGAGCTACGAAGTCGATCTGTGGGGGCGCGTGGCGCGCACGCGCGATGCCGCCGAATGGTCGGCGCGCGCCTCGCAGCAAGACCTCGAAGCCGCGGCCCAGGCCCTGGCCGGAACGGCCGCGGGCCTGTACTGGCAGCTCGCCTATGTGCAGCAGCGCCTGGCCAGCGGCCAGGACAGCCTGACCTATGCGCTGCGCACGCAGGAGCTGGTGCGCGTGCAGTACGCGGTGGGCGCGGTCTCGGCGCTGGAGCTGCGCGAAGCCGAGCAGACCGTCGCCAGCCAGCGCGCCGCGCTGGCGCTGCTGGAGCAGCAGCGCGTGCAGACGCGCAATGCGATCGCCATATTGGTCGATGCGCCGCCCGGCGATGCGACGCTGGCGCAGCTGTTGCCCCAGGTGCCCGAGCGACTGCCCGAAACCGCGCTGCCGCCCGTGGCCGCGGGCGTGCCGGCCGAGCTGCTGGCGCGCCGGCCCGACCTGCGCGCGGCCGAAGCCCGGCTGCGCAATGTGCTGGCCAGCGGCGACGCGACGCGCGCCAGCTACTATCCCGCGCTCACGCTGACCGGCGAGCTGGGAACCTCGAGCAGCGCGCTGCTGAATTTGCTGTCGAACCCCGTCGCGGCGCTGGGCGCCGGGCTGACCCTGCCGTTCCTGCGCGCGCGCGAAATGCAGCTGTCTGACGAACTGGCGCGCGCGCAGTACGCCGAAGCGGTGACCAGCTTCCGCCAGACGCTTTACACCGCTCTGGCCGATGTAGAGAACGCGCTGTCGGCGCGCACGCAATATGCCGCGCAGGCGCAGCAGCTGGAACTGCAACTGGCCGCGGCGCGCGAAGCCGAGCGCCTGTACGAAGTGCGCTACCGCACGGGCTCGTCGGCGCTGCGCCTGTGGCTCGACGCCCAGGAGCGCCGCCGCAGCGCCGAGCTGGCGCTGCAGGAAAACCGGCTCGATCAGCTCAACGCGCTGGCCACGTTGTATCGCGTGCTGGGCGGCGGCGTGCCTGCCGTTGGGCTGGCCGCGGTGCCATAGCGGGAGCGGGCGCTGCCGCGACGCGTCTGGTGCCTGGCCGCAAGAATGCTCATTCGGCTTTGAGCATGCACCGCGTTTCGCTGTGCACAACAGGTTGCGTCCTCCGGCCCCTGGTTGTACGCAACGAAACTGAACCCTAGAGTTCGCTCCTGGCTGGCGCCAAGACGCCGGCCTCGGAGACAAGATCTATGTTCAGTTCGCATGTCACGGCCAGCCCGTTGGCGCCGCCGCATGGCGGCGCGGCGCGCGCTGGGGCCGTACCTTTTTCCGCCGGCGCACAGCCGCCTTGCGTAAGGCTGCCCGAGGGCGCCTGCGATTCCCACATCCATTTCTACGACCAGCGTTTTGCGGCGGTGCCGGGCGCGCGCCTGTTGCCGCCCGATGCGTCGGTGCGGGACTACCGGCAGCTGCAGCGGCGCACGGGGCTGCGCCGCGCCGTGGTCGTGACTCCCTCCACCTACGGCACCGACAACCGGCCCATGCTGCAGGCGCTGCAGGCCCTGGGCGACGATGCGCGCGGCGTGGCCGTGATCGAGGGCAGCGAAAGCGCTGCCGCGCTGGCGCGGATGCACGCGCAGGGCGTGCGCGGCGTGCGGCTGAATCTGTCGCTGGGCGTGGGCACCCGCGCCGACATGCTGGCGCCGCTGGCCGAACGCATCGCGCCGCTGGGCTGGCATCTGCAACTGCTGATGGCGCCGGATGCGCTGTGCGTCCAGGCAGAACTGCTGGCGCGCCTGCCCGTGCCCATTGTTTTCGATCACTTCGCGCGGCTGGCGCCCGCCGATGCGGGCACGCATGCCGCGCATGGCGTTGTGCTGCAGATGCTCAGGGCCGGGCGGGCGTGGATCAAGTTGTCGGGCGGCTACATCGTGAGCCCCAGCAAGTCGACCGACGACCCGGCGCTGGACGCGCTGGCGCGCAGCTTTCTTGCCGCCGCGCCACGGCAGGTGGTATGGGGCAGCGACTGGCCGCATGCGACGGCGTCGGCCGGCGTGCAGCCCATGCCCGACGACGCGCGCCAGCTCGACCGGCTGGCGCACTGGACTGCCGACGACGCGCTGCTGCGGCAGGTGCTGGTCGACAACCCCGCACGGCTTTACGGCTTTCCCCCTTCGCACTGAGTTTTCCAAGGAGACAAAAATGACATCTGTTCGCACCGCTTCATCTTCCATTCGCCGCAGCCTGTTGCTGGGCACCTGCGCGTTGCTGGCCGCGGGCGGCAGCTGGGCCCAGGGCGAGTGGCCATCGGGCCGCATCATCAACTGGGTCGTGCCTTACCCCGCCGGCGGCAGCACCGATGTGCTGGGTCGTGCGCTGGCGCAAAAGCTCGGCGGCGCGCTGGGCACCAATGTCATCGTCGACAACCGCGCGGGCGCGACCGGCACCATAGGCGCGGCCTACGTGGCCAAGGCCGCGCCCGACGGCTTCACGCTGCTGGGCACGTCCATCGGACCGCAGGCCATCGCTCCGCATCTGATGGGCAAGCTGCCCTACGACGCGATCAAGGGCTTCGCGCCCGTGGCCATCATAGGCACCATTGCGCACATCCTGGTGGTGGGCGCCAACCAGCCGTTCAAGAACCTGGCCGAGCTGCTGGCCGCGGCCAAGGCGCAGCCGGGCAAGCTGGCTTTCGCCTCGGGCGGCAGCGGCACCATCCTGCAGATGCAGGGCGAGCTGCTCAAGCAGCAGACGGGCGCGCAATTCATTCACGTGCCCTACAAGGGCGACACGCCCGCGCTGCAGGACACCTTGGGCGAGCAGGTGAACTTCATGTTCGCTCCGGCCGCGGCCGCGCTGCAGCACATCCAGTCGGGCCGCCTGCGGGCGCTGGCCGTCACGTCGGCCGCGCGCCTCAAGGCCTTGCCCAATGTGCCCACCATGGGCGAAGCCGGCATGAAAGATTTCGTGGTCGAGCAGTGGCAGGCGGTGTTCGCGCCGGCCGGCACGCCCGCGCCGGTCATCTCGCGCCTCAACCGCGAGATCAACACGGCGCTGCAGCACGCCGATCTGGTGGCCCTGGGCGAGAAGCTGGGTGTTACGCTGGTGGGCGGCACGCCCGGTCAACTGGGCGCGCTGCAGAAATCCGACTCCGCCAAATGGGCCGAAGTCATTCGCAAGGGCGGCATCAAGGCCGATTGAGCGCGGGTCTGAACCATCGATTCGATAAAACCAGGGAGACAAGCTTCATGAATTCTCATCCACAACGCCTTGTCGGCCTGTGCATGCTGGCCGGTGTCGCCGGTCTCTGGGGCTGCGCCGGCCCGGCGCGCCAGGCGGCAGCGCCGTCCGAGGCCAGCATCGCCGCGCATGTGCAGGCCGCGACGCAGGCCGCGGGCACCGATCTGGGCGAGGTGCTGACGCTTTGCAAGCCCGCGCCGGCGACGCGCGCGGCGCAGGAAGATATGGACAAGGGCCTGCGCGCGCTGATCAACAAGCCCGCGCCGCCGCCGGGCCGGGCTTTCGACCATCTCTATTTCGTCGGCGGCGACTGGTCCAGCGCCTGGGCCATCGACACGCCCGAAGGCATCATTCTTATCGATGCGCTCAATACCCAGATGGAGGCGGCTGCGCTGATCGAGGGCGGGCTGCGCAAGCAGGGGCTGGAGCCGGCGCGCATTCGCTACATCATCGTCTCGCACGGCCATGGCGATCACTACGGCGGGGCGCCCTATCTGGCGCAGAAGTATGGCGCGCGCGTGGTGATGAGCGATCTCGACTGGACGATGATGGAAACGCGGCTCGAGTTCGCCACGCCCATCTGGGGCGCGCCGCCCAAGCGCGACATTTCGGTCAAGGACGGCGACCGCGTGACGCTGGGCGGCACCACGGTCACGCTGTATGTGATTCCCGGCCACACCTGGGGCACGCTGGCGCCGGTGTTCGATGTCGACTGGCAGGGCAAGAAGCACCGCGCGCTGCTGTGGGGCGGCACGGGCTTCAACTTCGGCAAGGATATTCCGCGGCTCGAAGCCTACAGCGCTTCCGCGCAGCGCATGGCCGGCATTGCGCGCAGCCAGGGTGTCGATGTGATGCTGTCGAACCATTCGCGCATGGATGGCTCGCAGGCCAAGCTGGCCAAACTGCGCAAGGATGCAGGCGCGCCGGCCAATCCGTTTGTGATCGGCCAGCCTACCGTCGAGCGCACGCTGACCGTGATGAACGAATGCGCGCTGGCCCAGCGCGACCGGTTTGCGCTGATGCCCTGAGGCACAGGCCGGGCCGCGGCGGGCCCGGCTTTGTGCTCAAAGCGACAGGAAGTGATGCACCCGGGGCTTGCCGTCGCCGCGGTGGAACTGCAGCACTTCGCCCTGCAGATCGGCATCGGCCTTTGACACGCGGTGGTGCTGGCGCAGATGCTCGGCCCAGGAGGCGACCAGGAACCATTCCATCACCTGCTCGGCGTCGGCGCTGTGTTCCATCACGCCCCAGGCATAGGCGCCGTCGCGCAACCGTTCGTGCGACAGGCGGTGGATGGCGGCGCGGAACGCGGGCCGGTCTTCGGCGCGCACGGTATAGGTGATCTGCACCATCACCGGGCCGCGGTCGTGCGCCACGGGCTCGGACAGCAGTGGTTCGGGCCAGTGGTTCGAAGCTTGAAGATCGGCTTCACCCGACGGCAGCCGGGCGCGGTGGAACAGCAGGGCGACGATCACCAGGCCGGTGGCGCTGGCGGCCAGCGCCATCGGCAAGCCGAACGAGCGTGCCAGCAGGCCCCAGCCCAGGCTGCCCGCGGCCAGCGCGCCGTTGAACACCGTGAGGTAAACCGCAAGACCGCGGCCGCGCACCCAGTTCGGCAGTATGGCCTGGGCCACGCTGTTGAACGTGGTCAGCGCCGTGATCCAGCCCATGCCCAGCAGCAGCATCAGCACGACGGCCAGCCATTGGGGCGGAGCGAACACCAGCGCGGCCATCACGCCGGCGCTGACCAGTGAGGCCAGCAGCACCATGCCGTCGGAATCCAGCCAGCGGCGCAGACGCGGCATCACCAGCGCACCGGCAATCGCTCCGGCACCGACCGCGCCCAGCATCACGCCATAGAAGCCCGCCGTGCCGCCCAGCATCTGGCGCGCCACCAGCGGCAGCAGGGCCCAGACCGCGCTGGCGAACAGGAAGAACACGGCGGCGCGCAGCAGCACGCGGTGCAGTTCCTGGCTGGCCCAGGTGTAGCGCAGCCCCGCACGGAAAGCGCCGAGAAAGTTCTCCGACAGCGCCGTGTCGGTGGCCTTGGGGCGCTTCCACCAGACGAGCGCGGCGATCACGAACACATAGCTGAGCACGTCCAGGCCATAGGTCACGGCCGCGCCAAAGCTCGCCAAGATCAGCCCGCCCGCGGCCGGGCCTATGGCGCGCGCGATGTTGATGCCCAGCGAGTTGAGTGCCACCGCGCCCTTGAGGTCTTCGCGCGGCACCAACTCGGGAACGATCGACTGCCAGGTCGGGCCCATCAGCGCCGCGCCAATGCCGCCGATGAAGGTCAGAGCGATCAGGTATTCCACCGTGAGCGCACCGGTGTGCGACAGCAGCAGCAGGCTGCCGCTCACGGCGGCCAGCACCAGCTGCACGAAGATCAGAAAGCGCCTGCGGTCCAGAATGTCGGACAGCACGCCCGCGGGAATCGCCAGCAGGAAGATGGGCAGCGTGGCCGCGGTCTGTATCAGCGCCACGGCCGTGGGGCTGGCCGACAGGTCGGTCACCAGCCAGGAACTGGCAACGTCGCGCATGAAACTGCCGGTGTTGCCCAGCACGGTGGCCGCCCACAGCACGGCGAACACCGGCTGGCGCAGCGCCGCAAAGCTGCCGGCGCTGGAAGTGTTGTTGTTACTGCTCATGTTCACACCGCCCAGCAGGCGCAGCCCAGCGCGCCCCAGAAACTCTTGGCGTCCGACGTGGGCAGTTGCGCATTCCAGGAGCCGCCATGTGCATGACCGTGCACATTGCACAGGCTTGCGCAGGCACAGGCCGCAGCGGCCTGTTGCGCGAGATTCTTCAGCGGGCCGCTGGCTTTCGCGCCCCAGGCACCGTAGCCGCCGAAGCGGCGCACGGGCGACCAGTCGGGCATGGCCGGGGGCAGGGCGGCTTCATCGAAGCGCGCGAAATCGCCCGCGCCGTAGACCACCTTGCCGCCGACCATGGTCAGCAGCGCCGAGGTATCGGCAATGTCGGACTCGGGGCAGGCAAAGAAGTCGCGGTCGGGAACGACCAGGTCGGCAAGCTGGCCCGCCTCGATGCGGCCCTTCTTGCCTTCTTCATTGGAGAACCAGGTGACGTTCTCGGTCCACATGCGCAGCGCCTGTTCGCGGTCCAGGCAGTTGCGCTGGGGCGTGAGCTGCAGGCCGCCCACGGTGCGGCCCGTGACCAGCCACGACAGCGAGACCCAGGGGTTGTAGCTGGCGACGCGGGTGGCGTCGGTGCCGGCCGAAGTCTTGACGCCCATTTCCAGCATGCGCTTGACGGGCGGCGTGGCTTCGGCCGCGCGCGCGCCGTATTGTTCGACGAAATACTCGCCCTGGTAGGCCATGCGGTGCTGCACGGCCACGCCACCGCCCAGCGCCGCGACGCGTTCGATGGATCGGTCGGATATCGTTTCGGCGTGGTCGAAGAACCAGTTCAGGCCCGTGAGCGGAGTGTCCTTGTTGACCTTCTCGAATACATCGAGCGCGCGGCTGATGGTTTCGTCATAGGTCGCGTGCATGCGCCAGGGCCAGCGGTTCTGCGCGAGCACGCGCACCACTTCCTCGAGTTCGCCTTCCATGCCGGCTTCGAGTTCGGGGCGCGGCTGGCGAAAGTCCTCGAAATCGGCGGCCGAGAACACCAGCATTTCGCCCGCGCCGTTGTGGCGGAAATAATCCGTGCCTTGCTTGTATTGCGAGTTGGCCGTCCAGTTCAGGAAGTCTTCCTTTTCCTGCTTGGGCTTTTGCGTGAACAGGTTGTAGGCCAGGCGAATGGTGAGCTGGTCGGCTTCGGCCAGCTCCTCGATCACCGCGTAGTCGTCGGGATAGTTCTGGAAGCCGCCGCCGGCGTCGATCGCGCCGGTCACGCCCAGGCGGTTGAGTTCGCGCATGAAGTGGCGCGTGGAGTTGAGCTGGTACTCGCGCGGCAGCTTGGGGCCCAGGGCCAGCGTCGCGTAAAGAATGGCCGCGTTGGGCTTGGCCAGCAGCAGTCCCGTGGGATTGCCCGCGCTGTCGCGCAGGATTTCACCACCGTGAGGCGCTGGCGTGTCGCGGGTATAGCCCACGGCGCGCAGCGCGGCGCCGTTGAGCAGCGCGCGGTCGTAGAGGTGCAGGATGAACACCGGCGTGTCGGGTGCGGCGGCGTTGAGTTCCTCGAGCGTGGGCAGGCGCTTTTCGACGAACTGGTGCTCGGTGAAGCCGCCGACCACGCGCACCCATTGCGGCGCGGGCGTGATGTCGACCTGGGCGCGCAGCATCGCCATCGCGTCGGCCAGGCTGCCCACGCCGTCCCAGCGCAGTTCCATGTTGAAGTTGAGCCCGCCGCGAATGATGTGCAGATGGTTGTCGATCAGGCCCGGCAGCGCGCTGCGGCCCTGCAGGTCGATGCGGCGCGTGCCCGCCGACGCGAGCGCCAGCACTTCGGCATTGCTGCCCACATGGACGAAGCGGCCATTGGCGATGGCCACGGCCTGGGCCGTGGGGTTGGCGCGGTCCAGCGTGGTGAAGCGGCCGTTGAAAAGAACGAGGTCGGGCGTGGTGGTTGCGGCGGGCGAGGGCATGGGAGTCTCCTGAAGTGCGGGGCGGTCGTCGTATCGAAGGCCCCGCGGCATCAGCGCCCGGGGCCGCGGCCCTCAGCCTTCGTGGGCGTTGAACATGCTCTTGGCGTAGTTGATGCCGATGCCGTAGGCGCCGCCGAACTTCTTGGCGATGCCGGTCGTCATGTCATAGGAGTCGGTGCGGGCCCAGTCGCGCTGCAGCTCGAGCAGGTATTGCAGCGAGGTGATGGGGCGGGCGCCGGCCTGCACCATGCGGTCCATCGCACGTTCGTGGGCTTCGGTCGAGACATCGCCGCAGGCGTCGGCGATCACATAGACCTCGAAGCCCTGGTCCAGCGCCGACAGTGCGGGGCCGACGATGCAGACGCTGGTCCACAGGCCCGCCAGCACGATGCGCGGCTTGGCGATCTCGTTGACGCGGCGGATCACGGCCTCGTCTTCCCAGGTGTTCATCGACGTGCGGTCCAGCAGCGCCTGGCCGGGGAAGGGCGCGGTCACTTCCTCGAACATCGGGCCGCTGAAGCTTTTCTCGGCGACCGTGGTCAGGATGGTCGACACGCCGAAGCCGGCTGCTGCATGGGACACCAGGGCCGCGTTGTTGCGCAGCGTCACGGCGTCTATCGAATGCGTGGCGAAGGCCATCTGCGACTGGAAGTCGATCATCACCAGCGTGTGGTCGTTGGCGTTGAGCAGCGTGGCGCCGGGCTTGGCGAAGGCAACGGGTTGAGCGATGTTGGCGTTGGTCATTTTGAAATCTCCAGAAATTGATTGAATCGTTGAAAACAGGGCTTACATGCCGGGCAGCTCGTTGGGGCGCAGGTCGAAGACCAGCACTTCCGCGTTCTCGCCCTTGTCGAAGCGCAGCGAACCGGCGTTGCGGATGCGTGCACCGTCGCCTTCGGCCAGGCGTTCGCCGTTGACTTCGACGCTGCCCTGGGCCACATGCACATAGACATGGCGGTTGGCGGCGACATCGAGCGTCGCGGCTTCGTCGCCGTTGAACAGGCCGGCGTAGACCCGGGCGTCCTGGCGCACGGCCAGCGCACCTTGTTCGCCCTGGGGCGCGATGATCAGGCGCAGGCGGCCGCGCTTTTCGGCTTCCTCGAAGTGCACCTGCTGGTAGCGGGGCTCGGCGCCGCGTTCGTTCGGCACGATCCAGATCTGCAGGAAGTGCACCGGTGCGTCGGCCGAGTGGTTGAACTCGCTGTGCTGCACGCCGCTGCCGGCGCTCATCATCTGCACGTCGCCGGGGCGGATCACCGAGCCCGTGCCCATCGAGTCCTTGTGCGCCAGTTCGCCTTCGAGCACATAGGAGAAGATTTCCATGTCGCGGTGGCCGTGGGTGCCGAAGCCCTGGGCGGCGGCGACGCGGTCGTCGTTGATGACCAGCAGGTCGGAGAAGCCTTGCTGGTTGGCATCACGGTAGCTGCCGAACGAGAAGGTGTGGCGCGATTGCAGCCAGCCATGGTTGGCGCGGCCGCGGTGGTCAGCTTTGCGAATGTCGATCATGATGTGTTCCCTTTCGTTCGATTAAATTCATGCAAGGTCTTCAGTGTTTTTGCTGCGTTCCTTGCTGCGATGAATGTAGTTTCTCGTTTTTGGGTGGGCTGTAGATTGAAGGTTTTGGCGATTCATCATCGATAATTTCGAATATGGAATTTCAGGAGTTTCCGCCGTGCTCAAACTGTCACTAGAAGCCATAGAAATCGTCGACGCCATTGCGCGCCATGGCTCGTTCGCCGCCGCCGCCGAGCGGCTGTACAAGGTGCCGTCGACGATCTCCTATGCCGTCTCCAAGCTCGAAGACCAGCTGGGGCTGGCGCTGTTCGTGCGCAACGGCCCGCGCGTGGCGCTCACGCCCGCGGGCCAGGAGATGCTCAAGGAAGGGCGCTGGCTGCTGGCCGCGGCGCGCCAGCTCGAGTCGCGCATGCGGCAGATTTCCACGGGTTTCGAGGCCGAGATACGGCTGGTGCACGACTCGCTGATTCCCACCAGCGCGTTCAACCCCGACATCTGCGCGTTCGAAGACATGAACTGCGGCACGCGCCTGCGCATAGGCAGCGAAGCGCTGACCGGCACCTGGGAAACGCTGCGCGAAGGCCGGGCCGATCTGATCATTGCCGCGGGCGAAGGCCCGCCGGGCGGCGGCTACAAGGCCGTGGCCGTGGGCAGCCTGGAGTTCGCGTTCTGCGTCACGCCCACGCACCCGCTGGCGCGGCTGCAGCGGCCGCTGGTGCGCGACGATCTGCTGGAGCACACGGCCATCGTGGTGGGCGACGGCGCGCGTTCATCGGCAGACCGCACCGTGGGCCTGCTGATGGGCCAGCGGCGCATCACCGTGCCCAGCATGCAGGCCAAGATCGCGGCCCAGACCGCGGGCCTGGGCCATGGCTACCTGCCGCGCGCCTGCGTGCGCGCCGACCTGGAGCAGGGCGTGCTGGTCGAGTTGCAGGTGGAGCAGCCGCGCCCGCCCGAGACCTTCTGGCTCGCCTGGAGCACCGAGCGCATGGGCGAGGCGCTCAAGTGGTGGATCCAGCGGCTCGATCGCCCGCTGTTGCCCGGCATCCTGCCGTTCTGATCAGCGGCGCATGCGCAGCACGAACGCGGCGAGTGCCGTGGCGGTGGCGAGTGCCGTCACCGCCATCCAGCCGAAGTGGGCGAACAGCATCGCGGCGACTGCCGAGCCCGTGGCCATGCCTATGAACATGCCCGTGAACAGCACGGCATTGAGCCGGCTGCGCGCCGCGGCGTCGAGGCTGTAGATGATGCTCTGGTGGGCGATCAGCGCCGCCTGTATGCCCAGATCGAAGCCTATGGCGGCAGCGACCAGCAGCCACAGCTGCGCGCCCGGTGGAATGAAGACGGCCAGCGCCATGGTCGCGAACGACAGCGTCACCAGGCCCGCGCCCAGGCGCGTCACCAGGCTGGGGCCGTGCTTGTCGGCGATGCGCCCGGCGAGCGGCGCGGCCAGTGCACCGGCGGCGCCTGCGAGGCCAAATGCGCCCGCGGCGGCCGCGCCCAGATGGAAAGGCGCGCCATGCAGCATCACGGCCAGCGTGGACCAGAACGCGCTGAAGCCTATCGACAGCAAGGCCTGGGCCCAGGTCGCGCGGCGCAGCGCGGGGTGTGCGCGCCACAGCGCGCCCAGTGAAGCCAGCAGCGCGATGTAAGGCAGCTGCGTGGTCACCGCAAAGCGCGGCAGGCGGCGCCACGCGGCCAGGCCCAGCAGCGCGATGCTCACGGCGGCGGCGCCGAACATCGCGCGCCAGCCCCATTGCTCGGCGACAAAGCCGCTGACCACGCGCGACAGCAGAATGCCCAGCAGCAGGCCGGTCATCACCGTGCCCACGACCTTGCCGCGCTGGGCCGCGGGCGCCAGCGTCGCGGCCGCGGGAACGATGTCCTGGGCCAGCGTGGCCGACAGACCGATGACCAGGCTTGCGGCCAGCAGCGTGGCCAGCGACGGCGCGATCGCCGCGAGCAGCAGCGCGGCGCACAGCACGCCGGCCTTGCTCAGGATGATGCGGCGCCGGTCGTGCTTGTCGCCCAGCGGCGCGAGAAACAGGATGCCCAGCGCATAGCCCAGCTGGGTCAGCGTGGGCAGCAGGCCCACGGATTGGGTCGAGGCGCCCATGTCCACGCTCAGCACGCCCAGCATGGGCTGGCTGTAGTAGAGCGCGGCGACCGCGAGGCCGGCGCCGCTGGCGAGCAGCAGGGTCAGCGACAGCGGCAGGCCGGTCGCAGCGGCAGGTATTGTTTCTGGACTGGAAGCGGGTGGGGCGGACATGGTGTGTTCCTGGACATCGGTGGCGGGGGCCGAAAGAAGAGTGTGCATGGTGAAAACCCTTGCGTTGGCGATGGGCTGAGATTAATCTTTGCGCCTTACTAAGTGAATACGCTTTGTTCGCAACACGCGGTTGCGCTGAGCGCAAATATCAAGCATGGACAAGCTGCAAGCGCTGCGCGCTTTCATGGACGTGGCCCAGACCGGCGGATTCTCCAAAGCCGCCCAGCGCCGCGGTGTCGCGACCTCGTCGGTCACGCGGCTGATCGACGGCCTCGAAGCTTCGCTGGGCGTGGCGCTGCTCACGCGTTCCACGCGCCAGGTGGCGCTGACCGATGCGGGCGCGGCCTATCTCGAACAGATCACCCGCCTGCTGTCGGACCTCGAGGAAGCCGACGGCAGCGTCTCGGACGGCGGCGCCGAGGCCATAGGCCCGCTGCGCGTCTCGGTGCCGGTGACGTTCGGGCGGCTGTGCCTGGGGCCGTATATCGCCGACTTTCTGCGTGCCCATCCGCGCGTGTCGCTCGATCTGGTGCTGTCGGACGCCTATGTCGATCTGGCCGTGGAGCGCATCGACGTTTCGGTGCGCATAGGCGTGCCCGAGAACCAGCCGCAGCTGATCGTGCGCGCGCTTGCCGAGCACCGCCGCTATGTGGTCGCGAGTCCGAAGTACCTGGGCTGCCACGGCACGCCGGCCCGGCCCGAGGATCTGGGGCTGCACGAGTGCCTGCGCTACGCGTACCAGCACCAGCCGGGGCCGCAGCGCTGGTCGTTTTTGCGCGCGGGCGAGGAACTGGGCGTGGAAGTCAACGGCCGGCTGGCGGCCAACAACGGCGACATGCTGCGCGACGCCGCGCTCCATGGCGCCGGCATCGCGCTGCTGTCGCAGTGGCTGGTCGAGGACGATGTGCAGGCGGGGCGGCTGCAGCGCTTGTTCGCGGAGTACGAGATCAATCCACGCGAGCACCGCGTGAGCGTGCATGCGGCCTACCTGCCCAACCGCCGGCATTCGCGCAAGGTGCAGGCGTTCATCGAATTTCTCGCGCAATGCCTGGCGCCGGGAATGAAAAAAGCGCCCGGCCCATGAAGGGCGGGGCGCTTGTGCGCTGGCAGAAGCCGGGCTTACTGGATCTTCGCGCCCGAGTCTTCGACGATCTGCTTCGAGGCCTTGAAGTCGGCCTTGAACATCTTGTCGAAGTTGGCCACGCTCATGGCCTGGGGTTCTGCGCCCTGGGCCAGGATGGCGTCGCGAATTTCAGGCATGGCCAGCAGATGATTCACTTCGGCATTGACCTTGGCAACGATGGCCGCGGGCGTGCCCGCGGGCATGAACAGGCCGTACCAGGTGCTCACGTCGAAGCCCTTGATGCCGGTTTCGGCCAGCGTGGGAACGTCGGGCAGCGAAGTCGAGCGCTTGGCCGAGGTCACGGCCAGGGCGCGCAGCTTGCCGGCCTTGATCTGGGCGATGGCCGAAGGCACGGACGAGACCAGCAGGTCGACGTTGCCGGCGAGTGCATCCATCAGCGCGGGGTTGGAACCCTTGTAGGGCACGTGGGTCAGTTGCACCGAAGCAGCCTTCTCGAGCAGCACGCCCGCGATGTGAATGCTGGTGCCGTTGCCAGGCGAGCCATACGTGATCTTGCCGGGCTGGGCCTTGGCCGCGGCGAGCACGTCGGCCACGGTCTTGTAGGGCGAGTTGACGCTGGTGGCGATCACGACGGGCGTATAGGCAATATGGGCGACAGGAGTGAGGTCGCGCACCGGGTCCCAGGGCAGGTTCTTGTACAGGTAAGGGCCCAGGACCAGGTTGTCTTTCTGGCCCATGACCATGTCATAGCCCGTGGCCGGGGCCTTGGCCGCATCGCTGATGCCTATGGTGCCGCCGGCGCCGGCCTTGTTCTCGGGCACCACGGTCCACTTCGTGACTTCGGTGAGCTTGTTGGCCACGACGCGGGCCAGGATGTCGGTGCCGCCACCCGGGGGGAAAGGAATGACCATGCGAATGGGCTTGGTCGGGTATTCGGCGGCGGGTTGGGCAGCGGAGGCAAAGCTCGCCGTGAAGGCGCAGGCCACGATGGTGGCGGTGATCAGTGGGCGAAACATGGAACAACAAACTCCGTTGACGGATCGAAAAGAACAGCGGGCCGGACGCGCGCGACGGCTGGTGGCAGTCGGGCGTCGCAGCCGCTTGCTGAAACAAAATGGGCAGATTCGATGATCGGGGAGGGTGTTTCCGCCATCAATGGGTGTTTGTCTCTAGGTCGTAGAGCAACGGCAAGGCGCCAGGCCTTTACCGTCTCACAGCCCGTGCCATGCACAGCGGGGTTGCCGACTGCGCGATCACCGGCAATGCAGCCGATCTGGTGCACTGCCCTGTGTGGCCCACGGACGCGGGCTGGGGGTAGGAGCTTACTGCATTTTGTTACCCCGGCGGGCCGGCGCACGGGGTAGCAGGACACGTCAACGGGCCTTTGGCTTTCGTCTCTCAGGCCTGGCGTACATCGGCTACGGGTTCGGTGCCGAAATCTTCGCGCTGCAGCCAGGCCAGCACCTTGGCCGCGGCCTGCTCGGGCGAATCGAGCTGGTCGTGCGACTTGAGATCGGCAAAGCGCTGCAGGTCGGGAAACGCGGCCGGATCGGCATTGCGCAGCTGGATCTGCATGTCGGTGTCGATCACGCCGGGAGCAAGCGAACACAGCTTGGCGCCGCGCGGCTTGAGCGCTTCTTCCAGGGCGACGCAGCGAGTGAAATGGTCCATGCCGGCCTTGGCCGCGCAATAGGCGGCCTGCGAGGCCATCGCGCGCCGGCCCAGGCCCGAAGAGATGTTGAGCACCTTGCGCTCGGCGGGCCAGCGTTCGGTCGCGCCCAGAAATGCGGCCGTGAGCAGCATGGGCGCTTCAAAGCCCACGCGCAGCGCGGGCGACAGCTCTTCGGATGTGAGCGACGACAGCGGCGCAATGGGCGGCATCACGCCCGCGTTGTTGATCAGCGTGGCCTTCTGGTACTGGCCCGAAGGCTGCTTCTTGAGCCAGTCGCTCAGCTGGGCCGCGGCCTGGGCCGGCGCGCCGAGGTCGACCTGCCATTGCTCCAAGGGAGCGCCCGCGGCCGCCGCGGCTTGTGCCAGCGCGTCATTGCGGTTGCGCGCCAGGCAGATCAGTTGGTGATCGGGATGCAGCAGCTGCCGCGCCATGGCCAGGCCCATGCCACGCGAGCCGCCGGTGAGGAAAATCAGATGGGTAGTCATGGGATTGATGGTAATAGGGTTGGGGGAGGTGAGGGCTGTTGTTTCGGCCTGCCCCGCAACCGCGCCTAAGCCCCCAAATAGGCCGCCCGCACCGCGTCATTGCGCAGCAGATTGGCCCCCGTGTCCTGCAGCACCACGCAACCGGTTTCGAGCACATAGCCGCGGTCGGCGATCTGCAGCGCGCGGTTGGCGTTCTGTTCGACGAGGAACACCGTGACGCCGGCGGCGCGAATCGTCTGGATGATCTCGAAGATCTGGGCAATGATCAGCGGCGCCAGGCCCAGCGTGGGTTCGTCCATGAGCAGCAGCCGCGGCCGGCTCATCAGCGCGCGGCCAATGGCCAGCATCTGTTGCTCGCCGCCCGACATGGTGGCCGCGCGCTGGTGCGCGCGCTCGCGCAGTCGCGGAAACAGCTCGAACACATGCTCCATGCCGTCGCGTATCTGGTCCTTGGTCAGAAAGAAGCCGCCCATCATCAGGTTTTCGCTCACCGTGAGGTGGGGAAACACGCGCCGGCCTTCGGGTGAGATTGCAATGCCTTTGCGCATGATCAGGTGCGTGGGCAGCTGCGTGATGTCTTCGCCTTCGTAGACCACGCGGCCGCTGCTCGCGCGCGGCGTGCCGCACAGCGTCATCAGCAGTGAAGTCTTGCCCGCGCCGTTGCAGCCTATCAGCGTCACGATCTCGCCCTGGTGAACTTCAAGGCTCACGTCGTTGACGGCGCAGATGGCACCGTAATGGGTGAACACATTTTCGAGTTGCAGCATCGCCGCCATCAGGCCTCTCCCAGATAGGCCTTGATGACCCGTTCGTCATTGCGCACGGCTTCGGGCGTGCCCGTGGCGATCGGCTTGCCGTATTCCATGACCAGAATGCGTTCCGACACGCCCATCACCAGACCCATGTCGTGTTCGATCAGCAGCACGGCCACGTCATGCTGCTGGCGCAGCTGATCGATCAACTGCTGCAGGTCTTTCTTTTCCTGCGGGTTCAGGCCCGCGGCGGGCTCGTCGAGCATCAGCACCTGGGGCTTGGTGATCATGCAGCGCGCGATTTCGAGCCGGCGCTGGTGGCCGTAGGCAAGATTGCCCGCGGGCCGGTTCGCATAGGCGCGCAAGCCCATGTAGTCGAGCCAGTGCAGCGCGTTGGCTAGCGCCTGCTGTTCGGCGCGCTTATACCCTGCGGTATTGAACAGGCCGGCCAGAAACGAGGTGCGCATCTGGCGGTGCTGGGCGACCAGCAGGTTTTCGAGCGCGGTCATGGACTTGAACAGCCGCACGTTCTGGAACGTGCGCACCACGCCGCGGCGCGCGACGTTGTGGCTGCCCAGGCCTGCGATGCTTTGCCCGGCCAGTGCGATGCGGCCTGCGCTGGGCTGGTAGAAGCCGCTGATGCAATTGAAGACCGTGGTCTTGCCCGCGCCGTTGGGGCCGATGATGGCGAACACTTCGCGCGGCTGCAGCGCAAAGCCCACGGTGTCCACGGCCAGCAGGCCGCCAAAGCGCATGCTCAGCGCTTCGACTTCGAGCAGGGGCGTGCTCATGGGCCGACCTCCAGATGGTGGCGCTTCATGGGCAGCAGGCCTTGCGGGCGCCAGATCATCATCAGAATCATCACCAGGCCGAAGATCAGCATGCGGTATTCGGAAAACTCGCGCGCGACTTCGGGCAGGACGGTGAGCAGGATGGCGGCGACGATCACGCCGAGCTGCGAGCCCATGCCGCCGAGCACCACGATGGCCAGAATGAGCGCCGACTCGATGAAAGTGAACGATTCGGGGTTGACTATGCCCTGGCGCGCGGCAAAGAACGCGCCGCCCAGGCCCGCGAACATCGCGCCCAGCGTGAACGCCGAGAGCTTGATCTTCATCGGGTGCAGGCCCAGCGAGCGGCTGGCGATTTCATCTTCGCGCAAGGCTTCCCAGGCCCGGCCTATGGGCATGCGAATCAGCCGGCTCGAGATCCACAGCGTGACCAGGGCCAGCGTGAGCGCCATGAGGTATAGCGCAATCACCATGTGCAGCGACTGGAACTCGAGGCCGAAGAACTGGTGAAAGGTGGTGCCGCCTTCGGTGCTGGGGCTGCGCGTGAGTTCGAGCCCGAACACCGTGGGCTTGGGAATGCCCGAAATGCCGTCGGGTCCGCCCGTGAGCGTGTTGAGGTTGATCAGCAGCAGCCGGATGATTTCGCCAAAGCCCAGCGTCACGATGGCCAGGTAGTCGCCGCGCAGCCGCAGCACCGGAAAGCCCAGCACGAAGCCAAACGTCGCGGAAGCCGCACCGGCCAGCGGCAGCGCTTCCCAGAAGCTCCAGCCGGCCCAGTGAAACAGCAGCGCGTAGGTATAGGCGCCCACGGCGTAGAAACCGACAAAGCCCAAATCGAGCAGGCCCGCGAAGCCGACGACGATGTTCAGGCCCAGGCCCAGCATCACGTAGATCATCGCCAGCGTCGCGATGTCGACCGCATTGCGGCCCGCGAAGAACGGCCACGACACGGCAATCAGCAGGGCGGCCAGCATCAGGCCCTGGCGCTGGCGCTGGGTGGCCGCGGGCAAGGCCGGGCGCTGCAGCCGCGGCATGCGCGCAAAGCCGCGTACGAGCCAGGGGCGCAGCAGCTGCACCACGAACACCAGCGCGCAGGCCCAGGCGACCGTGGTCCAGTGCGGCACGATCACCGTGCGCCCGCCCGCGCGTTCCAGGTGCAGGCCGAAGATGGGAATCGTGACCAGCGCCGTGAGCACGGCGGCGATGACGGCGTCGCGCAGGTTGTGCTTTAGCGCGGAGCGCACGGTAACCTCGGAATGCGTCAGCGTTGCCATCAGCCCTTCTCCAAATCGTTGGTATATGGGCCATGACACTGGCGTGTCGCAGCATGGGGGCACCGAGCAAGGGCCGCCCCGCAGCGATGGTGCCGTCCCCCTCCACCGAAGGATGAGAGGGGGAAGCCGCGTGAGCGGCTCAGGGGGTGTTTCATGTTCAAACTTTCTCCACCTCGGGTTTTCCGAGAAGGCCGGTGGGACGCACGAGCAGTATCAACACCAGCAGCGTGAACGCCACGATGTCCTTGTACTCGGACGAAATATAGGCCGCGGCCAGCGTCTCGGCCACGCCCAGCAGCACGCCGCCCAGCATCGCGCCGGGAATGCTGCCAATGCCGCCGAGCACGGCCGCAGTGAACGCCTTGATGCCGGCCAGAAAGCCGATGAACGGGTTGAGCTTGCCCACGGCCAGCGCGATCAACACGCCGCCCACGGCCGCGAGCACCGCGCCCAGAATGAAGGTGAACGAGATCACGCGGTGGGTGTTGATGCCCAGCAGGTTGGCCATGTGCATGTCTTGCGCGCAGGCCCGCGAGGCCCGGCCCATGCGCGAGTGGCGGATGTAGAGCGTGAGCAGCACCATCAGCACCACGGCCACCACGATGATCATGATGCGCGTGTAGGGAATGAAGATTTCGAAGCTGCCGTCGGCGCCGCCGAACTGCAGCGCGCCGGGCAGCAGCTGCGGCACGGCCATGTCGCGCGCGCCCTGGCCCAGCGCGACCCAGTTCTGCAGGAAGATCGACATGCCGATGGCCGAGATCAGCGCCACCAGCCGCGGGCTGTTGCGCACCGGCTTGTAGGCCACCTGTTCGACGACAAAGCCGTAGATGCCCGTGATGATCGCGGCCACGACCAGCATCAGCCCGATCACCAGCCATATTGGCACGCCGCCCTGTGTGCCCACGGCCGACAGCGTGACCAGGCCGACATAGGCGCCGATCATGTAGATGTCGCCATGTGCGAAGTTGATCATGCCGATGATGCCGTAGACCATGGTGTAGCCGATGGCGATCAGCGCATAGATTGCACCCAGCGACAGCCCGTTGAACAGCTGCTGCAGCAACTGGGGCAGGAAATCATCCATCGGTCACCACCTTCCGGCAGAAAAGACTGTCTGCACCGAGGGTGGGCAGCCCGGCTGCGCGCCCCCGGTGAACGAGGCGAAAGCCTTACTTGGCTGCCACCGTCTTGCTGCCATCCTTATGCCACTCGAAGACCTGGAAGTCAAAGGCCTTCAAGTCGCCTTGCTTGTTCCAGCCCACGTTGCCCAGCGCGGTGTCGAAGTTGGTCTTGTGCAGATGTTCGGCGACCTTGGCGGGGTTGTCGCCCACGGCCTTGATGCTGTCGAGCAGCACCTGCACGGCCGCATAGGACGTCAGCTGGAACGCGCCCGAGGGGTTGCGCTTCTTGTCCTGGAAGGCCTTGACCACGGCGGCATTCTTGGGATTGGCTGCGAAGTCGGCGGGCAGGGTCACGAGCATGCCTTCGACGGCGTTGCCCGCAATCGCATTGACTTCGGGGTTGCCCACGCCTTCGGGGCCCATCATGCGCACCTTGAGGCCCTGCTCGGCGGCCTGGCGCAGCAGCAGGCCCATTTCGGGGTGGTAGCCGCCGTAGTAGACGAAGTCGACGCCGTTGCTCTTGAGCTTGGTGATCACGGCCGAATAGTCGCTGTCGCCGGCGTTGATGCCTTCGAACAGCGCGACGTTGATGCCGGCTTTCTTCAGCGTGTCGCGCACCGAGGTGGCAATGCCCTGGCCGTACGACTGCTTGTCGTGCACCACCGCGACCTTCTTGGGCTTGGCTTTCTCGATGATGAACTTGGCGGCCGACGGGCCTTGCTGGTCGTCGCGGCCAATGGTGCGGAAGATGTAGTTGAAATTCTTGCCGTCGGTCAGCGCGGGCGACGTGGCCGACGGGGTCACGACCACCACGCCTTCGTTGTTGTAAATGGGCGCGGCGGCAATGGCCGCACCGGAACACACGGGGCCGACCACATAGCCAATTTTGGCGTTGACCACACGGTTGGCCGCGACCGGGCCCTGCTTGGGTTCGCAGGCGTCGTCAACCGGAACGAGCTCGATTTTCTTGCCCTGGATGCCGCCCGCGGCGTTGACCATTTCGACCGCCGTGGATGCGCCTTCCTTGACCATGTCGCCATACTGGGTCAATGCCCCCGTGGTCGGAATGACCATGGCGATGCGGATGTTCTGCGCATGGGCGACGGGCAGCAGGCCCGCGGCGACAAGGCCCAGAGAGGCGACCAGAACAGACAGGCGAAACGGTTTTTGCATGGCGATCTCCTTGAATGGCGTGTAGGAGTCCCAGCTTATGCGCGCCCGCAAAGGCTGCAATAGGGTATATGCCAGGGGACAAACCGTGGCGCGTGCCGTTCAGGGTAAATCCGCGCGCGGCCGGGTTGTTTCAGACCGTGTCAGAACGGCGCGGGCAGGTGGAATTCGCGCCATTCGCCCGACTGCGGATGGGCCAGCCCGAGCTGCTGCGCGTGCAGCAAAAGGCGCGGCGCTGCCGCCGCGATGGCGGGGCTGGCGTAGAGCGCGTCGCCCAGAATCGGGTAACCCAGATGCGCCAGATGCACGCGCAGCTGGTGGGTGCGGCCGGTGATGGGCTCGAGTTCCACGCGCGTGCAGCCGGGCCAGCCCGGCGGATTGTGGGCCAGCACGCGCCAGCGCGTCTGGCTGGGCTTGCCCGCGGCGTCGATGATGCGCAGCGGCCGGCGCGGCCAGTCGGCGGCAATCGGCGCGTCTATGGTCTGCCACTCGTCGCCGGCATCGGCCGTGAGGATTCCGTGGACTATGGCCACATAGCGCTTGTGCACCGCGCGCTGCTCGAATGCCAGGCTCAGCTGGCGCTGGACCAGCGGCGACAGCGCCATCAGCACCAGCCCCGAAGTCGACATGTCGAGCCGGTGCACGATCAGCGCCTGCGGCCATTGCGCCTGGGCGCGTGCGCTCAGGCAGTCCTGCTTGTCTTCGCCGCGACCGGGAACGCACAGCAGGCCCGAGGGTTTGTCCAGCACCAGCAGCGCTTCATCGGCCGCGATGCAGCGCAGGGTTTCGTCGCCCACCATCGCCTCAGTCGCGCAGCGGCTGGTTCATCAGCTGGTCGACCGTGGTGCACAGCTCTTCGACATCGTTGGGCTTGTGGATCAGCGCGCGTGCGCCCGCGGCCAGGGCCTCGGCTTCGATTTCGGTGGTGACATAGCCAGAGGCCAGGGCCACCGGCAGGTCGGGGCGGATGGCGCTGGCGGCGCGCACCAGGTCGACGCCGCAAAAGCCCGGCATGTTGTAGTCGGTGACCAGCAGGTCGTAGCTTGCGGGCGCGGACTCGAGCGCGGCCATCGCTTCGCGCGGATCGGTGAAGCCGCTGACGTCGTAGCCGCGCCGGCGCAGCAGCCGCTGCACCAGAAACACCAGCGCCTGGTCGTCGTCGACATACATCACATGCCTGCGCGGCGCGCCATCGGGGTCGGCACCGGCCGCCGCTTCGGCATTGAGCGCAGGCCGGCGCGCGATGGGCGCGGCGAGCACCGGCGCCGAACCGCTGGCCACGGGGAAATAGAGCGTGAAGCGGCTGCCTTCGCCCAGCACGCTGCTGACGTCGACCGCGCCGCCATGGGTGCGCATCACGCCATGCACCACGGCCAGGCCCAGGCCCGTGCCCTGGCCCACGGGCTTGGTCGTGAAGAAGGGCTCGAAGATGCGCTGCAGCGTACCGGCGTCTATGCCCGGGCCGTTGTCCTGCACGCTCAGCGCGACATAGTTGGCCAGCGGCAGGCCCAGGCGGTCGCTCAGGCGCTGGTCGGCCAGCGTGAGGCTCGCGGTCACCTGCACCATGCCGCGCGCGTCGCCTATGGCATGCACGGCATTCGTGGTCAGGTTGAACAGCGCCTGCTCGACCTGGGTCACATCGGCCAGCAGCGCGGGCAACTGGGGCGCTATATGCGAGTGCAGCGCGATCGCGGGCGGCAGCGTCACGCGCAGCAGGCGTTCGGTGTCGCGTATCACTTCGGCGGCCTGCACGGCGCAGCGCTTGGGCGGCTCGTTGCGGCTGAAGGTCAGGATCTGGCGCACCAGATCGCGCGCGCGCCGCCCGGCCTTCTCGATTTCTAGCAGGCTTTCGAGCAGCGAGGAATTCTCGGGGCAGTCGGCGCGCGCCAGCTCGACATTGCCCAGGATGGCGCCCACGATGTTGTTGAAGTCGTGGGCGATGCCGCCGGCCATGGTGCCCACGGCCTGCATCTTGTGCGATTCGCGCAGCTGGGCTTCGAGTTCGCTGCGGTGGGCTTCGGCTTTCTTGCGGCTGCTCAGGTCGCGCGCGAATACGGTGGTGGTGGTTTCGCCGCCGCTGTGCTGCACGAAGGCCAGGCTCACTTCGACGGCCAGCTGCTTGCCGCTGGCGGTGCGCGCTTCCATTTCGCCGAGCACGGCCTGGGTGGTGAGCGCGGCGAACTCGAGCGCGCTCGCGGCGTCGGGCAGAAAGCGCTCCAGCGGGCTGCCCAGCGCATCTTCGGCGGCGCAGGTGAACAGCGCGGCGGCAGTCGGGTTGAAGACCGTGATGCGCTGTGCGCTGTCGACGCACAAAATGGCGTCGAGGCTGGAGTTGATCACCGACTCGAGCCGGCGTTCGCTGGCGAACAGCTGGTTGTTGCGTTCCTGCAGTGCCAGGCGCTCGGCCAGCAACGGTCCCTGGTCGACGACGGCGCAGAGGAACTGGGCGATCGGCGGCCCTTTTTTCTGCGGAATTTCTATGCAGGCGATATGCAGGTCGCCGCACAGATGGACATCGGAGTTGATCGCGAACACCACTTCATGGGCTTCGCTGCCGCCGCGCTCGCGTGCCTCCATGAACGCTTCGCAGACGCGGTCGGCATGGTCTTCGCGCACCAGCGGCATGAACGACACCAGGATGCGGTCGCGTTCCGTGGGCTGGAAAGCGTTGTGCGCCATGGCATTGGCCTGGATCACCATGTCGTGCTCGTCGAGCACCAGCAGGGGCAGGGGAATGCTCGCGAACAGCGCCTCGAAGCGCTCGGACGCGCTTTCGGCCACGGCCTGGCTGTAGTCGAGGACCTTGTTCTGGATTTCCAGCTCATGCTGGTAGTTGCGCAGCTCGGCGACCAGTGCGGCCAGAGGCTCTTCGGCAATCGGCTCGACCACTTCCTGCACCCATGGCAGGGGCTGCGCATCGTCGGGCTCGGGGCCCATCAGGGCGTGCAGACCCAGGGGATCGTCTTTGCGCAGGAGAAAGGACAGGTCGGGACGGCTCATGTAAGGTGGTGCATTGGCCGTACGCCAGAGGTAACGCAGACGCCCCGATTTTAAGCGGGCGACCCCGGCCCTACAAGCCTGGGGCCAAGTGGACCGACAATCAGCTCAGGTAAGAATCCAGGGGAATGCAGCTGCAATGCAGGTTGCGGTCGCCGTGCACATTGTCTATGCGCGCCACGGGCGGCCAGTACTTAGCGTGGCGCAGCGCGGGCTGCGGGAACGCCGCCTGTTCCCGGCTGTGTTCATGGGGCCAGTCGGCCGACAGCAAGGCTGCGGCGGTGTGCGGCGCGTTCTTCAGAACGTTGTCGGTACGCGACACCTCACCCGACTCGATCGCCCGGATTTCGGCGCGGATCGCGATCATCGCCGCGATGAAACGCTCGATTTCCTCCAGCGGTTCGCTTTCCGTGGGCTCGACCATCAGCGTATTGGGCACGGGAAACGACAGCGTGGGCGCATGCAGGCCGTAATCGATCAGCCGCTTGGCCACGTCTTCGGCCGTGACGCCGCTCGTGGCCTTGAAGCCGCGCAGGTCGAGAATGCATTCGTGGCCCACGCGCTGGCCCGCGGCCCCGGGGCTCGCATAAAGTGTCGGGTAATGCGCTTGCAGGCGACAACTGATGTAGTTGGCGCTGAGAATCGCGGTCTCGCTCGCGCGCTTCAAGCCTTCGGCGCCCATCATGCGCATGTACATCCAGCTGATGGGCAACACCGCGGCATTGCCCAGCGGCGCGGCGCTCACCGCGCCCACGCCCGAATGCAGGCCCGTGCTCGCATGGCCGGGCAGGAAAGGCACGAGGTCTTCGACCACGCAGACCGGGCCCACGCCCGGGCCGCCGCCGCCATGCGGAATGCAGAACGTCTTGTGCAGGTTCAGATGGCTCACATCGCCGCCGAACGCGCCGGGCGCGGCAATGCCCACCAGCGCATTCATGTTCGCGCCATCGACATAGACGCGCCCGCCGTGGCGGTGCACCAGCGCGCACAGTTCCTCGACACGCGCCTCGAACACGCCGTGGGTGCTGGGGTAGGTGATCATCACGCACGACAGCCTCTCGCTGTACTGCGCGCATTTGTCGGCCAGGTCGGCGAGGTCCACATTGCCCTGGGCGTCGCAGGCCGTGACCACCACTTCGAGTCCGGCCATCTGCGCGCTCGCGGGGTTGGTGCCATGCGCGCTCGATGGAATCAGGCAGATGTCGCGCTGGCTCTGGCCGTTTGCCGCGTGATAGGCGTGGATGGCGAGCAGTCCCGCGTACTCGCCCTGCGAACCCGCATTGGGCTGCAGGCTGATGCCCGCATAGCCCGTGGCTTCGCACAGCCAGGCGCGCAGCTCGGTGTCGAGTTGCCGGTAGCCCGCGAGCTGGTCGCCGGGCGCGAACGGGTGAATTTGCGCGAACGCGGGCCAGGTGATGGGAATCATCTCGCTGGTTGCATTGAGCTTCATGGTGCACGAGCCCAGCGGAATCATGGTGCGGTCCAGCGCCAGATCCTTGTCCGAAAGCGCCCGGATGTAGCGCAGCATCGCGGTCTCCGCATGGTGGCGATGGAATACCGGGTGCGTGAGAAACGTGCTGGTGCGGCGCAGCGCCGCGGGAATGCGCAGCGTGCTGCCGGCCTCGAGCGCCGCCACATCGGGCAGCGCCTGGCCGGGCGCGGCAAAGATCTGCCACAGCAGAGCGATATCGGCGCGCGTGGTGGTTTCATCGAGTGCAATGCCCAGCGCTTCGGATGAATAGCGGCGCAGGTTGGCGCCCAGGCCCACGGCGCGCCGGGCCAGCGTTTCGGTGGCGCTGCCGGTGTGCACCAGCAAGGTGTCGAAACTGCCGTGTTCCGCCACCGAATGGCCCAGCTGCGTCAGGCCTTCTGCCAGGATGGCGCAATAGCGCGCCACGCGCAGCGCGATGCGCGTGAGGCCTTCGGGGCCGTGGTAGACCGCATACATGCTGGCGATGACCGCGGGCAGTACCTGGGCGGTGCAGATATTGCTCGTGGCTTTTTCGCGCCGGATATGCTGCTCGCGCGTCTGCAGCGCGAGTCGGTAGGCGGGCTGGCCCTGGGCGTCGCGGCTCACGCCGACGATGCGCCCGGGCAGCGCGCGCTTGTAGGCATCCCGGCAGGCCATGAACGCGGCGTGCGGCCCGCCCGCGCCCATGGGCATGCCCAGGCGCTGGCTGCTGCCGACCACGATGTCGGCGCCCCATTCGCCGGGCGGCGTGAGCAGCGTCAGCGCCAGCAGGTCGGTGGCGACAATGAACGCCGCCTGGCGCGCATGAATCAGCGCCGCGTCGGCGCCAAGATAAGCGATGCGGCCGTCGGTCGCGGGGTACTGGGCCAGCGCCGCAAAATAGTCGCCTTCGAGCGCCTGCTGCCAGGCCGTGGGCGAATCGGGCACCAGCACTTCGATGCCCAGCGGCTGGGCGCGGGTCCGAATCACTTCAATGGTTTGCGGATGGGTGCCGGCCGAGACCACGAAACGCCGGCTCGCTGACTGGCTCATGCGCAGCGCCAGCGTCATGGCTTCGGCCGCGGCCGTGGCTTCGTCGAGCAGCGACGCATTGGCGATGGGCAGGGCCGTCAGGTCGCAGACCATGGTCTGGAAGTTGATCAGCGCTTCCATGCGGCCCTGGGAAATTTCCGCCTGGTAGGGCGTGTACGCCGTGTACCAGGCCGGGTTCTCGAGCACGTTGCGCAGGATCACGCCCGGCGTGTGCGTGCCGTAGTAGCCCTGGCCGATGAAGCTCTTGAGCTGCTGGTTGCGCGCGGCCAGCTGCTGCAGTTCGGCCAATGCCTGGGCTTCGCCCACGGCGGGCGGCAGCCGCATGGGCGCGCGCCGCGCAATGCCCGGCGGCACGATCTCGGCGATCAGCGCGGCGCGCGACGCGGCGCCCACCACTGACAGCATCAGCGCTTCGTCTGCCTCGCTGGGCCCGATGTGGCGGGCAATGAATTCGTCGGGGTCTTCAAGGGAGTGCAGCGCGGGAACATGGGGCATCGTCATGGCAGGACCTGTGGAGAAGGCTAAAGCAATGGGATCTGCCGGGCCCCTCAAAGGGCCCGGTCGCGGCACATTCCCGTGCCTGGCATGGGCGCGCGTGCGCCGCGTGCTTACGCGCTTTGCGCGAAGGCGGTGTAGGCGGCTTCGTCGAGCAGGCCGTCGAGCTGCGCGGGGTCGCTGAGCTTGATCTTGAAGAACCAGCCGCCCGCGAGCGGGTCGGAGTTGGCCAGCGACGGGTCGTCGCGCAGCGCTTCGTTGACTTCGACGATCTCGCCGCTCACGGGCATGTAGATGTCGGCCGCGGCCTTGACGGACTCGACGACGCCGGCGACTTCACCCTGGGCGAAGGTCTTGCCGACTTCGGGCAGGTCGACAAAAACCACATCGCCCAGCGCGTCCTGCGCGTGCACGGTGATGCCCACCACGGCGGCTGCCGGGTCGGCGGCGTTGATCCACTCGTGGTCTTTGGAAAATTGAACGCTCATGAGAACTCCAGGAAAAACAAAAAAGAAAAGCGCAAAGCCGTAGTTCGCACTGTATCCCGTCGGCGGGCCGCCGGGAGCCAGATGAGGGGCTTCATCCGCGGTAATAGCGGCTGGGGACAAAAGGCATGGCCGTGACTTCCATGGGCACGGGCTTGCCGCGCACCAGCGCCTGCAGGCGCGTGCCGGGTGCGGCACTGCCGGTTTCTACATAGGCCTGGGCAATCGGCTGGTTCAGCGTGGGCGTCAGCAGGCCGCTGGTCACCTGGCCCACCTGGCGGCCGCTGGCATCGAGCAGCGGCGCGGGTTCGCGCACCGGCACGCGTTCGAGCGCATGCAGGCCCACGCGCTGGCGCGCGCGCAGCGCCGGGTCGGCAATCTGTGCGAGCAGGCGCTCGGCGCCGGGAAAGCCGCCGGCGCGCGCGCCGCCCGCGCGGCGCACTTTCTGCACCGCCCACAGCAGCGCGGCTTCGGCGGGCGTGGTCGTGGTGTCGAGTTCATTGCCGTAGAGGCACAGCCCGGCTTCCAGGCGCAGCGAATTGCGCGCGCCCAGGCCCGCGGGCGCAACTTCGGGGTGGTGCAGCAGCGCGCGCGCGAAGGCTTCGGCCAGCGGGCCGGGCAGCGAGATTTCAAAGCCGTCTTCGCCGGTGTAGCCGCTGCGCGTGATGTACAGCTCGCTGCCTTCCCAGACAAAGGCCGCGCCGTCCATGAACAGCAGCTGCTCGACGCCGGGCACCAGCCGCTGCAGCGCGTCGACCGCCAACGGGCCTTGCAGCGCGAGCAGTGCGTGCTCGTTCAACGGCGTGATTTCGCAGCGCTCGCCGATGCGCGCCTGCAGATGGGCCAGGTCGGCATGCTTGCAGGCGCCGTTGACGACCAGCAGGAAATCGTTGCCGCGCTGCACCAGCATCAGGTCGTCGAGCACGCCGGCTTCGTCGTTGAGCAGCAGGCCGTAGCGCTGGCGGTGCAGCGGCAGGTCGAGCAGGTCCATGGGCATCAGCGACTCGAGCGCCGCCGCGGTATCCGCGCCGACCAGGCGCAGCTGGCCCATGTGCGAGACATCGAACAGGCTCGCGGCGCTGCGCGTGTGCAGATGCTCGGCCACCAGGCCCTGCGGAAACTGCACTGGCAGGTGGTAGCCCGCGAAGTCGACCATGCGCGCGCCGAGTTCCAGATGCAGCGAATGCAGCGGCGTGTGCAGCAGTTCGCCGGCAGCGGCCTGCGGGAAATGGGGCGTGGGAGGGGTGGTCACGGTGGTCATGGCGTTCTC
>NZ_JAHCDD010000077.1 GCF_018413525.1 Acidovorax sp. CCYZU-2555
GCCGGCAAGCTTGATCTTTTGTAAACCTTGGCCGCTATTTTGACCCAGCTTGGGCGCGGCAAAAACGGAAAAATGGGCACAGACTCCCGCGCCGTTCGCAGACGCCGGGCCCTGCATTTTTTCTGACTGAAGGTCACCCATGAGTGAATTGAATCTGCAAGACAAGGTCATCGTCGTCACGGGCGCGGGCGGCGGCGTGGGCCGCGGCATTGCGCTGGAACTGGCCAAGGAAGGCGCGCGCGTGGTTGTCAACGACCTGGGCGTGGGCCTCAACGGCGAAGCCGGCAAGCAGTCGGCGGCCCAGGCCGTGGTCGACGAAATCACGCGGCTGGGCGGCACGGCGCTGGCCAACACCGACAGCGTCTCCGAATGGGCGAGCGCGCAGCAGATCGTCGCCAGCGCCGTCGACACTTACGGCCGCATCGACGGCGTGATCAACAGCGCGGGCATTCTGCGCGACGCGATCTTCCACAAGCTCTCGCCCGAAGATTTCGACTCGGTGGTCAAGGTCCATCTCTACGGCGCCTTTCACATGAGCCGCGCCGCGAGCCCGCATTTTCGCGACCAGGGCGGCGGCGCGCTGGTGCACATGACGTCCACTTCGGGCCTGATAGGCTCCATAGGCCAGGCCAACTACGCCGCCGCGAAAATGGCCATCGTGGGCCTGTCGCGCTCCATCGCCATGGACATGGCGCGATTCGGCGTGCGCTCCAACTGCATCGCGCCGCATGCGTTCAGCCGCATGATTGAAAGCGTGCCCGGACTGTCGCCCGAAGAGCAGGAAAAGTACCTCGAAAAGCGCCGCCAGACCACGCGCCCCGAACAGATCGCGCCGCTCGCCGCCTACCTGTGCTCCGAGGCCGCGCACAGCGTCAGCGGCCAGATCTTTGGCGCGCGCGGCAACGAAATCTACCTTTACAACCAGACCCGGCCGGTGCGCACCCTGCACCGCGGCGACGGCTGGACCGTGGAGCGCCTGGCCGACACGCTCGCGCCCGCATTCCGTTCGAGTTTCACGCCGCTGGAACGCACCAAGGACGTGCTGTCCTGGGAAGCCATCTGATCGTTGCCACCATGCCGCTTCAACTCGACAACCTGCAAAACTGGGTGTTTCCCGAAAAGTCCACGACCTACGCGGACCGGGACACCATGCTCTATGCGCTGAGCCTGGGCTTTGGCGAAGACCCCTGCGACGCGCGCGAACTGCCCTACGTCTATGAAGAGGGCCTGCGCAGCGTGCCTACCATGGGCGCCGTGCTGTGCCACCCCGGCGCCTGGCTCACCGACCCGCGCACCGGCGCCACGCGCAGCAAGGTCGTGCATGGGGAGCAGCGCATGACCTTCCATGCACCCTTGCCGGTGCAAGGCACGGTCAGCGCGCGCTCGCGGGTGATGGGCGTGCAGGACAAGGGCGCCGACAAGGGCGCGATCATCCACCTGCAGCGCGAAATCCGCGGCGCCGATGGCGAACTGCTGATCACGCTGCGCCATTCGTCGTTTTGCCGCGCCGATGGCGGTTGCGGCTCGTTTGGGCAAGCGCTGGAACTCGGGGCCGTTCCCGAGCGGCCCGCCGACCGCAGCGTCGAGCTCAAGATACTGCCCCAGGCGGCGTTGATCTACCGCCTCAATGTCGACCGCAATCCACTGCATGCCGACCCGCAAAAAGCCCAGGCCGCGGGCTTTGCGCGCCCGCCGCTGCACGGCCTGTGCACCTATGGCATGGCCGCGCGCGCCCTGCTTGGCCTGTGGCTGGGGCATGACAGCGCGCGCCTGGGCTCACTCGACACGCGCTTTTCGGCCAGCGTGTTTCCCGGGGAAACGCTGCGTTTCGAGACCTGGCAGCAAGGCCGCGGCCTGGCGTTTCGCGCCTTCGTCAAGGAGCGCGGCGTGAAAGTGCTCGACTGCGGCTGGGCCGACATCCGGGACTGAGGCGCCACTCACTCGCCGTCGGCGACCCGGCTGGAAGACTGCTCGACGTAGGCCAGAAAGTCGGCTTCCGACAGCGGCTTGGCAAACAGATAGCCCTGAAAGTGGCGGCAGCGCTTGCCCAGCAGGAAGGCATGCTGCTCGCGGGTTTCCACGCCTTCGGCGAGCACCTGCAGGCCCAGGCTTTCGCCCAGCGAAATGATGGTCGCGACAATCGATGCATCGAAGCTGCTCGAGACCACGTCCCGAATGAAGGACTGATCGATCTTGAGCTGATCGAGCGGCAGGCGCTTGAGGTAATTGAGCGACGAATATCCGGTGCCGAAATCATCGAGCGAGAAGTAGATGCCCATGGATTTGAGCGCTCCCATTTTCTGCGCGATGTCGTCTGCATCCTGGGCGAAAATGCTTTCGGTGATTTCCAGCTCCAGCACCAGGGGATTGATCTGGCTGGACTCGATGATGGCCATCGTTTGCGTCAGAAAATCCGGATGCTGAAACTGCTTGGCACTGACATTCGCCGCCAGCCGCAGCTGGGACAGCTTGGGATCCTGGCCCCAGGAATGCAGCGTCTCGCAAACGCGTTGCAAGACCCATTGGCCGAGTTGAAAGATAAAGCCGCTTTTCTCGGCGATGTCGATGAACACCGCGGGCGGAATCAGGCCTTTTTGCGGATGATTCCAGCGGCACAGCGCTTCGGCGCCCGTGACCAGACCATGCATGTCGATCTGCGGCTGGAACATCAGGAAGAACTCGCCCGCATAAAGTCCCACGCGCATGTCGTGCTCGAGCTGCACGCGCTCCGCAATCACTTTCTGCAGTTGCCGGTCAAAGAACTTATAAGTGTTGCGGCCGTCGTTCTTCGCATGGAACATTGCGGAGTCGGCACCGCTGACGATCTCATCGACCGATTTCTTGCTGCTGTCGAAGAATGCGACGCCTATGCTGGCGGATATATAGTGCTCGCGCGATGCAAATGACATGGGCGCGGCAATCTCGCGCAGGATGCGCTGGCAAATGCGTTCAGCGGTATTTCGTGCCTGCTCGAACTCCGTGCCCAGCCGGCTCAGCACCACGACCAGTTCATCGCCACCGAAGCGCGCGACCACATGCTGCGGCCCCACGGCCTGGGTGATGCGCGACGCCACATGCTTGAGCACCGCATCGCCGCACTGATGGCCCCAATGGTCGTTGATGAGTTTCAGGTTGTCGATATCGATCATCAGCACCGCGCCGAAGCCGTGCAGCACGGTGCTTTGCTCTATCAGTTGAGGCGCGATCTCGAGAAAATTCCCCCGGTTGGGCAGGCCGGTCAGCACATCGAAATACGCAAGTTGGCGCACCTGCTGCTCCGCGCGCGTGCGCTCGGTGATATCGCGCGACAGCACAATGAAATTGGACGGCATTCCCGCCACGCCCTGCTTGCGCGCCACCGACAGCTCGAAGCAGCGCGCACCGCCGCCGACATTCATCTCGATGCGATTGCCCGTGCTGCGCCCCTGCAATTGCGCTTCACGTATCGAGTCATAGAGCACTTTCGCGGCCTTGGGCGGCAGCACGTCCCAGACCGTCTTGTTCAGCACGTCCGCCACCGGCATGTTCAGGCTCGCCTCGTTGCTGGTTCTGACCGCGAGGTAGCGCGCGTCGACATCCATCTCGAACAACAGATCCGGAATCGCATCGAGCGTGTCGTTGAGGTCGGCGGTCATGCCGCGCAGATTGGCGGTCATGGCAATGGCCAGGGCCTTGGCGCGCTCGCGCGAAGTCAGCAGCAGGAACAGGATGACGCCCAGCGAAAAGCTCAAAAGAATACCGATCGACGCAATCCAGTGGTGTGTCGCAGTCTGGTGCTTGGCGACATAGCTTTCGGTGGGCGTGATGCCGAAATACCATTTGCGCCCGCCAAAATCCAGGTAATCGACTTTCGAGAAGCTGTTGTCGGCGACATGTTCGCCCTGGACTATCGTGCCGTCCAGAAACCGGTGCGATATCGCCGAATCATCGAGCGTTTCCTTCTCGTAGAAAACCAGCTGCAATCCCGGTGCGAGGTTCTTGGCGATGGGTTGAAAGACATCGACCAGTCGAAACGGAAGATCGACCCAGCCGCGCAGCACATCCGTGCTGGCAATGTCTCTTTGGTCCGGCATGTAGACGGCCAGGTAGAGAACAAAGCCTGCCGTATTCTGGCCGGGCGCGTCCTGCACCAGCGTCAGTTTCTGCGACGCGATCAGGTCGCCGGTTTCCCTTGCAAGCGCTGCCGAGTTTCTAGGCTCTTGCCCCGATAAAATATCAAAACCTATGGATTTTTCATTGCCTTCCTTGGGCTCCATGAAAATGATAGGCGCATAGAACTCTCTCTTGCCTTCGGGTTTTATATCCTGGAAATTCTCACCTTGCTCGCGGCGCAACATATCCTGCGCCTGCGCGGCCGCTTTCGGGCCCTCGAAGAATTTCGCAAAGCCAACGCCCTGCAGTCCCGGAGCAATGGAACGCAGGTTCAAGGATTTCACGAAAACGTGAAATTCGTTTGACGTCACATTTTCAGAGCCATCAACGAATCCCTTGACACTGCGAGCGATCAATTCAAAACCGTTGAATTGATTGGCCAGCAGGTATTTGATGTGGCTGCTTTCCAGCGTGATGGTCGAGCGCAGATCCTGATTGGCCAGCTGGTTTCGCGACACCCAATAAAGCGCAGGAATAAGCGATGCCACCAGCGCTGCCAGCACGGCAACTGCCAGTGCCTTGGCATTGAAAGCGGGACGGGTTTCGAAGAAATCCCCTCGGGCATTCGTTTTATCAGGGCCTCCGTGTGCGGAGGCTTCTGCGCGATATTTCAATGGGGGCATCCTTCATGGTCAGACGATGGTTGCATGGCACCCGACATGACCCAAGGTTTGTCGTGAAGCTCCATGTTACGGTAATCGCCCATCTATCCACCATGTAGTTAATGGCTTATCGCTATCAGACCATGGTTTCATGGTACGTGATCCAATGGCCTCGAAGGAAAGAGGTGCAGCGACGGTATATCGCCCTGCGGCTGTATCCACTCAGCGCTGGGGTTTGAGATCGACCAGCTCCTGGGCGCGCTGCGAAGTCATCTGCAGCCGGCACGCGTTGGCCGACACGCGCGCCAGGCTGCCGCCGTCCGGGTCGTCATAGAAGCCGCAATTGGCATCGCGATACTGGATCCACAGCCGCTGCGCCGACTGCAGCTGCTTCTTGCGCGCGGGCGTGAGGTCGAACATCAGGGCCTGAAAGGCCGCGTTGAGGCGCCGGTCCTGGCGGCCATGCTCGGCGCCCATGCACTCGAGCATGGGCAAGGTGACGCCGCCGGCTTTGTCCATGCAGGTGGCATATTGCGGCGACAGCGCGCGCTCTTGGGCCAGCGCGGGAAGTGCGGCTAGCGTGCCGGCCAGCGCCAGCAGGGCAAAACGCAAAGATGACAGGGTGGATCGCATTGATGGTGGCCTCGCTTTGCCCCCTATCCTACCCGCGCGCGGCCGAGAGAATGCCTTGACAAGGGGCATTTGCCAGGCCCAGGGGCCCGCTGCTACTTGCGAATGATCAGCGCATCCACCGCATAGCCGCCCTGGGGCAGCGCAATGAACGGGTTGATCTCCACGCTGGCCAGCGAATCGGCATGCGCCGCGGCGAATTGCGACAGGGTCACCAGCGCGCGGGCCAGGCAGTCGAGATCGGCCGGGGCCTTGCCGCGTGCGCCATCGAGCAGCGGGAAACCCTTGATCGCGGCGATCATCGCACGCGCCTGCGCCAGATCGAGCGGCGCCGAATGGAACTTCACGTCCTGGAAAATTTCGACAAAGATGCCGCCCAGGCCGAACATCATCATCGGGCCGAACACCGGGTCGTTGACCATGCCCAGCACGGTTTCGGTGCCGCCCGAGATCATGGGCGACAGCACCGCGCCCTGGATATCGGCCTGCGGGCAATGGCCGCGCACGCGCGCCATCATCGCGCTCCAGGCCGTCAGCACGGCTTCGCGGCTGGCCAGGTTGAGCACCACGCCACCGACATCGCTCTTGTGCGCGATATCGGGCGACAGCACTTTCATCACCACGGGGAAACCCAGCTCCTCGGCGGCCTGCATCGCCTGCTCGGCGCTGGCGGCCACGCGCTGCGGCGCGAACGGCAGGCCCGCGGCTTCGAGCAGCGTGCGCGCCGCGGCTTCGCCCAGCACGCCGGCGGGCAGGGCCGGCATGGGCAGGGCCTGCGCCGGCGCATCGGTAGTCTCCAGCGCCGCCGCGCGCTGCGCCGCGCCCAGCCAGGTCAGCGCGCCTATGGTGCGCGTGGCCACGGCCGGATCGGAGAAATAGAGGATGTTCTGCGCCTCGAGTTCGCGCACCACCTCGGGGCTTGCGCGCATGCTCGATGCGACCAGCCGCTGCGGGTGCTGGCGGCGCAGCGCGAACAGGTCTTCGCGCACCTTGGCCCATTCGGCGGCCGACTTGCCTATGCTCGCATTGAAGCTCAGGATGCTGTCGAAGCCGTCGAAGTCGAAGACGATCTTCATGATGCGATTGAACAGCTGGCGGTCGCTGAGCACCTGGCCCGTGGTGTCGACAGGATTGACGCCGCTGGCGTACGGCACGATATCCTTGACCTGCTGCTGCAATGCCGGCGGCAGGTGCGGCAGCACCAGCCCGGCCTGCTCGCACGCATCCGCGGCGATCACGCCCACGCCGCCCGACGGCGTGATCACGCCCAGGCGGTTGCCCAGCGGCAGCGCGCTGATGGAACACGCATAGGCCAGGTCGACCAGCTCCTGCATGGTCTGCGCGCGCCAGGCGCCGCACTCGGCGAAAATGCTGTCGAACACCTGGTCGGCGCCGGCCAGCGAGCCGGTGTGCGAGGCCGCGGCCGCCGCGCCCTGCGCCGAGGAGCCGACTTTCATCACGATCACCGGCTTGCGCCGCGCCCGCGCCGTCTGCAGCGCGCGGCGCAGTCGCTCGCCATGGCCGCAGCCTTCGAGATAGGCGAGGATCACGCGGGTGTGCGGGTCCTGCGCCATCCACTCTATGCAATCGGCGACATCGACGCCGGCTTCGTTGCCGGTCGCGGCGAAATGGCTGAAGCGCACGCCGCGGTCGCCCGCCAGGCCGTAGAGGTAGGAGCCTATCGCCCCGCTCTGGCTCACGATGCCCACATTGCCGGGCTCGAACATCTCGTGTTCCAGCGCGCTCATGAATGTCGAATACATCGCGCTGCGGGTGCTGAAGATGCCTATGCAGTTCGGGCCTATCAGCTGCACGCCGGCGTCGCGGCAGCGCCGCGCCATGCGCTCCTGGGCACGCTTGCCTTCATCGTCAATCTCGCCAAAGCCGGAGCTGAACACCACGATGGAGCGCGCGTTCTGGGCCAGGGCTTCTTCGACCGCCTGCTCCACCAGCGCGCCCGCGACGGCGATGATCACCTGGTCTACAGGGTGGCCCACGGCGGCCAGCGAAGCGAACGCCGGCAGGCCCTGGATTTCCGTCTGCTTGGGATTGATGGGCAGGATGCGGCCGGCGAAGCCGCTGCGCAGCATGTAGGCAATCGGCCGCCCGCCAATCTTGCGCGGGTCCGACGAGGCGCCGATGACGGCGATCGAAGCGGGACAGAACAGCGGGTCCAGAGTGTGTGAAGTCATGCGATGCATCTCGAAAAAGGAAAACCGGCGCCCCGTCCCTCAGGACCTGGGCAGCCCCAAGGTACGCGTGGCGATCAGATTGCGCTGCACCTGGGAGGTGCCGCCAAAGATCGTCACCGGCCGCGAAATCATGTAGAGCCATTCAGGGTCGGCATCCAGACCCGGCAACGCGCCCGCGCCCATCAGCCCGCCGGCCTGCCCGGCCACTTCGGTCACGGCTTCGGCCAGGCGCTGCAGCGTTTCGCTGTTGAACAGCTTGAGCATGGAGAAGTCGTCGTCGGCGTCGCCGCCGGCCAGCGCGGTCTCGCAGACCTGCTCGTACAGCGCCGTCGCATCGGCCACGTCGCATTCGAATCCGGCCAGCAGCAGCGCAAAACCCGCGCCCGCATCTTCGCCCAGCGCCGCCCCGGTCTGGCGCAGCACCTGCAGCGCATGGCGTATCAACTCGGGCGAGCCATGGCTCAGGCGCTCGAAGCCGAGCAAGGCCTTGCCCACGGTCCAGCCGTCGCCGACCCGGCCGACGACGTTCGCCGCCGGCACGCGCACATCGTCGAAGAAGATTTCGCAGAAATGCGCATCGCCGGCCAGGGTCTGGATGGGCCGGATCGCAATGCCTGGCGTGTCGAGGTCGGCGAGCAGAAACGTCATGCCCTTTTGCTTGCGGTCTTCGCTGCTGGTGCGCACCAGCAGGAAGATGCGGTTGGCGTCGGTGGCCAGCGTGGTCCAGATCTTCTGGCCGTTGACGACGAAGTCGTCGCCGTCGCGCACCGCCGCAGTCTTGAGATTGGCCAGGTCGGAGCCCGCGTTGGGCTCGGAGTAGCCCTGGCACCACATGTCTTCGGCGTTGAGGATGCGCGGCAGGTAGGCCGCCTTTTGCGCATCCGTGCCATACGCCAGCAGCACGGGCGCGAGCAGGCGCAGGCCATGGTCTATGGGCCGGGCCACGCCATGGCGTTCGAGCTCTTCCTGGTAGATCAGCTGCTTGTCGAGCGACAGGCCCATGCCGCCCCAGGCCCGGGCCAGGCCCGGTGCGCGCCAGCCGGCCTGCCACTGCGCGCGCAGCCAGCGGCGCGCCGCCTCGCCCGTCAGGCGCTGCAGCGGGTTGCGCAGCGTCGACGGGTAGTGGGCCGCAATCCAGTCGCGCCAGAGGGCGCGGAAGGTTTCATTGTCGAGGGCGTTGTGATCCGGAGCGTTCATGGTGTCGCCCCTTGGGCTTCGACAGGGGGGAAAGCCAGTGCCTGGCGATGGTGGCTCGCATTGCCCAGGTAGGCCGACAGGCGCAGCGCGCCCTTGAGATACAGGCCGATGTCGGCTTCGGCCGCAAAGCCGATCGCGCCATGGGCCTGCACGCCGAACTTGCCCGACTGCAGCGCCGCCTGGCTGGCGCGCGCCTTGGCCCGCGCGATCGCCGCGCGCGTGCTTTCAGCCGCGGGCTGGCTTTCGAAGGCGCGCAGCGCGACACGCACTGCGGCCTGGGCCAGCGACAGCTGCACGCGCACATCGACGGCCATATGCTGCAGGCTCTGGAAGCTGCCTATCGCCTTGCCGAACTGCACGCGCGTGCGCAGATAGTCGAGCGTGATCGCAAAGCCCTGCTCGGCCAGGCCCAGCAGTTGGGCGCTGGTCAGCAAAATGGCTTCGTCACGGGCCTCGCGCAGCGCGGCAATGACTTCGTCGCCGCGCGCCAGACACTGCGCATCGCCAACGAACACCTGGGTGAACGCCACCGTGGCGGCGCTGCTGCCGTCACTGCCGGTGCGAACCTCGGCGCGCACGCCGCTCGCCTGTGTCGGCACCTGCCACAGCGCGGGCAGGCCCTGCCAAACACCGCTGACCAGGTAGTGCGCAGCGATGTCGGCGGCGATCACCGCGTGTTTCGTGCCCGTCAGTTCGGTGCCGCCGTCCACGGCCTGGCCCACGCAGCGGGGCATGGCGTCCAGCGTTGCCCCATCCTCCTGCCAGGCCGGCGCGAGCACGGCATCGCCGCTGAGCAGTTGCCGGGCAATGCCCTGCCAGGCGACTGCGTGCTGCGCATGCAGGCGGTTGGCCAGGCGCGCGACCAGGGCCGCGCTGGCGACGAAGGGCTCGGGCATCGCATGGCGGCCCAGGCCGCGCGCGATCACCGCCGCATGGCGTGGCGCAAGCCCGACGCCGCCCAGCGGCTCGGCGAGCGTGATGCCCAGCCAGCCCTGGGCCGCCATGTCGGCCCACAGCGCCGGGTCGTAGGCGCTTTGGCCCGCATAGGTCTTGCGCAGCCGTTCCTTGTGCTGGCGGTCCTGCAGGAAGACCTGCACCGCGTCAGCCAACATCACTTCGGTGTCGTCCATGGCGTTTCGCTTCAGACCGTGGCCGCGCTGCCAAGGATCACGGTGCTCTGGCTCGACAGCACGCCGCCGTTGCCATGCGCCAGCGCGACATCGCAGGCCGCGACCTGGCGTGCGCCGCATTCGCCGCGCACCTGGCGCGCGGCTTCGATCAACAGGAACAGGCCATACATTCCCGGGTGGCAGTACGACAGGCCGCCGCCGTTGGTGTTGGTCGGCAGCGCGCCGCCGGGACGCAGCTTGCCGTCGGCCACGAAGCCGCCGCCCTCGCCTTTCGCGCAAAAGCCCAGGTCTTCGAGGAACAGCAGCGTGGTCAGCGTGAACGCATCGTAGAGTTCGCGCACCTGGATGTCCTTGGCGCCGAGCCCGGCCATCTCGTAGGCCTTGGCACCCGATTCGCGCGCGGCGGTGACCGTGAGATCTTCCATGTTGGAGATCGAGTGGTGGCTATACGACTCGCCGCAGCCGAGCACATAGACCGGCGGTTTGCGCAGGTCGCGGGCGCGCGCTGCCGAAGTCATCACGATGGCGCCGCCGCCGTCCGTGACCAGGCAGCAGTCGCGCACCGTGAGCGGATAGCTGACCATGCGCGCGCCCAGCACCTCCTCGATGCTCAGCGGCTTCTTCTCCCAGGCCGCGGGGTTGAGCAGCGCCCACTCGCGCGCCGCGACGGCGATCTCGGCGAGATGCTCGCGCCGCGTGCCGTAGCGGTGCATGTGCTGCGACGCCGCGAGCGCATAGGCGGTCGACGGCATGAAAGGGCGATAAGGCGATTCGTAGGGGTTGATTTCGCGGCCGCCGGTCGCCGCCCGGCCGTCGGTGCGCTGCGTGCTGCCGTAGGTGATGACGGCGACTTCGCACAGGCCAGCCTCGATCGCCGCCTGGGCATGGGCGACATGGGTCATGAATGAGGAGCCGCCCAGATAGGTCGAGTCACCGTACTTCGGCTGTATGCCCAGGTACTCGCGCAGCGCCAGCGTCAGCATGCGGCTTTGCGTCGCCGCGCCGAACAGCCCGTCGACATCCTTGAGCGCCAGGCCGCAGTCATCGAGCGCGCGCACTATGCCCTGGGCCATCAGGTCCACGGCGCTCATGCCTTGCGCCACCTGACCGATATCGGATTCCGCGACCCCGACGATCGCTGCACTGCCGCGCCGGTTAACCATGCTGATTCTCCCCATCGGCGACGAACACCGGCAGCGGCACGGTCTCGCCCGCCTCCAGCACAAACGCCACGCGCACTTTCTGCCCTATGGTCACGCTTTGCGGGCTCTGGCCTTCGACCCGGCTCATCATGCGAAAGCCTTCGTCCAGCGCGATCAGCGCCACGTTGTAGGGCTCGGCATCGCGTGGAAACACCACCGTGGTCGCATGCACTTCGCCCCGGCCCTGGCTCACGCGCCATTCGAGTTCGGTGGTGCCGGTGTAAGGGCACACCAGCCGCGGAAAGAACACCGCCTTGCCGGCCTGGGGGCTGAACTGGTAGGCAAGTTCATGGCGCGCCAGGTGGGCGCGGTAGGTCGCCAGCGGCGAGGCGGTGACTGGGGGGATCATCGGCAGCCTCCGCGCGCAGGCCGCAGGGAGGGATCGAACGCTTCACGACATTGCTGCATCATGGCCTCACTGGTTTCAGTGCCACCATTCTGGAGCGCGCGGCAGCGCGCGGGGCCGCGGGAAAGTTGGCCACAATTACCAAAACCTCAACGCTGCGCTCCAGCAATGAGGGGGCCATTGAAAAGGGGCGGCCCCGGCATAAAAACAGGGAAGGCAGGTAAGGCCTGCCTTGCAGATTAGGCTGGGGTGGGGGCGCCGGCGTGCACTTCGACGCGGTTGCGGCCCTGGCGCTTGGCCTGGTAGAGCATTTCATCGGCGAGCTTGAGCACGCGCGCGACGTCGACCGAGCTGCCGGGCCAGTGGGCGATGCCTATCGAGATGGTCACGTTCTGCACGGGCGACATGTCGGCCTGCTCGATCTGCTGGCGCAGGCGCTCCGCGACCTGCTGCGCCACGTTCTGCGCGGTGCGCGGCAGCAGAATCAGGAACTCTTCGCCGCCCACGCGGCAAAAGACATCGCGCTCGCGCGCGCACTCACGCATATGCTGGGCCAGTTGCTGCAGCACCCGGTCGCCCACATCATGGCCGTAGGTGTCGTTGACCTTCTTGAAATGGTCCACGTCGAGACTCATCACCGAGAACGGCGTCTTCTCCAGCTGCCAGGTCTGCAGCGCGTGGTCCAGCGTGCGCCGGTTGCCCAGACCCGTCAGCGGATCGGTCTGCGCATCCTGGCGCAGCCGGTTGATGTTCTTTTGCAGCAGCCCTATGCCCAGCAGCATGGCTTTCTTCAGCTCGGAAGACTCGTAATACCAGGAGTGCACGCGCTGGATTTCGTCCGCCGTCTCCGGCTTGTCCATGGTCCTGGCCCCGCTGGCCAACTGCTTGAGCGGGCGCGCGATCAGGCGCGCGCACCACCAGATGAACAGCAGCGAAATCGCTGCGACCGGCAGCGAATTGAACAGCACCTGCAGCATCAGCGCGTCGAGCGCCGCCAGCGTGTTCTTGCGCGGACGCTGGGCCACGATGCCCCAGCCGCTGGCGGGTACCACGGCGTAACCGGCGAGCATTTCGATATTTTGGCTGTTCAAGAGCTGCTTCTTGCCGGTGATGCCCGCAATGACTTCCTCGATCGCGGCATTGCCTTCGACCGTGGTGCCTACGCGCTCGTTGAGCGGGTGATAGATCAGGCGCCGCTGCTGGTCGACCACGTAGAGGTAGGAGCCATCCTCATAGAAGTGCGAGGCCAGCAGTCGGTTGAGGTAGTTCTCGTGCTTGAGGTAAATGGTGCCCGCAATCGCGCCGAGGTAGTTGCCATGGGCATCGACCACGGGGTGCGAAATGAAGATCACCAGATTGCCGGCGACCGACAGATAGGGCTGGCTGATCAGCGGCTTGCGGCCGTTGATGGCTTCCATCACCCCCTGCGTCTCCAGCTTCTTGCCCACCAGGTTCAGCGACTGCGGCGAAGTCGCGAGCACTTCGGCCTGGTTGTTGATGACGGCAATCGAGTTGAAGCTGTCGGTCTGCAGGAACAGGCGTTCGGTCTCGGCCGCGAGAAACTGCCGGTCGTTGAAATCGCCGGCGACCACCTGCGCCGCGTAGCCCAGCTGCTGCTGCACCGAATCGAAGAAATCCTCGGTGCTGGCCGCGAGCTTGGTCGCATAGGCGTGGTTTCGCTGCAGCGTGGCGTCAATCAGTTGCTGGCGTTGTACCTGGTAGCTGGCATAGAGCGTATTGGCCAGTGAAATGAGCGCGCTTGCAATCGTCAGGGCAAGAATCAGGCGCCGCAGATCCATTTTGGCGATGGACTTGAAATTCATTGGCAATGGCTTGATCGGGTCGTATGGGAGAAGTTCGACATGGGTCTGCGTGGTTGGTGGCGCTGTCGGCTGATCGGTTCCGGCGCACGCAACGTGCGCCCGTGCAGCCGCGATTGTGCGCGAAGTGATGCAAGAAGCCACCACGGCGCCGCGCCGACGGGCTGGCACGACTGCTCCGGCCTGCGCGCAGCCCCGACGTCAATCGCCTGCCACCCCCTGGCGCGGCCTGCGCAGCGCCATGCCGCAGGCCAGCAGCAAGGCCAGGGCCGCGAGCCCGCCGGCGAGCCACAGCGTGCGCGGCAGGCCGAACGCATCGACGACCCGGCCCCCGGCCCAGGCGCCCAGCGCGATGCCGACATTGAACACGGCGACATACCAGGCCGTGGCGCTCTCCACGGCGCGCGGCGCGGCCTGCATCATCCAGGTCATCAGGCCGACCGAAACGCCGCCGTAGGCCAGGCCCCAGAGCAGCAGCACCGCGGCCGCGCCAAGCTGCGAGTCGCCCACGCTCGCGAAGAGCCAGGGCGCGAGCCACAGCCCCAGCGCGATCGCCGCCACGGTCGGCACGCTGCAGCGCGCGGCGCTCAGGCCGGCGAGAAAATTGCCGGCAATGCCTGCGATGCCATAGGCGAACAGCAGCGCGCCTATCCATTGCGCATCGAAGTGCGCCACCGACAGCAGCAGCGGGCGCACGAACGTGAAGGCCATGAAATGCCCGGCCACCAGCAGCAGCGTCAGCAGCAGCCCGGCTTGCAGACGCCGGTTGCCGAGTTGCTCGACCAACTGGCGCAGGCTGGCCGAGCCCGAGGCGGGCAGCGGCGGCACCACGCCCAGATGCAACGCCAGCACCAGCGCGCTGAGCAAGGCCATGGCCGAGAAAGCCCAGCGCCAGCCCGCAAGATCGCCGATCAGCGCGCCCAGCGGCACGCCCAGCACCGAGGCGGCCGCGACGCCGCCGAAGATGATGGACGTCGCCAGGCCTATCGATGGGCCTGGTACCAGCCGCGCCGCAAGCCCGCCCGCGATCGCCCAGATGCCGCCCATGCAAAAGCCCACCAGCACGCGCGCGGCCAGCATCCAGGCCAGGCTGGGAGCGAGCGCCGAAGCCAGGTTGGCAATCACCAGCAGACCCAGCAGGCCGCACAAGATGCGGTGCCGGTCGATGTCGCGCGCGGCGATCACCGCCAGCGGCGCGAACAGCGCGGCCAGCAGAGCGGGCAACGAAATCAACAGGCCCGCGGTGCCGGTCGAAGTCTGCAAGGTGTCGGCAATCGGCGTGAGCAGGCCCACGGGCAGCATTTCAGTGGTCACGACGCAGAAAGTGGCCAGAGCCATGGCGGCCACGGCCGCCCAGGGATGGTGCGCCGAAGCTGCGGGAGTGCAATAAGACAGGGACATGGAGAAATTCCTTGGAATGAACAACGGCGCTACGCGGCCTGCGCCGCGGGCAGGCTTTGCACGCGCAACCGACCGTGCGCCCACAGCGCCAGCAGCAGCACCGCCGCACCCGCATACAGCGCGACACTGAATCCCGCGTGCGCGCCGCCTGCGTCCACGGTCTGTCCCGCGGCCGCGGCGCCCAGCGCGACCCCGACGTTGAGCCCGGCGAGCAGCCAGGTGATGCCTTCGGTCAGCTGGTGCGCGGGCACCAGGCGCTCGAGCAGCGACATCGCGACGATCATCGTGGGCGCGAAGAACAGGCCCGCGAGCAGCACGGCGGCCGCGAGCGACGCAATGCTGTTCACCCACAGCAGCGGCAGCGTGGTCGCGGCCGTCGCCAGACCGCCCAGCAACAGCAGGCGGTGCAAAGGCGTTCGCAGCTTGCAGGCGCCGAACAGCAGACCGGCGAGCGCCGAGCCCACGGCATAGGCCGACAACACGCCGCTGGCCGCCGCGGGCCGCCCCGCCTGCGCCGCAAAGGCCACGCTGACGATGTCCACCGTGCCGACGATCACGCCCATGGCAACCATCAGCAAAGCCAGCAGGCGCACATTCGCCAGCCCGATCACCGGCGGCGACGGCTGGCTTGGGGCGTGCGCTTCGACCGGCGGCTCGGTGGCGCGCTGCAGCACCAGAGCGGCCATGCCCAGCAGCAGCAACAGCGCTGCCGCGAGCGGACCGGCCTGGGGCAGGACCGCCACGCACAGCCCCACGGACAGCGGCGGCCCGGCAATGAAAGTCACTTCATCGAGCACCGTCTCCAGCGCATACGCCGTCTGCAGCCGCGGCTGGCCGCGGTAGATCGCGGTCCAGCGCGCGCGCACCATCGCCGACATGCTGGGCATGGCACCGGCCAGCAAGGCGCCGACGAACAAAGTCCAGGCGGGCGCCTGCCACCAGGCGCTGGCGCACAGCAGCAGCATGCCGATGGCGCTGATGGCCGCGGCGGCGGGCAGCACGCGGCCCTGGCCCCGGCGGTCGACCTGGCGCGAGATCTGCGGCGACAGCAGCGCATAGGTCAGCACGAACGTGGCCGACACCGCGCCGGCCAGCGCATAGCTGCCGCGCAACTGCGCCAGCATGGTGATGATGCCTATGCCCGTCATGGGCAGGGCCAGCCGCGCCAACAGGCCGGCCAACGCAAATCCCTTGGCGCCGGGGGCGGCAAAAAGTTCTCGATAGGGGTTGCTCATCTCTTTCTCCTGAAACGCCTGCGCTTGCCGGGTGAAGGCCGCGCGGCGACAATACATACACAGCGTATGAATAGAATCGTACATTCATACGCCATGCATGTAAATATTGATACGCACCGTATGTAAGGAGAAGACATGGTTCGCCGCACCCGCGCCGAGATGGAAGAAACCCGCGCGACCTTGATCGCCACGGCCCGCAAGGTCTTCAGCGAACAGGGCTATGCCGATACGTCGATGGACGACATGACCGCGCAGGCCGGACTCACGCGCGGCGCGCTCTACCACCACTTCGGCGACAAGAAAGGCCTGCTCGCGGCGGTGACGGCGCAGATCGACGCCGAAATGGATGCGCGCCTGCAGGCCATTTCCGACCGCGCCGAAGACGCCTGGGAAGGTTTTCGCCAGCGCTGCCGCGCCTATCTGCAGATGGCGCTGGAGCCCGAGATCCAGCGCATCGTGCTGCGCGACGCGCGCGCCGTGCTCGGCGGCGCATCGCCCGATTCACAGCGCCACTGCCTCGACTCCATGCAAGGGCTGATAGCCCACCTGATCGCCCAGGGCGTGGTGGCCGACGCCGACCCGCGCGCGCTGGCCGCGCTCATCTACGGCAGCCTGGCCGAGGCCGCGTTCTGGATTGCCGACGGGGAAGATGGCGATGCGCGCCTGGCGCACGGGCTGCAGGCGCTGGATTTGCTGTTGCGAGGGGTGTTGGTCAGGGCGAACCATTGACATCGGGTATGCCCTCGCTCCCCATTCGCTATTCTTTTCAAGTAAATCGGCAGCGGGCAAGCGACGTTTGCACGGCCAAGCCGGCTACGTCGAAAGATGAAGGACCCGGGCTCAAAAGAACCCTACATCCTCCACACGCTCCAACGCCCACAATTGCCTTGAAACCCGCTCCAGCGCATCCGCCCCCAGCACCGGCCCGGCAAACTCCTCCAGCTTGGACTGCAGATCCCCATCGGTCAGCGGCAGGTCGGGGTCGCCCTTGCGCGTGGGTTGCAGAAAGTCATGGCGCGTGCCGTCGTGCAGCGTGATGCGCAGCGCGGCCGCGCGCTGGCCCGGAAACTGCTGGTCGAGCACGGGGTCGACTTCCAGCACCACACGCGCCATCAGCGCGCGCAGCAGCGGGTCGGCCAGGCGCGCGGCGTCGAATGCCGCCAGGCGCACGCTGCCGAACAGCAAGGCGGTGGCGACCACATAGGGAATGCTGAAGCGCGCTTCGGCGGCCGTCGTCGGCGCCGGGTTGCCGGCCACGGCGAGTGCCGGGGCATAGGTCGCGACGCGAATCTCGGCGATGTCGTCGGCGTGAATGCCATGGGTCTGCTGCAAGGCCAGCGCGCCGTCTATGGGCGCGAAAGTGTGGCCGCAGCAGGTATGGTTCTTGAACGTCATCGCGCAGATGTTGAAGACTTCACCCAGGTCGGCGAGCACGGGCGCCCATTCGGGCGCGTTGCTCATCGCCACGCCCATGCCCATCTTGCCTTCGAACACGTCGAGCGAGCCGGTCACGCCCTGCTGGGCCATGGCCGCCGCGGCGACGCCGGCTTCGGCGGCGCGGCCCGAATGCAGTGGCTTGGACATCGAATCCATTTGGAAAGCCTGCTGCAGCCCGGCGGCGAACGTGGCCGACGTGCACAGCGCATGCGTGAACTGGGCCGCATCGAGACGCAGCAGACAAGCCGCGGCGGCCGCAGCGCCGAACGTGCCGACAGTGCCGGTGTTGTGCCAATGCTGGTAATGCGCGCGCCCCAGTATCTGGCCTATGCGCGTCGAAACCTCATAACCGACGATCACCGCCTTGAGGAATTCTTCGCCGCTGGCCTGCTGCTGCTGGGCCACGGCCAGCGCCGCGGAAATCGTCGGCGCGCCGGGGTGGTAGATCGCATGCTTGAAGATGTCGTCGACTTCGGCCGCATGCGAGGCCGTGCCCTGGATCAGCGCCGCGGCCTTGACGGTCGCGCGCCGGCCCAGCGCCAGGCGCGCAGGGCCGCGGTCCAGGTCTTCGGCCAGGGCTTTTTCGAGCAGCGGCGTGGGGTTCATGCCATAGCCCGCGATCAGCGCCGCATACCAGTCGACGACGGCGCGCTTGGCGTGGTGCATGACATCGGGAGTCACCTGCCGGGAATGGAAGCTGGCGCCGAAATGGCCTAGGGTTTCGCTGACGTACATGGGTAGGGTGGTGGCGCGCCACCAGGCAATGGGGGATGAGCAAAGGATATATCTGCCATCCAGGCGCAGACATATCTTTTGCTCATGTCCACCCGCGCAATTGGAACAACTGGCAGCGGCTTGCAGGAGGGAAGATGCGACCACTCCCATGGCACTGGGAAACACAACAACAGGAGACAAGACAATGCAACGCCTCACCGCAATCACCGCCCTGCTGGCCCTCGCGGGCCTGGCCCTTGGCACGGGGGCTGTCGCCGCCGACAAGTACCCCTCGAAGCCCGTCAAGATCGTCGTGGGCTTTCAGGCCGGCGGCCCCACCGACGTGGTCGCACGCCTGGTCGCCAAGGCCTTGCAGGATGAACTCAAGGGCGCGTTCGTCGTCGAGAACAAGCCCGGCGCGACCAGCAATATCGCCTCCGAGACCGTGGCCGCGGCCCAGCCCGACGGCTATACGCTGCTGCTCGCGGCCGCGCCGCTGACGATGAACAAGTTCGTCTTTCCCAAGCAGAAGTTCGACCCGCTCAAGAGCTTCGAGCCGGTCTCCAAGATTTCCTCGGCGCCGGGCGTGCTGGCCGTGAGCCCCAAGATGCCCGTCAAGACCTACAAGGAGTTCGAGGAACTCGCGAAGAAGAAACCCAACGCGCTGAGCTACGGCACGACCGGCGCGGGCGGCACGCAGCACATGGCGACGCTGCGGCTCGAACAGCTCACGGGCATAGACATGCTGCACGTGCCCTACTCGGGCGGCTCGGGCGTGCTCAACGACCTGATCGCGGGCGTCGTCGACTCGGCGTTCATGACGTCGACCGGCGCCATGCCCAATCTGCAGGCCGGCAAGGTGATTCCGCTGGCGATCGCCGGCCCCGTGCGCCTGCCCGGCCTGCCCAATGTGCCCACCTTTGCCGAACTGGGCCTGCCGGGCATGGTGTCCGACTCCTGGAACGGCTTGCTGGCCCCTGCCGGCACGCCCCAGCCCGTGATCGATCAGCTGGCCAAGGCCATCGCCAAGGCCGTGCAGTCCAAGGAGTTCAAGGACGCGCTGATTCCCCAGGGCGCGGTGCTGATCGGCAATTCGCCCGGCGAGTTCAAGTCGCAGCTGCAGGCCGAAGTGAGCCACTGGTCCGAGCAGTTCAAGAAGGTCAAGCTCGACTGAGCGCTCAGATCACCAGTTTCGAATAGCCCACGCCCCCGCCCTTTTCCACCCGGATCTGCGCGGGAATGCGCTGCTTGAGCGCCTCGACATGGCTGATGATGCCGATCATCTTGCCGCTGGCGTTGAGCGCATCGAGCGCCGTGAGCGCGACTTCGAGCGTATCGCCGTCGAGCGTGCCAAAGCCTTCGTCGAGAAACAGCGAGTCGATCGACGTCTTGCGGCTCACCAGGTCGGACAGCGCCAGGGCCAGCGCCAGGCTCACCAGGAACGACTCGCCGCCCGACAGCGTGCGCGTGTCGCGCGCCACATCGCCCTGCCAGCTGTCGACAATGTCCATCTCCAGCGCGCCCGTGGGCTTGCGCACCAGCAGATAGCGGCCATGCAGGCGCAACAGATGGCGGTTGGCCAGATTGAGCAGGTGGTCCAGCGTCAGCCCCTGGGCGAACTTGCGGAACTTGTCGCCCTTGGCCGAGCCTATCAGGCCGTCGAGGTGCTGCCACAGGTCGCTGTCCTTGGCGTGCAGCGCGATCTGCGCGAACAGCGCCTGCTGGCCGGCGCGCCGCTGCGCATCGTCGTGCAGACGCGCGCCGCCCGCGCCGCGCTGCGCGCCCAGTTGCGCGCGTTCCTCTTCCAGCGACTGCAGGCGCTGCAGCACCAAATCGGGCGCCTCGTCGGTCAAGGCCTGGGCCTTCAGCTGCGCATGGCGTTCGCGCGCCGCGGCCTGCAAGGTGCGCTGTTGTTGCTGCGCTTGCTGCAGCCGCTGCTGCAGCGCGGCGAGTTGCGCGCGCTCGGCGGGCGGCAGCAGCGCCTGCAGATAGGACTCCTCGTCGGCAAAGGCGCTGGACTGCAGCGCCTGCTGCCACGCGGCGGCGCCGTCGGCGGCTTCGGCGGTTTGTGCATCCAGCGTGGCCTGCGCCTGCAGCGCCTGGCCTTGCAGGCTGGCGAGCTGCTGCGCGCCCTGCTCCATCAGCGCCAGGCATTCGGCGAGATCCTGGGCCAGGGCCGGCACCGGCCCCGTGGCCAGCGCTTCCTGTTCGCGCCAGCGCTGCTGCCACAACAGCGCCTGGCTTTGCGCCGCGTCGCACAGCGGCTGCTGCTGGGCCATGGCCTGCGCGAGCTGCTGCAGCCGCGCTTCGCCGGCCTGCCATTGCTGCCAGGCGGCTTGCTGGCTCTGCAGCCATTGCGCGGCCGCGTCGGCTGCGGGCAGCGCGGCATGGCCGGCGTCGGCCAGCGACGCCTGCAGCTGCGCTTCCAGCGCCGCGCGCGCCTGGGCCAGGCCTTGCAATGCCACCTGAGCGTCCTGGGCGCGCGCCGTCAATTCCTGCAGCGTCTGCTGCGCCAGCGCATGGTCGCTGCGCGCCGTGAGCAGCGCGCGTTCGGCCTGGCCCGCCTGGTCCTTGGCATCGCGCAGCGCGCGCTCGGCGCGCTCCACGGCCTGCAGCGCCGCGCCCAGCGCACCCAGCGCCTGCGCGCATTGCGCCTGCGACTGCGCCAGTTGATCGGGCTGCTGCCAGCCGTCTTCAGCGGGCGCGAGCTCTGCGGGCAGTTGCGCGCACAGCGCGGCCCAGGCCTGGGACCAGCGCCCCGCGATATCGCCGTCCAGCACCGCGCGCTGCGCCTGCAAGGCGCGCTGCGTGCCTTCGATGCGCGCCAGCGCTTCGGTCGCGGCTTCGCCCTGCTGGCGCAGCGCGTCGCGTTCGCCGCGCCGCTGGGCCAGCTGCTGGCGCGTGGCCGAGGCATCGAGTGCCTGGTAGCTCGCCACCGCCGGGTGTTCCAGCGCTCCGCACAGCGGGCAGGCTTCGCCGGGCTGCAGCGCCTGGCGGTGCTCGGCCAGGCTCTGAATGAGCTGCTCGCGCTCTAACAGCTGCTCCAGTCCCGTGACCAGTTCGTTCGTGAGCTTCCACTGGCTGCGCAGCTGGGCACGCGTGCCGCTTTGCGCCTGCAACTGATCGGTCGCGGCGCGCTCCTGCTGCTGCAGCGTGCGCAGCTGCTGCTCCAGCCCCTGGCGCTCCTGCGCACGTTCCTGCAGGCCTTGCCAGCCATGGGCTTGCGCCTGCAGCTGCTGCCAGCGCGCGCGCAGCGCGGCGCTGTCGCCCTGGCCGTCGAGCAAGGACTGCAGCGCGCTGGACGCCGCCTGGGCCGCAGCGTCGGCATCGGTCTGGGCCTGCAGCGCGGGGGCGATGCGCGCCGCCTTCGCCGTGGCCTGCTGCCGGGCGCGTTCCACCTGCTGCTGCAGCAAGTTCTCGCCCTGCTGCTGCGCACCCTGTTGCTGCAGCAGTTCGGCGCGCTGCGCGAATTGCTGGCGCCAGCCGCTGAGCCGTTCGCCGAGCCGGGCCTGGGAAGAATGCGTTGCGCGGTACTGCTGCAAGGTCTGCAGCTCGGCCGCCATGCGCGCCAGCTGCTGCTGCGCGCTGTCGGCCGCCTGCGCCGCCAGCTGCCGGGCCTGGCCGTGGCGGTGGGCCTGAGCGCTGCGCAATTGCTGTTGCGCCAGCGCCAGCTGGCCTTGCCGCGCCTGGCTTTCGCCGCGCGCGGCCAGCGCGCGCTGCCATGCCAGATGCAAGGGCTGCAAGGCCTGGGCCGGCGCGCTCAGCGCAAGGCGCTGCAGTTCGGGCCCGGCATGCGCCAGCGCTTCGTCGGCCTGGGCGCAGGCGCTGTCCGCGGCCTGCAGCGCCGCATCGGCATGGGCCAGTTGCTGCAGCCATTGCTGCTGCGACTGCGCGAGGCCATGGGCTTGGTGCACTTCGGCCAGCGCCTCCTGCAGGCGCTGGTCGTCGGCCAATAGCGCCGCACGCTCGTCGTCGGACAGCAGTTGCACGCCATCGGCCTGGGCCTGGTGGCGCGCCAGCGTCTGGCGCGCTTCGCGCGCGCTTTCAAACACGCCCGCGGAGATGTCGCCATAGATTTCCGTGCCCGTGAGTTCCTCGAGCAGCTCGGCGCGTTCGTTCGCGCTGGCCGTGAGAAACGCCGCGAAGCCGCCCTGGGCCAGCAGCATGGACTTGGTGAAGCGCGCGAAGTCAAGGCCGGTGATCGCCGCGACGCGCTTGAGCTTGTCGTTGCTCTGGCTGCTCAGAATCTGGCCTTCGCGCGTGGCGAGCTCCACCTTGGGCGCCTGCAGCGCGCCGTCGACGCGGTCGCGCGCGCGCCGTTGGCTCCAGTAGGCGCGGTAATGCTTGCCCTGGACTTCGAATTCCACTTCGGCCAGGCAGTCGGTCGTGTGGCGCGTCATCAAGTCGTTGGCCGACGCGCTGAGGCTGCTCAGGCGCGGAGTCTCGTGGTACAGCGCGACGCAGATCGCGTCGAGCAGCGTCGACTTGCCCGCGCCCGTGGGGCCGGTGATCGCGAACAGGCTGCTTTCGGTGAACGGCGCCTGGGTGAAATCGATCTTCCACTCGCCCTTGAGCGAGTTGAGGTTCTTGAAGCGCAAGCTGTTGATCTTCATGCTGCATGCCCCTCGCCCGCGGCCTGTATGCGCGCGACCACGCTGCGATAGCGCTCGCTGAGCGCGTGCTGCAGCTCGGGCGTCAGCGTTTCCTCGGCCAGGCGGCGCGCGAACACTTCGTCGGGCGTGAGTTCATCCAGCGACTCGCGGCCCTGGGCCGTGAGCTGCGCGGCCTGCGGCCCGCGCTGGCGCTTGATGCGCAGCGTCTCGACCGGCAAACCTTGCAGCAGCGCCTCGACCCGGCCCGCGAGATCATCGAGATAGTCGTCGTCCTGCACCGTGACTTCGAGCCACACCGGGCGCTCGCCGCTGCCCGCGGCGGCGGCCGCCGTCAGCAAGGCCGGCAAGCCCGCAAGGCTGGCGCTGACCGCGGCCAGCGGCTGGAACACCGGCACCGGCAAGGCCGTCACGGCCTGCAGGCCGGGCTCGCCCAGATCGACCAGCAGCACCTGCTTGGTCTGGCGCGCTTCATCGAAACCCAGCGCAATCGGCGAGCCGCAATAGCGGATATGTTCCAGGCCGCCGACTTTCTGCGGCTTGTGGATATGGCCCAGCGCGATGTAGTCGGCCGCGGGAAATGCGTTGGTGGGAAACGCTTCGAGCGCGCCCACATAGATTTCGCGCACCGACTCGTTGCTGCTCGCGCCCACCGTGGTCAGATGGCCGGTGGCAATGATGGGCAGCGTGCGCCCCAGCGAGGCCTGCAGTTGCGCCTGCAGCGCGAGCGCCTGCGCATATACCGTCTGGTAGGTTTCCTGGATGGCCGACTGCAGCGCCTGCTGCTTTTCTTGCGCGGTCTGCCCGGCCTGGCTTTGCACCACATCGCGCGCACGAATGAAAGGCAGGGCGCAGACGATGCAGCCGGGCTCGCCGCTGCGCAGCGGCAGCGTCACGACATGCGCATCCAGCGCACCCACGGCAGCGACCACCGTGGTGTTGAGGCAGGCCAGCAGCGAAAGGTTTTCTTCGAGCACGCTGACCGAGTCGTGGTTGCCGCCCAGCAGCAGCAAGGCCACGCCGGCCGCATGCAGGCGCGCGACCAGCTGGCTGTAGAGCGTGCGCGCATAGCTGGGCGGCGCGCCGGTGTCGAAGATATCGCCGGCGATCAGCACCGCATCCACGGACTGGGCCTGGACCTGATCAAGCAGCCAGGCGATCAGCGCCTGGTGCTCGGCCTCGCGGGTCTTGCCCATGAAATGCTGGCCCAGATGCCAGTCGGAAGTATGAAGAATGCGCATAGGCCCCTATTCTCCTACCCCCGAACCTGGGGCGCGGCGGTTTTTAGCCGCTAAAACCCGCCATTGCGCAGCCCCAGGCCTCAGAAACGCTTCATGCCCGTGCCCTTGACGATATCGGCCCAGCGCTGCGTATCGGCCTTGACCATTTTTTCGGTGTCGGCCTGGCTGGTGCCCAGCACCTGGAAGCCGCCTTCGCCCAGCGTGCTCCTGACCTGGGCATCGCCCATGACGTCGACGATGGCCGTATTGAGCGTGGCGACGATGGCGCGCGGCGTTCCCGCGGGCACGAAGAACGCGATCCAGGACGAGAAGTTGACCTTGGGCAGGCCGGCCTCGGCAAAGGTCGCAACCTCGGGCATCAGGCTGCTGCGCTGACCGGCCGTGGTCGCGAGCGCGCGCATCTTGCCGCCGTTGACCTGGGCCATGCCCAGCGCCGTGGTCACGAAAGCGGCTTCGGCGTCGCCCGCGACAATCGCCGTGATGGCGTCGCCGGTCGAGCGGTAGTGGATGGCTTCGATCTTGAAACCGCCCTGGGTCGCGAACAGCTCGGCGCCGAAATGCCCGGGCGTGCCCGCGCCGAAGGTCGCGAAGTTGACCTTGCCCTGGCGCGCCTTCATGCCGCTCACCAGCTCCTCCACCGTCTTGTAGGGCGACTGCACCGGCACGACCAGCAGGAAGTTGGCGCGTGCGACTTCGGACACCGCGACCAGCTCCTTGAGCGGATCGTAGCGCAGATTCTCGAACGCCGATGGCGCGATGCTGATCGAGCCGACTTCGGCGAGCAGCACGTTGTAGCCGTCGGCCGGGCTCTTGGTTGCGAGCTGCACCGCGATCTGCCCGCCCGCGCCCGTGCGGTTTTCCACCGTGACCGGCTGCTTGAGCTTTTCTGCAAGCTTGATGCTGACCACTCGCGCCACCACATCGGGCGCCGTTCCCGGCGGAAAGCCCACGCTGACCTTGACGGCGCGGTCGGGATAGCCCTGGGCGAACGCCAGGCCCGCGGGCAGCGCCGTCAGCAGGCCGGCGGCAGTCAGCGTGAGCACGCCGCGGCGGCTGGGCGCAAAGGAGGAAGATGGGATGGTTTTCATGTCTCGTCTTATGGTTGGTTTTATCGGTGCTGCCGCTTGCGCGCCAGCGTTCACACAGGCAACTGGATCTCGTCGCCGAAAGGCTCGAGCTGGCGGCCCACGCCCCCGGGCCAGCTTTGTGCAATGGCCTGGGCATCCCAGCCGCCGTCGCGGTAGGCGACACGCACTTCCGCGGGCTGGGACCACAGCGACAGCTTGTCGCCGCCAATGCCTATGCACTGGCCGGTGATCTGCGCGGCCTGCTGCGAGGCCAGGAACACCAGCAGCGGCGCCACGTCTGCGGGCGTTCCCAGGCCCAGCCCCTGGCGCAGCGATGCGGGCAAGGGCTCGCCGCGTTCGGCGGCCTGGGCATAGGGCATCAGCGCGGGAATGCTGGCGACCATCTGCGTCATGGCCACGGGAACGATGGCGTTGACGGTGATGTGGGCGCGCGCGCATTCGGTTGCCCAGGTGCGCGCCATGGCCGCGATGCCGGCCTTGGCCGCCGCATAGTTGCCCTGGCCGAACTTGCCGCGCTGGCCCGAAATGGAACTCACCAGCACCACGCGCCCGCCCTGGCCTTGCGCGCGCATCTGGCGCACCGCGGCGCGCGCACAGGTGAAGCTGCCGCGCAAGTGCGTCTGCGTCACCAGATCGAACTCCTCGTCCGACATGTTCCACAGCACGCGGTCGCGCAAGATGCCGGCGTTGGTGCACAGGATGTCCAGCCGCCCGAAGCGCTCCACGGCGCGCGCCACCAGCCGGTCCGCGGCCTCGGCCGTGCCCACGGCGACCACCTCGGCCACGGCTTGGCCGCCTTCGGCTTCTATCAGCGCGACCGCGCGCGCCGCCGCCTCGGCGTCCACGTCGTTGATCACCACGCCCGCCCCGGCGCGCGCCAGCGCGCGTGCAAACGCCAGGCCCAGGCCGCGCCCGCTGCCGGTCACGATGGCCGACTGGCCCGTCAAATCCATGCTGTTTTCGTTCATTGCTGTCTCCTCAACGTCCCGTGAAGCGCGCTGCGCGCTTTTCCATGAACGCGCGTGGTCCTTCACGCGCATCCTCCGAAGCCATCACCAGGCGCTTGGCCTCGTTCTCGATCGCATAGCCTGCATCCAGCGCCAGTCCGCTGGTCGCGCGCACGGTGCGCTTGACGGCCTGCACGGCCAGCGGCCCGTTGGCCGCGATGCGCTGGGCCAGCGCCAGCGCGCGCGGCAGCACTTCGGCCGCGGGCACGACATGGTTGATCAGGCCCAGGCGCTGGGCCTGGGCCGCATCGACCGGCTCGCCCGTCAGCAGGAACTCCATGGCCAGCGCATGCGGAATCTGGCGCGTGAGCCGCACCAGCGAGCCCGCAAACGGAATCACGCCGCGGCGCACTTCGGGCAGGCCGAACTGCGCGTGCTCGGCGGCGATGCGGATATCGGTGCCCAGCAGCATTTCCATGCCGCCGGCCAGGCAGGCGCCGTTGATTGCGGCGATCAGCGGCTTGTCGAGCGGAAAATCACGCAGCGACGAGGCGGCCATCACGAACGGCTCGTGCAGCACGCGAAAATCCCAGGCATCGGCCGCATGCCTATCGCCGCTGATCAGCGGCAGCATCGTGGCCAGATCGCCGCCCGCGCAGAACGCCTTGTCGCCCGCGCCCGTCAGAATGCCTACGCGCAGTTCGGGGTCGGCGGCGAAGTCGCGCAGCGCATCGGCGAAACGGCACACCAGTTCGGGCGTGAGCGCATTGCGCGCCGCGGGCCGGTTCAAGGTGAACGTGGCAATCGCGCCCGACTTCTCGTACAGCAGGGGCAGCACGGCTTCAGTCATGGTGGCTTTCCTCCTGCGCCAGCGCGGCGATCAGGCCGTCGCGCAGATCGAACTTCTTCACCTTGCCGCTGGGCGTGAGCGGGTACTCGTCGACGAAACGTATGTACTTGGGCAGCTTGTGCCGGCCGATGTTGGCGCGGCAATACGCCTGGACCGCGTCTTCGTCGAGCGCATGGCCTGCGCGGCGCTGGATGAAAGCCGCCGACTCCTCGCCCATGTAGGCGTCGGGAATGCCCACCACCTGGGCCTGCTTGATCGCCGGGTGGCGCATCAGAAAGCTCTCCACTTCAGCGGGATAGACGTTCTCGCCGCCGCGGATGATCATGTCCTTGATGCGCCCGGCGATGCGGATGTAGCCCTCGCCGTCCATGGTCGCCAGATCGCCGCTGTGCAGCCAGCCCTGCGCGTCTATGGCCAGCGCGGTCTTGTCGGGCATACGGTAATAGCCTTTCATCACGCCAAAGCCCTTGATCAGCAGTTCGCCGACCTGGCCCAGCACCACGGGCTGGTTGTCGGCGTCGACGATCTGCACGGAAATATGCGCCAGCGGCTTGCCCACCGTCGCCGACTTGAGCTCAAAGCTGTCCGTGGCGGGCGTGCCGGTCACCATGGGGCTGGCCTCGGTCATGCCGAAGCCGATCACCGGGTCGGCGCCGAACTGCCTTTTGACCTGCTCCAGCAGCGGCACGGGAATGGGCGTTCCGCCCGACAGCACCAGCCGCAGGCTGCGCGTATCGAATTCGCCGGCCTGCGGGTGCTGCAGCATGGCGATCAGCATCGTCGGCACGCCGTGCAGGATGGTCGCGCGCTCACTAGCGACCAGCTGCAGCAGTTTGAGCGGCTCGAACTGTATGGCCTTGACCAGCGTGCCGCCATGGCTCAGCAGGCCCAGCACGTCGACCACATTGCCCGCCGTGTGAAAGAACGGCATGGCGCTCACCATGCGGTCGCCCGCGCGAAAGCCCGCGCGCGCGCCGAACAGCCGGGCGTTGTTGAGCGTGCCGCGGTGCGTGATCATCGCGCCCTTGGGCGCGCCCGTGGTGCCGCTGGTGAACTGGATCTGCGACACATCATCGG
>NZ_JAHCDD010000078.1 GCF_018413525.1 Acidovorax sp. CCYZU-2555
GGCGCGTCTGCTCTTCCTGCGCGCGCTGCTGCTCGTCGCCCAGCGAACGCACCTGCTGGGCCGCGGTGTCTATGCTGCGGCTGAGCTCGGCGCGGCGCGCCTGCAAGCTGCGCTGCGAGAACGTCGCTTCCTGGGCCTGGCGCTCCAGCGTGCGCAGCTGTTCGCGTGATTCGTTCAGGCGCCGCTCGGCTTCGAGCACGCGGTCGCCGAGCTGGGCGTGGCGCTCCTGGCTGTCGGCGAGCTGCATGTCGAGCTCTTCAAAACGCGCTTCGGCCGACATGCGGCGCTCTTCGATATCGCCCAGCTGGGCCTGGACTTCGTCCAGATCGGCGGTGATCTGCGCATTGCGCGCGCGCGCCTGCTCGGCGAGCTGGCCCAGACGCAGCACTTCGACCTGCAGGCCATGGGCTGCATTCTTGGCTTCGCCCGCGTCGCGGCGCGCGGCGATCAGGCGCTGCGAGGCATCGGCGTAGGCGGTCTCGGCGCGCACCAGCGCCGTGCGCGACTCGTCGCTGATCAGCGCCTGGGCGCGCGTTTCCTTTTCGAGGTGTTCGATTTCCTGGGCGCGCGCGAGCAGACCCGATTGCTCTGAATCCTGGGCGTAAAAACCCACGCTGTGCGCCGTGACCGCATGGCCGCTGGGCGCATAGACCACGTCGCCGGGCTGCAAGGCCGAGCGCCGGTCCAGCGCGGCGTCGAGCGTGGGCGCGGTATAGCAGCCCTGCAGCCAGTCGGCCAGCACCGCCATCAGGCCGGCGTCGCTCACGCGCAGCAGCGAGGCCAGCGGCGCGAGGCCCGTGCTGCTGGCGTGCGGGGCCACGGGTTTGGCATCGGCCGTGCTGTAGAACGCGAGACGAGCGGGCGGCGCGTCCTGCGCGCCCGCGCCCAGAAAGCCGCGCACCATGTCGAGCCGGCCCACGGACAGCGCGCCCATGCGCTCGCGCAGTGCGGCTTCGAGCGCGTTTTCCCAGCCCGGCTCTATGCCCAGGCGGGTCCACAGGCCTTGCATGCCGTCGAGGCCGTGCTTGGCCAGCCAGGGCTGGAGCTTGCCGTCGGTCTTGACCTTTTCCTGCAAGGCCTTGAGAGCCTCCATGCGCGCCGCGAGTTCGGCCTGGCGCGCGCCTTCGGTGTTCACGGCCTGCTGGCGCGTGCGGCGCTCTTCGTCGAGCTGGGGCACGCTGTCCTGCAGTTCGAGCAACTGGGCTTCGGCGATTTCAGCCGTTTCCTGGGCGATTTCAAGCTGGCCGCGCAGGTCGGCAAGCCGCGCTTCGTCGGGAACGGTGAGCGCATTGCGGTCGGCGCGCAGGCGTTCGTCGCGCGCCTGGAACTGGCGCTCCTGCTCGCTGAGGCTGCGCTGTTCGGCGGCCAGCACCTGGATCTGCTGCTGCACCTGCACCACCTGGGCGCGCTGCTCGCTGTCGTTCTTCTGCGCCTGGCGCAAGGCATCTTCGAGATCGGGCAGGCGCTGCGACTGCTCTTCGAGCTGGGCGGCCAGCATTTCGGCCTGCTCTTCGGCGTTCATGCCCGCGCCTTCGAGGTTCTCGATCTCGATCTCGGCGTCTTCGCGCCGGCGCGCCCAGTCGGCGATCTGCTCGGCGAGCTGCGCCAGCCGCTGCTGCACGCGCTGGCGGCCTTCGACCACATAGCGGATTTCGGCCTCGAGCTTGCCGACTTCGGCCGTGGCTTCGTAGAGCTGGCCCTGGGCCTGATTGACGGCGTCGCCCGCGGTGTAATGCGCCTGGCGAATGGTTTCGAGTTCGGCTTCGATATGGCGCAGCTCGGCCATGCGTGCTTCAAGGTCGTTGACCGCCTGCAGGCCTTCGACACGCACCTTGTCCTGTTCGGCCTCGGATTCGGCGCGCTTGAGGAACCACATCTGCTGCTGCTTGAGCGTGACGCTGGCCTGCAGCTTGTTGTACTGGGCCGCGACTTCGGCCTGCTTCTCGAGCTTCTCGAGATTGGCATTGAGCTCGCGCAGGATGTCCTCGACGCGCGTGAGGTTCTCGCGCGTGTCGGACAGCCGGTTTTCGGTCTCGCGCCGGCGTTCCTTGTATTTGGACACGCCCGCGGCTTCCTCGAGGAACAGCCGCAGCTCTTCGGGCCGCGACTCGATGATGCGGCTGATCGTGCCCTGGCCGATGATGGCGTAAGCGCGCGGGCCCAGGCCCGTGCCGAGGAACACGTCCTGCACGTCGCGCCGGCGCACGGGCTGGTTGTTGATGAAATAGCTGCTGTTGCCGTCGCGCGTGAGCACGCGCTTGACGGCGATTTCGCCGTACTGGCCCCACTGGCCGCCCGCGCGGTGGTCGCTGTTGTCGAACACCAGCTCGACGCTGGCGCGGCTGGCCGGCTTGCGGTGCGTGGTGCCATTGAAGATCACGTCCTGCATCGACTCGCCGCGCAGTTCGCTGGCCTTGCTTTCGCCCAGCACCCAGCGCACCGCATCCATGATGTTCGATTTGCCGCAGCCGTTCGGTCCGACCACCCCGACCAACTGACCGGGCAGCAGGAAATTGGTGGGTTCGGCAAATGACTTGAAGCCGGAAAGCTTGATCGAATTAAGGCGCACGGGCGTGTAGCAACATCTTCGTGGAACAGGCCCGCATGATACCGCGCGCGCCCGGGACTTCAGCCCGCGCGCGGCGCGAACGCGATGATCGCCATGCCCGCCAGCGCCACCGCAGCGCCAACCAGGTCCCAGCGCGTGGGCTCAATGCCGTCAACGAGCCACAGCCAGACCAGCGCCATGGCCACATAAACGCCGCCGTAGGCCGCATAGACCCGGCCCGAAGCATCGGGATGCAGCGTCAGCAGCCAGACGAAAACGGCGAGGCTCGCGGCCGCGGGCAGCAGCAGCCACGCGCTATGGCCCTGGCGCAGCCAGAGCCACGGCAGATAGCAGCCGACGATCTCGGCAACGGCCGTGGCGGCGAAAAGGAAAAAAGTCTTGATTTCAGGCACGCCGCAGTATGCCAGCGTTGGCCGGGGCGAAGTTCAGTTCGCTGCAGCTTGCCGCCCGGGCCAGGTGCGCGCCAGGGCTTCGAACTTGGCCATCGGTACCGGCGGGCTCAGCAGATAGCCCTGCCAGGCGTGGCAACCATGGTCGTGCAGGAACATGCGCTGGGCTTCGGTCTCGACGCCTTCGGCGATGACACGCAAGCCCAGGCTCGTGCCCAGCGCGACGATGGTCTTGGCAATAGCTGCGTCGTTCGGGTCGGTGAGCACGTCGCGCACAAAGCTCTGGTCGATCTTGAGCTGGTCCAGCGGCAGGCGCTTGAGATAGGCCAGCGACGAATAGCCGGTGCCGAAGTCATCGAGCGAGAAGCCCACGCCATGCTGCTTGAGCTGCACCATCTTGTCGATGGTGTCGTCGATGTCGGTCAGCAGCAGCCCTTCGGTGAGTTCGAGCTTGAGGCGAGACGGCGGCGCGCCGTTGATCGCCAGCGCCGCGAGCACCTGATCGACGAACTGCGCCTGGTAGAACTGGCGCGGGCTGACATTGACCGCCACCACCAGCGACGCCATCACGGGATCGCGCGACCATTGCGCGAGCTGGGCGCAGGCGGTGTTGAGCACCCATTCGCCCAGCGGCACGATCAGGCCGCTCTCTTCCGCGAGCGGAATGAAGTTTGCGGGGGACACAAAGCCCTGGCTCGGATGGCGCCAGCGCAGCAGACCTTCGGCGCCGATGATGCGTCCGTCTTCGACCTGGGGCTGATAGAACAGTTCGAACTGCTGCTGGGCCAGGCCGGTGCGCAGGTCTTGCTCCAGCGTCGCGCGCTCGCGCACCGCCTGCTGCATGCGTGGATCGAAAAACTGCAAGGTGTCGCGCCCGGCCTTCTTCGCCTGGTACATGGCCAGGTCGGCACGGCGCAGCAGCTCGTCGACGGTGTCGCTCAGGCCCTGGAAGGTGGTCGCGCCCATGCTCACGGTGGCATGGCATTCCTCGCCGTCGTCGAGCACATAGGGCTGGCGCAAGGCCTGCAGGATCGCCTGCCCCACTTCCTGGGCCGCGGCCGCGGCCTGCACCGGGTCCTCGCCCAGGTCTTCGAGCACCACGACGAATTCATCGCCGCCCTGGCGGCCTACGGTATGCGTCACGTCGACGGTGTCGCGCAGCCGCGTCGCGACCTGGCGCAGCAGCGCATCGCCCTGGTCATGGCCGCGGGTTTCGTTCAAGGTCTTGAAATTGTCGACGTCGAGCATCAGCAGCGCGCCCGAGCGCTGGCGGCGCGCGCCCGCACCCAGCGCCTGCTGCAGCCGATCGAGCAGCAGCCGACGGTTGGGCAGCTGGGTCAGCAGGTCATAGAACGCGAGGTAGCGGATTTCTTCCTCGGCGGCCTTGCGCTGGCTCAGATCTTCGAGCGTGATGAGGTACTGCCCGTCCATCGCCACGCCGCCGATTTCCACCGTGCGCTTGGTGCCGTCGCGGCACACGATGTGGTATTCGGTATGCGCGATGTTGCCGTCGAGCGCCCGGGCGCGCATCTTGGCCACGCGCAGCTGCTCGCAGGCCTTGGCGCGCTGGCTCTCGTCGGGATAGGCCAAGGCCCACCACTCGTCGACGGTCAACGCATCCTGCTCGGTATAGCCGCAGGTGAACACGAAGCGATCGTTGCGGTAGATGATTTCATCGGCATCGTTGACGATGGCCAGGCCCACGGGCAGGCGTTGCAGCACCGCGCGCAGGCGCTCTTCATTCTCGCGGTGGTGCTGCTCGAGGCGGCGACGCTCGGTCACGTCCTGCACCACGCCCAGGTTCAGCAGTTGACCGCGCGCGCCCCGGCCTATCGAGGAAGCGGTTTCCTCGACCCATATGATCGATGCATTGCTGCGCAGCAGCCGCAGCTCGGCCTGGTATTCCTGTATCTCTCCGCGACCGAGCCGCTGCATCAGTGAAAAATGCCGGGCGCGATCGCCGGGATGGATGAATTCGCTGAACTTGCGGTCCTGCAAGGCTTCGATGGGCAGGCCGAGAATGCTCGCATAGCGTTCGTTGACCTGCTCGAACGCACCGGTCTCCGCATCGAGCTGGACCACGCCCACCGCGGCCTGGTTGAACAGTGCCTGTATGCGCTGATCGCTGTGAATGGCCGTGGCCAGCGCGCGCTCCTGCGCCCAGGCGTAGCGCCGGCGGCGCATATGCCAGACGGTCGCCACCGCGAACAGCAGGGACACCAGCGCGCCGCCCAGCATCACCAGCCAGGGCAACAGCTGGCGCACCGGCGTTGCCGCGGCGCGCAGCACCACGGCGTCCTTGCCCGCAACGGCGGCAGGCGCGGGCGCGGCACGCGAATCTTCGGTCCTGGGCGACAGCCCCACGCCCTGCGTGATGGCGCTCACGGCACCCACATCCTGCGGCACGCGCATCAGCGCCACACCCAGCCAGGCACTCAGCGACGCTCCCACGACGAACACCACCAAGCCCGGCACAAAAATGCGATGCTTTTTAGACTGGCCTGGAAGGTGAAGGGTCATGAGGACATAAGCGCGCCGTGGGAATCCCGAGGGCTCACAACGTCAAACGATTAGGGAAGCTATGAATCCTATAGCCTGTTGAGCATAGCTGTTTTTTGGCCCGCGCCAGGTCAGTCACCGCGCATTTGCACGCCGTTGTTACATCCGTGCCCAAAGCCGGTGCGCGCGAGCCGGCGCAAATTACGCCAACAGACGCCCGGCCTCGACGGTCAGGCAGCGGTCGCAGCGCGCGGCGATCGCACGGTCATGCGTGACCAGCACCAGCGTGGTGCCGCGCTCGCGGTTCAGGTCGAACATCAGCTGCATGATGGTCTCGCCGGTCGCAAAGTCCAGGCTGCCCGTGGGCTCATCGGCCAGCAGCACGGCCGGCTGCACGACAAAGGCACGCGCCAGCGCCACGCGCTGCTGCTCCCCGCCCGACAGCAGTCGCGGGTAATGTCCCTGACGCTGGCCCAGTCCCACGCGCTCGAGCATTTCGCGGGCGAGCTGGCGTGCACCGGCATGGCCCGCCAGTTCGAGCGGCAGCATCACGTTTTCGAGCGCCGTGAGATTGCCCAGCAACTGGAAGCTCTGGAACACGAAACCCAGCTTTTGCGCGCGCAGGGCCGCGCGGTCGTCTTCGTTCAACGCGAACAGATCCTGGCCTTCGAGGCGGACCGTACCCGACGTCGGGGTATCGAGCCCTGCCAGAATCGACAACAGAGTGCTCTTGCCCGAGCCCGACGCGCCCACGATGGCGACGCTCTCGGCACGCGCGAAGCTCGCGTGAATATCCCGCAGAATGTCGAGTGTCCCCGTGGAATCCGTGACCGACTTGGAAAGATGTTCGATTTCGAGCAGAGGGGGTACAAGAGGTGCGGGCATATCAAACTGAAATGGATACCATGAAATTGAAACCATCCGACCGCGCCATGCGACGCTGGCTGCTGACGGCCTTGGCTGCCACGGCCAGCGGCTGGACCCTTGCCGCAACCGCCGCCGCGCCAGCCCCGGTGGTGCTGGTGGTCGGCGACTCGCTGAGCGCCGAATACGGCCTGGCCCGGGGCCAGGGCTGGGTGGCACTGCTGCAACAAAGACTAGCGAAAAGCATGCCGCAAGCGCGCGTTGTGAATGCCAGCGTGAGCGGCGACACCACAGCGGGCGGCCGCGCCCGACTGACCAGCCTGCTGCAGCAGCACAAGCCCACGGTGGTGGTGATCGAGCTGGGTGGAAACGATGCGCTGCGCGGCCTGCCGCTGCAAGGCACACGCGACAACCTGCAGGCGATGACGCGTGCGAGCCAGGCGGCCGGCGCCAAGGTGCTGCTGCTGGGCATGCAGGTACCGCCCAACTATGGCGGCGCCTACGGCCGAGACTTCGCTGCAGTGTTCCCCGACGTCGCCAAGCAGAGCAAGGCGGCCGTGCTGCCGTTCCTGCTCGCCGGCATCGCCGACGCGCCCGATGCGCCCGATGCGCCCAGCTGGTTCCAGGCCGACCGCATTCATCCCACAGCCAAGGCGCATCCGCGCATGCTGGAGAATGTCTGGCCGCATCTGCAGCCCTTGCTGCGCTGAACGCGCGCGCGGGCGGCGCGCCACAGCACAGGCTGCAGCTGCGCCGCTGCGCGTATCAGTTGCCAGCGCCGGGCGCCGGCACATCAGCCGCCGGTGCAGGATCATCGCCAGGAGCGACATAGGTCGCGCCCGAGTGCTCAGGCACATCGCTCTTGCGTTGTTCCTTGGAGCGCTCTTTTTCCTGCTTCTTCTGCTTCTTGGCGAGCTCGCGTTGCCGTTTTTCGTATCCGTAGTTGGGTGTTGCCAATGTTCTCTTTCGTTGATTTGAAGCTGCGCCTACTGTACCAGCCATCGGGCTGCGCTTCAGGCTGGCGTTGACGGGCCGGGTGCCACGGCGTGCCGATAGGCGTGCCAGCTCGCGCAACCCAGCAAAGGCCCTATCAGCATCAGGCCCGCTCCCCAGGTCTGCCAAAGACTCAGGCCCACCAGCAGCGTGATCAGCCCGCCCCAAAGCAGCAGCACACCGGTGTGGGCCGCGACCACGCGCACGCTGGTGATGCAGGCTGTGAGCGCATCGGTGTCGCGGTCAAGAATCATGGGCAGCGCCACGACCATGGCCGCAAACGCGATGGCCGCAAATGCACCGCCTACCACAAGGTAGACGGCCAGAAATTCCCAGTTTTCGAAACTGAACACGGCCTGCACCACGCCCGCGCTGGTGGGCATGCCGGTGTTGAAGAACACCGCGAACACCACCATCGACGCGCGCCCCCACAGCAGTTCGAGCACGACCAGCACCAATACCAGCATCGCCATGCTGGGAACATGCGCGTCCCAGGCGGTGATAGAAGACCCCAGCGCCGGCACCTGGCCGGCCTCCAGGCGCCGACTCGCGTCGTACAGGCCCATCGCCAGAAACGGCCCGAGCAGCAGGCAGCCGCTCGCCAGCGACATCACATATTCAGGGCGGGTGCGAAACAGCCAGCCGATGAGCAGCGCCATCGCCCAGAAGCAGCTGCCATAGAACAAGGCGATGCCGGGCGCGGCACGCACATCGCGCCAGCCCAGCGCGAGCCAGCGAAAAGGATCGCGCCAGCGCAAGGGCCTGAGCTGGGCCTCGGAAGCCACGACAGGAACCGGTAGCGGTGAAATTTGCATGGCGCTGCATCCTCCTGCAGGCACGTGCGGCCCGGTGGGCCGCGGTGCGCGCTGGCACCACCTTAGCGCGCTGTCGCGCGCCTGCCATCCAGACAATCACCAAGATGGCTGGAAAGCGTCAGCCGAATGCCTTGGCCAGCGCCTGCGCCAGATCTGCGCGCAGATCCTCGACCGCTTCCAGGCCGATGTTGAAGCGCACCACGGTGCCGGGCTGCAGCTGCGGCACGGGCCGCGCGCGCATGGTCTCGATCTCGTAAGGCACGACCAGGCTGACCGGCCCGCCCCAGCTGTAGCCCAGCTTGAACAGGCGCAGGCTGTCGCACAGCACATCGACCTGGGCCTGGCTGTGGCGCGGATCGATGACCACGCTGAACAAGCCCGCGGCCGCGCCCTGCCCGCCGTTGGCCGCGCCGCACAGCTTGGCCCAATGCGCATGGCCCGGCGACTCGGGCAGCGCCGGGTGCAGCACCTGCGCCACGGCGGGCTGCTGCTGCAACCAGCGCGCCAGTTCACGCGCGCCTTGGTCATGGGCGCGGTAGCGCAGCGCAATGCTGGGCAGGGAGCGCAGCACGGTTTCGCTGTCGTTGCCCGAAACGCCGAAGCCCAGGCGCATATGGGTCAGCTTCAGGCGCATGTGCAAGGCCTGGTTGACGGTCATCACGCTGCCCATCAACACGTCGCCGCCGCCGCTCGGGTACTTGGTCAGCGCATGCACGGACACGTCGACGCCCAACCGGTGGCTGCCGTCGCCGTCGAGATCGAAAGGCTTGAAGGCCAGGCCCGCGCCCCAGGTGTTGTCCAGCGCCGAGATAACGCCGCGCTCACGGCACAGCGCCACCAGCGCGGGCAGATCGGGAAACTCCATGCTCACCGAGCCCGGCGCCTCGATCCACACGAGGCGCGTGCGCTTGGTGATGCGCGCGGCCAGGTCTGCCACGTTCATGGGGTCGTAGTACGCATGGGTGATGCCCCATTGCACCAGCTCGGCCTCGGTCAACGACTTGTTCGGGCCGTAGGCGTTGTCGGGAATCAGCACTTCATCGCCGGCCTTGAGCAGCGACAGCGACACGCTGGCAATGGCCGCCAGGCCGCTGGGCACGAGCAGGCATTGTTTGCCGCCTTCGAGCGTGCACAGCCGCTCTTCGAGCTGGTAGGTGGTGGGCGTGCCGTGCAAGCCATAGGTGTAGCTGCTCTTGTCGAGCCAGCGGCGTTCGCGCATCGCGGCGACGTTGGGAAACACCACCGTCGATGCCTTGTGCACAGGAGGCAGCAGCGACACGAAGTCGGCCGGTGGCTGATAGGAATGGTGGACCAGTTCGGTCGTCAGGTCGTATGCGGCTTGTTTCATGGGCCAATGGTAGCGCCACGCGAACCGCTTTCAGACGCAACAAAGCCACCGACAAGAACGGCTAACAAAACCCAGCAAATCGAAGATTTGCGCTTGAGACTAGGTGCGGCGATGCAGGCAGTGCGAATAGCACGGCAAGGCGCCGCAACGACGTCTCAAGGGTTTTGCTGGCCGCTCCAAGCGGTGGCTCCCAGGGACAAGGTCCGATTTTGCGGGTGCCTGGACACGGCCTGCCCGTGTCCGGAGCACCTGAGTTACTTAGGCTGGACAGTCAACATGTTGTTGACTGCAACCACGCCCTTGACACCCTTGGCCAGGTCTTCGGCACGGCTCTTGGCGGTGTCGCTGGGGGCGGTGCCGTTGAGCGTGACGGTGCCGCCCTTGGTGTCGACATTGATCTGCAAAGCGCTCAACTCGGCGTCCTTGACCAGTGCGGCCTTGATTTCGGCCGTGGTGGCGGCATCGCCGACGGCGTCCGCGGCGTTGCCGGCGGCATTGCTGGCCGCGTTGCCCATATTGTTTGCGCCTTCTTCAATGCGTGTACCTGCCGACTTCGCGGCCTCTTCGGCACGCTTTGCGGCATCGCTGGTGGCTTGCTCGGTGCGAGCGACCGCGGAGTCGAGCTGTTGACCCGCGGTCTTGTCTTCGGTCTTGCCGCACGCGGCCAGGCCCAGCGCCAGGGCGCTCACTGCGATGATCGAAAGAATGCGTTGACGTGGCTGAATCATATTGGTTCCCCTTGTGGCAGAGCCTGCCCTGCGTGTTGTTCGTGAGGAAAATGTAACCGGCAGCGCGCAGACCGCCCCGTGGGAGCAAGCCGACGCGGACGTAGGACAGCCGCCCTACTCTGCACCAGCCATCGCGCTGCCGCACAATGCTGCCCATGCCTCAACTTGCCCGCTGGTTTCCGTTTCTCGCCTGGCCCCGCCCCACTTCCGCCCTGTTGCTCGGAGAATTCTGGGCCGGAATGACGGTCGGTCTGATGTTGCTGCCCCAGGGCGTCGCTTACGCCGCCCTCGCTGGCATGCCGCTGGTGACCGGCATCTACGCCTCATTGATCCCCGCGCTGATCGCCGTTCTGTGGAGCGCGTCGCCGCGCCTGGGCGTGGGCCCGACCGCGCTGACCAGCCTGCTCATAGGCGCCTCGCTGCTGGGCATGGCCGAGCCGGGCAGCGCCCACTGGGTCAACCTCGCGGTATGGATCGCGCTGCTCTCGGGTCTGCTGCAGTGCGCGCTCGGTGCCTTGCGCGCGGGCTGGCTGCTCAATCTCGTGACTTCGCCCGTGCTCAACGGCTTCACCCAGGCCGCGGGCATTCTGATTCTCGCGTCCCAACTGCCCGATCTGCTGGGCTTGCGCACCACCTGGAATGCGTTTTTCTACAGCCCCTCGCTGCACCACTTCGACCTGCGCGCCGCGGCCATAGGCCTGGGCAGCGTGGCGCTGCTGCTCACGCTCAAGCGCTGGCGCGCGGGCTTTCCCGCGGCCATGGTGGTGGCAGCTGTGGCCGGCGTGCTCAGCTGGGCCATGGGCTTTGCCGACAGCGGCGGCGATGTGGTGGGCACGCTGCCCGCGGGCCTGCCGTCGCTGCACTGGCCGCAATGGCTGGAAGCCAGCGAGTTCGCGGCACTGATCATGCCGGTGCTGGTGATTTCATTGGTCAGTTTCCTCGAAACCGCGTCCAGCGCCCAGGCGGAACACCAGAACGCGGGCACGCGCTGGAATGAAAACCAGGACTTGCTGGCCCAGGGCATGGCCAAGATCAGCGCCGGGCTGTGCGGCAGCTTCGCGACCAGCGCATCGTTTTCGCGTTCGGCCGTGAACCTCATGGCCGGCGCGCGCACCGGCTGGGCCACGGTCTTCGCCATAGGCTTCGTGTTCATCGTGCTGCTGTGGCTCACACCCGCGCTCTACCATGTGCCCCAATCAGCGCTGGCCGCGATCGTGGTCACGGCCGTTCTCAACCTGATAAAGCCGCAGACCATGTTCCGCCTGTGGCGCATCTCGCGCACCGAAGCCTGCATTGGCCTTGCCACCTGCGCGCTCACGCTGGCCACGGCGCCGCGGCTGTACTGGGGCGTGCTCGCGGGCATCGTGATGGGCCTGTGCCACTTCCTCTACCAGCGGCTGCATCCGCGCATCATCGAAGCCGGGCTGCACGGCGACGGCAGTCTGCGCGACCGCCATCTGTGGCATCTGCCGGCGCTGGCCCAGGGCGTGCTGGTGCTGCGCATGGATGCCGAGCTCGACTTCGCGTCGGCGCGGGCGCTGGAGCAGCGCATCGCCGATCACCTGGGCGCGCACCCCGAATTGCTGCATCTTTGTCTGTTGGCCCAGCCCATCAACCGTATCGATATCACGGGAATCGAGACTTTCAAGCGAATCCGTGGACTGCTGCGCCTGCGTGGTGGCACACTGCATGTCAGTGGACTCAAGCTGCCGGTGGAAAATAGCTTGCAACGCGCGGGCGCATTGGCGCCCGGTACCGATTTGGCGCTGTACCGTACCGACGCAGAAGCGTTGGCGGCGTTACAAACGCTTAGTGCCACGCAGACACCACTGCAGGGCTGATACACTCTCGTAACACTGATTTGCAATTTGTGACCGGTTCCGCGACCTATCAATCTGTCTTCTTGCGCGATCTGCGCTTGTCTACGGCCCACAGCCTGGTAACCCAGTCTGGTGCGCCGGGTCTGGTGCTGCCCAACGAGACTCCCACTCGCTACCTCCAGGCAGTGATTGATGGACTGTGCGACCTTTCACTGCGCGATCCATTGACGGGCCTGGCCAACCGCCGTCACTTTCGCTCCGTGCTCGAGCGCGAAATCGACCGCATGGCCCGGTCGGGCGAAGCCGCACTGCTGCTGATGCTCGACATCGACCACTTCAAGAAAATCAACGACACCCACGGTCACATCGTGGGCGATATGGTCTTGCAATCCGTGGCACGCACCCTGCTCGGCTGTGTGCGCCCCATGGATACGCTGGCACGCTATGGCGGAGAGGAATTCGCCATCGTGCTGCCTTCATGCCAGGCAGCGTTTGGCAGCTCGATTGCCGAGCGCATCCGCCAGGCGGTCGAGTCCACCATCATCAGCGTTTCTCCGGCCCTGGACCTCAGCGTCTCCGTGAGCATTGGCGGCGCCTACGCATTGCAATGGATACGCAGCACCACACAACTGTGGATTGAACGCGCGGACAATCAGCTCTATCAGGCAAAATCCGCTGGCCGAAACCGTATCTGCATCGAAGAGCAACCCGACAGCACCGTGAGTGCAGAAGAAAAAAGCATGTTGTTTGGCCCCCTGTCCATGAATCTTCATCCCGATGAAGCAGATCAATCGAACGTGATCCCGGACTATCCCACGGGCACTACGGACTCGGGCCGTTGAAAGCAGTGCGATGAGCGACGCCGTGCTTCCTTCCCACCCAGCCATTCCGACGACCACTCCGATGGGCGAAGCGGTGCGCACGCGCCCGCAGAATCGCGCCAAGATCATTGCCATCACCAGCGGCAAGGGCGGTGTCGGCAAGACTTTCGTCTCGGCCAATCTGGCCGCCGCACTGACACGCCACGGCCTCAAGGTACTGGTGCTCGACGCCGATCTGGGCCTGGCCAACCTCGACGTGGTGCTGAACCTGTATCCCAAGATCACGCTGCATGACGTGTTCACCGGCAAGGCCGCGCTCGAAGACGCGCTGCTCGCCGGCCCCGGCGGTTTCTCGGTGCTGCTCGCGGGCTCGGGCATGGTCGAATACTCGCACCTCACGCCCGAAATCCGCGCCAAGTTTCTCGAAGTCGTCGAAGCCATGGCGCCGCGCTTCGATATCGTGCTGCTCGACACCGGCGCGGGCATTTCCGACGTCGTGCTGTTTTCCGTCTCCATGGCCGACGAAGTGATGATCGTCGCCACGCCCGAGCCGACTTCACTGACCGACGCCTATGCGGCGATCAAGGTGCTCGCCACACAGCAAAAGCGCCAGCACATGCGCCTGATCATCAACCAGGCGGTGCGCGCCGGCGACGGCCGGGCGATCACCGGGCAGTTGCAGCAGGTGCTCAACCGCTTCGTGACCACGGCCGAAGGCCAGCCCCTGCGGCTGATCCACATGGGCGACATTCCCGCCGACCCGGCGGTGCGCGACTCGGTCATGCGCCGCCAGCTGCTGCTGCAAGCCACTCCAGGCTGTGCGGCAGCGCTGTCCGTTGCACAATTGGCCAACAAGATCAAATCGATGCTGGTGGCCTGAACGGCCGGCACATCGCACCGGCCTGATTCAGGCAGTTACCGTGACCGACATTCTCAATATTTCCTGCTACAAGTTTGTGGCATTGCCCGACGCGCAGGCGCTGCGCGACACCTTGCTGGCGCGCGCGCTGGCCGCCGACCTCAAGGGCACCATCCTGCTGGCCGAGGAAGGCATCAATTTCTTTCTCGCCGGCCCGGCCGCGCAAGTGCATGGCTTTGTCGATGCGCTGCGTGCCGATGAGCGCTTCGCCGATCTCGCCCCCAAGGAGAGCTGGTCCAGCGATGTGCCGTTTCGCAAGATGCTGGTCAAGGTCAAGCGCGAGATCATCCGCATGGATCATCCCGCCATCAAGCCGGCCCACGGCCGCGCGCCTTCGGTCAGCCCCGCGCGGCTGCGCCAGTGGCTGGAACAAGGCCATGACGACGCAGGCCGGCCCGTGGTCACGCTCGACACGCGCAACGACTTCGAAGTCGATGCGGGCGCGTTCGAATCGGCGATCGACTGGCGCATCGCCAAGTTCACCGAATTTCCCGCAGCGCTGCAGTCGCACCAGGCCGAGCTCGAAGGCAAGACCGTGGTCAGCTACTGCACGGGCGGCATACGCTGCGAAAAGGCCGCGATCCTGATGCGCGAGCAAGGCCTCGAGCATGTGTACCAGCTCGAAGGCGGCATCCTCAAATATTTCGAAGAGACCGACGGCGCCCACTACCGCGGCGGCTGCTTCGTGTTCGACGAGCGCCGCGTGCTCGACCCGGCGCTGGACACCGTGCCGACCAGCGAGCTGCCGCCTTCGGCGGGCTAAAAGCCGTTCAGCGTACCGACGGCGCCAGCGGCCGGCGCGCATCGACGCTGAGCCCGCCCGCGCCAAACGCCGCGAATGCCAGCAGGCCGCCAGCCACGGCAACGTTCTTGTAGAACAGCAGTTGCTGCATGCCTGCCTGCTCGGCCGGCAAGGCCCAGAAGTTGTGGAAGAAGAAGCTCGCGACCAGCGTGAAAAAGGCCAGTGCCAGCGCCGCCCAGCGCGTCTGCCAGCCCAGCAGCAACGCCAGTCCACCGACCACCTCGACCAGCAGCGCCAGCGCCACCGCGACCTGCGGCACGGGCACGCCCGCGGACGCGGTATAGGCCACGGTGCCCGCAAAGCCCGTGAGCTTGCCCACGCCCGCGGGAATGAACAGCAGGGCCAGCAGGATTCGGCCCACGAGGGCCAGCGGATTTTGCAGCGAAGTCCACATAGAGATACCTCCCAGAACACTGCGTCGAAGCGAAGGATTCCGCTGCGTGGCGCGGGATCGGACACAAGCGCTCGCCCGTGTCGGATGGACCTCATTAGTCACCAGGCGCCAGGGCCGCGCTTGTCAGCTTTGTTCCATTGATCCAGCCCCTGGCGCAGGCCCGAATCTTTGGTATAACCCCGCCGAACGCCAGGCTGATGCAGTCGATTTGATGGCATCATTCAAATCCTTTGAATAGCCACCCTACTTCATGTCCCGCCCACGCGACGTATTGACTCCCGACAGCCTGGCGATGCTGCAGGTGATCGCCGACACCGGCAGCTTTGCCGCGGCCGCGCGCTCGCTGGGACTTGTGCCCAGCGCGCTGACCTACCGCGTGCGGCATATCGAGGACGCACTCGATGTGCTGCTGTTCGACCGCCGTTCGCGCCAGGCGCAGCCTACCGAAGCGGGCCTCGCGCTGCTGCGCGAAGGCGCGCGCCTGCTGCAAGACATCGACAGCGTCGCCCACCGCGTGCGCCGCGTGGCCACGGGCTGGGAGCCACAACTGACCATAGTCACCGACGGTGCGCTGGCACGCGGGCCGTTGTTCGACCTGGTCGAGGCGTTCTACGCGCTCGCGCCGCCCACGCGGCTCAAGCTGCGCGAAGGCATTCTGAGCGGCACGCTCGAAGTGCTGAGCTCGGGCCGCGCCGACCTGGCCATAGGCGTGGCCGTCAATGCCAGCAATGTCGCGGGCATACAGCTGCAGGAACTGGGCGAACTGGTGTTCTGCCTGGCCATCGCGCCGCACCATCCGCTCGCTCAGCTGCCCGAGCCCATCAGCGATGACACGTTGCTGCAGCACCGCGTGGTGGCCGTCGCCGACTCCGCCTTGCGCGACACCACCAGCATAGGCGTGCTCGACGGCCAGCAGGTGCTGACCGTCGACAGCATGGGCGCCAAGGTCGACGCCATGCAGCGTGGCCTGGGCTACGGCTTCCTGCCCCAGGGCATGCTGCACGAACATGCGGCCAGCGGGCGGCTGGTAGTGCGCTCCGTCGTGCGCCCGGCGCGCACGCTGCGCGCCCACTACGCGTGGACCACCTCGGGCCACGCGAGTCCCGGGCGCGCGCTGCAGTGGTGGCTCGAAAAGCTGTCCCATCCGACCACGCGCGCGGCCTTGCTGGAAAACCATCAGGACCTTTGAGCCCTGCGCACCCCTGCGAAGGGTGTAGAGTCAGTCCACGGTGGAGGCTCAGCGAGACCACAGAATTTGCCTCCCTGTTTTCCGAAAGGCTTGACATGACTGCTACGCGCACGCTCCGCACCCCAGCCCCCGCACCCACTGCCGCGCAGCACCCGCGCCGCGCCCGCCACCGACCGCAAGTCATCGCCATCATCGGCGCGGGCATCGCCGGCCTGGCCTGCGCGCGCACGCTGGTGCAGGCCGGTCACCAGGTCAAAGTCTTCGAACAAGGCGCTGAAGTCGGCGGCCGCATGGCCGTGCATTCGACCTCGCATGGCAGCTTCGACTCCGGCGCGCAATATTTCACCGTGCGCGACCCGCGCTTCGAGCAGGTGCTGGCGCTCAACCCAAAGCTGTGCCGCCCCTGGAGCGCAACCACCATACGCGTTCTCGACAGCGCCGGTCGCGTGGCCACGGCCGTGCCGCCGCCGCGCGAATCCCACTGGGTCGCAACACCCCACATGCAAAGCCTGCCCGCGGACTGGGCCAAGCCGCTGATCGACGCCGGACGCGTGCTCACGCAATGCCGCGTCACCGCGCTGGAACGCGACCGCCTCGACCCCACGCGCTGGCAGCTGCAAACTGAAAATTCGCTCGATTCGACCGAGCAGACCGTGCACGCGGGCTTCGACACCGTGCTGCTGGCCCTGCCCGCGCCCATGGCGCGCGCGCTGCTCGAGCCCACGGGCCTGGCCGACCTGCATTGCCAGACGCTGAGCGAAATCGACATCGCGCCCTGCTGGACGCTGCACCTGACTTTCGCCCAGGCGCAGCAGCCCGGCCTGACGACGCTGGGTCCCCACTGGAATGCGGCGCGCAGCACCCACCACCGCATTGCCTGGCTCGCACGCGAATCGTCCAAGCCCGGACGCTCGTCGACCGAACGCTGGACCGTGCAGGCCAGCCCCGCCTGGTCGCAGGAACACCGCAACGACGACGGCCCGCGCATCCAGGCCAAGCTGCAAAAAGCCTTTGCCGAAATCACCGGCATCCATGCCACGCCCAGCCATGTCAGCAGCCGCTTCTGGCCGCATGCGCAGACCGTCAGCACGCTGGGCCATCCTTTCCTCTGGAACGACAAGACCAACCTGGGCGTCTGCGGCGACTGGTGCCTGGGTGCGCGCGTCGAAGATGCTTTTGTTTCCGGTCTGGAGCTGGCGCTGAAAGTGGCATGACCGGGCGTCTTTCGTCATATATCGGGCGCTTTGCGCCCTCTCCCACGGGCCCGCTGCATGCGGGCTCGCTGGTTGCTGCGCTGGCCAGTTGGCTCGACGCGCGCGCCCACCAGGGTCGCTGGCTGGTACGCATCGAAGACATAGACCCGCCGCGCTGCATGCCCGGCGCCGACGCGCTGATCCTGCAGCAGCTCGCGGCCTGCGGTCTGTTGCCCGACGAGGCGCCGGTCTGGCAATCCCAGCGCGGCAGCTTCTACGGACAGGCCTTGCAGCAATTGCTGGACCGCCAGCTCGCCTACGGCTGCGCCTGTACGCGCCGCGACATTGAAATGGCCTGGGAGCAAATGGGCCTGGAGCGCGAACGGCATATGGAGCGCCCCTACCCCGGCACCTGCCGCGCCGGCCTGCAGGGCCGGCCCGCGCGCGCCTGGCGCTTTGCGACCGAAAAGCAGGCGCTCCTGGCCTTGCCGTTCGACGGTCGCTGTGCGCCCACCTGGAACGCGGCCGATGGCCAACTGCTGTGGCATGACCGCCGGCTGGGCGCGCAGTCACAGGATCTGCCGTGCAGCGTCGGCGACTTCGTGCTGCGCCGCGCCGACGGCCTGTGGGCCTACCAGCTGGCCGTGGTCGTCGATGACGGCCTGCAGCGGGTCAGCCATGTGGTTCGCGGCGAAGACCTGACCGACAACACGCCGCGCCAGATGCTGCTGCAGCAGGCGCTGGGCCTGCCCACGCCGATCTACATGCACACGCCGCTGGTGCGCCGCGCCGATGGCGAAAAGCTGTCGAAGCAGCATGGCGCACGCTCCATCGATGTGTCCACGCCCGAGGCCTGCCGCGCCGCGCTGAACGCCGCCGCCGCCGCGCTGGGGCTGCCCGTGGCCGATTGCACCCACAAATCCCTGGCCGATGTGCAAGCCCTGTGGGTGCAAGCCTGGCGAGCTAACTACAATCACGCCCTGTGACTGAACACCAAACCAATGCGGCCGCTCCCGGCCCCGACGCCCCCCAAGACGCAACGCCCGGCATCGCTCCCGCCGGCGTGGCTTATCCCAAAACCATCAAAAGCTATGTGCTGCGCGCCGGCCGTACCACGACCGGCCAGGCCAAGGCCTTCGCCGAAGTCGGGCCGCAGTTCCTGCTGAACTACCAGGCCGAGCCGCTGGACGCGCCCGCCGCGTACGGCCGCACGGCCCCGCTGATTCTCGAAATCGGCTTCGGCATGGGCGAGGCCACGGCGCATATCGCGCGCGTGCGCCCCGACGACAACTTCCTGTGCTGCGAAGTGCATGAACCCGGCGTGGGCGCGCTGCTCAAGCGCATCAGCGAACAGGACATCAAGAACATCCGCATCCTGCGGCATGACGCGGTCGAAGTCATAGACAACATGCTGCCCGAAGCCAGCATCGACGGCGTGCACATCTTCTTTCCCGATCCCTGGCACAAGAAGAAGCACAACAAGCGCCGCCTGGTGCAATCGCCGCTGATCGCCAAGCTGGCCTCGCGCCTCAAGCCCGGCGGCTACCTGCACTGCGCGACCGACTGGGAGCCCTATGCCGTGCAGATGCTCGAAGTGCTGTCGGCCGAGCCCACGCTGGCCAATACGGCCGAAGGCTACGCGCCCCAGCCCGACTACCGCCCGCTGACCAAGTTCGAGAACCGCGGCATCAAGCTGGGCCACGGCGTCTGGGACCTGGTGTTTCGCAAGAAGTAGTTCGCGCCACCTGCGCTAGTGCGGAAAATGCGCCTGCAGCAGGCTGTTCGCGCATTGGCCCGCGATCTGCGCGGCCTCGGGGCTGCGCTGGAACATGATCTGCGCCAGCGCGCCGTCGTAGAGCAAGGCCAGTTGCCGTGCCAGCGGCGCGCGCCCGGCCAGGTCTTGGGGCAGCTCGGCCAGAAATGTCTCGAGAATGGTCTGCTTGTGCAGCAGCACCACTTCCTTGATGGGCGCTGAATCCTCGTTCTCGGCCAGTGCCAGCAAAAACGCGCAGCCTTTGAACTCCTGGCTGCCGGCCTTGCGCTGCAGGATCTCGAAATAGCGCAGCACGCGTTCGCGCGCGCTGGCCTCGGCGCCGGCGCGCCCCTGCGCCATCGACTGCATCACGGCCTCATGGCGCGACTGCAGATAGGCGACGACCAGATGCTCCTTGCTCGGAAAGTGGCGGTAGAGCGTAGCCTTGGCGATGCCGGCTTCGGCGATCACGCGGTCCACGCCCACGGTCTTCACGCCGTGCTGGTAAAACAGCCGACTCGCGACGGCGACGATGTGCTCGCGCATCAGCCTTCGTAGCCCACCTGGCCCTGGTCGCGCAGCCACAGGCGCACGAGATGGCGCTGCTCATCCACCGTGTCGCCGTTCTGGAACTCGCTGCGCGCATGCGCGATCGCGCGGTTGTTCACGTACTGGATCTGGCCGGCCTGCATGTTGAATTGGCATTGCAGCTCGGGCCTGGCAAACAGCGCCAGCAGCCGCTGCATCGCCTGCTCCAGCACGGGATCGAGCGCTTCATCGCGAATCCGGTAGCCGCCGCGGATGTTGTAGTTCGAAAAGCGCGCGCGCGGCCGGCCGTCGACCACATCGAACACGGGATTGGCCACATAGGGCGCCTCGCCCGGGCCGAACTCGCGGTGCCGGTCCCACCAGATGGGCTGGTAAAGGCGCTCGAGCAGCTCGGGATCTTCGGCACGCAGGATGTTGTGCAGCGTGTGGAAACTGATGACCTTGGACACGCCGCCGCTCTTCGACGGATGCAGGCACAGCAGGCCCACATAGTCAGGCATGGCCGGGTTGAAGCAGTTGTCGTTGTGGAAGTTCAGGTCCAGATTGGTGATGGTCGCGCGAATGCCCGAGCCCGGCACCATCTTGTTGCCCACGCCGGTGTCGAGCACGTCGAACATCATCGTGCCCTGGTAGGTCTGCTCCACGGGACGCGACACCAGGCCCGAGAACAGCCAGTAGGCGCGGGTCAGTTCGGCGTCCGTGAAGCGCGCCACGGGCAAACCATCGAGCACCGCGAACAGCGGGCCGTCGTCGAGGTAATCGCTGCGCAGCCACGCCGCAAAGGCCTGGCTGGCATCGAGCTTCAGCCCTTCGCGGCTCAGCGTGTGCAGCGCGCCCGCATGGCCCGCGGTCGCGCGCACCGCTGCTTCGAGCTCGGCAACGCATTCGGCGGGAAACGCCAGCGTCCAGTCGGCGGGAGAGATCGTGTCGCGCGTCCAGGCGCTGGGGCCTTCAATGGTGTCGGCAACGGCAAAAGTGTTCACAGTCATGGCCGCTCCTCAGTTCTGCGCCAGATCAAGCCGGCCCAGCAGCTTCTTGAACTGCGCCGTTTCCTGGTTGACGAACGACCGGAACTCGTCGGGCGCGCTGCCCTGCGGCACGAAGGCCAGCCCCTGCAGCTGGCGGCGCACATCGGCGTCAGCCAACGCGGCGCGCACTTCGCGGCTCAGGAACTGCTGCACATCGGCGGGAATGCCGGCCGGCGCCATCAGGCCCATCCAGGTCGATTGATCGAAGCCGGCCAGCGTTTCGGCGACCGTGGGCACCTCGGGCAATTGTTCGGCGCGCGTGGGCGTCGTGACCGCAAGGGCCTTTATCTTGCCGGCCTGGATCAGCGGCAGCGCCGAAGGAATGTTGTCGACGCTCAGCAGGATCTGGTCGCCGCCCGCGAGCGCCGTGAGCGCCTGGGTGCTGCCCTTGTAGGGCACATGCACGGCCTTGACGCCCAGACGACCGAGAAAGTCCTCTGCGATCAGTTGCTGGGACGTGCCCGCGCCGTTCGACGAGAACGAGTAGGCGTTGGGCTTGCCCGCGCGCAGCAGCGCGACCAACTCGGCCAGGCTGTTGATCTTGCTCGCTGTGGGCACGAGGATCACCGAAGGCATCTTGATCAGCAGCGAGATCGGCGCGAAGTCGGTGTTGACGTTGAAGTCGGCGCGGTTGCTCAGCGTGGGCAGCACGGCGAACACCGCCTGCGTGCCCAGCAGCAGGCGGTAGGGGTTGCCCGCGCTCTTGCCGACGAACTCGGTGCCGGTCTGGCCCGAGGCGCCGGGCTTGTTGTCGACCACGACCGCCTGGCCCCAGCGCTCGCTGAGCTTGGTAGCCAGGATGCGCGCCAGCAGGTCGGCAGCGCCGCCCGCGGCGTAGGGCACGACGATGGACACCGCGTGCGAGGGATAGGCCGCGGTCGCAGCCGAGGCCTGCGTGGCTCCGGCCAGCAGCAGCGCGGAAGCGGAAAAGCCGAATTGGCGGCGTGTGAGCAAAGACATGTTCGATAGGAATTCAGACAGGGTGGCCCGATCCTAGGGGTGGACAGACCTGTCTGTATCGAACGATTCCGAGGATGATTATTCGGATTCCGAGTAACGCTCCCCGGCTCTCTTACTGCACGGCCTTCTTGCCCGCGCCGCGGTAGCGCTCGAGCCAATGCGCGTATTGCGCGGGCAGCGTCCAGTCGGGGCGCTCCACCTGCAGCGCCTGGGCCAGCACGTACGGATAATGGGGGTTGGCCAGCATCGCGCGGCCTATCATCACCAGCGACATCTGCTGCTCGGCGACCGCGCGTTGCGCGACTTGGGCGTCATCGATGCCCCAGCTCGATGCCACCGGCAGGCCGGCTTCGCGGCTCACGCGCTGGGCGATGGGTGCGAGAAACGCCGGCGTGCCCCAGGGAATCTGCACATCGGGAATCACGAAATTGACGCTGACATTGAGCAGGTCCAGGCCGCCGGCGCGCATCTGCTTGACCAGCTCGATCGACTCGGCCAGCGTTTCCTCGTCCTTGCCGTCGTACTCGATCACGCCGAAACGCGCCGTGAGCGGCAGGTTCTGCGGCCAGACTTCACGCACCGCGGCCAGCGTTTCCAGCAGGAAGCGCGCGCGGTTGTCGAAGCTGCCGCCGTAGGCATCGGTGCGCTGGTTCGAATGCGCCGAGAAGAAGCTTTGCGCCAGATAGCCGTGCGCGAAATGCAGCTCCAGCCACTGGAAGCCGGCATCACGTGCGCGGCGCGCGGCGGCGACGAAATCGGCCTTGACGCGCACGATGTCGGTCAGCGTCATCTCCGTGGGCACGCGTGGCAAACCACCGCCGAAAGCGATGGCCGATGGCGCGATCGGCTGCCAGGCGCCGGCTTCGTCCGCGGGAATATGGTCGTCACCTTCCCAGGGCCGGTTGGCGCTGGCCTTGCGACCCGCATGGCCGATCTGGATGCCTGGCACGGCACCCGCGGCCTTGATCGATGCCGCGATGCGCGCCATGCCTTCGGCCTGGGCGTCATTCCACAGTCCCGTGCACCCGGGCGTGATGCGGCCTTCGGGCGAAACGGCCGTGGCTTCGACGATCACCAGACCCGCGCCGCCGCGCGCGATCGAGGCGTAATGGGTCTGGTGCCAATCGGTGGTGAAGCCATCGACGGCGCTGTATTGGCACATGGGCGGCACGGCGACGCGGTTGCGCAGCGTGACATCCTTGAGGGTGAACGGGGTGAACAATGCGGACATGCTGATTTTCTTCTGGACTGAAAGGGAAATGGAGCGGCGCGAACGGCCGCAAGCCACGGCGTTCGAAACGGCGAACGCTGCAGGCCCACTTAACGAGATTGCGGCGCCGCTGAAATAAATCAAATGCTATAAATTTATGAGCAGCATCAGCGAGCGCGATATCAGCGCCTGTGCGCCGACAGGGCCTCGGGGTCGGCGCAGGACTTCACCAGCAGCTCGCGCAGCCAGCGGTGCGCGGGATCGTTGTGGGTGCGTGCATGCCACACGGCGGTATTGGTGAACCCGGGCACATCAAGCGGCGGCTCGGACACCACCAGCCCGGCCATGCCGGCAACGAGCCGGCTGGGCAGGACGGCGACCATGTCGCTGGCGCGCAGGATGTCGGGCAGGATCAGAAAGGACTTGACCGAGACCGTGACATCGCGCCGCTGGCCCAGCTTCTGGAGCGCATCATCGGTCACGCCATGAAAGCCGCCGCCTTCATACGATCCCAGCGCGTGATCGAGCGCGCAGAACTGCTTGAGCGTGAGCTTGCGCGCGGTCGCCGCGGGGTGGCCTGCGCGCAGCACGCAGACATAGCGTTCCTTGAACAGCACGCGCGCATGCAGATCGGGCGGCGTGTTCTCGGGGCTCAGCAAGGCCAGGCTGATCTGGCCGCGCTCGAGCTGGGTCTGCACCTGCCCGTTCCTCAGCGGAACCAGCGCCACGCGCATGTGCGGCGCCAGGGGCTTGAGCGCCGACAGGAAGGGAACGGCGATCGCGCGCAGTGCGTAGTCGGTTGCGGCGATGGTGAATGTGAGGCGCGCCGTCGTCGGATCGAACACCGGCGGCTGCAACAGCGCATCGATCCCGGCGAGCACCTGCTTGATGGCCGGCGCCAAGTCGAGCGCGCGCTGCGTGGGCACCATGCCGCGCTGGGCACGTGCGAACAGCGGGTCGCCAAAGCTCTCGCGCAAGCGCGTGAGCATACCGCTCATCGCCGGCTGGGTCAGGCCCAGGCGCGCCGCGGCGCGGGTCACATTGCACTCATCCAGCAAGGCGTCCAGCGCCTTGAGCAGGTTGAGGTCCATGCTCCTGATATCTTTCATTCTTATTACCGAGTCGATACAAACCAAACTGGTTTATATCTCAATGGCGCCAGCAACGAAGACGGCCAGGAGAAAAGGCGGGCCTTCAGCCAAACATGCTGGCCAGCACCACCAAGGCCAGCGAAGCCACCGAGGCAATCGAAGTCACCATGGTCAGCGTCTTGAGCGCGCCCTTGGTCGACAAGCCCATCAGCCCCTTGAACATCCAGAAGAAATTGCTGTTGACCTGCACGGCGAACAGCGAGCCCGAGGCGATCGCAAAGCCGATGATCACCGGCGAAATCGCGATCTGCGAGGCCACGGGGCCGATGATGCTGGCCGCCGTCAGCGCCGCCACCGACACCGAGCCAATGGCCACATGCAGCACGGCCGCGATGAACCAGGCCAGCGCGATGCTCAGCAGCACCGGGCCGCCGGCGTCGTGCGAGAACAGCTTGCCCAGTTCCGCGCCCATTCCCGACGCGGTGATGATCGCGCCCAGCGAGCCCCCTACTCCGGTGATCAGCAGGATTTCGCCGCTGGTCTTGAAGCCATCGGTCAAGGCTTCGCTGGTGCGCTCAACACCTATCCAGCGCCGCGCCATCAGATACGCGCCCAGCAGGCCGACGAACAAGGCCAGGTTGGCATTGCCGATGAAGCTGATCACTTCGTTGGAGATGCCCGCGAGCTTGGCGAACGCGCCAAACGCGATCATCAGCAGCGGCACGACTATGGGCGCCGAGGCCAGCAGCAGGCCCGGGCCACCATTGGCGGCCGGTGCCTGCGCATCGCTGGCTTCAGTCTCCAGCATGGCTTCGCTGGCGTCCTCGTCGGTTTCTGGCTTCCAGTAGTTGGTGCGCAGCAGCAGGCTGAACAGCAACGTGGTCAGCAGCGCCGTCGCCAGACCGATGCACAGGCCGCCGATCAGCCATGAACCCAGGCTCACATTCATCTGGCCGGCGATCAGAATCACGGCCAGGCCGGGAACGACAAACACATAGCCCGAGAAGATGCCCGTGCCTATCGCGCCCGCGAGCAGCGGCAGACCATTGCGCTTGAGCAGCGGCGCGGCGGAACGCGCCACGGGCGCGCCCAGCACCACCTGCACGTCGACATAGATGGAGGGAAAGATGGTCGACATCGCGCCGGCCATCGCATAGGGCAGACGCTTGGCGCCCACGGCCGAGACCAGCGCCTGCACCATGCGCCCGAACGCGCCGGTCGCATGCAGCAGCGAGCCTATGACCACGCCAAAGCCTATGAGCAGGCCCACCTTGCCCATGATTTCGCCAAAGCCGGTGGTGATTTCGGTCAACGTGCCGACGAAGCCCACGCCGCTGGCCAGGCCCAGATAGAGCGAGCCCAGTACCAGGGAGATGACCGGTTCCACGCGCAACCAGATGATCAGGCCAATGACCAGCGCTATGGCCAGAACGGTGTGCACAACGACCATGTCGTCTCCTTCGGGAATCAGGTTTCTCTTTTCAGATCAGGGTGCGCCCGCGCCAGGCGCACCCTTGTGGAGCGTTCGCTCAGAGGCGCTCGCTCAAAGGCGTTCGGTCACCCAGGCCTGGACCGAAGCCAGCGCCGCGGGCAAGGCCGCGGCATCGGTGCCGCCGGCCATCGCCATGTCGGGCTTGCCGCCGCCCTTGCCGCCCACTTGCAGCGCTACATGGTTGACCAGCTCGCCGGCCTTGAGCTTGCCAATGCAATCCTTGGTCACGCCCGCGGCCAGCTGCACCTTGTCGCCGTCGACCGCGGCCAGCACGATGACCGCGCTGCCCAGCTTGTCCTTGAGCTTGTCCATGGTGTCGCGCAGGGTCTTGGCGTCGGCGCCTTCGAGGCGCGCGGCCAGCAGCTTCACGCCCTTGATGTCGACGGCCTGGGTCAGCAGTTCGTCGCCCTGGTTCGAAGCCAGCTTGCCCTTGAGCGCGGCGATTTCCTTCTCGAGCGCCTTGATCTGCTCGAGCGCCTGGCCGATGCGGCCGTTGAGTTCGGTGGCCGGGGCCTTGAACGCGGCAGCGGCCTGGCCCACGGTGTCTTCCAGCGACTGCAGATAAGCCAGCGCGTTCACGCCGGTCACGGCTTCGATGCGGCGCACGCCCGCGGCCACGCCGCTTTCGCCCACGACCTTGAACAGGCCGATGTCGCCGGTGCGCTGCACGTGGGTGCCGCCGCACAGTTCACGGCTGCTGCCGATGTCCAGCACGCGCACGGTCTCGCCGTACTTCTCGCCGAACAGCATGGTGGCGCCGGTCTTCTGCGCGCTCTCGATGTCCATCACGCGCGCCTGGGTGTCGCTGTTGGCCAGGATTTCGGCGTTCACGCGACGCTCGATCTCGCGGATCTGCGCGTCGGTGACGGGCGCGTTGTGCGTGAAGTCGAAACGCGTGCGGTCGGCGTTGACCAGGCTGCCCTTTTGCTGCACATGGTCGCCCAGCACTTCGCGCAAGGCCTTGTGCATGATGTGCGTGACCGAGTGGTTGCGCATGGTCGCGGCGCGCACTTCGGTGTTCACTTCGGCCGAAACCGCATCGCCCACCTTGAGGCTGCCCGATTCCAGCGTGCCGTGGTG
>NZ_JAHCDD010000079.1 GCF_018413525.1 Acidovorax sp. CCYZU-2555
CGGCGAGTCAGATGACGAAGTCGGTGTGTCCTTCGGCACACCGACCAGCCCGGGCCCTGCGCGCGCCAGGCGCAGCCAGAAGGGGGGCCGCCTGCGAGTGCCATGGCGAAGCCGGCTACACGGGTGGGCCAGATTCTTTGCTGGCCAGCATTCCCCAGAGGCCCCCACGCTGGCGCGAAATGCCAAGCGCGCAGCGCGATCCGGCAACTGTTTGCCGGGGGCGCCGTCCTAAAGTGACTGTGCCTGAAAACGCCGTCCGGCCCGTATGCGCGGCCGGCGTACGCCACCCCCTTGTTGGAGACACACCATGAACTTTCTCGACGGCCACCTGTTCCCCGAAAACCAGCAGCCCCTGATCATCACGGCCGCGCCCTATGCGCCGGGCTGGCTGCCTTCGGACTTCCCCGAAGACATTCCGGTCACCATGGAGGCGCAGATCCAGAAGGCCGTCGACTGCTACAACGCGGGCGCGACGGTATTGCACCTGCATGTGCGCGAAATGGACGGCAAGGGCTCCAAGCGCCTGTCCAAGTTCAACGAACTGATTGCCGGCGTGCGCCGGGCCGTGCCCGAGATGATCATCCAGGTCGGCGGCTCGATCAGCTTCGCGCCCGAGAACGAAGGCGAAATGGCCAAGTGGCTCAGCGACGATACGCGCCACATGCTCGCCGATCTCGACCCGGTTCCCGACCAGGTGACGGTCACGGTCAACACCTCGCAGATGAACGTCACCGACCAGGCCGAAGACGCCGACTTCCAGGGCACTTCGCGCGAGAACCCGGCGATCTTCAATGCCTACAAGGAGATGACCGTGCCCGCCCAGCCGGGCTGGGTCGAGGAGCATGTGCGCCGCCTGACCAAGGCCGGCATACAGAGCGCGTTCCAGTGCTACAACATCAACAGCTTCGAGTCGGTGGAGCGCCTGATGCGCCGCGGCTTCTACATGGGCCCGCTGGTGATGAACTGGGTGGCGATAGGTGGAGGCATGGACATGCCCAGCCTCTACAGCCTCGCCAACTTCGTGCGCGCCGTGCCCGATGGCGCTGTGCTGACCGTCGAAAGCAATGTGCGCAATGTGCTGCCCGTGAACATGATGGGCATTGCCGCGGGCCTGCATGTGCGCTGCGGCACCGAAGACTGCCTGTGGAACCAGGACCGCAGCGCCAAGGCCAGCACGGTCTCGCAGATCGAGCAGCTGGTGCGCATGTCGCTGGATTTCGGCCGGCCCATCGCCAGCGCGAAACAGGCGCGCGAAATCAGCAAGATCGGCGTGTTCTACGACACGGTCGAGCAGTCGCTGGCGGCCAACGGCTTCGCGCCCAACCGCAACGGCGGCAACCAGGGCTTTTTGCGCAAGACGGCCTGATACCACCATGAACACCCGAGATATCTACGTTGTCGGCACGGCCCGCACGGCCATAGGCACGTTCGGCGGCGGCCTCAAGGACGTGCCCACGACCCAGCTCGCGACCACCGTGGTCGCTGCCGCGATCGCGCGCTCCGGGCTCGACCCGCAGGCCGTGGGCCATGTGGTCATGGGCAATGTCATTCCCACCGAGACGCGCGACGCCTATCTGTCGCGTGTGGCGGCGATCGATGCGGGCTGCCCCATCGAGACGCCCGCGTTCAATGTCAACCGCCTGTGCGGCTCGGGCCTGCAGGCCATTGTTTCGGCGGCCAAGGCGATTGCGCTGGGCCACCCCGTGGGTGCCACGGGCGCGATCATCACCACCAAGGCGATCGCCGAACTGCAGCGCAGCGGCGGGCGCTATGCGCTGGTGACCATGTGCATCGGCGGCGGCCAGGGCATCGCGGCGATCTTCGAGCGCGTGTGAAAAAGGCCCCGCAAGGGGCTGGCGCAAAGCAGCAACGCCTGCCGGAAGTCTTTCCGGCAGGCGTTGTGCATTCCGGGGCGGCCTTGCAGCCGCCCGTTTTCATTCGGGCTGGTAGTGGATGGACTTGAGCAGCGCGGCCTGCTTGGCGGCGCCGTCCTTGAGGTCGGCGGTCATTTCGGCCGAGGTCAGCGGCAGCGGCGGCTCCATGCCCATGGCGCGGATCTGGGCCAGCACCGGCGCCTGTCTGAAATGCGCCACGGCCGCGTCGCGCAGCTTCTGCTGCACGGCCGGGGGCGCATCCGGATGCGACCAGACCGCGAACCAGCCGGCCTTGGCCATCTGCGGATAGCCCAGCTCGGTGAACGTGGGCACATTGGGCAGCTCGGACAGGCGCGTGGGGTAGACCACGGCGATAGGCGTGATCTTGCCCGACTTGATCAGCGGCAGCGAGGTGGCCAGGCCGTCGAACATCAGCGGCACATGGCCGCCCATCAGATCGATCAGCGCGGGCGGCGAGCCCTTGTAGCCTACATGGCGCATGTTCAGCCCGGCGAGCTGGCCCAGCTGCATTCCCGAAGTATGGCCCTTGAGCCCGGCCGAGTAGGACGCGAAGTCCAGCCCGTCCTTTTGCGCCTTGCCGTAGCTGATCAGCTCCTGCAGATTGGTGATGGGAACGGCCTTGTTCGCCACCAGCACCAGGCCGGTGCGCGTGAGCTGGGCCAGCGGCTTCAAGTCCTTGAACGGCTCGTAGCTGACCTTGTAGGCCAGCGGCGACTCGGTGACCGTGCCTTCCTGGATCACGAGAAAGGTATAGCCGTCGCGGCCCTTGGCCTTGAGCTCCTGGATGGCGATCGCGCCCGACGCGCCGGGCTTGGACTCGACGATCACGGCCTGGCCCAGGCTGTGCTGCAGGCCGTCGGCGAGCAGGCGCGCGAGCGCATCGGCCGTGCCGCCCGCGGGGCCGGCAACCAGCAGCCGCAGCGGTTTGGCGGGCCAGGGCGTCTGGGCCTGGGCGCCGCCCAAGGCGCTCAGACCGATGGCCAGGGCAAGCGCTATTGGATGCATCTTTGTTGAGGAACGTGGGGTCATGCTTTTGTCTCCTGGGGATTCAAGCGGGGAGGGGGGCGCTGGCCAGCAGCTGCTGCAGCAGTTCATGGGCCTGCGGCCAGTGGCCGTGGCCCGAAGCCGGATTCACATGGCCCAGCGGGCCGAGCTCCACCAGCGCGCTGCCCCAATCGCCGGCCAAAGCGCGCGTGCGCGCCAAGGCGGCCAGCGGGTCGTTGCTGCTGGCCGCGACCAGGCTGGGGAAGGGCAGGGGCCTGCGCGGCAGCGGCAGCCAGCCATTGCGCGCCAGCAGGTCCACGCCGGGATAGCCTTCGGGCATGGGCGTTTCCAGATCGGCGGGCGCGACCAGCAGCGCCGCCTGGATGCGCTGCAGGGTGCGGGGCGCGGCCTGCAGCGCCCAGTGCACGACCATCATGCAGCCCGCGCTGTGCGCGACCAGCACCACGGGGCCGGCGATGTGGTTCAGCGCCTGATCGATGGCCGCGACACGCGCCGCGCAGCTGAGCTTGTCGTGCTCCAGCGGCGCCACAATGCGCGCCTTGGGCAGTTCAGCGGCGAGCAGCGTCTGCCAGTGCGTTGCGACATGGTCGCGCAGGCCGGGAATGACGAGAAAAGTCGGGCTGGGGGTCATGGCGCGGCCCTGTCGGCAAGGCCGTTGGCGGAGCGCGCGCGGCGAAGAGTGTTCATGATTTTCGGGTCTCCCACTTAGAATGTTTCGATGACTTCAGTGTGTGAATTTTTGGTCCATTGCGCTTTGCATTCCGTGACGGCGGCTTGGCATTTCGCGCCAGGAAGTTCGTTCCCATGACATCGCTGGTGCGTGCCGCCTGCCTGACCAACTACCGTGAAGTGGCCCAGGCCTCGGGGCTGGATGCGGTGCGCATGCTGCTGGACGCCGATCTGAGTCCCGGCGTGCTCGACGAGCCCGATCTGATGATTCCGGTGGAACGCGTGGGCCGGCTGCTGCAGGCGTCGGCGACGCTGTCGGGCAACGAGAGTTTCGGCCTGTGCATGGCGCGTTCGCGCCTGCTGTCCAACCTGGGCGCGGTGGGCCTGCTGATGCGCGACCAGCAAAGCCTGCGCGAGGCGCTGAAGCTGCTGATGCGCTACCAGGCGTTCCTCAACGGCGCGCTCACGCTGTCCATAGAGGAAAGCGGCAACACCGTGGTGATACGCGAGCTGCTGATGGCGGGCAGCACCCACCAGCCCACGCGCCAGCGCGTGGAGCTGGCCCTGGGCGTGATGGTGCGCCTCATTCGCCAGCTGATAGGCCGCGACTGGCAGCCGCGGCGCGTGTGCTTCGAGCATTCGGCGCCGCGCGATCTGGGCGTGCATGCCCAGTTGCTGGGGCCGCATGTGGAGTTCGACTTCGAATTCAACTGCATTGTCTGCAGCCGCGCCGATCTCGATCAGCGCAACGAATTCGCCGATCCCGCGATGATCCGCTATGCGCAGCAGTTGCTCGACGCGCTGCACCAGCCCGGCGATGAAACCCTGCTCGACGCAGTGCGCCGCACCATGTTCCTGCTGCTGCCCAGCGGGCGCTGCAGCATGGAGAAAGTCAGCGAGCATCTGGGCCTGGTGCCGCGCACGCTGCAGCGCCGGCTCACGGACCAGGGCCAGAGCTTCTCGGCATTGATGAACGATATCCGCCAGCAGCAGGCGAGCCGCCATGTGGCGGACGCCAGCCGATCGCTGGGCGAAGTCGCGCAGTTGCTGGGCTTTGGCGCGCCCAGCAGTTTTTCGCGCTGGTACCAGCTGCAGTTCGGCGTGAGCGCCAAGGAAAGCCGGGCGCAGGCGCTCGCGGCCCAGCGCCGGCCCGGGCCCGCTTGAGCGCGGCGACTCACTGGGGCGTGGTGGGCATCTTGAGCTTGAGCAGAATCTGGCGGTTCTGCTCCACGGTGTCGGCCATCTGCTTTTGCAATTGCGCGAACGTGCTTTCGCGCGGCTGGTCATAGCCCTGGGCGGCCATGCGTTCGCGAAACCGCGGCGCGCGCATCACTTTTTCCATTTCGCGGCGTATGCGCTCGCCCATGGCCGGCGGCGTGCTGCTCAGAATGAACACGCCCACGCTGGCATCGGGCATCACCAGGTCGGCCATGCCCAGTTCGGCGAAGCTGGGCACATCGGGCAGGTGGGGCGAGCGCGTGGCCGAGACAATGCCCAGACCCTTGATCTTGCCGGCCTTGACCAGCGGCGCGACATTGCTGATCACGTCGAAGGTCAGCTGCACCTGGCCGCCCATCAAGTCGACGAGCACGGGCGCCGAGCCCTTGTAGGGCACGACCAGGATGTTGCGCCCGCTTTTCTCGCTGAGCAGATCGCCCAGCAGATTGGAGCGCGTGCCGGTGCTCATGTTGGCCACGCTGACCGTATTTCTGTTCCGGCGCGCATGCTCCAGGATTTCCTGCGGTTTGTTGGGCGCATAGCTGTTGCTCGCCACCAGCACATGGACCATGCTGGCCATGTCGGCCACATAGGTGAACGTCTTGTGCGGATCGAACGGCGTCTTGACCGAGAACGGGAAATCGGTCCAGACGCTCGACGGCGCGACCATCAAGGTGTAGCCGTCGGCGGGCGCGCCAATCATGGCGCGCTCGGCGATCACGGCCGAGCCGCCGGGCTTGTTGTCTATGATCACCGGCTGGCCCAGATGGTCGCGCAGCTGCTCGCCTATGAGGCGCGCCACGCCGTCGGTGATCGCGCCCGGCGGCGCGGGAACGATGATGCGTATCGGCTTGGTAGGCCATTCCTCGGCCGCGGCCCAGGACAGCGTCACGACGCAGGAAAGCAGGGCCAGCGCCAGGGCGCGCATTGCGCGCGGTGGCTTCAGGTAAAGGTATTCGCCATGCACAACTTCGGGTCCGCCGGTGGCGGCCCGATTCACGATTGCTGTCATTTTGTCTCCTGGGGTAGTGCCGTTGATGGACCGCTTCATGATCGCGATGCCCGGCCTTGCCCACTTGACGACCTGTGCCGCCGACTTCGCATTTCGCGACGCCCGCCCCCCGCGAAAACCCGAGGCGCGGCGGCGCCTAGCGCCTGGACTGCCAGCTGGTGACCGCGACCATGATGGTCGTGGTCATCAGAATGGTCACCACGCTCATCGCCATGCCCTGGCCCACCGAGCCCTGTTCGAACTGGCGCCAGATGAACAGCGACGTGGTCTGGATTCCCGTGGGCGCGAGCAGCAGCGAAGCCACGAGCTCGCGCGAAGCCACGGCGAACACCAGCAGCATCGAGGCCAGCAGGCTTGGCAGCATCAGCGGCAGCAGCACGCGCGTGAGCATCTTCAGCATGCTCGCGCCATGCACGCGCGCCGCGGCTTCCATGTTGTCGCCGATCTGCGCCAGCGCGGCCGTCGCATAGCGCACCGGGTAGGGAATCAGCAGGCAGCAATAGGCCAGCAGCAGAATGAGCCAGGTGTTGTACGGCGTCGCCGGCCAGAACGACTGGTTCCAGGCCAGGATCAGGCCCACGGCGACGACGATGCCCGGCAGGGTGTTGGGCATGATCGACAGCGCGTCCAGCAGCACGCGACCGCGTATCGAGGTCTTGACCACGCAGTACGCGACCAGCAGGCCCAGCACGCCCGTGACCAGGGCCGTTCCCAGGCCCAGCGCGGCGCTGGTGGTCAGCGCGCGCAAGGCGGTTTCGCCGCTGGAGAAGATCGCCGCGAAGTGGGCGAACGACAGGTTGTCCAGCGCCAGTCCGCCCGACAGCGTCTTCGAGCAGGCGGTGACGATGATCGCGGCCAGCGGCGTCAGCGTGGCGACCAGGGCCACGCCCGCGAACAAGGCCGTGACCGGCCATTGCCATGCGCCCAGCGCGCGCAGCGTGGTGTCGTTGGGCTTGCCCGTGGTGGTCTCGAACACCTGCTTGCCCAGCAAACGGCGCTGCAGCCAGAACGCGAGCATGGCCAGCAGCACCAGCACCACCGACAGTGTCGACGCGCCCGGCAGATCTATGGGCCAGTCGGAAAAGCGCCGCTCTATGCCCGTCACCAGCACGAAGAAGCCGGCGTTGGCGGCCAGCGCCGCGGGCGTGCCGTACTCTTCGATCGCCATCGCGAACACCAGCAGCAAGCTGGCGGCGATGCCCGGCAGGGCCAGGGGCAGGGTGATGCGGAAAAAGCACTTCCAGGGCCCGCCGCCGCACACGCGGCCCACGTCGGCCAGGCGCGAGCCTGTGCTGGCGAGGGTGCGCGAGACCGCGAAATAGACCACGGGAAAGACGTTGAGCGTCATCACGAAGACGACGCCGGCAAACGAGAACAGGAAAGGCGCGGCGTTGAGCCCGAACAGCTGCTGGGCGTAGCCGTTGGGCTGCAGCGTCATGATCCAGCCCAGCGCCGCGATGTAGGGCGGAATCATGAACGGGATCAGGAACAGCAGGTCCCACAGCGCGGCAAACGGCAGCCGGAACAGGCCGCGCAGCGCGCCCAGCGGAATGCCGATCAGCGCGCTCAGCAGCACCACGCAGGCGCCCAGGCGCAGCGTGTTGAGCGTCAGCTCCACCAGCGCGTCATCGCCGAACAAGGCGCGCAGATGTGAGAGCGGCGCGGCGAACGAGCCGTTGGCCAGCTCGGGGTAGATGGCTTGCAGCAGCACGAAGGCCAGCGGCAATGCCACCAGGCCCAGCAGCGCCGCCGTGGTGCCCGCGGCGATCGCCGGCAGGCCCAACTGGAGACGAGCCGCGGCCATTACCTGCGGCCGAACAGGGTGGAGAAGCGGTGCAGCAGGGCCGCGCGCGACGCGTAGTTCTCATTGCCTTGCGGCTCGGGCAGCAGCTTGATTTCCTTGAGCTTCATGCGCTTGGCGGCGACATCGTCGCGCGCCGGAATCAGATAGGCCTCGGCGACGCGCGCCTGGCCTTGGGGCGACAGCACGAAGTCGATGAACTTGCGCGCGTCGTACTGGGCCTTGGACGACTTGAGCACCATCATCGGCCGCGGCGCGACCACGGTGCCGCTCTTGGGGAAGATCACTTCTATGCTTTCGCCCTTGGCCTGGCTGCCCAGCGCGACGTAGTCGACGGCGCCGAACACCGCGGCCTTGGCGCCTTGCAGCACCGGGTTCATGGCCTGGGCGTTGGGCCCCGAAATCACCATGCCGTTGGCCTTGAGGCTGGCAAACAGCTCCCAGGCCTTGTCGCTCTGGCGCTTTTGCAGCGCCGACAGCAGGTCCAGCGACGCGCCCGACTGCGCGGGGTCGGGCATGGTGACCTTGTCCTTGAACGCGGGTGCGGTCAGGTCGCTCCAGTCGGTGGGGCGTGGCGTGCCGCTCTTGGTGTTCCAGACGATGGACAGCACCGACAGCCCCTGGGCCACGTAGTTGGGCTGGCGGTATTGCGGCGCGACTTTCTGGGCGTTGGCGCTGTCATGGGCCACGAGCATGCCGCGGCGGTCCAGGTCCTGGGCGCTGTCCCACGACGCCGAGATCACGACGTCGGCGCGCGGGTTGGTGGCTTCGGCCTGCAGGCGCGCCATGACCTTGCCGGTATCGGCCTGGAACACGTCGACGGCCACGCCGGTCTTGGCCTTGAAGTCGGCGGCCAGTGTGTCGATCAGCTTGCCCGGGCCGGCGCTGTAAATGGTCAGCGCGTGCGCTGCGGGCAGGGCGAACAGCGAGGCCGCGGCAAAGGCCAGGGCGCTCAGGGGACGGGTATTTTTCATGGGTGTTGTTTTGGTTCTTGAAAGACGCCGCGAAGGCGGCGTGGTGTCACGCAGCTGCAGACAGCTTCAGGCGGCTTCACGCGGCTTCATGCGGCTTTGGGCAGCCAGCGCAGCACGTCCCAGTCGAGGCACAGGTCGACGATGTCGTCGCTGGCCAGGCGCTGCGGCGTGGTGAAGCGCAAGCCCTTGCAGTCGGCGCCGGTTCTGACATCGGTGACGAAGCGGCCATGGCGATAGCGCTGGGCGACGACCTGGGCGCGCAGTTCGGCCTGCGGGTCCCGGCCCAGGCTCAGCGCCTGCTGCGGAATGAACAGGTGCGCGTGGTCGGCGCGCGCCAGCGCATTGGCCGCGACGCGCCAGGCCTGCGGAATGTCCTCGGCGTGCAGCACATTGCCCAGCTTGAGAAACTCGGCGACCAGCGCACTCTCGGGCGAATGCATCAGCTGCTCGGGTGTCGACAGCTGCTGTATGCGCCCGGCGTGCATCACCGCGACGATGTCGGCCAGCGCAAACGCCTCTTCCTGGTCATGGGTCACATAGACCGCGGTCGTTCCCATGCTGCGCAGCAGCAGGCCGATTTCGTGGCACAGGCTTTCGCGCAGATCGCGGTCCAGGTTCGACAGCGGCTCGTCGAACAGCAGCACCTGCGGTTCGGCGACGATGGCCCGGGCCAGCGCCACGCGCTGCTGTTGTCCGCCCGAAAGGCTCGACGGCTGGCGGTCGGCATAGCCCTTGAGCCCGACGATTTCGAGCGCGCGCTCCATGCGCTGCGCGCGCTCATTCTTCGCCACGCCGCGCATTTCCAGCGCGAACGCGACGTTCTTGCCCACGGTCATGTGCGGCCACAGCGCGTAGTCCTGGAACACCATGCCCAGGCCGCGCTTTTCCGGCGGCACGAACTGGCCGTCGCCCGCGACCACGGTGTCGCCCAGCCGTATGCGGCCGTGGCCTGGGGCCACGGGCGTCAGGCCGGCGAGCAGCTTGAGCAGCGTCGTCTTGCCGCAGCCCGAAGGGCCGAGCAAGGCCAGCACCTGGCCGGGCGCGAGCCGCAGATCGATGCGGTCGAGCACGGTATTGCTGGCGAAACGGTGCGTCAGGCCTTCGACCGCGATCGAAGTGCCCTTGGGCTCTTGTGATTCGCCCATGCGCATCAGAACGTGTGGCGGATGCCAGCCATGGTGCCGAACTGGTTCTTGCCCGCGGCCACATTGCTGTTGAAACCGTTCACGCCGAGCGTCTGGGCCTGGCTCGCGTTGTCCTTGTTCGAGGCGTACGAAGCGATCAGGTACAGGTCGGTGCGCTTGGACAGCGCGTACTTGGCCATGGCGATGACGGACGTCGGGTCCTGGTTGGAGTTCTTGCGGTCCGTGTGATAGAGCGAAGCGCTCAGCTGCAGCGGGCCCGTGATCTGGTAGCTGCCGCCTATCCAGACCATGTTGGTGCGCACATCGGCCACGCCCAGGGCTTGCTGCCTGCGCGTCAGATAGCCGCCCAGCACTTCGGCCTTGCCGAACTTGTAGCGCGCGCCCAGCGTCAGGTGCTTGTCGGCGTTGTCCTTGGTGGCCAGCGTCGTGCCCTGCTTCTGGTCGTACAGCGCGGCCATGCCGAAGCCTTCGCCGCGGTACTGCAAGCCCAGGCCGTACTGGCGGCCCACCTTGGCGCTGTCGGAGCTTTCCTGGCCGTTGTAGTTGGTGCTGTAGTACGTGGCCATCTCGACGGCGCCGAACTTCTGCGTGTACTTGATGGCGTTGTCCATGCGGTCGGAGAACGCACCGTCATGCACCTTGGCCGACCAGGTCGCGTTGTCCATGGTGTTGTACTTGCTCATCCACTCCAGCATCATGCTGTTCTGGCGGCCCAGGTACAGATTGCCCCACTGGCCTTGCAGACCGATCAAGGCCTGGCGGCCGAACATGCGGCCGCCTTGCAGCGAGGTGCCGGTGTCCAGGCCAATGCCGGCTTCCAGGATGAAGACGGCTTTCAGGCCGCCGCCCAGATCTTCATTGCCGCGAAAGCCCAGGCGCGAACCCGACAGGTTGCCCGAGCTCAGACGGGTCAGGGTGTTGTTGGCGTTGGCCGCGGAAGAGGCGTTGTTGATGATTTCAACGCCGTTGTCAGCGATGCCGTAGATGCTGACGTTGGACTGGGCGAAGACCTGGCCGGTCAGTGCGATGGACGCGACCGCGCCAGCGACCATGGCTGCTGTTTTTGCTTGCATTACCGATATCCCTCGAAAGCAAATGTTATGTTTAATAATTGATGGCGGCCACGTTGCCATGGCTTGCGCCAGCCGCTGGAGGGTGCGGGTCGGATTTGTCCTACACCCAGCAGCAAGGGCGAAGGTTAGGAGTCGAATGTTGCGCTGGCGTGACATCGGCATAGGTACTTGCCGCAGCCGGCGCGCGGCGAGGGCCGGTGACGGGAACGGCGCAGCCGCAGACATTCAAGCCCGGCGGCGTGAGCGCCCAGGGTCGGCCTGGATTTTTTTAGCCGCTAAAACGCCGCAGCCGCGCGGCAGTGCGCAAGAAAGTCGCTCGCGCCGCGGCCCAGCTTCTTTTCCCGGTGCAGCACGATGGCCAGTTTGCGTCTGGCCTTGGGCAGGTGGGTCGCAAGCTCGATCAGGTGGCCGTCGGCAATGCTCTGCTCCACGGCATGGCGCGAGAGACAGCCCAGGCCGTCGCTGGCCGCGACCACGCGCTTGATCGCTTCATTGCTGCCCAGCTCGAAACCTATGCGCACCTGTTCGAGGTGGCCCAGCAGCCATTCGTCGGTGACCTGGCGCGTGCCCGACCCGTGCTCGCGCACCACCCAGGTCGCCTGGGACAGCTGCTGCGGCGTCGCACACTGCTGTGCCAGCGCATGGCCGGGTGCGGCGATGACCACGATTTCGTCATGGCCCCAGGACTGCATGACCAGGTCGGGGTGCGTTTGCGAGCCTTCGACGAAACCGATGTCCACATCCATCGCCGCGACCGCGTCCAGGACTTCGCTGGTGTTGCCTATGCGCAGCTGGATCAGGCTGCGCGGGTGCAGCTGGGTCCAGCGCGAGACCAGGCCGGGCAGCAGGTATTCGCCAATCGTGAAGCTGGCGCCAACGCGCAAGGTCGCGGCGTGTTCGCCCAGGAACAGGTCCTGCGCCTCGAACGCCTGGTCGACGATTGCCTGGGCCCGGGGCAGCAGCGCGCGCCCGTTCTCGTTGAGCTGCAGCCGCCGGCCTATGCGATCGAACAGCTCGCAGCCCAGCGCGGCTTCGAGTTCGGCCAGCGCCGTGCTGGCCGCGGATTGCGAGCGCGCCACGCGGTCGGCCGCGGCGCGCGTGCTGCCGCCGCGCGCCGTGGCTAGGAAGACTTCGAGCTGCCGCAGGTTCAGGCGCAGGCGTTGAAGCGCTGGTTGAGTGGTTTTATCGATCATTGTGAGTGAAATTATCTGATTTTTTTCCTTATGAGATTTTCGTATTATCAAATGCAGAAAAGGTCTGAAGCCTTCGATACCCCCCGTTTGGAAGAGACTCCACGTGCCCAATTTCCTGTCCACCCGCCTGTCCACCCGCCTGTCAGCCGACCCCGCCCAGCCTGAAGGTGCGCTGCAGCGACTGCTGCAATGCCTGCCCGGAACGGCCTTGTCCGCGGTCATCGCCATGGCCGCGACGCTGGTGTCGCACTTGCATGGCGGCCCGCAGCTGCTGTATGCGCTGTTCTTCGGCGTGGCGTTTCACTACCTGAGCGCCGACGCCAAGACCCGGCCCGGCATCGAGTTCTGTGCGCGCACCGTGCTGCGCCTGGGCGTAGGCCTGCTGGGCGCGCGCATCACGGCGAGCCAGATCGTGGGCCTGGGCTGGAGCACGGCGGCGATCGTGATCGTGGCCGTGGTGAGCACGCTGCTGTGCGGCGTGTTCCTGGGCCGGCGCCTGGGCCTGAACCGCGCGCAGTCGGTGCTGTCGGGCGGCGCGGTGGCGATCTGCGGCGCGTCGGCCGCGCTGGCGATCTCGGCCGTGCTGCCGCGCAACAAGGACAGCGAACGCTTCACGCTGATGGTGGTCGTCACGGTGACCGTGCTGTCCACCGTCGCTATGGTCGTCTATCCGCTGATCGCGCGCCTGCTGCAGCTGCCGCCCGAACTGGCCGGATTGTTCCTGGGCGGCACCATTCATGATGTCGCCCAGGTGGTGGGCGCGGGCTTCATGCTGGGCCAGGAAACCGGTGACTACGCGACCATCGTCAAGCTGTTTCGCGTGTCCATGCTGGCCGTGGTGGTGGTGGTCGTGGCCTCGCTGTTCAAGCGCCAGCGCGCGCCAGAGGGCGCGGCCGGCGAGGGCGCGGCCGGCGCCCAGCCCAGGCAGGCGCTGGTGCCCTGGTTTCTGTGGGTCTTCGTGGTGCTGGTGATCGTCAATTCGGTGGGCGCGGTGCCGGTCGAGATCCAGGCCGGCCTGAGCGATGTTTCGCGCGGCTGCCTGGTCGTGGCGATTGCGGCGCTGGGCATGAAGACTTCATTCAAGCAACTGGCGCGCGCCGGCTGGCGGCCGTTTGCGCTGCTGCTGGTCGAAACGCTGTGGATGGCCGGCTTTGTGCTCGCCGCCATCCTCTTGCGGGGCTAGGGCGCTGCGCCTTGGCGCCGTTCCTTGGCAAACCAGCTGCCCGAGGCGACGGACCAGAAAATGATCAGCCCGTAGGCGGCCATGGCCGCGGCGCCGAAGGCGAAGAAGGTCGTGAGCGATCCCGTCGCAACCAGTGCGGCCCAGCCCAGACCCGCGTACAGGCCCAGGCGCAGCGCTCCGGCCAGCAGCGGCCACTTCAGCCGGCCCGCGCCCTGCGAGGCGAAGTACAGCGCGATGCCCATCGCAAAGAAGCCATAGAACGGCCCGGCAATGCGCAGGTATTGCGCGCCGGTCTCCAGCATGCGCTCGTCGCTGCCGAACAGCCGCAGCCAGGTCTCGGGCCACAGCGCGGCCGTCAGGCCCACGGTCTCGCCGATGGCGAAAGCGATGGCGCCGCCGAACAGCGCGATGCGCCGCGCGCGTTCGGGCTGGCCCGCGCCGATGTTGGCGCCGACCAGCGCGACCATGGGCGCGCCCAGGCCGAAAGCGATCGGAATCAGCAGATATTCGAGCCGCGCGGCCGTCGCATAGCCGGCCAGCGCCTCGGAGCCCGCATGCGCGCCCACGATAGCGGCCGTCGAGGCAATCAAGCCGTTGGTCAGCAGCGGGTTGATGCAGGCCAGGCCGCCCACGGTGAGAATGTTGCGCATGGGCGCCCAATGCACGGGCCCGGCGTGCAGTTTCGCGGCGTTGCGCCCGCTGGCGCAATACCAGGCCAGCACCAGGGTGCCGATCGCGTAATAGGCGACCAGCGCCCAGGCGCCGCCGACGACGCCCAGCGCCGGAATCGGCCCGAAACCAAAGATCAGCGCCGGGCAGATGGGAATCAGCAGCAGCGCGCCGCCGCAGATCACCGCGCCGGGAACCAGCATATTGCCCGTGCCGCGCACCACGCTGGCCAGCGCGTTCATGGCCCACATCAGCACCAGTGCGGCGAACACCACATGGCCATATTCCTGGGCCACGGCCAGCGCCGCGCCGCGGGCGCCCAGCAGATGGAACAGCGGCCCGCTCAAACCCAGCAGCAGCAGCGTGAACACCAGGCCCACGCCGGCGCTGAGCACCAGCGCATGGCGTGCCAGCGAATCGGCCAGCGCCGCATGGCCAGAGCCCAGCGCGCGCGCCACCGCGGCCGAGATGCCGCCGCCCAGCGCGCCCTGCGACATGTTCTGCATCAGCATCAGCACCGGCACCACCACGGCGACGCCGGCCAGCACATCGGTGCCCAGCTTGGCCAGGAACCACATCTCGATCAGGCCGGTCGATGCCTGGGCCAGCATCATCAGCATATTGGGCCAACTCATGCGCAGAATCGTCGGCAGGATGGGGTCTTGCAGCATGGCGCGCACGCGCGGGCTGGCTGGCGGCATGCGCGGCGCCATCACCTGATCGACATTCATGGATTGCCTTCTCGATAAATTTGCATATGCAACAATTGCAGGTGCAATATATCACGCGAAGGCCGGCGCTGCGCCGAGCCCGGGCGCCGTACGCGCGCTGCAGGCAGCGCGCGCCGCGCGGCTTACTTGACCGCGGCGATCGCGTCCAGCGTCTTCTGGCCGAACTTGGTCGCGAACTGCTTGTAGGCCGGGGCCAGCGCGGCGCGGAAGGCCGCCTGGTCGACGCTGGTAGTCACCTGCACGCCATGGCTCTTGATTTCTTCCACCGCGCTTTTCTCGATGTCGTCGACGAACTTGCGCGAGGCCAGGCTGCCGGCGCGCGCGCCATCGGCAAACGCCTTCTTCTGCGCGTCATTGAGGCCGGACCATACCGAGGGCGAGACGATCAGCACCATGGGCGCGTAGACATGGCTGGTCAGCGACAGGTACTTCTGCACTTGCCAGAGCTTGGCGGAGGTGAATACCGACACCGGGTTCTCCTGGCCGTCTATCGTGCCCTGCTGCAGCGCGCCAATGACTTCGGGCCAGGACATGGGCGTGGGCGACATGCCCAGCTGGCGGAAGGCCGTGATGTGCGTCTGGTTCTCGGTCACGCGGATCTTCAGGCCCTGGGCATCGGCGGGCTTGACCACCGCGCGCTTGTTGTTGCTCAGGTGGCGAAAGCCCTGTTCGCCCCAGGCCAGCGCGATCAGGCCGCGCGCGCGGAACTTGGCCAGCAGGTCTTCGCCTATCTTGCCGTCGAGCACGGCGCGCGCATGGGCGGTGTCGCGAAACAGGAAAGGCACGTCCATCACGCCGGCGTCGGGCACGAAGTTGCTCACGGCGCCGTTGGAGACCACCACGGCCTCCACGGTGCCCAGCGTCAGGCCTTCGATCAGTTCACGCTCGCCGCCCAGCGCGCTGGACGCGAAATGCTTGAACTTGAAGGCGTTGTTGGTGGACTTTTCCACCGCGTCGGCCCAGGCCAGCGCGCCCGCGCCGAAGTGCGAGTTCTGCGCCAGCGCATAGCCGATCTTGATTTCGCGCGCCTGCTGCGCGCCTACCTGGGCGCAAAGTCCCAGGCCGGTGGCTGCGGCGAGAGCGAGGGCGGAACGGCGGGTGATGCTCATGGATGTCTCCTGGTTATTGATGTGTTGGGGCGCGGATGCGCGTGCGACCAATGGTCTCTCATGCCGCTCGAAGATAAACCGGCTGGACGCAAAAATTCCCTTCAATGGGGGATTTTTCCAACAGCGCCGTCAAATTAAAAAAGCCCCATGACCGAGGCCATGGGGCTCAACGCAATGAAATTAAATCGCTGATCTATCAGAAAGCGTGGCGAATGCCCACTTCCGCGCCGGTGGACTTGCCGCCAGCGGCCAGGCCGGGAGCGCCGCCGGGAACGCTGAAGGTCGCGCCGCCCTTGTTGCGGATGTACGAAGCGGTGCTATAGAGGGCCGTGCGCTTCGACAGATTGTGGATGTAGCCGATCGAGTACTTGTCGGCGTCGCTGCGGTTGAATGCCGCGTTGCCTTTGCGCGAGTCCGTGCGCACATACGAGCCGCGGATCTGGTGCGCACCGATGGGCGCGGTGAAGCCCAGCAGGACGCGGTCTTCGCTGCCGGCGGTGGTCGTGCCGTAGGTGCCGAATGGCAGCTCTTCACGCTGATAGAAGCCCATCAGGCGCACCACGCCCAGATCGTAGGCGGCGCCCAGACCGATCTGCTTGAACTTGTCGCCGGCGGCGTTCAGGAAGGTCTCGCCGTACGAAGCGGAGAGGTTCAACGGGCCGTTGTCATAGACCAGGCGTGCCGCGGCATGGCGGCCTGCCTTGGTCGAGACGCTTTCGTCGGGCGCGTACATCACTTCCAGTTGCGCGCCGCCGAAGGAGGGCGTGAAGTACTGGATGGCGTTGTCATGGCGATAGTACGAAGCGAAGGTGCCGGGCATGCGGCTCGACACATTGGAGCCGGCGACGCCGACCACGCCGAACGGATCGAACTTGACGACGTTCTGGCTCGCGGGGGAGAAATCGCGGCCCAGACGCACTTCACCGAAACCGCCCATCAGGCTGACGGTCGAACGGCGCTGGAAGAACTTGCCGGTGGCGCTGGTGTTGCCGGTGTCGGCCAGCACGTCCGATTCCAGCCAGAAGCCGGCCTTGAGGCCGCCGCCCAGATCCTCGACACCGCGGAATCCCAGACGACCCGTGGACAGGCCGCCGCTGTTCATCGTCACATTGCTGGGCAGATCGCTGTTCTTCACATAGCGCACGTTGGCATCCACGATACCGAACAGGGTGACGTTCGACTGCGCGTAGGCACCAGCGCTGACAAAAACGGCTGCCAGTGCAGCGGCATAGGTGGGGCGAAGTTTCATTTCGAATCCTTGGGGTTTAAAGATGATTAATAGATGTATTCGAGACATCAGCCGCAATCCTAGGCAGCAACTGCAGGAAAAAATGGCGCTGATCCCTATCGGGCCACCCTTCGCAAGCCATATGCGCGAATCACGCCGCATTTCGTCAAGAGAAAGCAACGGCAGGCGCATCGGCCGCATGAAATCAGTAGCTGTCAAAAAAGTGACAAAAAATTAATACTGATGTCATTTGAGTCGTTTCAGCGCAAAGCTAGACTGTGCGCGTAAAGCACCATGCCTGCGTGCTTGGCTCAACCGAAAATACTAATGAGACGAGAAAATATTCGACTGAGAGCGCTTGCAAGAGCTGGAGATCTGGATGCGAAAGTGAAGCTGGGGGGCTTCTATTTGCAAGGCGTGATCGACTTTCCGAGGAATATAAAGCTTGCTCTCGAATATCTTTGCGCGCCCGCACTGAGGTACCGGGGCGACGTGGCGGTGCTGATCTGTTCGCATCTGGATATTCTCGAGATCCTGGAATATTCCCAGGTGGAGAATCTCAGAAAGGCCGCGGCCTTTGACAATTCCGCGCGCATCAAACTCATCACGCTGCTGATCATCAGGAGAAACCTTGAAGAACTGGCGTTCTGGGTCGGCAAGAATGATTCCGTTCTTTGCCAGGAAACCAAGAAGCTACTGTCCGACGCGGCTGGCGCCGACATGGCGCAGGCCCTGGTCAAGATCGCGCAAAAGCACAATATTTCAGCGCTCGAAATCATTGCTGCCGAAGCCCGGTCGGCGCTCAGCGACGGCTACTACTGCCGCGCGGAAGATGCCTTGAGCCTGGTGGCGCCTGACTCCTCAGACATTCCCAGCGCCATTTATGACGCGATTGCGAAAATCGTCACGGTGGCCGAGGAAAGCGGCAAGACGCTGCAAATGATTCCCGCCGCCTTGATAGAGTCCAGCCTGGAGCACTCGGCCGCCTCGAGCAACAAGAATTCCTGCTATCTGCTGGGCAGAATGCTGGCCGGACTCAAGACCGAATTCATGGGCCCATCCGGTGCGTCCAGATCCGTCAACCTGCGCAAGGCCATCGCGCTGCTGCTCAAGGCCGCCGACAAGGGGCGCTCGGAAGCCTGGATGGATCTGTTCTACCTGTGCTCGGATTACCGCAGTTCGGTGGGCAACCCGTCGATGGCGCGGTTCTTCCTGGAAAAGGCGTCGTTCGCGGGCATTGCCGAGGCCAAGCGCCGCCTGGGCGCCTTGACGCTCAAGGAAGCCAAAAGCATAGAACATATGGAAGAAGGGCTGTCGCTGCTCTATGAGTCCAGCATCACGGGCGACAGCCTTGCCAACGGAATCATCAAGACCCTGGTGCTGGATGTGAACGGCTGCGAGGAAGAGGCCGATTCGGGCATAGAGGAAGTGCAGCAGATCGCACCCCTGCTGGCCACGCGGCTGCGGCTGGCGCGGCACTTCGGCCTGACCAAGTTGGAAGCGCTCTCGATCAACCCCTCGACGGCGATTCGTCCCTGGGGACTGGTGGTGGAGCGAAATCTGCATATCCGCAAGGGCAATCTGTCCGAGCCGCGCGCCGTACCCGCTGCCTCCAGGAAAGCCATAGAGACCATTCGCAATGCCGCCATGGAGTTTGCCCCGCACGGTGAAATCGCCGATTTGCTCGAAGGTTCTCTGCGCGCCAGGGCCTTGAAGCAAAGACGGGTCTTTCAAAAAATCAACTTGCAGGAAGACCTGTTCTTTTCACAAGCGAATTCATATCAGCGCGATGCGTTGAGAATAGGAGCGCGCTGGGCGCAGCATCAGAAAAAATTCCTGGACCAGGCACTGGCCTGAGATCGGAGATTCCACGGAAATAGAATATGGAAATTCTCATCGTTGACCAGGATTCGATTTTTGCGAAGCGTCTGAAGAAAAAGCTTTTGGGCATAGGCCGAAAATCGGATGTGTTCGAATGCTGTGAGCGCGCCATCGAACCCGCTTTGCGCCGCGGTTATGAGTTGCTGATCATCAATGTGGAAAATACCGGGGATCAAGGGTCTAAATTCATAGAGCGATTCAACCAGGCCAAAACCACCCCGGTCATTGTTGTGTCGGAAAATGGCGAAGTGGAAACCAAGATCCATTATTTGAGAATCGGCGCTGTCGATTATGTGGTGAAACCCGTGGATTTCGAGGAGCTGCTGGCGCGCGTGAATCTGCAGCTGCGAAAGAGCGTTCCGCAGGCGACTTTCACGTCAAAGCTGATATTTGATGATCTGACGATACACCTGTCCGACAGCAGCGTGGAGCGCGGCGGACGGTTCATCAATCTGACCAAGCAGGAGTTCGCCACCTTGCTGTATCTCGCGCGTCACCAGGGCAAGCCCGTGAGCCGCGAGAAGCTGTTCGAGCATGTGTGGGGCAGCAAGAATCTGCAGCAGGCCAACCTGGTCAATGTGGCGGTAGGGCGGTTGCGCCGGAAGATCGACGATGCCTTCGAAAAGAAGTTTCTGCACACCGTGCATGGCGTGGGCTATGTGGCGGAATACCGCGACTGAACGGGGGCATCAGGGCCGCGGGGCGCGCATCGCGCCCCGGCGGCATGTCACCAGCGCACGCCGAACGCGCTTTCGAGCTCCGCGACCTGGTCGGGCGTCAGCGGGGCCGGCGGCGTCTTGAGCATCAGCCACAGCCGCGCGGTCTCCTCGAGTTCTTCGAGCGCATGGCTGGCGCGCGTCACGCTGTCGGCCCAGACCACGGGGCCCAGGCGTTCGAGCAGCACGCCGCGCACTTCGCCGGCGATCGCCGCCACCTGTTCGGCGACGCTTGCAGCACCGGGACGCGCATAGGGAATCAAGGGCACGCGGCCTATCTTCATCACCTGGTAGGGCGTGATCGGCGGCAGCACCGCGTCAGGCGCGGCGACGCCGGCCAGCGTCAGCGCGACCAGGTGCGTGGAATGGGTGTGCAGCACGCAGCGCGCCTGGGCGTTGCGCGCGTAGATGCCGCGGTGCAGGGCCAATGTCTTCGACGGCTTGTCGCCCGAAATCCATTCGTTGTCGGCGTTGACCTTGGCCAGGCGCGCGGGGTCTAGCCTGCCCAGGCAGGCGTCGGTGGGCGTGATCAGCCAGCCGTCGGCCAGGCGCGCGCTGATGTTGCCCGCGGTGCCGGTGGTGTAGCCGCGCGCATGCAGGCTCGCGCCGACTTCGCAGATTTCCTCGCGCAGCCGCGCCTCGTCGTGCGCTGCGGTACTCACGCGCCGGCTCCATCAAGGTGCTTGAGCGCCTTGTCGAAGAAGTCTTCGCTGCCGAAGTTGCCCGACTTGAGCACCACGGCCAGCGGCTTGTCGTCGCCCAGCGATTGGGTTTCGGGCACGCCGGGATCGATCTGCCGGCCTATGCGCAGCGCCTGCAGTTGCAGCGCCTGTATCACCGCGCCCGACGTTTCGCCGCCCGCCACCACGAAGCGGCGCGTGCCGCCGGCGCGCAGCCGCGCCGCGACCTGGCCCAGCGCATCCTCGATCAGCGCACCGGCGCGCGCCACGCCGAGTTCGGCCTGCACGCGGCGCACTTCGTCGGGGCTGCTGGTGGCGTAGATCAGCGCGGTCTCGCCCACGCTGGCCAGGGCCAGCGCGGCGGCGACCACATCTTCGCCGCGCGCCAGCGCCAGCGGGTCTATGCGGTAGGCGGGGCGGCCGCTGCGCAGCCAGGCCGCGACCTGGCCGTTGGTGGCGGTGGAGGCGCTGCCCGACAGCACGACGGCGGGGCCGTCGATGCGCGCCAGTTGTGCGGCGTCGCTGCCCCGCAGCTTGCCCAGGCGGCGGAAGTTCGCGGGCAGGCCCTGGGCCACGCCCGAGCCGCCGGTGATGAGCTGGGCGTCGGCGCAGGCTTCACCCAGCGTCACGAGATCGGCGTCGCTGATCGCATCGGCGATCGCAAGACGCACGCCCTGGGCGCGCAGCGCGGCGATGCGTTCGCGCACGCCGGCCGCACCCTGGGCCACGGCGGGCTGGGCGATCAGGCCGACCTTGGCCTGGCTTTGCGACTGCAGCACGCGCACCAGATCGGGGTCGCGCATGGGCGTGAGCGGGTGGTTTTCCATGCCCGACTCATTGAGCAGGCGCTGGTTGACGAACAGGTGGCCCTGGTAGACGGTGCGGCCGGCGCCGGGGAAGGCCGGGCAGGCGATGGCGAAGTCCGTGCCCAGCGCTTCTTGCAGCGCTTCGGCCACGGGGCCGATGTTGCCTGCGGCCGTCGAATCGAAAGTCGAGCAGTACTTGAAGAAGAACTGCGTGCAGCCCTGGGCCTGCAGCCAGCGCAGCGCTTCGAGGCTCTGGGCCACGGCCTGCTCCACGGGCGCGGTGCGCGACTTGAGCGCGATGACGATGGCGTCGGCATCGAGCGACGCGGCCAGCCCGGCCGAAGGCACGCCTATGGTTTGCACCGTGCGCATGCCGCCGCGCACAAGGATGTTGGCCAGGTCGGTGGCGCCGGTGAAATCGTCGGCAATGCAACCGAGCAAGGGAGGAAGCTTGTTCATAGGTCTTGTGAAAGTGTGAATAAATGGTACGCGACTTCACAAATTTGAACAACCAAGGGGAATCCCTGTGATTTTGTGTGAGGTTTTGTGAATAATAGAGCCAAGCGCTGCCCTCACTGCAATGGACCACCTATGAATTTTGAACTGCTGTTCGCCGACCAACCCGAGCGCAAAGTGCGCTACACCCTCACTGGCGCCAAGGGCGGCTTCGCCCGTACGCTGCTCGCGCAGACGCGCCTGATGCCGCGGCTGATCCCGGCCGGGCTGTGCGACCTCGATGTTCCGGGTCTGCGTGCAATGTGTGAAGAATTGGGATTTCCCGCGCAGCAGCTGCGCGAATGCCATAGCGCGGCCGAGATCGCCGCGCTGCCCGCCGATGCGATCGCGCTGGTCGCCGACGCCGGCCTGCTGCGCGAAGTGGCGCACGACATCCTGGTCGAAGCCACGGGCAATCCCAAGGTCGGTTACCGCGTGGCCTGCGAAGCCATCGAAGCCGGCCGCCATGTGGCCATGGTCAGCAAGGAAGTCGATACCGTCGCCGGCGTGACCATGTCGCGCCTGGCCGCGGCCAAGGGCGTGGTCTACACCACGGCCGATGGCGACCAGCCCGCCAATCTGATCGGCTGGGTCAGCTGGGCGCGCACGCTGGGCCTGGAAATCATCGCCGCGGGCAAGTCGGGCGAATACGACCTGGTGTTCGATCCGCGCAGCGGCCAGGTGCGCCAGCTCGACGAGACGCGCGCGATTCCCGAAATGGCCGAGCTGCTGACGCTGGGCGACGACATTCCCGCGACGCTGGCCGCGCGCCGCGCCGCGCTCAAGGGCTGGAAGACCAGTGCCACCGCCGATTACTGCGAAATGGCCGTGGTCGCCTCGAACACCGGCCTGGTGGCCGATGTCGAAGCCATGCATTACCCCGTGGCGCGCACCGCGGAACTCGCCGACATCTACGCGCTGCGCGAAGACGGCGGCATTATCCACAAGCCCGGCGTGATCGACGTGTTCAACGTGCTGCGCCTGCCCGACGAAGCGAGCTTCGGCGGCGGCGTGTTCGTGATCGTGCGCACCGGCGACGGCCCCACCTGGCAGCTGCTGGCGCAAAAGGGCCATGTGGTGAGCCGCAACGGCCGCTACGCCTGCATGTACCTGCCGTACCACTTCATGGGCGTGGAAACGCCGATCAGCCTGCTCAACGCCGTGCTGCACAACCGCGCTTCGGGCAGCGACCGCCCGGCCCAGCACGCCATTCTGGCGGGCCGCGCCATCGAGAACATTCCCGCGGGCACGGTGCTGCGCATGGGCGGCCACCACCATGACGTGACCGGCGTCGCTCCCGTGCTGCTGGCGCGCGAGCAGGCGCCGGCCGATGTGGCGCCGCTGTACCTGGCCGCGCATGCGACCACGGCGCGCGAAATCCGCGCGGGCGAGCTGATCACCCTGGACGACATCGCGGGCGACGATCCCGCGCTGCGCGCCGCCTGGCTCGCCGGGCTGCAACACTGAGTCTCGACCGGGAGTAGGCAATGAACGACCTCATCGACAATGCCAGCGGCCGGGCCGCGGGGCTGATTCCCGAGCAGCGGCGCGAGATGATCGTGCGCCAATTGCGCAAGCACCAGGTGCTGAGCGTGCACCAGCTCACGGAGCTGCTGGGCTGCTCGCACATGACCGTGCGCCGCGATGTCGCCGCGCTGGAGGAAAAAGGCCGGGTCTATGCGATCGCGGGCGGCGTGCGCATTGCCAGCCACCAGATCGTCGAGCCCAGCCACCAGGCCAAGTCGGTGACCGAGCAGGCCGAAAAACGCGGCATCGCGGCCCAGGTCGCGCGCCTGCTCAAGCCGGGCATGACGGTCTACCTCGACGCGGGCACGACCACGGCCTGCCTGATTCCGCAGATCGTCGCGCTGGCCGACATGACGGTGATCACCAACGATTTCCATGTCGCGCTGTCGCTGGGCGACGCGCCCCATGTCACGGTGCTGCACACCGGCGGCGTTCTCGACCACCGCAACGGCTCGAGCATTGGCCCGCTGGCCGCGGCCACGCTGCGCCAGCTGGTCGCCGATATCTCGTTTCTCTCGGCCAGCGCCTGGGATCTGGAGCGCGGCGTGACCACGCCCTCGGCGCCCAAGGTCGAAGTCAAGCGCGCGGCGATGGCGATTGCCTCGCAGCGCGTGCTGCTCGCGACCGGCGCGAAATACGGCACCTACGGCACCTACCGCGTCGCAGGCCTCGACGAGTTCGATCTCGTGGTCACCGACGACACGCTGTCCGAAGCCGCGGTGCAGCGCATGCGCGAAACCGGGCTGGAGCTCGAAGTCGCGACCGCCTTGCCGAATGCCCCAGCGCAGCCGAACTAATCAGTTTCATCAAAAAAAATTGGAGACAAAGCCATGGCTTTTCGCATCAAGTTTTCCGCTTTCGCCGTCGCGGCGTTGTGCGCCGCGCCACTGCTGGCCGCGGCCCAGCCCAACTGGCCGACCAAGCCCGTGACCATCGTCGTCGCCTATCCCGCGGGCGGCGCGGCCGACATGCTCGCGCGCCTGGTCGCGCCCAAGATGGCGACCGTGCTGGGCCAGTCGGTGGTGATAGAGAACCGCGGCGGCGCCGCGGGCCAGATCGGCGCGGGCTATGTCGCCCAGGCCAAGCCCGATGGCTACACCATCCTGGTCGACGGCGGCGGCTACGCCATCAACCCCACGCTGTTCCCCAAGCTGCCTTACGACCCGGCCAAGGCGTTCACGCCGCTGGGCATTCTGGGCGTGTTCCCGCTGGTGCTGACCGTCTCGCCCAACTACAGCGCCAAGAACACGGCCGAGCTGGTGCAGACCGCGCGCTCGGCGCCCGACGCGGTGTCGTATGCCTCGCCTGGCACGGGCTCGACCCAACATCTCGCGACCGAGCAGTTCCTGCAGCAGGCCAAGGCGAAGATGGTGCACATTCCCTACAAGGGCGGCAGCCCGGCCATGGCCGACGTGATGGGCGGCCATGTGCCGGTCTATGTCGCCAACATCGGCTCGTCGCTGTCCAACATCAAGGCCAACAAGCTGCGCCCGCTGGCCGTGATGGCCGCGCGCCGTTCGGCCTTGCTGCCTGATGTGCCTACGCTGGCCGAAGCCGGCGTGCCCAATGCCGAAGCCTACGAGTGGAACGGCATGTTCATGCCCGCGGGCGTGCCGCCCGCGGTCGCGGCCAAGCTGGCCGAAGCGCTCAAGGTCGCGCTCGACGCGCCCGATGTGAAGGAGCGCATCACCAGCGTGGGCGGCGAGCCGTTCACCGGCAGCAATGCCGAAGTGAAGAAGTTCATCGACCTGCAGACCCAGCGCATGGGCAAGGTGATGCGCGACGGCAATATCAAGGCCGAATAAGGCAGGGCGCCCGGGTTTTTAGAGCGGCGAACACGACCCAGCAAATCGAAGATTTGCGGTTGAGGCTAGGCGCGTTGCCGTAGACAGTGCGAGTAGCACGGCAAGGCAACGCAACGACGTCTCAAGGGTTGTGTTCGCCGCTCTTAGCCGCTAAAAATCCCGGGGCGCGAACCTGGGCAGCTGCCGCAACTGATCCGGCCGCAGCCCTTCGCGGTCCATCACCGCCGGAACGAGGAAGTCGCGCCAGCGCTGTTCGAAGGCCTCGACTTGCCGCAGATAACGCCCATGGCGCGCGGCGTCGGTGCCGGCCAGTCGCTCGCCGAACAGCACCAGCGCCAGCCCGGGCGACAGCCACGACCATTGCGCCACGATGCGCGCCTGTTCGGCCCGCGCTTCGCTGAACTCCACGGTCCAGGGTTCCAGCGCCAGATCCTGGTCCAGAACGCGCGGCACAAAGCTCGCGGGCCAGACCGCGGGCAGCTGCGCCGCAATTTCCGGGTGCGCTTCGTACCAGGCCTGGGCCAGTGGCTGTTCGTTGTCTTCGGCCGCGTGCTGGGCCGCGCGCAGCGCGACGATGAACTCCAGCCGCGAAGGCAGGGGCGCCTGCTTTTGCGCCAGCAGCACCAGGCCTGCGGGCAGGGCGAAAGTCAGCGCCAGCCAGATGCCCAGCGCCGCGAGCATGCTGGCCGCACCCGAGATCGGCGCGCACGACAGCAGGCCGCCCAGCAGCACCCATGCCGCGCAGAACGCGGCCAGCGCGCCCGCCCATTGCAGCAGCACCCAGGCGCTGGCGCCCGGGTCCAGCAGCAGCGCGGGCAAGGTCGCGAGCACTGCCACGGCCCATAGCGCGAGCAGCCGCCAGCCCAGTGCCGCGGCAAGAATGGGCGCCAGGCCATGGCGCGACTGCACGCGCAGCAATCCCATGCGGCCCTGTT
>NZ_JAHCDD010000008.1 GCF_018413525.1 Acidovorax sp. CCYZU-2555
CCGGGCTGGGGCGCCGTACGGTCGGCATCGCTGACCCAGCGCAGGTAATTCTCGGTGGCGGCAGCGGGCGCGGTTTCGCGGCCGTCGTAGGCTTGGACTTTCTTCTGCGTGGCGTCGTAGTGCAGCATGAACGCGCCGCCGCCCAGGCCCGAAGATTGTGGCTCCACCAGACCCAGCACCATCTGCACCGCCACGGCGGCATCGACGGCCGAGCCGCCGGCCTTCAGCACGTCGCAGCCCGCGCGTGAAGCCAGCGGATTGGCCGTGGACACCATGTATTGCTTGGCATAGACCGCTGTCTTGCCCAGTCGGTAACCCGATGCGGGTTCGGGCGCGGCCGGATCACCCGGCAAGCCCGAACCTACGACCACCGATCCGGTGTTGCTGACCACGGCGCAGGCGCTTTCGGGGCTGCCGGTACCGTTGTCGGCATTGTCACTGCCGCTGCCGCCGCAGGCAGAAAGCAGCAACAAACAGGCCATGACCGTGGCCGTAGGGCGCCAGGTGGGCATTGATGCAGGAGTGGTGTGGTTCATGAACGTTCCTTTATAGGCTTTGGGAAGGAAATCGCGTGCCGCTGTCTCTTCGCGGCAGCTTCAGCATAAGCGCCTGGCGGCGCCGGCAGTGACATGCGCGCGACCTGAATTCACCGATGTGGTGCGTTATGGCGTGTACGCGCCATAGCTTGCAAGAACCACGCCACAAGGCACAGACGGCCCACGCAAGAAAGTGATGCCCGCGCAAGGATTGCAGGCTGGGCCTGCGTTTGGCTGCTGTGGCAAGGGGATTCCCTACAATGCCGGAGCCCGCGCTCCCACGGTGAGGTCGGCAATGGGCGCACCGAGGACGCTCGAGGATGGGCTTAACTTAGCTGCATGCACCTCCACCCCTGCGAAAATGAACCGAACGCACCTGCTGCCGCAGGCCTCCTCAAGGAATTCATCGCCGACAAGTCCTTTCCCTGCGTGGGCGCCAAGTCGGCGCTCAACAAGGGGCGCATGCAGCTGCAGGAATTCGGCGAACTCGGCGATGAATCCCTGACGCCGGCCTTGCATGCGGCGCTGGTGGACTATTCGCGCCAGTACCCCGATCCCGGCATGGTGCCCGTGAGCTTCATTGCCGTGTTCCGCGCGCCCCAACTCGATGAATTGCGCTTCGAACAGCGGATGTGGCGCCAACTGCGCGCGCTGCACGCACACGATTGCGCGCACGGTATTCCCTGGGCAAGCGGTGTCGGCGATGATCCCCTGCGCGAAGACTTTTCGTTCAGCGTCGGCGGGCGCGCGTTCTTTGTCGTCGGCATGCACCCCGGTGCCTCGCGACTCGCGCGCCGCACGCCCATGCCCTGCCTGGTGTTCAACTTCCACGAGCAGTTCGAACAGCTCAAGGCCAGCGGCAAGTACACCCTGCTGCAGGAAGCGATACGCACGCGCGATATCGCGCTTCAAGGTTCGATCAATCCGGTGCTTGCACGTTTTGGCGAGGCCTCCGAGGCGCGCCAGTATTCAGGCCGGGCGGTGGAAGCCGACTGGCAATGTCCATTCCATTCGAAAGCCCAGAAAGATGCATGAAGTTCCGCACGCCTGCACGCGTATTCCTCCCCAATCGGGCGTTGCCTTTCGCCTGCGCGCCGGCGAGATCCTGCGTATCCATGACCCCATGGGCGAGCAGGTGGCCGATTTGTTTGCGTTCAAGGACGGCGACCATGCCTGCAGCCTGTCTTCGGGGCGCAGCATCGACTACGCGTCCAAGATCTATCTGAGCAGCGGCGATACGCTCTATGCCAATGACAGCCGGGCGATGTTCGTGATTCTCGAAGACCAGGTCGGCCGCCATGATTTTCTGTTGACGCCCTGCAGCCAGGAGATGTTCGAGATTCTCTACAAGCACCAGGGCCACCACCCGAGCTGCTTCGAAAATCTGTACACCGCGCTGGCCGAATTCGGCATACGCCCGGAGCAGATCGGCACCACCTTCAATGTTTTTATGAACGTCGAAGTGGGGCCCGACGGCGTGGTCGCGGTCAAGCCGCCCAAGTCGCGGCCTGGCGACTTCATCGAACTGCGCGCCGAGATGGACCTGGTCTGTGGCCTGACTTCGTGTTCGGCGGAAAACTCCAACAACGGCAGCTTCAAGCCCATTGACTACGAAATCCTGCAGCGCGCCTGAGGCGCATGGGCTCAATCAACCCGCAGCACCTCGAACCGTTGGCGGATTGAACCTACCTGTATGGACACCTCATCGCCCTCGCCTTTACCCAGCATGGCCCTGGCCAAAGGGGCTTCGCTGCTGATGACCTGAACGAGCTGCGTGCCGCTGAGCAACTTCATGCTGCCCCCGGCCGGTCCGAGAAACAGCTGCTGCTCTTTGTCGTTGGAATCGACCAGGCAGACCAGCGCGCCAAGCTGTATGCCTTTGCTGGCGTCGTAGGGCAGCGCACGGAATTGGCGCCAATGGGCCAACGCCTCACGCATGGCTTCGGCGCGCCGCGCCTGGCCCGAGGCCAGGTAGGCGGCTTCCAGACCCAATGTGTCGTATTTGTTTTCGGCGATGTTCTCTTCGTGGGTCGCCGTTTCATGCGCCGTACGCACTGCCTGTTCGGTTTGCCGCAGATCTTCTGCGAGCTGTTCCAGCACCTGCTGCTGCAGCAAGAATTTATCCATCATGAAAGCTCGGCATCTCGCCACAAAAAAGACCGCATCGCAGCACGCGCCTGCCGGCTCGATTCCACATCGAAAGTTGGAAAAAGCCTGGAGTCTAAACCTTGGGCGCCCAGAGGCAGCTGTTTATCTGCACACCGCCGTTTCAGTCCGCATGCACCAGCGCGGGGTTGCTGCGCAGGCGCTCCACCGCCAGATCGATGAAGGCCCGTGATTTCGCCGTGACCCTGCGGCCTTCCGCATGCACCACATGCACCGGCAAGGCGGGTTCTTCGAACTGCGCCAGCACGACTTCCAGCCTGCCCGAATGGATGTCCGCCGCGACCTGATAGGACAGCACGCGCGAGATGCCCCAGCCTTGCAGCGCGGCGTCTATGGCGGCTTCGTTGGTATTGCAGAACAGGCGCGGCCGCACCTGGAGGCTGATCTGATGGTCCTGCCCAAAGCGCCATTCGAGCGATGACCAGGTGCCGACAGACGCGATGATGTTGTGCTGGCCCAGGTCGCTGGGGTGCTCAGGGCGACCTGCGGCCGTGAGGTAGCTTGGAGACGCGCAGACGACACGGCGCACGCTGCCCACCTTGATGGCGTGATAGCCCGAGGACGGCAAATGACCGATGCGCACGGCGACATCGATGCCTTCTTCGACCAGGTTGGTGTTGCGGTCCACGAACAGCGCCTGCCCGGTCATCGCCGGATGGCGGTCCAGGTATTCCGTGAGTATGGGCAGCACGTGCATGGTGCCGAATCGCGTCGATGCCGTCACCGTGAGGGTTCCGCTGGGCGTGCCGTGCGCGCCCGCGGCGCCGGCGTCGGCTTCGTCCACCTCCAGCAGTATGCGGCGGCAATCTTCCAGGTAGCGCGCACCGGCTTCGGTCGGCTTCACGGAACGCGTGGTGCGCTGCAGCAGGCGTGCGCCTATGCCCTCCTCCAGCATGGCGATGGCCCGCGTCACGGCGGGCGGGCTCATGCGCAGCGCCCGCGCCGCGCCGGCAAAGCCACCCAGTTCCACCACCTTGACGAAGACTTTCATGCACTGCAGCTTGTCCATTGATTGTTCCGATTTTTGGAATGCCGGATTCTATATTTTCTGGATTATCAATTCGACATGCAACTATCAGAATTCGGGCTGTCAACCACCACAGGAACCCATTCCATGAAGCTCTACCACTTTCCCCTGTCCGGCCATGCCCACCGCGCACGCCTGTTTCTGGCGCTGCTGGACGTGCCGCATGAAATCATCGACGTAGACCTGGCCAAGGGCGCGCACAAGACGGCCGCGTTTCTTGCCATGAACGCCTTCGGCCAGGTACCGGTGCTGGATGACGATGGAATCATCGTCAACGACTCCAATGCCATCCTTGTGTACCTCGCCAAGAAGCTGGGCCGCACCGACTGGCTGCCGGAAGACGCGGTGGGCGCGGCACGGGTACAGCGCTGGCTGTCGGTGGCGGCAGGCGAAATCGCCTACGGACCCTGCGCCGCCCGCTTGATCACGGTCTTCAAATCTTCGCACCGCGCCGAAGAAGTCATCGCCCGCGCCCATGTGATCTTCGAACGCATGGAGCAGGCGCTGGAAGGCCGCGACTGGATCGCCAGCGAAAAAACGGGGACCGCCTCGACTCCGACCATCGCCGACGTGGCGCTGTACAGCTACACCGACCGTGCGCCCGAAGGCTTTGTGGACCTGGCGCCCTATCCCAACATCCGCGCCTGGCTGGCGCGTGTGCAAGCCTTGCCGGGCTTCGTTCCATTCCAGAAGACGCCCGCCGGCCTGGCCGCTTGAACCAGGAATAAGGAATCGCCATGCCTGCATCAGTCCCCCTTCCCTCCGATAAGGCCTCTGCCTGGCACGCGGGCGAGCTGGCCATACAGCGCCAGGCCGGCGTGGTGGCGCAGGTGCATGCGTTAGGGCACCAGTACGTACGGACTTTCATGCCCGAACAGCACCGGGAATTCTTTCCGCTGCTGCCCTTCGTTCTGCTGGGCGCGGTCGATCCAGGCGGGGCTGTGTGGGCCACCATGCGTGCCGGCCTGCCCGGGTTTCTGGGCGCGCAGGACGCGCAGCATCTGAGCGTCGATACGCTGCGTGAACCCTCAGACCCCGCAGACGCCGGCATGGAAGACGGCAACGCGATCGGCTTGCTGGGCATGGACCCGATGACGCGCCGCCGCAACCGGCTCAACGGCATCATTCGCCGCAGCGCGGGCGAGCAGGGGTTTGCCATCGAAGTCGGGCAGAGCTTCGGCGCCTGCCCGCGCTACATCACCAACCGCTCCTGCGTGCCGACCAGGCCCGCCGGTCAACCATCGCCGCAAGCGGCCTACATCATCGACGTGCTCGACGACAAGGCGCGGCGCATGATACGCAGCGCCGACAGCCTGTATGTCGCCTCCTATATCCAAGGCAAGGACAGCCGCGACGGCCAGCGCCAGGTCGATGTGTCGCACCGCGGCGGCAAGCCCGGCTTTGTGCGCATCGACGCCGATGGCAGCCTCACCGTGCCGGAGTTCAACGGCAATTTCTTTTTCAACACCCTGGGCAACTTCGTGCTGAACCCCAGGGCGGGCCTGCTGTTCGTCGACTATGCGACGGGCGACATGCTGCAGATGACCGGCGTGGTCGAAGTCATCCTCGACTCCCCCGAAATCGCCGCATTCCAGGGCGCCGAGCGCCTGTGGCGCTTCATGCCCAGCAAGGTGGTGCACCGCCCAGAGGGCCTGCCGCTGCGCTGGGACCAGCGCCCGGACGGCGCATCGCCCAGCGTCTTCCTGACCGGCAGCTGGGACGAAGCGTCGGCGCGCCTGCAAGCGCAGGCGCTGCCCGGCCAATGGCGGCCGTTTCGCATCACGCGGGCGATAGAGGAAAGCAGCACCGTGCGTTCGCTGGTGCTCGAAGCGGCCGATGGCGCGGCCATGGTGCCGCATCTGGCGGGCCAGCATCTGCCGCTGCGCCTGATCGGCGGCACATTGCCGAGCCGCACCTACACCCTGTCCTGCGCGCCCGGCGACAAGGCCTATCGCATCAGCGTCAAGCAGCAAGGCCTGGTATCGCAGCGCCTGCACCGGCTACAGGAAGGCGACCTGGTCGAAGTACAAAGCCCTGCGGGCGCGTTCACGATAGACGCTGCCCAGCGGCGCCCGGCGGTGCTGCTGGCGGCGGGCATAGGCATCACGCCCATCCTGTCCATGCTGCGCCACCTGGTGCTGGAAGGCGTGCGTACGCGCCATCGCCGACCGGCGTGGATCTTCCATTCGGCAAGAACCAAGGCCGAGCGCGCGTTCGACCAGGAAATCGCCCAGCTGGTCGGTGCCGCCGAGGGCGCCGTTCGCCAGGTGCGTGTGTTGGGCTCCGACCAGGGCGCCAAGGCCATCGACGACTACGACGCCATAGGCCGCATCGACCTGGACCTGCTCCAGGCCTATCTGCCGCTGGCCGACTACGACTTCTACCTGTGCGGCCCCGCGGGCTTCATGCAGTCGCTGTACGACGGCTTGCGTTCGCTGAACATTGCAGACGAGCGCATTCACGCCGAGTCGTTCGGTCCGTCCGGCTTGAAACGCTCGGGCTCATCCGCCCTCCCCGGCCGTGCGGATGCAGCGCCTTCGGCGGTCACTGCCCAGGTGGTCTTTTCGGCAGCGGGAAAACAGGCGACGTGGAATCCGGGCGATGGATCGATCCTGGAAATCGCCGAACAGGCGGGCCTGGCGCCGGCCTATGGCTGCCGCAGCGGCAGTTGCGGCACGTGCAAGGTCAAGATCAGCGAAGGAAAGGTGGCCTATCTCACCACCCCCACAGCCCAGGTCGGCGCCGACGAAGCCCTGATCTGCTGCGCCGTGCCCGCCAGCGCGCGGGTTTCGGTGCTTTGCTAGGGCATCCGCGTGGTTGCCCTGGGTGGCTACGGCGTTTGCGGAACAAACACTTTCACGGCGCGCTCTGCGAGCTTGAACACGACCGGCGTCTGCGTGCGCAGCTCGCCGTCGAGATTGACGGGGCGCTCGGTGCGGGTGCGGATGGTCAGCGCCTTGGTCGAAAACGCCCTCACTTCATCCCATTGGCTGTGGGTGCCTTTTCTTATGGCGGGAAGAAGCCACAGAAGCCGCCACCAGTGGGACACCTCCAGACTGTAGAAATCCAGCAGCCCGTCCATGGCTGTCGCATCGTGGTGCACGGCCATTCCGCCGCCATAGTACCGACCGTTGCCCACAGAGACCTGAAAAGTCCTGAGTTTCTCGACGGTGCCGTCATGCTCCAGCGTTGCTTCAAACAAATTCGACGCCGCGAGTATGCGTGCCGCCGTGATCGCATAACCCAACTTGCCCCAGCGGCGCTTTGCACTGGCCGTAAGCGATGAAGCAAGGTCTGCGCTGAAGCCTATGCTGGCGACGTTGAAGAATGGATTGCCGTTCGCCAAACCCAGGTCCACGCGCACCGTGTTTTCACCGCAGGCGACGCGAACGGCGCTTTCCATGTCCAGAGGAATGCCCATGGTACGCGCGAAGTCGTTCGCCGTTCCCAGCGGCAGAACGCCCAGGGGAAGACCTGTCTGGATGATGCCCGCAGCCGCCCCGTTCAAGCTACCGTCGCCGCCGCCCACGATCACGCGGTCTACCTGGCTGGCATAGGCCTGGATCACATTGCTCGCCGAGACGCCTTCGGGCACTTCCGGCTGAAGCACCTCCAGCCCCGCACGCTGCAGCAGTTGCCTGCAGGGCTCGGACTCCAGCGCGCCACGGCGTGAATAGGGGTTGATCAGCAGAAGGGCTTTGCCTTTGTTCGGTGGGTTCATTGCAGTAAGTAGGACACGAGTAGACCCGCAGTCTTGACCAGATAAGCGCTCATAGAGCGAAACTGCGATTGTCAGAGGGCCATCAAGAAAAGCTCATAAAAGACCCTTTATCTTTGCAGTGCAAGCGCAAGCCCCCTGCGCGTGCGGTTGTTGCTTCTCAGCAGGAGTCTTCATGTGCGGAGCTGGGCATGGCACGCGGGAGCGTCTCGAAGACCGCGCAGCCGGTCGGCGTTCGCCAGGTCGGCGATCGGCGCCAGCAAGCCGCGATCAAAGGCGTGCAGCACCCGGCCGGCGCGCACGCGGTTCGGCCAGTCGGCATGGGTCAGCGCCCCACGGCCCAGCGCCACCAAGTTGGCCTCGCCGCGCTCTATCATTGCGGCGGCATCGGCCGGCGCGTGCAGCGCGCCATTGGCGATCACCGGCAACTTGCCATGCCGGCGCGCCAGCGCTGCCAGACTGGGCGATGCGCCGAACGCCGGCTGCCAGGCCTCGAACTCCGTCGTGTGCAGGAAATCGAGGGGCGCGGCCGACAGGGTTTCGAAGATCAGCGCCGCATCTGCCTCGCCGCCACTCCATTTGTGCGTGAAATCGTTGACCTTGCCCTGCGACACGCGGTAGCCCACAGCGAAGTCGGGCCCCACGGCGCGGCGCACCGCCTCAATGGTCTCCACGCCCAGGCGCAGACGGCGCGCCAGCGAGCCGCCGTAGGCATCGTCGCGGTGGTTGGTGTAGTCGGTCAGAAACTGGTCGAGCAGGTAGCCGTTTGCGCCATGGATTTCCACGCCGTCGAAGCCAGCCTGCTTGGCACGCAGCGCCGCGCTGGCGAATCCCTCGACGACGGCGTCAATTTCCGCGAGCGACAGCGCACCTGGCTGGCGGTACGCGCCTTCGCCGCGGTAGAAGTTCATCTGCTGGCCCCTGGGCTGCAGCGCCGAGGGCCCCTTGGGCTCGGGCCGGTGCGGGTTGCCCTGCGAGATGGCGCCCGCGTGCATCAGCTGGGCGACGATGCGGCCGGCGCTCGCATGCACGCGCTGCACCACCGGCCGCCAGGCTTCACGCTGACCGTCGTCGGCAAGACCTGGCTGGTAGCAATAGCCCTGGGCATAGGCCTGGTCGGTGTAGACGCCTTCGGTGATCACCAGGCCAAAGCCACCGGCGGCGAACTCGCCGTAGTAGTCCGCCATGCGCGCCGTGACCAGGCCCTGCGCCGTGGCGCTGACGCGCGTCATCGGGGCGACGGCCAGGCGGTTGTTCAAATGCAGCGGGCCGAGGTCGACCGGGTCGAAAAGGAGGCTCATCTCAGCGGCCCTCCTGGTGCGGCACGCAGGCAATCGCCTCGATTTCTACCAACGCCTCGGGCGTGTAGAGCGCGCGGATCTCGGCGATGGTGTCGGCCGGGTATGGCGCGGCGAAGAACTCGCGGCGCAGCGTCACCACGTCATCGAAATGCCCCATGTCGGTGACGAAGATGGTGACCTTGACGACATCCTTGAGGCTGGCGCCGCCGGCTTCGAGCGCCCGGCGCAGATTCGCGAACGCCTGCCGGCCCTGCGTCAGAAAGCCTCCGGCGACGATCTTGCCGTTGTCGCCGGCGCCGGCCTGGCCCGAGATGAACAACCAGCCATTGGCCTTGATGCCCTGCGACAGCAGGAAAGGCTCATAAGGGTCCGGATGGGTGATGACACGTTCTATCATGGTGAATTCCTCTCATTTGTGGACCGCTGCCGAAGTGGCAGCGGATAGAGGGAAGATACGCAGATGGCCGCACGCCGACAAAGGTTCATTAGTCAGCTGTAGGATGAATTGATCTCATCCATAGGCGGGTGTCGCGAGGCACCTTCCAAACGTTCATGCACCGACGATCCCTGCCGCTGTCCGCCCTGCGCGCTTTCGAGGCCGCGGCCCGGCTGGGCAGCTTCAAGGCGGCGGCCGAAGAGCTCGCGGTCACGCCCACGGCGGTCAGCCACCAGATTCGCGGGCTCGAGCAGCAGATCGGCGCGCCGCTGTTCACCCGGCAGGTGCGGCGCGTCGCGCTGACCGAAGCGGGTGCGTCGCTGTATCCCGTGCTGCGAGACGGCTTTGACGCTTTCCAGGCGGCGTTGGAGCAGCTCACGAAAGCGCGCCAGCGGCCCCAGGTGGTGATCTCTGCGACCAATGCCTTCACCGCCAAATGGCTGTTGCCGCGCATGGGCGCGTTCCGCCAGGACTTCGCGGGCATAGACCTGCAATTGCAGGCCTCGGACGAAACCGTCAACCTGCGCTCCACCACCGTCGACATCGCCATCCGCTACGGCCGCGGCCCCTATCCCGGACTGATCGTCGAGCCGCTGTTCACCGACCGCTTCGCGCCCGTCGCCAATCCACGCCTGGGCGTGCGCACGGTCGAAGACCTCGCACGCTGGCCGCTGATCTATTTCGAGTGGCGCCGGCCCCACGCGCACAACCCGACCTGGAAACGCTGGTTTGCCCAAGCCCGGCTGATGGAGGCCGCGCCTGCGGGCGTCTTGCGCTTCTCGGACGAAGGCCATGCGATCCAGGCGGCGGTCGCTGGCGAGGGCATCGCCCTGGTGAGCCAGGCCCTGGTCGCCGAAGAACTGGCCTCCGGTCGGCTCCATCAGCCCTTCGGCCCCAGCATCGAAGGCCACACCTACCACCTGGCCGTGAGCGCCGAGCGCGCGATGACGCCCAGCGCGCAGGCCGTCATGGACTGGCTCAAGGCACAGGCTGCAGCGTGAGACCGTGAACGAAGCCCTGGCCAAACCGGAGATCCGCGCCAAGCTGGAGCTCGAAGGCCGCAACGTCGCCCAGCCGATCACCGACCAGGCGCAGGCCGACCGCATGTTCGAGCAACAGCTCGATCGCATGGTGCGGCTGGTCAAGACCGTGGGACGACCGGCCAACGCATAAAAGACTGCGCAGCGGTTGCAGCCCGTCGCCAGCAGGATGGCGCAGGGCATGGCGGGAGGCGAGCGCGCGTGCTGGCCCGCAATCTGGCGTTGAAACTCACGCGCATAGATCTGGGGGGCCCGGCCGTGCCTCCTCTCGACTCACCGCAGCAGCGCATCCAGCAGCCGGCCATGGGCGGAGCCCGCGGGCCACAGCAAGCCGATTTCACGGTACAGGGGATCGGGAACCGGAAGCGCTATCAGGTGCTCCCCAAGAGGCTTGGCGCGGGCCCAATCGGGCACCAGTGACACCCCCATTCCCAGCCCTACCAATACTTCCAGGGCATCAAGTGCATCCAGTTCCACGCGCTCCGTGGGCTGGATGCGTCGGGACTGCAGGTATTGATCCGAAAGAGCGCCGCCCCAGTTCTTCCGGTCATAGCGAATGTGTGGTTGCGATGCCAGCAGTGCAAGCGGGTCGGCCCAGGCATGACTCTTGTGCGCCAGGACGACCAAGGGCTCGCGGCGCACCGTTCTCCAGCTCAGGGACTTGGGCAGCTCGAAAGGCGGCACAACGATCAGCGCCATGTCGAGTTGATCGCGCTGCACCTGGTGGTACAGATCGCGCGACACACCGGCCACCAGTTGCACATCGATGCGTGGATACAGACGGACGACTTCTCCGAGGTGCTCGGGCAACCAGCCGCTCAGGGCCGTGCTGATCGAGCCGAAGCGCAGGCTGCTGGGCAGTGCCTCACCCAGCACATTCGAACGCAATTCCCTCAGCACCTTCTGCAGGCTGCCGGCGCCGGCCGCGAGACGCGCGCCACTTTCTGTCGGCCGCACGGTGCGGCCTGAGCGCACCAGCAACTGACAGCCGAACTCGGCTTCCAGCGTCTGAACCCGCAAGGCCAAGGCCGTCGCCGTGAGGTTGAGCCGCCGAGCCGCTTCGGCGATGGAGCCGCACTCCACCACGGCGACAAAGCTGTCAATGAAGTTTGTATTCAATTGGGAATCCAGTTTTTCTTCATTTTAAACAATGGAGAAGCATGTTTTTCTTTTTTTCTTGGAACTTGAGAATGACTTCCAGGCAGGCGATCGCTCGCCAGCGCCGCCTGCTGCAAGCAGTACCAAAAAATAAAGGAGACAAACAAATGCGCATTTCATATCAGGGAACAACCCGCCGTCAGGGGCTGTGCGCCATCGCCTTGGCGGTGGCAACGCTGGCCGGCGCGAACATGGCACTGGCCGCGCCCGACAGCTGGCCCAACCGTCCGATCAAGATGCTGATCGGGTTTTCCGCCGGCGGAGCGGTCGACAACGTAGGCCGTCAACTCGCACAGGGTTTGGGCGCGCGGCTGGGTCAATCGGTGGTCGTTGAAAACAAGCCGGGAGCCACGGGAACCCTTGCGGGCGACGCGGCCGCGAAGTCACTGCCCGATGGCTATACCGTGCTGCTGGGCACGCAATCCACGATGCTGGTGGCGCCCGCGGTCTACCCCAAGATGCCCTTTCGCCCTATGGAGGATCTGGCGCCCATCTCGCTGGTCGCTTCCGTGCCATTGGTGCTGGTCGTTCACCCGTCCGTGCCGGTACAGAACGTCAAGGAACTGATCGCGCTGGCGCGTGCCCAGAAAGGCGAACTGGCTTATGCGTCTTCAGGACAGGGCGGCCCCCAGCATGTGGCCAGCGAACTGCTGAACCAGATGGCCGGGGTGAAGATGGTGCACATCCCCTACAAGGGCGAGTCCAATGCGCTCGCGGACGTGCTGGGTGCGCAGGTCACCGTCATGTTCGGCAACTTGCCCACGCTGCTGCCCTCCATCCGCTCGGGCAAATTGCGCGCGATCGCCGTCAGCAGCCTTCAACGCAGTGACGTCGCGCCTGATATCCCGACCGTCGCCGAGTCGGGCCTGCCTGGCTTCGAAGCGCTGACCTGGTTCGGCTTGTTCGCCCCGGTCGCCACGCCCAAACCCGTCATTGAGCGCCTGCACCGCGAAATCGTCACCAGCCTCGCAGACAAGGAATTCCAGTCCAAGTTGCGCGGCCAAGGACTGACGCTGGTGGGCAATGATCCCGCGCAGTTTCGCAGCTATATGCAGACGGAAACCGTGAAGTGGGCCAAGTTGGTGGAATCCGCAAAGATCAAGCCTGACTGAAGCCATCATGCTGCACCCAGAAAAGAAACGACTTCGCATACCCCGTCGCATGCTGACGACCGTGCGCTCGCTGGAAGACTATGAGTCTGTCGCGCAGCGCATGCTGCCGGCTGCCGTGTTCGGCTACATCTGCGCGGCAGCCGACGGGCAGGCCGCGGCGCGGCACAACCGGGACGCATTTGACGATTTCGAATTCCGTCCGCGGTTTCTGCGCGATGTCTCCGCGCGCACGACGGCGGTGGACATTCTGGGTCAGCGCTACGCCAGCCCGTTCGGGATAGCGCCCATGGGCTTGAGTGCATTGTCGGCCTACCGTGGCGATCTTCTCCTGGCACAGGCGGCGGCGGCCCGGAATCTGCCGATGATCATGAGCGGCTCGTCGCTGATTCCCATGGAAGCGATCGCTCAAGCCAACCCGAACGCCTGGTTCCAGGCGTATGTGACGGGCAATGCGGATCGCAATCGCGCCTTGATCGACCGCGTGGCGAAAGCGGGTTTCAAGACGCTGGTGATCACGGTCGACGTTCAGGCCCAGCCTCACCTCGAGTTGGCCGTGAAAAGCGGCTTTTCCGCGCCCCTGAAGCCCAATCTTCGGCTGGCATGGGACGGCATCACGCACCCGCGCTGGTTGCTGGGCACTTGCCTGCGCACATTGGCGTTGCATGGAATGCCGCACTTCGAGAACAACGATGCCCAGCGCGGCGCCCCCATCCTGTCGCGCTCGGTCACCCGTGACTTTTCGGACCGCGGCTCGTTCACCGCCCACCATCTGGCGGCGATACGGCGGCAGTGGCATGGTCACTTGATCGTCAAAGGCATTGCCACCCGGGAGGATGCTCGCCTGGTAGCAGACGAGGGTGTGGACGGGATCATCGTGTCCAACCATGGCGGGCGCCAGCTTCACGGCGCGCGCCCGACGATCCACGCCTTGTCAGAGGTAGTGCAAGCCTGCCCGCAGTTGCCCGTGATGCTCGATAGCGGCGTGCGGCGCGGCACGGACGTACTCAAGGCGCTGGCCCTGGGCGCGAGGATGGTGTTTGTCGGACGCCCTTTCGCCTACGCCGCAGCCGCGGCCGGGGAGGCGGGCGTGCACCACGGGCTGCAACTGCTGTCCAACGAGATCTCGCAGTGCATGGCCATGCTCGGCCTCACCGAACTGCAGGGCGTTCCTGGCGATTGCGTCGCCCATAAATACGGCCGCCAAAAATCATCTCGCCATCCGTGATGGCGGCATTTCAACTCTCTTCTTCAAAAACGATCAGGCCCTCCATGTCCCATTCCCATCGCTTCCAAGGCGTTTATTCGCCCGTGCTCACACCGTTCAATACCGATCTGACGCCGGATCCAGAGCGCTTTGTGCGCCACTGCCGCTGGTTGCTCGACCAGGAAGTGGGCTTGTCCATTTTCGGGACGAACTCCGAGGCGACATCGCTCACGCTGAAAGAGAAGCGCACGCTGCTCGACACGCTGATCAGCGCTGAGTTGCCGGCGCACCGCATCATGCCGGGCACGGGCGCCTGCGCCCTGCCCGACGTCATCGAGTTGACGCGCCATGCGGTCGGAGCCGGTTGTGGTGGCGTGCTGATGCTGCCGCCGTTCTACTACAAAGGCGTCAGCGACGAGGGACTGTTCCGCGCCTTCGCCAGCGTCATCGAAGGCGTTGCCGACGATCGTCTGCGCGTGTTCCTGTACCACATTCCACCCGTCACGCAGGTGCCGATTTCGCTGGCGTTGATTGACCGTCTGATGACCGCGTTTCCCGGGATCATCACCGGAGTCAAAGACAGTTCGGGCGACTGGGACAACACCCGCTCCATGATCGAGCAGTTTCAGCCCCGCGGCCTGGATGTTTTCGCGGGCAGCGAAACCTTTCTCCTCGCCACGCTGCGCGCGGGCGGTGCAGGCTGCATCACGGCCACAGGCAACGTCAACCCGGCGCCCATCGTGCAGTTGTTCAAGACCTGGCAAAACGCCGATGCCGACGCCCAGCAGGCGAAACTCAACGCGACCCGCGCGGCATTTGCCCAGTTTCCCATCATCGCAGCCATGAAGGCCTCCATCGCGATGAAGACCGACCGCGCCGACTGGGCCACGACGCGGCCGCCCCTGGTGGAGCTGAGTGCATCGCAGCGCGAAGCGCTGGGCGCCGCGTTGGATGCTGTCAATTTCGAGTTGGTCAACGCCTCTTCGCTGGGCCTGCGCTGACGCCATCCGCAGCCGGCCTGCACGTGGAGCGCGCCGGCATTCCGGTGCTGGCATCGCACGCAAGCGTGGTCGACAAGCACTTCTGAATGACTCATGTCGATCCACCATGGCCTCGCCGGGGCAGCATTCTGACACCGGCGACTTCTCCAAGGCACGAAATATGTCAGCCCTGACCAATCGCCAAGCGTCAATCAGGGAAAATGTGACACACGGACGTCGCGATCAGCGGATTGCGGCGGCGTCCGTTCAAGGCTACGGCTTGCCCTCCGAGCACACATGCTGAAGATGTTCGTTCGCTTATGACAATAACAAGAGGGCCGTTTCGCCAGGATTTTCTGCGCAAAGAAGTGTTGGCCGACCTTTTCGAGGCCACGGCGGCGCGCCAGCCCGCGCATGCGGCGCTGATCTGCGGTGACCTGCAACTGAGCTATCGTGATCTGGACGAACGCGCCAGTCTGATGGCCCACCACCTGATGGCCAAGGGCGTGAAACCCGGCGATATCGTGGGTCTGTGGTTGCCGCGGGGCATGGACTTGCTGGTCAGCCAGTTGGCCATCGCCAAGACCGGGGCGGCCTGGCTGCCGCTGGATGCAGACGCGCCTGCAGAGCGGGTCGCAGTTTGCCTGGAAGATGCGCAGGCGGTAGGCATCGTCACCGGCCATCCGTCGCTCGCAGCCATATGCGCGGTATGGGACCCGGCGACGCTGCTCGCGCAGACATCGGAGCCCTTGCTGCGCCGCCATGGCGCCAGGCCTGAGCATCCGTCCTACGTTATTTACACCTCGGGTTCCACCGGCAAGCCCAAGGGCGTGCCGATCAGCCAGGGGGCCATATGCCATTTCCTGCGCAGCGAGAACGCCGTGCTGGGCGTGCATGCCGACGACGTCGTGTACCAGGGCTTTTCGCTGGCCTTCGACATGTCGTTCGAGGAAATCTGGATCTCCTATCTGGTGGGCGCCACCTTGTGGATCGCTCCGCGTGAAATCACGGCCGACCCCGATGCCCTGCCGCGAGCGCTGATCGATCATGGTGTCAGCGTGCTGCACGCCGTGCCGACCTTGCTGGCGCTGTTCAGCAGCGATGTACCGGGCTTGCGGCTGATCAATCTGGGCGGCGAAATGTGTCCGCAGGCCGTGGTGGACCGCTGGGCCACGCCTTCGCGCCGGATGTTCAATACTTATGGCCCCACCGAGGCCACCGTGTCCGCCAGCATTGCCGAGCTCCACGCCGGCCAGGCCGTGACGATAGGCGCGCCGCTGCCTAACTATGGCCTGCTGGTGGTCGATGCCGACCTGAAGCTGGCCGACGCCGGCGAAACCGGCGAACTGTGCATCATCGGTCCCGGCGTGGCCCTGGGATACCTGGGACGACCGGAGCTCACGGCCGAGAAGTTCGTCGCCAACCCCTGGATGACACACCCGCACGAGCCACGCCTTTACCGCACCGGCGATCTGGCGCGCATCGACGCGCAGGGACAGGTCCATTGCCTGGGGCGGGTCGACGATCAGGTCAAGGTACGGGGGTTTCGTGTCGAGCTTGGCGAGATCGAGGCCAAGCTGGCCGAGTTGCTGCACAGCGGCACGGCCGCCGTGGTGCTCAAGCCCGTCAACGAGATCGACCAGTTGGTGGCCTACGTCGTCGACGGCGGCGACACCCCGCCTACACCTGCCGATCTGCGCGCCGGCTTGCGCGCAGTCTTGCCGCCCTACATGGTGCCTGGCCACTTCGAGATCGTGTCCGGCATTCCCCGCCTGACCTCGGGCAAGATCGATCGCAAGGCCTTGCGCGCCTTGCCCATGGGCGAGATCGCCGCGCCCACGGATTCGGATGACGCCGAAACCGAGGTGGAGGCGGCGCTGTTCGCCGCGCTGGCGCGCCTGTTTCCCGGCCAGGCCTTGCGCCGAACGGCGGATTTCTTCGACGACCTCGGCGGGCATTCCCTGTTGGCGGCGCGCCTGGTTTCGGCGCTGCGCGAAGATGCGCGCTTCGTGCACATGACAGTCAACGATGTTTACCAGAACCGTCGCCTCGGCGCCATCGCCCAAGCCATGCAAGCCGGCATGGCCAAGCTCGGCGACGCGGCGCTGGCCGACTTCGCGCCGGTTCCGCGGTGGCGCAGGATGCTGTGCGGCGGCGCGCAGGCGCTGGCCTTGCCGTTCATGATCAGTCTGAATGTCATGAACTGGCTCGCGCCGTTTTTCACCTACCACTATTTCACCGGCGAGCCCGGCGACAGCATCGCGTTTGCCGTGCTGGCTTCGGTGATGGTTTTCCTCGGCAGCCATCTTTTCAGTCTGACGGTGGCGGTGCTCAGCAGCCGGCTGCTGCTGCGCGGGCTCAAGCCGGGGCGCTACCCCTTGTGGGGTCTGCACTATTTCCGCTGGTGGCTGGCCGACCGGCTGCAGCAGCTTGCCCCGGCCTACCTGCTCTCGGGCTGCGCGCTTTACAACGGTTACCTGCGCGCCATGGGGGCGCAGGTCGGCAAGGATGTGGTCGTCGGCTCGGTCACGATCCGCCAACCCCATCTGCTGCGCATCGGTGACGGCGCCAGCATCGGCTCGAACGTCAATCTGGAGAACGTGCGCGTGGAGCGCGCTGAGTTGGTGGTGGGCGCCATCGACATCGGCGCCGAAGGCTATGTGGGCTCGTATGCGGTCATGGAGGGCGATACCGCCATCGCGCCCTGGGGCCGGCTCGAAGGTCTGGCGGCCCTGGCGCGCGGCGCACGTGTCGCTGCGAATGAAATCTGGGACGGCTCGCCGGCGAAGTTTGTGCGCCATCGCCAGTGCGGCGAGCGGCCTGCGCGCCCGCCGGTCACGCGGGCCCGGCGCATTGGCGAGTCCTTGTTCTTCGCGCTCGGCGCCGCGCTGACGGCGGTGTTGTTCTTTCTGCCCATCTTCCCGGCGTTTGCGTTGATCGATGCCCTCGAAGAACGGGTGCTGGCGCCGTCGCTGGAAGCGCACGGCTATGTGCTCGCGGTATTCCAATACGCCTTGCTTGCCCTGCCCGCCAGTGCCGTGCTGATCGTGGGAACAGCGTTGATCGCGGCCGCGATACGCTGGGCCGTGCTGCCAAGGCTGCGCCCCGGAACCTGGCCGGTGCACAGCAACCTGTACTGCCGCAAGTGGTTGGCCAACCAGATCCAAGTGGCAAGTCTGCATGTGCTGCATGGCGTCTATGCCACGGTTTTTGTGCCGTACTGGTATCGCCTGCTGGGCGCGAAGATCGGCCGCCATGCCGAAATCTCGACCGCCATGGGCCTGATTCCGGACATGCTGACGCTGGGCGACGAGTCCTTCATCGCCGATGCGGTCATGCTGGGCGACGAGGAAGTCGACGGCGGCTGGATGTCGATCGACTACACGGTCATAGGCCGGCGCAGTTTTGTCGGCAACGGCGCCTATGTGCCAGACGGCACGACCTTGCCGTCGGACGTGCTGCTCGGCGTGCAGTCCAAGGCCCCGGCGAGCGAGAAGATGCAACCGGGGCAGACCTGGGTGGGCTCGCCAGCGATCAGCCTGCCGTCGCGTGAAGTGCTCACAGGCTTTCCTGAGTCCCTGACTTTCCACCCGTCGCGCTGGCGCTGGCTGGGCCGTGCGCTGGTGGAAGCGATGCGCATCGTGCTGCCGCTGTCGCTCATCATCGGCGCAGGCTATGTGATCGTCCAGCATCTCATGCCCGTGGCCGCCGAGGACGCATGGCTTGAACTGGTGTTCGACCTGGGCGTGGCTGGCATTTATTACGGCATTGGCTGCTTCCTGTTCGTGGCGGCGCTCAAGTGGCTGCTGATTGGTCGTTACCGGCCACGGGCCATGCCGATGTGGACGCCGTTCGTCTGGACCAGCGAAGCGCTGACCAGCATCTATGAGTCGATTGCCGTGCCCAACTTCCTCGAGTACCTGCGCGGCACGCCCATGATGCCGTCGATGCTGCGGCTCATGGGGGTGAAGATAGGCCGCGACGTCTACATGAATACGACCGACATCACCGAATTCGATTGCGTCGAGATCGGTGAACGCAGCGAACTCAACGCCTGGTCCGGTCCGCAGACCCACCTGTTCGAGGACCGCGTCATGAAGATCGGCCGTATCCAGATCGGCGAAAGAGTGACGCTGGGCATTCGCAGCACCGTGCTGTACGACACCGTGATCGGCGATGGCGTGCTGCTCGGGCCGCTGACCCTGGTCATGAAGGGCGAGAAGCTGCCGCCCGACAGCGCCTGGCACGGCTCACCCGCGCAGTCATGGTCGCCTTGATGCAGTGGGCGCCAATGGCCCCGGATCAACGGCCGGCATTGCGCGCGGCCCAGCCCGCTGTGTGGGTGCTTCAAGGCCCGGGCCAGCATCTGCGCGCCGGGGCCAGGGATCTGTTGAGGGCTCTTCTGGCGGACTATTTGGGGACGGCACCCGAAAAGACGCGCCTGCATTTCGTACCCGGCCAGGCACCGTGCGTGGACTTGCACTGGCAAGGCCTGCCTTTGTCGATCAGCATGAGCTACAGCCAGGACCTGGCACTGATTGCCATCTGCCCCGGTGCGCACATCGGCATCGATGTGACAGAGATTGCTTCCATGCCGGATTGGGCACAGGTGGCGAAGCTCTATCTGGGCGTTGAATCGATTGCGCGCCTCGCAGCAATCGACGGCATGCCACGCGACAGGGTGTTTGCGCTGGAATGGGCCGAGCTCGAAGCGCGCTGCAAGTGCGTCGGTCTGGGCCTGCAGGAATGGTCGCCCGCCAGGCACAAGCGCTTGCACGCGGATTCCATCGAAGTGAGCACCATGGCGCTGGGTGGCTTGCGCTCAGGCCTGGCCTATGCCTTGGCGCTCGCGCGGGATTCGGCCAGGTGACGCACAGTTGGCGGGTCCTGGCTTGCATAGCGCTTCAGAACAGCGTCTCGACATCGCTGGCCAGCCGATAGCCCGCGCCGCGTTCGGTGACGATCAGCACCGGCTTGGCCTGATCGGGCTCGATCTTCAGGCGCAGTCGCCGGATCTGCACGTCCACGGTGCGGTCATAGACCTCGGCCTCGTGCAGGCGCGACATCGACAGCAGCTGATCGCGGGTGAGCACCCGCTGGGGGGCGCGGCACAGCGCATTCAACAGGCTGAATTCGCCATTGGACAATTCCACCGAGCTGCCATCCGGCGCCAGCAAGCGCCGGGTGCGCAAATTCAGCTCCCAACCCGAAAAACGGAACGCGCGGCGCGTGTTGTCGCGCTCGGGCAGCGTGGCCTGCACCTGGTAGCGGCGCAGCACGGCGCGCAGGCGCGCCAGCAGCTCGCGCGGGCTGAAGGGCTTGGTGACATAGTCGTCGGCGCCCAGCTCCAGACCCATCACGCGGTCGGCCTCCTCGTTGCGCCCGGTGAGCAGCACGATAGGCACGGTTGCGCGTTCGCGCAGCTGGCGCGCCAGGTTCATGCCGTCTTCGCCCGGCAGCTTCAAGTCGAGCAGCACCAGGTCGATGGCCTCGCGGTCGAAGACCTCGAACATTTCCTTGCCCGAACTGCCGACACTGACCCGCATATCGTTCTTGCCAAGGTATTCGACCACCAGTTCGCGGATGTCGGGGTCGTCGTCGATGACGAGAATATGCGGGTCAATACGGGTGTTCATGGATCTCGTCGCTGTAGAAAGGCACAAGTACGCAGCGTTGGTTGTACAGCCTTCAGGGCTGATGCGCATGGTAGCGCAAGGCCGCAGCGGTTCAGGCCGCCAGGCCAACGAAAGCACGCTGCATGTCATGATGCGTGCCTGCCCGGTGGGCATGCCCGGCATGGAGTGCGCTTCATCCGGGGGATGCCGCCAGATTCCCTTGATCCCTTCTTGCACGGCCTGAGCCGCCCACAGCGCATGGAACCCGAAATCGAAGCCAGTTCACGCAGTCTGCGCCGCCCCTGGTGGATTGCGCTCGGCTTGTGGCTGGCACTGGCGGCGGTCACCTCCATAGGCCTGTGGCATCTGCGGCGCGACGCCGTGCAAAGCCAGTCCCGCGAGCTGGGCCTGCTGTCGCTGACGCTCACCGACGGCATAGAACGCGGACTGAGCGGCGCCGATGAGGGCCTGCACGCCTTGCGCGCCGAGTTGCTCGAAGGCCGCCGCGGGCTGGCGATGGCCGGCCCCGGCGGCGACGCGCGCCAGGCACTGCGCACGCGCGCGGCCTTGATGCCCCTGGTGGATACCTTGTGGCTGCTCGACGATTCCGGGCGGACCATTGCGGCGTCGGACCAGACGCCGGCCCCCGATTTGTCGGTATTCCACCCCTCGCCCGGCACGCTGGCCGAGGGGGCCGCCGCGCTGAGCCGGCCCTTCGACGGCCCTGGCGACAAAGGCCCGCTGATCGCGATGGCAGTCCGGTTTCCGGGCACGGCCTATGCGCCCAGCGGCTGGATTCTGGCCGGCATGCAGGCCAGCGCACTGCTGGGGGCGTTCAGCTCGGCCATACCCTCCACGGCCACCAGCGCCTGGGTGGTGCGCGGCGATGGCGTTCGGCTGACGGGCGTGAATGCCCAGGAGCCCACGCTGGATGCCTCCACCTTGGCGCGGCATCTGGCCAGGCGCCCGGAGCTGGAGCTGCGCCGGTTTGAGGACGGCAGCGACAAGCTCGTGGCCTTGCACACCGTGTCCCGCTACGACGTCAAGGTGCTCATCTCGCGCGATCTGGAGTCGGTTCTGGCCTCGTGGCGCCAGGCGGCGACGGTGTCCGGCGCCGCGCTGGCGCTGCTGGTGCTCGTCATGGCCGCGGCCGTCCATTGGGTGCAGTTGGCCGACCGGCGCCGCGCCGAGGCGCAGCGCGCGCTGCAGGCGCAGATTTCCCGCGCCGCCAAACTGGAGTCGCTGGGCACGCTGGCCGGCAGCGTGGCGCACGACTTCAACAATCTGCTGGCCGGCATCGTCGGTTTCGGCGAAATGGCCCAGGATGCGGCACCCGCGGGCAGCGACCAGGCGCGCCACATCGACAAGATTTTGCAGATCGCCTTGCGCGGCAAGTCCCTGGTCGGGCGCATCCTGACCTTCAGTCACGCCGGGGCCAAGGCTTCGGCGGTGTTCGAGCTGGAACCCGTGGTCGAGGAAGTGCTGAGCGTGCTGTCGGCTTCGCTGCGCGGCGGCATTGTGCTGGAGCGCGTGCTGCAAGCCCCAGGCGCTTGCCTGCGCGGCGATGCGACCCAGGCCTTTGAAGCGGTGATGAACCTGTGCACGAATGCCATGCAGGCCATGCCCCAAGGCGGAATGCTCAGCGTGCAGCTGGACCGTCTGCAGGTTGCCGAGCCGCGCGTGCTGTCGCACACCCAGCTGCCGCCCGGCAACTACCTGCGCCTGGTCGTCACCGACCAGGGCAAGGGCATCACGCCCGATGTGATGGAGCGCTTGTTCGAGCCGTTTTTCACCACCCGCGCGGCGCAATCAGGAACCGGCCTGGGCCTGGCGGTGGTGTTTGGCGTGGTCGCCGAGCTGGGCGGTGCCATCGACGTGCAAAGCAGGCCGGGGCAAGGCGCGCAGTTCACGCTGTACCTGCCGGAGTCCAGCGAGGGCGTGGACATCCCGACACCAGGCGCGCTGCAGGTCCACCCCGGCGCCGGACAGCGGCTGCTGGTGGTGGATGACGAACCCGAACTGGTGGCGCTGACGAGTGAATTGCTCACGGGTCTGGGTTACACGCCCGAGGGCTACACAGACCCGGGCGCGGCCTTGCAGGCACTGAACGACGATCCGCAGCGTTTCGCGGCGGTGATCACCGACGAGGTGATGCCGGGACTGACAGGCACCCAGCTGACGCAGGCCCTGCGCCAGCGCGCACCGCATATCCCGGTACTGCTGGTCAGCGGCTATGGCGGCGCGCTGCTGGCTCAGCGTGCCGGCGCCGTCGGCGTGACCCGGCTGCTGGCCAAGCCGCTGCAGCGCAACGACCTGGCGCGCGCGCTGGCCGAAGTGCTGCGCTGATGGCGACGGCGGCCTGTGCGCCGCCATTTTTCGCCAATGTTGCAAATGTCATGTGGCAAGCAGTTCATGTCATTTGCAGGGGACTGTAGGCGCCCATAGTGAACTCCATACACCGCACTTCAAGGAGTTCCACCATGTTCAGCAACACTTCCACTACCCGGTTTGTCGGTGCTCTGGCCGCTGCAAGCAGCTACGTCCCCGCTGTGTCCGCTACCGCCGCCGAGCCCGTTTCGGCCTACGCCGTGGCCGAGCTTCAGAAGGCACGTGTCGAAATCTACTGCGGCCACAACAACCAAGCCGTGGCCGGCATCCGCGCCGTGCGCCGCCAGCTGCACGCTTCGTCGATTGCGAGCTCGTCGCCGATTTTCGCCACATTGGATGAAGCTTCCTGGCTGACCCGCCACGACCAGTATCTGCTGGCCGAGCACGCGCTCGAAAAGGCCTTGGATCAGCTCGCCATGGGAACCGCATTGAATTGAGCCCAGCGACATCGCCAGGCGGCGGTGTCGCGGCGGCCCAGCCGCCGCATTGCCTCACTCAAGGAATTTTCATGAAACGCTTTCTGGTGGCGGCGTCCTTCGCCGCGCTCACGTGCTCGGCCTTCGCCTTGCCAACCATAGGCGAAGTGCAGACAGAAATAGGCAAAGGCCATTACGCCCGTGCCGAGGAAATGACGCGCGAAGTGGTCGCGGCCAAGCCCGACAGCGCCAGGGCGCGCTATGTGCATGCCGAGATCCTGGCGCACAACCAGCGCTTTGCGCTGGCCGCCGAAGAGGCCGCCCAGGCCCGAAAGCTCGATCCGAAGCTGTCGTTCACCGATCCGGAAAAATTCAAGACGTTCACGCAGTTGCTGGCCCGACAGCAGTCTGCAGGAACTGCCTCACCCGCCGGCATCACATACAAGCCCTCGCAGTTCGCCGAGACCGCGCCTGTAAGCCATGGGAGCGGCATGCCCGCTTGGGCTTGGGGAGGCGTCGTTGGCTTGCTGGCAATGTTGGCATGGCGGGCCTTGGGCACCAGACAGCCGGCGCGCACGCAATGGCCGCAGGCCATGCCGGCAGCGGCGGGGCCGCTGCCCACAGGCACGCCCGGCGGTATGGGCGCAACCGGCTTCAGCAGCTATGCACCTGCTGCCTCGCCCATGCCCGCGCCTGCGCCTGCGGCTGGCAACGGACTGTGGGGCACAGGCATGGCGGTTGCCGGCGGCGTCGCGGCCGGCATGCTCGCGGAAAAGCTGTTCGAAGGACACCGCGAGAGCGCCACACCCTCCGCATTCGCGCCCGCCAACCGCGCGCCTGAATCCTCCAGCGTCGACGACCGGTGGGCTCGCAATACAGCGGCAGACGAGTTGGAACAGCGCTCCATTGACATGGGCAAGGGAGATGACTGGGGTGGCGATGGCAGCGCTGGGGAGACGTCCAGCGACGACGGCTGGTGAGCCACCGCCCGCCAAGCGCCTTGCCTTCTTCAACGCAAAGGAGTCAACATGCATGAAGATGACCAAGTCAGCAGGGGCGGCGCTATCCCCGGCGCCGACGAGCTGAGCGCCTCCGCGCTGGACGTCCAGATCCCGGAACTGCTCGCCCAGGTGTACGAGGCGGCTCCCACGGTGGAACGTTGCCACCTGCTGGAACCGCTGCTGCAGCCCCTGGGCCTGCTGTCCCTGGCCGCGGTCGCGGGTGGCGTGTTCACCAATATCCGCTTGCGCTGCGGCTGGCATCAGCTCGATGTCCGGCCCGACGACATCCAGAACGTGCATGCGGTGGACGTGGTGGCGCTGGTCGATTACGCCCAGCAGGTGAGCGTGGAAGCCGTGGATGGGCTCGCACAGCTGCTTCTCTCGACGCCGCTGCTTTCGGCATCGGCCACGGCCGCCTTGCTGGTGGCCATGCTGCTGCGGCGCGCACGCTCGCGCCAGTCTGCCAATGCCGGCGCGCAAGAAATCTGAAGTCGATCATGCTGCAAACCCCCTTCACGCGCCGCATGCTGCATGCCGGCCCCAAGCCTGTGCGTGCCTGCGCTGGCGCATACGCACAAGCTTTGGTCGCGGCTGACGGGCAGGCCTGCCCCGCCGATTCGACCATGGCCAGGCTGCACATTCATGCGACGCAAGCAACCGCTGATGAACGCGGAACGCTGTCGCTGGTGCTGCGCCGCCTCAGCCCCTGGACCATGGACGCCACGCAGCCCGCACTCAGCGGCTTGCGCATTACCGACCTGGACGGCCGCAATTATTTCAGCGCCGATGAACTGCCGCCCGTCATAGCCCTGTCGCTGCCCGCAGGGATCTACCACGTCACCGTAAGCCATGGCACTCAGCAGCGGCGTTACACCGTGGCGCTGGACCAGGGGGTTGCCGTCCATCTGCAGTTGCGCGGAGACTAAAACTTGGGCGCCATCGACGCAGCCGTATCCCGCCCAAAAATTTCAGTTCACAGGGACAAGTGCTCGCAACCACCCGCCAGCGAATTCACGAGGCATGCTGACGGCCTGACCAGATGATGACTGTGGTCAGGCCAATTAACCGTTTGAAAAAATTGGCCTGACAATTTCCAGCCACTTCATCGCACGACGGGCCTGACCAAACGCCTTCAAGGCGTGACCCAGCGCTCCGCCGCCGCGCGTATGTGGGAGCGTATCGCCGCCTCCGCCGCCAGAGGATCGCGCGCCTGCAAGCAGCGCAGGATCTGCTCATGCTCGGCCAGCGCGGCACTCCACACCGGCTCGCCCTCCAGCAAGATGCGCATGTGGCTGGCCAGCGGTTCGCGGCGCATGTCGAACAGCGTGCCGACCAGGCCGACCATCACCGAATTACCGGTCATCTCGGCGATGCGCACGTGGAATTCCCGGTCGTGATCGAGCACGTCGCGGCCGGTGGCGATATCGGCGCGCATGCCGTCCAGGCTGTCCTGCAAGCGCGCCAGGCCTTGCGGCGTGGCATGCATGCAGGCTTGCACGATCACCGCGCCCTCGAAGGCGGCTCGCGCATGCATCACCTCGACAGGGCTCTCGCCCATGGAGGCCGGCAGCCGGTTGCGCCACGTGTCGCGCTGGCACACATATACCCCCGATCCCATGCGGATCTCCACCTGGCCCTCGATTTCCAGCGCGATCAGCGCTTCGCGCAGCGAAGGCCGCGACACCCCCAGTTGTTGCGCCAGTTCGCGCTCGGGGGTCAGACGCTGCCCCTCCTTGAAGTGACCCTGCTGTATCAGCACGCGCACCTTGTCGGCAATCAATTGGTAGAGGCGCCGCGAGGGGTCGGTCGGCTTGAAAGTGTCGTCCATCCGGGATGAAGAGTGAGTTGGGGTTCAGTAGAAGCAGGCAATAGCCTGCAATGTCGAGTATCGGTCTTACCAGTTTGCGGTCACTCAGGGTAAATACGGTAAGGCCAAATTCTCTCATGGGTTAAATTGGCCTTACCAGATTCCTAAAACAGACAAGCGGTTGCGACCGAGCACGGATCCCCACCTTGAAATACGACTTCGACTTCAGCGCCCCGCTGGCCTATTGGCCAGACCTGCTGGCCGGCGCCTGGACCACACTGGCCCTGTCCCTCTCCTCCACCTTCTTCGGTTTCTTGCTGGGCGTCTTCTGCGCGCTGGCCAGCACCGGGCGCAGCCTGTGGCTGGCGCGGGTGGCCACCGTCTACATCGAGGTGATACGCAACACGCCGCTGCTGGTGCAGGTCTTCATCGTGTATTTCGGGCTGTCCTCGCTGGGCCTGCAGGTCGGCGCGTTCACCGCCGCCACGGTGGCCCTGGTCGTCAACGTCGGCGCTTATACCAGCGAGATCGTGCGCGCCGGGGTGGAGTCCATTCCCAAGGCCCAGCTCGAAGCGGCCGAGACCCTGGGGCTGAGCCGCTGGCAGACGCTGCGCCACGTGGTGCTGCCACCCGCGATCGAGCGCGTGTTCCCGGCGCTCACCAGCCAGTACGTGCTGCTGATGCTGGCTTCCTCCATCTGCTCGCAGATTTCGGCCGAAGAGCTGACGGCCGTGGCCAACCGCGTGCAGTCGGACACCTTCCGCTCGGTGGAAACCTATGTGCTGGTGGCCGGCGCCTATCTGCTGATGTCGCTGGTCATGCGTGCGGTGTTCTGGCTGGTGGCCATGGTGGCCTTCCCCCGCCTGCGCCGCCTCGGCACACCTCTTTGAACGGAGCAGCACCATGGGTTTCCTGAATGCCGCACACATGCAATTTCTGTTCGACGGCCTGCTGTGGACTGTCGGGCTGTCGCTTATCGCCTTTGCCGGCGGCGGCACCCTGGGCTTTCTGGTGGCGCTGGGCTCGTCGTACGGGCCGCGCTGGTCGCGCCTGCTGGTTTCGCTCTACGTCAAGCTGATCCAGGGCACGCCGCTGCTGGTGCTGCTGCCGCTGGTGTATTTCGGCCTGCCTTCGCTGGGCCTGAACATCGCCCCGCTGGCCGCCGCCGGCATCGCGCTGTCGGTCTATGTGTCGGCCTATCTGGGCGAGATCTGGCGCGGCTGCCTGGCCTCGGTGCCGCGCACCCAGGCCGAAGCCGCCGAATGCCTGGCCCTGCGCTGGCACCAGCGCGTGCTGCACGTGCTGCTGCCGCAGGCCATCAAGATCGCCACCCCGCCCACCGTGGGCTTCATGGTGCAGATCGTGAAGAACACCTCGCTGGCCTCGGCCATCGGTTTCGTGGAGCTGGCCCGCGCGGGACAGATCATCAACAACTCCACTTTCGAGCCCTTCATCATTTTCATGATCGTCGCGGCCCTGTATTTCGCCTTGTGTTATCCGCTGTCGGTGCTGAGCCGTCGCCTGGAGAGGAGCTTCCATGTCGCAAATCGTTGAGATCAAGAACATCTCTAAATGCTTCGGCAGCACGCGTGTGCTGGAAGACGTTTCCTTCACCGTCAACAAGGGCTCGGTCGTGGCCATCATCGGCCAGAGCGGCTCGGGCAAGAGCACCGCGTTGCGCTGCATAGACCGGCTCGAAACCGTGGACCAGGGCCATATCCGCGTCTGCGGCCACGAGGTCACCGCGCCCGGCCTGGACCTGCACCAGTTGCGCCGCGACGTGGGCATCGTCTTCCAGAGCTACAACCTGTTCCCCCACCTCACGGTGGAGGAAAACATCATGCTGGCGCCGCGCCTGGTGCAAAAGGTCAAGAAGACCGAAGCACGCGAACGCGCCCTGAAGGTGCTGACCCAGGTGGGCTTGGCCGAGAAGGCCAACAACTATCCGTCGCAGCTCTCGGGCGGCCAGCAGCAGCGCGTGGCCATTGCGCGCTCGCTGGCGATGCAGCCGCAGCTGATGCTGTTCGACGAAGTCACCTCCGCGCTCGACCCCCAGCTCACCGGCGAAGTGCTGCGCGTGATGGAGAAACTGGCCGCCGACGGCATGACCATGATCCTGGTCACCCACGAGATGGCCTTTGCGCGCAAGGTCGCCGACGAGGTGGTCTTCATGCACAAGGGCCGCGTCTGGGAGCACGGCCCGGCCTCCATCCTCGACAACCCGGCCACCACCGAGCTGCGCGACTTCGTCGGCAACGGCCTCTGATTTTCCCGCACCCCGTTCCACAACAAGGAGACAACTATGAAAAAGACGACACTTCGCTTCGCCACCGTGGCAGCCGCAGCCGTCATGCTGCTGGGGACGGGCGCTGCCCGCGCCGACCTGCTCAAGGACATCCGCGAGGCCAAGAAGATCCGCATCGCGCTGGACACGGGATCGCCGCCCTACGGCTTCGTCAACGACGCGATGAAGCCCATTGGCTCCGACGTGGAGACCGCCCAGATGCTGGCCCAGGACCTGGGCGTGGCGCTGGAGATCGTGCAGACCACCAGCCCCAACCGCATCCCCTTCCTGCAGACCGGCAAGGCCGACATCGTGGTGGCCTCGCTGTCGGTGACGCCCGAGCGCGAGAAGGTGATCGACTTCTCCACCCCCTACGCCCAGATCCTGGCCGTGGTGGCCGGCCCCAAGGGCGTGAACATCAGCGGCTTTGACGACCTCAAGGGCAAGCGCGTGGCGACCACGCGCGGCTCGAACAACGACAAGGTGGTGACGACCGGCGCCAAGGATGCACAGATCGTGCGCTTCGACGACGACGCCACCCTGGTCACGGCCGCCGTGAGCGGCCAGGCCGACATCATCGCCACCTCGCCGGCCATCGTCAGCACCGTGCTGCAGAAGGCGCCGCAAAAGGACATGGTCACCAAATTCACCATGTCCACCGTGCCCCTGGGAATCGGCCTGCGCAAGAACGAGCCTGAGCTGAAAGCCTGGATCAACGACTGGGTCACCAAGAACACGGCCAACGGCAAGCTGGTCGCCATCTACAAGAAATACCACGGCTCCTGAAGCGAGCCTGCTTCTCCCCGCCGGCCCGCCGGCACAACCCCCAAGCCCCCTGGAACCACCATGCTGACCGTAATCTGTGAAACCCCCGGCACCCTGCGCGCCGAGCAACGTGAACGCCCCCTTCGCGGCGAAGGCGAAGTGCTGCTGCGCGTCAAGCGCGTGGGGGTGTGCGGCACCGACTTGCACATCTTCACCGGCAACCAGCCCTTCCTGCAGTACCCGCGCGTGATGGGCCACGAGCTGTCGGGCGTGATCGAGGAGGCGCTGCCGGGCGGCCGGCTGCAGGTCGGCGATGTCTGCTACGTCATGCCCTACCTGTCGTGCGGCACCTGTGTCGCCTGCCGCCAGGGCAAGACCAACTGCTGCGTCAACATCCAGGTGCTGGGCGTGCACCGCGACGGGGCCTTCACCGAATACCTGTCCCTGCCCGAAGCCTTCGTGCACCGCGCCGAGGGCGTGTCGCTGGACCAGGCCGCGATGGTCGAGTTCCTGGCCATTGGCGCCCACGGCGTGCGACGTGCCGACGTCAAGCCCGGCCAGCGCGTGCTGGTGGTCGGCGCCGGGCCCATAGGCATGGCCGCGATGATCTTCGCCCGCGCCCGCGGCGGCATCGTCACCGCCATCGACGGCCGCCAGGACCGCGTCGATTTCTGCCAGCGCGAGCTGGGCGTGACCCACGCCGTCACCCTGGGCGAAGGCGACAGCGAAAAACTCTCCGCCGTGACCGATGGTGAATTCTTCGACGTGGTGTTCGACGCCACGGGCAACGCCAAGGCGATCGAGCGCGGCTTCGGCTTCGTCGCCCACGGCGGCACCTATGTGCTGATCTCGGTGGTGCGCGACACCATCAGCTTCTCCGACCCCGAATTCCACAAGCGCGAGACCACGCTGCTGGGCAGCCGCAACGCCACCACGGAAGATTTCGAGACCGTGATCGCCGCCATGCGCGACGGCCTGGTGCCCACCGCCGCGCTCAACACCCACCGCATGGCGCTGGCCGATGTGCCCACCGACTTCGCGCAACTGCTCGACCCGGCGCGCGGCGTGGTCAAGGCCATCGTCGAGGTCTGAAGAACATGGCGCAGGCGATCCTCCAATTCGGCACCAGCCGCTTTCTGCAGGCCCATGTGGACCTGTTCGTGCACGAAGCCCTGGCCGGCCTCGCCGGTGCGGGCGACGCGCTGGGCGGCATCACGGTGGTGCAGACCACGGACCGCGCCGACGGCGCAGCGCGCATCGCCGCGCTGGCCGCGGGCGGCGGCTACCCGGTGCGCATCCGTGGCCTGGCGGGCGGCGAACGCATAGACCGCAGCGTCATGTGCACCGCTGTGCGCGAAGCCTGGCAGGCCGGCGCCCAGTGGCCCGCGCTGCGCGCCGCGGTGGCGGGCGAGGTGCAAGTCATCGTCTCCAACACCGCCGACAAGGGCTATGTGCTCGACGAACGCGACGGCCCGGCCGCATTGGCCACGGGCAGCGCCGCGCCGCACAGCTTCCCGGCCAAACTGCTGGTGCTGCTGCACGGCCGCTGGAACGCCATCCCGCAGGCGCCGCTGACGCTGCTGCCTTGCGAGCTGATCGAACGCAATGGCGAAGTGCTGCGCGATGTGGTCGTGGGCCTGGCGCGCGACTGGCAGGCGCCACAGGAATTCATGGACTGGCTCGCACAGCATTGCGTGTGGGCCAACTCGCTGGTCGACCGCATCGTGTCCGAGGCCATAGCGCCCGTGGGCGCGGTGGCCGAGCCCTACGCGGTGTGGGTGATAGAGCGGCAGCCGCGGCTGCTGCTGCCCTGCACCCACCCCTGCATCGTGTTGACCGACGACCTGGACTTCTACGAGCGCCTCAAGCTGTTCCTGCTGAACGCCGGTCACACCTGGCTGGCCGAACGCTGGCTAAGCCAAGGCCTGGCGCCCGGCCTGACGGTGCGCGAAGCCATGGCCGACGCAGGCCTGCGCGCGGGCCTCGAAGCGCTGTGGGCCGACGAGATCCTGCCGGTGTTCGACACCCTGGGCCCAGCCGCGCGCGCGCAGGCCGAGGCCTATCTGGTGGATGTGCGCGAGCGCTTCTCCAACCCCTTCCTGGACCACCGCATCGCCGACATCGCGCAAAACCATGCGCAAAAGAAGCAGCGCCGCCTGGGCCCCATCGTGGCGCTGGCGGCCGAACGCGCGCCGCAGCTGGCACAGCCCGGCCTGAAGGCGGCGCTGGCCTCTCCCCTCTGACTTGATTCGCCCCACCCTAAGCCCCGACGATGAAGCCCGAACAAACCTCCCCGCCCCAAGCCATTCAGTTGGCGGCGGCCGACAACGTCGCCGTGGCGCGCCAGGATCTGGCGCCTGGCAGCAGCGTGCTGGTGAACGGCCTGGCCGTGACCGTGTCCGAACCCATCGCCGCCGGCCACAAGCTGGCCCTGGCGCCCATCGCCCAGGGTGAACCGGTGCTCAAATACGGCCAGGGCATAGGCGTTGCCACGGCCGACATCGCCGCCGGCCAGCATGTGCACGTGCACAACGTGGGCATGGCCGAGTCCAGCCACGCGCATGCCGCGGGCGCGGGCTACCGCCCCACCGCGCCAGCCGCTGCGCCGCTGACCTTCGAGGGCTATGTGCGGGCCGACGGCCGCGTGGCCACGCGCAACTACCTGGGCGTGATCTCCAGCGTCAACTGCTCGGCTACGGTCTGCCGCCACATCGCCGACGCGTTCAAGGGCGAAGCCCTGGCCGCCTTCCCGCATGTCGACGGAGTGGTCGCCATCACCCATGGCAGCGGCTGCGGCATGGGCGGCAACGGCGAAGGGCTGGAGCTGCTGCAGCGCACGCTGCGCGGCTATGCCAACCATCCCAACTTCGCCGGCGTGCTGGTGATAGGCCTGGGCTGTGAAGTCAACCAGATCGCTCCGCTGGTCGAAACGCTGCAGGCGCGTGCGCCCGGCATGTTCGCCACCCTCACCATCCAGGACGAAGGCGGCACGCGTGAAACCATCGCCCAGGGCAAGCAGCTGATCGCCGAGATGCTGCAGCAAGCCAACCAGGCGCGGCGCGAGACCGTGCCTCTGCGCCATCTGGCCGTGGGCCTGCAGTGCGGCGGCTCGGACGGCTATTCCGGCATCACCGCCAACCCGGCACTGGGAGCGGCGGTGGACCTGCTGGTCCAGCATGGCGGCACGGCCATCCTGTCGGAGACCCCCGAAATCTACGGCGCCGAACATCTGCTGACCCACCGCGCGGCCACGCCCGCCGTGGCCGACAAGCTGCTCAAGCGCCTGTCGTGGTGGGAAGACTACGCGGCCCTGCACGGCGGCGATCTCAACAACAACCCCTCGCCCGGCAACAAGGCCGGCGGCATCACCACCATCCTGGAAAAGTCCCTGGGCGCGGTCGCCAAGGCCGGCAACAGCGGTCTGATGGAGGTGCTGGAATACGCCGAGCCGGTGCGTGCGCACGGACTGGTGTTCATGGACACGCCGGGCTACGACCCGGTATCGGCCACGGGCCAGGTGGCGGGCGGCGCCAACCTCATCTGCTTCACCACGGGCCGCGGCTCGACCTACGGCTGCAAGCCCACGCCTTCGCTCAAGCTGGCTACCAACACGCCCATGTTCGAGCGCATGCGGCTGGACATGGACTTCGACTGCGGCGGCATCGTCGAAGGCCGCCAGAGCATAGAAGAAGCCGGCGCGGCGCTGCTGCAGCTGATGATCGCCACGGCCTCGGGTCAGGCCAGCAAGAGCGAGGAAAACGGTCTGGGCGACAACGAATTTCTCCCCTGGCAGCTTGGAGCGGTGATGTGATGGCGCATTTGAACGACACACTTTTTGACGTACTCACCGTGGGCGAGCCCATGGCGCTGTTCATGGCGACCGAGCCCGGCGACTTGCACGCCGTGCATGACTTTCGCCGTGCGGCGGCCGGCGCCGAACTCAACGTCGCGACCGGTCTGGCCCGCCTGGGCCTGCGCACCGGCTACATCACCCGGCTGGGCGATGACTCCTTCGGCCGCTTTCTGGCGAACGAACTCGCCCGCGAAGGCATAGACCGCAGCCTGGTGCAAGTCGACGCCACGCGCCCCACCGGCTTCATGCTCAAGACCCGGGCCGCCGACGGCAGCGATCCGCAGATCGAGTACTTCCGCAAGGGCTCGGCGGCCAGCGCCCTGGGCCCGGACGACGCACCCGCAGGCGCCTTTCCCGCGCGCCACCTGCACCTGACCGGCATCACGCCCGCACTGTCGCCCAGCGCGCTGGAGCTGGTGGTGCATCTGGCGCGCCAGGCGCGTTCGGCCGGCGCCACCATCTCTTTCGACCCGAATCTGCGGCCAAGGCTGTGGCCCAGTCCCGAAGCCATGGCGCAAACCATCAACGCCCTGGCGGCGCTGGCCGACACGGTTTTGCCCGGCCTGTCCGAAGGCACGCAGCTCACGGGCCACACCACGCCCGAAGCCATCGCCGACTTCTATCTGGAACGCGGCGCAAGCCAGGTCGTGGTCAAGCTCGGTCCCCAGGGCGCGTTCTACAAAAGCAAGGACGGCCTGCACGGCATCGCCGATGGCATCCCTGTCGAACGCGTCGTCGACACCGTAGGCGCGGGCGACGGCTTTGCCGTCGGTGTGGTCAGCGCCCTGCTCGAAGGCCTCGATCTTGCGGCCGCCGCGGCCCGGGGCAATGCCATAGGCGCGCGCGTTGTGGGATTTCCCGGCGACTCCGACGGGCTGCCGACACGCGCACAACTGGGCCTGGCCACTACTTCCTGACTGATGATGAACACTTCTACCCAGCGGCTCAGCGCCGAGGACGTCATGCGTGACGCGCCCGTGATTCCCGTGATCGTGTTGCACGACGTGCAGCATGCCGTCCCCTTGGCCCGCGCCCTGGTCGCTGGCGGCATCCGCATGCTCGAAGTGACTTTGCGTACGCCCCAGGCGCTGGCCTGCATAGAAGCCATCGCCCAGCAAGTGCCTGAGGCCGTGGTCGGTGCCGGCACCGTGCGCAGTGCCGCCGACGCCATCGCGGCCAGCCGCGCCGGCGCACGCTTTGCGGTCAGTCCGGGATTCACGCCCGCCGTCGCTCGCCAATGCCGTGACCTCGATCTGCCGCTCTTGCCGGGCGTCGCCACCGGCAGCGAAATCATGCAGGCGCAGGAAGAAGGCTTCAAGGCGCTGAAATTTTTCCCGGCGCTTCAAGCGGGTGGCTTGTCCATGCTCAAAGCCTGGCAAGGACCGTTCGGCGATGTGATCTTTTGCCCCACGGGCGGCATTCACGCCGGCAACGCCCAGGAGTTCCTGGCACAGCCCAACGTCGCCTGTGTGGGCGGATCGTGGCTGGTGCCAGGGGATGCCATGGCGCGCGGCGATTGGAGCGCGATCACGTCATTGGCGCGCGCTGCGTGTGAACTGAAGCGGCCAGGATCGGTCGCAGCTTGAGACGGCCGCAAGGGTCACAACCCTTGCCCAAGTTTCACGCGGCTATTTCGCCAGCGACCCCATGGCGTCGAGCAGCCGCGTCATCTGGCGCTGGTCGTCCTGCACAAACGCGGTCGTGGCGGCGGGCGACATCACCAGCCGCTCGGAGCCCTGCGACAGCAGGAACTGCCGGAAGCTTTCGTCGGCCAGCGTGGCGTCCAGCGCCTGCGTCAGCTTCTGCAACACGGGCGCAGGGGTGGCGTGCGGCGCCGACAACGTATACCAGGTCGATGACTCGGCATTCGCGATGCCGGCTTGCGCCAGCGTCGGCACCTCGGGCAGCAGTTCCGAGCGCTGGCGCGAGGAATAGGCCAGCGCCTTGAGCTTGCCCTCTTTCACAAAGGGCAGCACCGCCGCCAGGTTGAGCATGGCCAGCTGCACCTGGCCGCCGAGAACATCCTTGAGCGCTGGGGCCGCGCCGGCATAGGGCACATGGGTGAGCTTGACGCCGGCCCGCTGCTGCAGCAGCACGCCGCCCAGATGGGTGGCGCCGCCAGTGCCGGCCGACGCGTAGTTGAGTGCTTCTGGCTGCTTTTTCGCCAGCGCGAGCAGTTCGGCCACGCTGTCCACCTTCAGCGCCGGGTTGCTCACTAGCACGTTGGGCTGGTTGGCGACCACGCCGATGAAGTCGAAGTCAGCCACGCCGTCGTAGGGAATTTTCTGCATCAGCGGCGTGACCACATGGCCGGCCGAAGTGCTGATCAGCAAGGTATAGCCATCGGGCTTGGCACGGGCCACGTAGCCGGTGCCTATGGTGGCGCCGCCGCCCGCCTTGTTTTCGACGATGACCGGCGTCTTCAGCCGGCTCTCCAGTTGGCGCGCAAGCGTGCGTGCGAGGTTGTCGGCAGGGCCGCCCGCGGCATAGGGATTGACCAAGGTGATGGCGCGCGCCGGCCAGGGGTCCTGGGCCGCGGCCAGGCCGCAAGCGGCAAGGGCGGCCAGCGCCAGCACGCTGCGGCGTAGGCAAAGTGAAGTGGCAAACATGTCTCTTTTTCTTTCTTGGAGTTGAACTGGTCAGTCCGCCGAGCCTTCGCCGCCAGGAGGCTTTTGCAGCATCGGGCGGTGAAAGACTTCTCCCAGGCCGCTGTAGAACGGACCGCCCAGCCGCGCCACGGGTCGCATCTTCTGGGCATCAACACGGTGGCCGTCATAGACCGCGTTCGACAGGTGAAACGCCACCACTTCACCGATGTAGAGGGTGTTCACGCCGCGCCCCAGCGTCACGGCCTGGTCGAGCCGGCATTCCATCTGCACCGGCGACGACGCAATGCGCGGTGCGCGCACATGGCGGCTGGGCAGCAGCGGCAGGCCCAGCGCCTGGGCCTCGCTGATGTCCGGCGGGTACTCCCAGGCGCTCTGGTGCATCTCTTCCATCGTTGCTTCGGTGGCCACGTTGACGACGAACTCGCGGCTGGCAAGGATGTTGCGCGCGGTGTCCTTGATGGCGCCGTCGCCGGCGCGCAGCGCAATGTTCACCGCCAGCATCGGCGGGCTGGTGGCGACGTAGTTGTAGGAGCTGAAGGGCGCCACGTTGACGCGCCCCGCGGCATCGACCGTGGTGATCCAGGCAATGGGCCGCGGCACCACGCAACCGACCAGCAGACGGTAGGCGGTTTCGGTGTCGAGCGCATCGTGCTCGACGCAGGTGAAGTCAGTGGGTTGTGGGCGGTTCATGGCGCCCGATCGGTCTGTTGCACGCTTGTCTCCTGGTGAATTCCTCGCCCTTGTGGACCGGGCGCTGCATTGCTGCATTGTGGAAGTCGCACCCGCGCGCAGCCATGCCCTCGCAGCGCAAAGCTGGTATGCAAAGACTGTGGGTCGCATGGAACCCGGCGTTGCGCGCCAGCGCCTTGCAAGTTTTCGGCTGGCGGCATGGTCCGCAGCCGCTGCCTGCCTATTCGGGCCTTGCGAGCGACCGGCCATGCGTTCATGGAGACCGGCAACAGCGACGCGCTGATCGCGTACAAGCTGCGCAAATAAGCGCCTAGCGCCGGCCTGGGTTGGGCGCTGCCCAGGCGGCGCAAGCGGTTGGCGTTTTGCTCAGCCGGCTGCTTGCGCCATGGCGGCGTTGCGCTGTCGGGCCAGCTCGATGAAAGCGCGCACATAGTCGATGGACGTATCCGCCTCGCGCGCTCCCAGGAAAATCTGTTTGGCGATGCCGTGCACGCCCAGGCGAACCGGCACCACGTCCATCTTGGCCGCGTATTCCTCGACCAGCCAGCGCGGCAGCGCGGCCACGCCGCGGCCGCTGGCCACCATCTGCAGCATGATGTCGGTGGTTTCAATGGCTTTGTGGCGTCTGGGCGTGACGCCGGCCGGCAGCAGGAACTGGTTGTAGATGTCCAGACGCTCGATGTCCACGGGGTAGCTGATGAGCACTTCCTTGGTCAACTGCTGCGGCTCCACATAGGCCGCGCCAGCCAAGGCATGGCCCTTGGCCACGACCAGCACCTGCTCGTAGTCGAACACGGGCTCGAACTTCAGCCCGGGTTTGAACAGCGGGTCGGGCGTGACCAGCAGGTCGATCTCGTAGCCGAAGAGCGCGCCCAATCCGCCGAACTGGAACTTCTGCTTGACGTCCACATCCACGTCGGGCCATGCAGCCAGATAGGGTGAAACCACTTTGAGCAGCCACTGGTAGCAAGGGTGGCATTCCATGCCTATGCGCAGTGCGCCGCGCTCGCCCTGTGCGAACTGGCCCAGGCGCTCCTCGGCCAGGTCCAGTTGCGGCAGCACGCGGTTGGCGACCGCCAGCAGGTACTGGCCGGCCTGCGTCAGGCGCAGGCTGCGCCCTTCGCGCAGCCAGACGTCGCAGCCCAGTTGCTGCTCCAGCTTCTTCATGCTGTGGCTCAGCGCCGACTGGGTCAGGTTCAGCACGCCCGCGGCGGCCGTCAGCGAGCCTTGTTTTTCGACCTGCTGAACGATGGAAAGGTGGATGCGCTCAAGCATTCAGATGAGCCTTATTCATGGATTTATGAAATAAGACCATTTTACTTCATTGATCTTCCTGCCTACCATCGGCGCACTGGCCTGGAAAGTGATCTTGGTCTGCAACAAGCACCGTCCTTTCTCGCAAAAACAAGCCCACCCGATCGCAATGAACCAAGAACTCAGCTTCAATATCAAGCGCATCTGTTTCGATGAGAACTATCAGCCATCGGACAGCACGCGCATCACCACCAACTTTGCCAATCTGGCACGGGGAACGAGCAGACAACAGAATCTGCGCAACACGCTGCGCATGATTGACAATCGTTTCAATGACCTGGCGCATTGGGACAATCCGACGGGAGATCGCTACGCCGTCGAACTCGAGATCATCTCGGTCGAGATGGGCATTGAAGCCGCGGGCAGCAGCAATGCATTTCCGTTGATCGAGATACTCAAAACCGGCATTCTCGACAAGAAAGCGAACAAGCGCATAGCCGGCATCGCGGGAAACAACTTCTCTTCCTATGTGCGCGACTACGATTTCAGTGTGCTGCTGCCCGAATACAACGCCAATCGAGCGGAATTCAGCACGCCAGCCGATTTCGGCGACTTGCACGGCAAGCTGTTCCAGCAATTTGCCAACTCGAGCGCTTACAAGCAGTGCTTCGACAAGCCGCCCGTGATCTGCATCAGCGCCTCGACCAGCAAGACCTATCAGCGCAGCGGGAACCAGCACCCTGTATTGGGCGTCGAGTACCAACAGAACGAGCTGTCTTCGACCGACCGATACTTCGCAAAAATGGGCCTGCAGGTTCGATTTTTCCTGCCGCCGAATGGCGTCGCACCCTTGGCTTTCTACTTTCAAGGCGACCTGCTGGCCGACTATTCGAATCTCGAGCTCATAGCCACCATCAGCACCATGGAAACCTTCCAGCGGATTTATCGCCCTGAAATCTACAACGCCAATTCGGTGGCCGGGAAACTCTATCAACCGAGCCTGAAGAACCAGGATTACTCGTTGACGCAGATTGTCTATGACCGCGAAGAACGCGGCCAGCTGGCAATCAAGCAGGGCCAATTTGCGCAGGAGCATTTCATCAAGCCGTACAAGAACGTGCTGGAAAAATGGGCGGCGAATTTCGCGTTCTGATCCGCCAAACATTCTCTTCCATTCGAATAGCACGGCATCGCGCAGCCTGCCGTCATATTCCCCAAAACATGTCTTCAAAGGAATTCTCAGATGTTTGAAACCTCCATCGCCGGCAGCCTGCCCAAGCCCGAATGGCTCGCTGAAACCAACAAGCTCTGGCCTCAATGGAAGGCTGAGGGCGATGCGCTGCGCCAGGCCAAGACCGACGCGACCCTGCTGTGGATCAAGGCCCAGGAAGACGCAGGCCTGGACATCGTCTGCGACGGCGAGCAATCGCGCCAGCATTTCGTGCATGGCTTCCTCGAGCAGGTCGAGGGCATAGACTTCGAGCACAAGGTGAAGATGGGCATACGCGACAACCGCTACGACGCCATGGTTCCGCAGGTGGTGTCGGCCCTGCGCCTGAAAGGCCGCGTGCATGCCTTCGAAGCCCAACTGGCGCGCGCGCACACCAGAAAGAAGCTGAAGTTCACGCTGCCCGGCCCCATGACCATCGTCGACACCGTCGCAGACCGCTTCTACGGCGACAAGATCAAGATGGCGTTCGCCTTTGCCGAGTTGCTCAATCAGGAAGCGCTCGCGCTGCAAGCGGACGGCGTGGACATCATCCAGTTCGACGAGCCCGCCTTCAATGTCTACATGAAGGACGCCGCCGACTGGGGCGTTAAGGCGCTGGAGCGCGCGGCCCAGGGCCTGACCTGCACGACGGCGGTGCACATCTGCTACGGCTACGGCATCAAGGCCAATACCGACTGGAAGAGCACTTTGGGCGACGAATGGCGCCAGTATGAAACGGTGTTCCCCGCGCTGGCCCGCAGCCGCATCGACCAGGTGAGCCTGGAATGCATCAACTCCCATGTGCCGCCCGACCTGATGCAGCTGCTGGCCGGCAAGGACGTGCTGGTCGGCGTCATCGATGTCGCCAGCGACGTGGTCGAGACGCCCGAGCAGGTGGCCGACACCATAGGCCGGGCACTGCAGTTCGTGCCGAAAGAGCGGCTGTTCCCTTGCACCAACTGCGGCCTGGCGCCCATGGGACGGGACGTGGCTTGGCGCAAGCTCAAGGCGCTGGCCGAAGGCACGAAGCTCGCAAAGGAGCGATTGGCCGCGGCGTGACGCCCAGCCAGCCGCAGCGCCGCGTGCTACAACGGCAAGCGCAAACTTGCGCGCAATCCCGTGGGCGCGCGCGGCGTCAACACCACATCGCCGCCATGTGCATGCGCACAGGTGCGCGCGATCGCCAGGCCCAGCCCCAGGCCGGCGCTGCGCTCCTGGTTGCGCGCTGGATCGGCGCGAAAGAAAGGCGCGAACACTTTCTCCAGCAGCGCCGGGTCTATGCCCGGCCCCTCGTCCTCGACATGGATGCACAGCATGGGCTCGGGGCCCTGGGTTTCCATGGCGATGGCCACGCGCGCCTGGCCGCCATGGCGCACCGCGTTGTCTACGAGATTGGACAGCGCGCGTTTGAGCGAGACCGGACGCCCGCGGAACACGGCCATCACCGCGTCTGCGGGCAGGGGCACCAGCTGCACGGGGCAGGGGCTCGTCAGCCGATACGGCCTGGCGACAGACTCCAGCAGCGCCCAAGGATCGACCACTTCGGTAGGCTCCTCGGCCGCATCGTCGCGCGCGAAATTGAGCGTTTCTTCGACCATGGTGCGCATGTCCGTCAGGGTCTCGATCATGTCTTCGCGCAGTTGGGGGTCGTCGACCAGGGCGGCTTGCAGGCGCAGTGACGTGATGGGAGTGCGAAAGTCATGCCCTATGGCGGCGAGCATGCGCGTCCGGTCCTGCACGAAGCGCAGCAGCTGGTGCTGCATGCGGTTGAACGCCGCCGTCAGCTCCCGGGCTTCGCGCGGACCGACGACCGGCAGGTTCTCCACCCGCTCCCCGCGCCCCAGGTGGCCCGTGGCATGTACCAAGGCCTTGACCGGCCGCAGGATGCGGCGCACGAACAGATAGCCGATCAGCAGCACGGGAAGGATGCTCACCGGAAGCGAAAAGCGCAGCATCTGCCACCATTCGTAGCCGCCCGAGGGCAGCTGCCAGCTGTTGAGCCAGCGCCCGTCGGGTAGCGCAATGGAAATGCGCATTTGCAGCGCCGACCATTGGCGCAAGGCCAGCAGCTGGTCGCGCGCGGGACCGCCGTCGATGCGTTCGAGTTGCACCCAGACGGCCGTGGTCGACGCCAGGCCCAGCCGTTCGCGCAGCAGAGCGGCCATGGCCAGCTCCTCGGCCTGCATCGCGTGCGGCGCCACTTCGGCCTGGTCAGACACCCACACGCGCTGGCCGTTGGCATGCATCGCGCGCAGTCCCGCCGACGGCTGTGCCGGGTCGCCATGCAGCACCAGGGCCTGGGCCACCGCATGGCGCTCGAGCACCTGCTGCTGCGAAATGGGGTGCACCAAGGCCCCCACCTGTTGCAGAAACAAAATGGCAATGCCGTGCGTGGCCAGCGCCCCAACCAGCAGCAGCAGGCCCAGCTGGTGCGCCATGCTGCTGGGCCAGTGCAGCCACGCCGGGCGCAGGCGCCAGCGCGCTTTCAGCGGCACCCTCACGGCAGGGCGACGCTGTCGACGGCCAGCATGTAGCCATCGCCCCAGGCCGTGCGCAGCAAATGGGGCTCGCGCGGGTCATCTTCGAGCTTGCCACGCAGGCGGCTGACCTGGCGGTCTATGGTGCGTTCGAACCCGGCACGCGCCACGGCACCGCATTGCTCCTGAAGCTCCAGGCGACTGACGACACAGCGCGCCTGGCGCACAAACACGCCCAGCAGCCGCAGCTCGGTCGCGCTCAAGGTGACGACATGGCCATCGGCATGCGTCAGCCGGGCGAGGTCTTCGTCCAGCGTCCAGGGGCCGAAAGCGTGGCGCGTGGGCGCGCGCGCCACGGCTTCATCCGCGACCGCTGCGGGGCGCTGGACGGCGGCGGTGCGCCGCAGCACCGCGCGGATGCGGGCCAGCAGCTCGTCCGGCTCGAAGGGCTTCACCAGATAGTCGTCGGCCCCGCGCTGCAGACCCGCAATGCGGTCCTGCACTTCGCTGCGTGCGGTCAAAAGAATCACCGCCGGCCCGTTCTGGGCACACAGTTCGCCGCACAGCGCGAAGCCGTCGCCATCGGGCAGCATGGCATCGAGCACCACCAGGTCGATGGGAGCGTGGCGCAGGATGGTCCACATCGCCGCCGCGGTGTCGGCCACACGCACATCAAAGCCCGCGCGGCGCAGCAGCACGGCCAGCGGTTCGCGGATCTTGCGGTGGTCATCGACGACCAGGATGCGCTGGGCCGCGGCAGGTAAATCGGTCGGAGGGAGGCGGCTCATGCGGTTGTCACAACTTGTCCAAACCGCAGTATCTCATTACGTACGATTCTCATTCCCTTTCGCAATTACTGCCAATCCTGACCGCTGTCAGGTGGCTCCGCCATGTCCACCCTTTTCAAACCCACTGCCCTATCCTTTCGCGCGACCGCCGCGGCCACCGCGCTGCTGGCCTTGCAAGCCAGCCCTGGCGCCTTTGCGCAACAAACCACAAGCCACTCCGCCGATGCCGCCACGCTGGGCGACGTGGTGGTGACGGCTTCGGGCTTCGAGCAACAGCTCAAGGACGCGCCGGCCTCCATCACCATCGTGACCGGCGAGGAACTGCGCCAGCGGTCATTTCGCGACCTGACCGATGCCCTCAAGGATGTGGAAGGCGTGGCCGTCACCGGCACGGCCAACGAGAGCGAGATTTCCATCCGCGGCATGCCCGGCGACTACACCTTGATCCTGGTCGACGGCAAGCGCCAGTCGACGCGCGATGCGCGTGTCAATGGCAGCGCCGGCATGGAGCAAAGCTTCATTCCTCCGGCCCAAGCCATCGAACGCATCGAGGTGGTGCGCGGACCCATGTCTTCGCTCTACGGCTCCGACGCCATCGGCGGCGTAATCAACATCATCACGCGCAAGGTGCCGACAAAATGGGGCGGCGGCCTGAGCACCGACTACACGGCGCAGCAGCACGGCGAATACGGCAACGGCAACCAGACCCAGTTCTCGCTGGGCGGCCCCGTGAAGGACGGCTTGCTGGGCCTGCAGATGTGGGGTCGGCTGCTGAACCGGCAGGCCGACGACGACCTGACCAACGGCGGCTATGCCAAGGCCCGGCATACCGACGTCACGGCGCGTCTGTCGCTGACGCCGAACAGCAGCAACGACATCATCCTGCAAGCCGGCAGCGCCCGACTGCACAACGGTGTAGGCGTGAGCGCGAACTGGGCGACGCGCGAACAGGACAACGACCGCGACCACGCCTCGCTGACGCACAAGGGCCGCTGGGGCTGGTCGGCGTCGGAAGTCTCGCTGGCCTGGGAACAGGCGTCGCGCTCGGGCGTCAGCGACGGCACGGCCGCGCAAAACGAGTTCTCCGACCGCCGCCCCGAAGTCACCAACACCGTGTTCGACGCCAAGCTGACCATGCCCTGGCGCAAACACCTGATCACGACCGGCGTGCAGTGGAACGACACCGCGCTCAAGGACTGGAACCCCGGCCTCAACGACCGCGTGACCTACACCTTCGGCACCGTGCAAAAAGCCGTCTTCGTCGAAGACGAATGGTCGCTGACCGACAGCCTGGCGCTGACCAGCGGCGTGCGGCTGGACCACCACGACAAGTACGGCGCCCATGTGAACCCGCGCCTGTATGCGGTCTGGCATGCCAACCAGGAATGGACCATCAAGGGCGGCGTGTCGCGCGGCTTCAAGACGCCCGAGCTGCGCGCGGTGATTCCCGACTATGGCTACCTGCGCCGCAACCGCTTCGTGATGCTGGGCAATCCCGACCTCAAGCCCGAAAGCAGCATCAACTACGAACTGTCCACTCTCTGGACCAACAACCGCAATCTGTCTGGCGGCGTGACCGTGTTCTACAACGACTTCAAGGACAAGCTGTCGTCCGTCACCACCACGGACACCTGGAACGGCTACATCGTCATGGACCGCATCAACATCGACCAGGCGACCATCGCCGGCGTCGAGCTGAACGGCAAATGGGACGTGACGCGCGCCCTCCAGCTCAAGGGCAACCTCACCTACACCGACTCCCAGCAAAAAAGCGGCGCCAACATCGGCGCACCGCTGGCACTCACGCCCAAGCACATGGCCAACCTGCGCGCCACCTGGAAGGCGAGCTCCGCGCTGACCGCCTGGAGCGGCATCAACTACTACGGCAAGGAATACGGCAGCACGCTGACCGGCGTGCCTTCGCCCGGCTACACCACGGCCGACATCGGCGCGGCCTACCGCTGGAGCCCGGACCTCACATTGAACGCCGCGGTCTACAACCTGTCCGACAAGCGTCTTGACAGCGCAACCTACGGCAAAACCAACTATGGCCGCCGTCTGTGGGTCAGCGCCAGCCTGCAGTTCTGAGCGCGGGCTGTGGCGGATGGGATTGGGTGCATGGCCCTCACTTGGCGCAGCGCGCAAGTTGTCTGGTCATACGCTCAGTCCCATGCCTGTGCGGGAGATAGGCGCTGGACCGTGTCGGGGGATTCGAAGGGCCGGTCCTGCCACACGCCGCTGAAACCGCTTCGCGCCCATCTCGTCGCCAATGGCGGTTTAGTGAGGCCTCTGTCTGGCAGAAGCAGTCATTGAAAAGTATCTGCTACTGTCGAGCGTGGGCCATACGAAAGCAGGCTCATCAGATGGCGCCGTCTCGGTGAATCGTGTGCGATGCACGACTCTGGCAAGCACGGCACACGCGGTGAACCCTCCGTGCTGTACCTCACAGACCGAGGTCAGACAGTCCAGGATGGTCATCGGGTCGGCGACCCAGCGGCCAGTGGAACTTCCGCTCCGATTCTTTGATGGGCATGTCATTGATACATGCATAGCGACGCCGCATCAGTCCATCGGCCTCGAATTCCCAGTTCTCGTTCCCATACGAGCGGAACCAATTTCCCGCGTCATCGTGCCACTCATACGCGTAACGAACTGCGATCCGATTGCCTTCATGCAGCCACAGCTCTTTGATGAGGCGGTAGTCAAGCTCCTTGTTCCACTTCCTCTCAAGGAAGGCTTGAGCCTCAGCCCGGCTATTGGCGAACTCCGCTCGGTTGCGCCACTTCGTGTCAGGTGTATATGCCAACGCGACCTTGGCCGCATCGCGCGTGTTCCAGCCGTCCTCCGCCAAACGGACTTTTTGTTTGGCAGTTTCGAGTGTGAATGGTGGCAGGGGCGGGCGAGTTTCCATGATATGACCTCACTAAAGACATGTAGAACGATTTGTCTACAAGCGCAATGCTAGCTACGGTAGAACGATCTGTCTACAATATCCCCATGAAAATGGTAGAAACGCATCTTGGCTCGCTGCCTCCGCGGGAACGCATCCTGGTCGCCGCGCACGCTCTCTTCTATAGAGAAGGCATCAGGGCGACGGGTGTTGACAAAATCATTGACCAGTCGTCAGTGAGCAAAGTCACGTTCTACCGCCAATACGCAAGCAAAGATGCGTTAATTCGGGCGTACCTCGATTACAGGCACGAGAAGTGGATTTCTTGGTTCCAGACCAGCTTGATGGAAGCCACAAGCGACGGTTTGCCTGCGGCGGATGCTCTCGTTGCCACTATGAGAGCGTGGTTCAGTAGCCCTGACTTTCGGGGGTGTGCTTTTCTCAATGCCGCTGCTGAGCTGGGCTCGACAGAGCCCGAAATACTGGAAGTCGTACGTCGACACAAGCAAGAAATGTCATCTGTGTTGGACAACCTATTTGTTGTCGATGCTATATCTGCGGGACGGACGCTATCGCTGGTTATAGACGGCGCCATCGTCCATGCCCAAATGGGCCAAGCAGTTGACGACGTGATGGAGAATTTCAGAGTCGCTATTGAAGGGATTCTGCGAAAATAAGCTAGTCGTGCGCGAAGTTCAGTCCTGCCTGTACGCGACTTGAACCTGCTAGCGTGTAGGGGGCAGGTGACCGCAATGCCCGCGCCCTTGTCAGCTGAACTACAAAGCATAGGTAAACGACCGCTGCTACCGTGAATTCGCGCGAAGCTCCCACAGCAGGCATTTGATTGGGAAGGCAAAGAGGCCAGGGGCTGCTTTCAGCTGCTTCAATGGAATGGCGCTCACGGCCAGAACCAGCCACTCGTCTGCAGCTTTGAAATCGGCCAAAATCAAACAATCGTCAACGGAGGAAAAATGAATCGGTCCTTAGCTCGCATTCATCTTGGCTTGGTCATCTTCTATGGGCTTATCGCGGCATTCATCTGCACCGTGTATTTGACTGACGAAAAATCGGATACCACGGGTACTCTGATTCTTCTTACTATGTTCGGAGTTCTCCCCGCTTTGCATTTTTTAGCTTTGCAGGGTGTTCGTACTGGTCAGCCATGGGGGCGCTGGCTCTCTCGCACCCTTGGTTTCTTCCTGCTCTTCGCTGTGCCTATAGGCACCATTCTTGGGACCTTCGTTCTTATGCGAACAGGGCGCAAGGATTGGGAGCATGCGCCGTAATCATGGTCAACCATTTCCGCATGGGTTCTTAACCTGCGCAATCCGGTCAGGTTCAGCCCTTGAATGTATTCACGCAGGCGACGGCTTTGGGTCGATAGTGTGACATCAGTCTGCACAGAAGAGGTCAGCGGCAAAGTGCTGATGCTGTCGCGAAGGGTCTACGGCCTCTGCACCCCGCACCTCTGTCTTTTACGCCGCCCAAGTTCACCAGTCCCGACGAGCGCTTGCCGGTCAACGCGAATTTGCCGTGCGAAGATCTGCGCCGGCACCCGCTGCAAAGCAGTGGTTGGCACATGAGGACCTGATTGGCTGGTCGCCGGCGGTCAGTACTCGCCTACCGAGTGACCATCGCCTTCCAAACCGGTCATTCTTGGTGGAGCTCCCGGCGGCCCGATTTACCCCATCGCGCCGTTAGACTCGCACCATCGCCCACGGACTCAGTTGGGCATCTCCCCACAGGCTAAACGCTAGAACAACCAGCGATGAAAACTGACTCGCATACCTACGAACCCCGCCACGGGCACGGACTGCCGCATGATCCCTTCAACGCCATCGTCGGCCCGCGACCGATCGGGTGGATTTCGAGCAGGAGCGCGAGCGGACGGGTCAATCTCGCACCCTATAGCTTCTTTAACGCCTTCAACTACGTCCCTCCCATCATCGGCTTCTCCAGCATCGGTTGGAAGGACACGGTGCGCAATATCCAGGAGACTGGCGAGTTCGCGTGGAATCTGGCCACGCGTGAGCTGGCCGATGCCATGAACCAGACCTGTGCCGCCGTCCCGCCGGAGGTGGATGAGTTCGAGCTGGCAGGGTTAGACACCGTGGATTCGGAGTTGATACGGGTGCCCAGAGTCGCACAGAGCCCGGTGACCTTCGAATGCCGATTGACCGACATCCACCAGTTGCGTACCGCCAGCCATGACCCGATTCCGTCCTGGCTCGTGCTGGGGGAGGTGGTAAAGGTCTACATCGATCATCGGCTGCTCAAGGACGGTGTGTTCGACACCGCCAATGCCGGAGTGATTCTGCGCGCGGGGGGGCCAGCAGACTATTTCTCGATCGGCCAAGAGCAGAAGTTCCGCATGTATCGCCCCAAATAGCAGATGGCATTCGCCAACTCTAGGAAGCCTGCTTGAGTCAAATATCGGTTGCTTGGGAGTCTGCAGCATGACCGACACCGTGATTCAGGACTTCACTACGTCAGGCGGCAACCGCTGCACAGCCGGCATCGCCAATGGCCAGTACGCTTCAGGCTGCCTGCAGCCTTCACAATAGCGATGCAAATGTCTGCTGATGCGCGAAACAGACATTGCGAAGACGCTTGCTTGGAGTTCCGCTGTGCACACCAAAGCGGTCACCGGCTTCTGATGAGCCCCGAGTGACAGCTTTGACGTGTGTTGAACCGGTGTGATCGACCGGCTTAAGACATTCGCATCCGCTCAAAGCGCACGCTGAGCGTCCGGCGCAACCATCTTCATGTGGCTCACGCAGCCTCGCATCATCGTCCTTACCCAAAGATTCAAGACGCCTGCTTTTGCCACTTTAACGGCTTAGATAGTGGCAATACTTTTTACTTTGGGATGTCTGCCGCCGAGAATTCATCCTAGCGTTCTGGAGAGTAGTAAAGAGTTTCACCACAGCTATTGCAAAAATGCGAGCGGTGGAAAGTTTGGTTCATAATATTTCGTGTCGAAATATGGCGACCGGAACAATGCCTACAACTGATTCGGCCCTCGGCACGTACATTTTCCGGGAAATTTTGCGAGTACCACCGGTAGCCATATTGCTTGAAGTGCTGCCTCATCCGAAGCTTCGCGGCTAAAATTCCGATGGAAATCGATAGAAAAAACGCTAAAAATATGACCTGGGGACCAAAAATATAATAACCCAAAATACCAAACCCAATGCATGTGACAAAGGTAATCAGAAATGTTTTATATACAACTGATAAGTAGTTAGGCCCTGCGAGGATGCTTGTTTCTTTCATGTGCGCGCGAAGTTATAGTGTTTCTAAATGCAGCTTGAGCGCGTCACGCAGTCCTTGAGGTCGTTTGGATGGCGAAGCCTTCCAACCCGACACATTGACATCAGGGCAACCCAGCGTCCCTCATGCCGGCTTAAGGCTGTCGGGTCTGTGGCTTTGCGTGGCGCGGTTCTCACCGCGTTTGCCAAGTTACGCTATATCGCTAAATTGTTACACTTAGAACCAATTCGGCGGTTGATTGCTTCGCCGATAGGTATGGACTTGGTCTGGCCTTCCTTGCCTGAATTTCGTACTACCTTAATAGAAGAGACGCAGGGATGTCTCAATGTGGCCGACAGCTCCGTTTCACTCATGCCCCCAAAAGCTCTCACCGGCTGATTTCCCATTTACATCGAACGTCCGTTCTAGGGCTTCATGTGATCCTCACACTCCCGGCCAGAAATCAACAGTTGCCACGATGTACCGACTCGCTTCTTCTGACTGGGAAGCTGACCATCAATGAAACAGCGTGAACGACTGAATTGGGTGCCCAGCCGCCAAACCAGGCCGGTAGCAACCCACCTCCAGCGGCCCGCTGAGAGGACGCGACAGTCGTCGACAACTCCTGGCCGCATTCTCCCGGACATGCCCTGGGTCTGGTCCACACAAATGCTCCCGGTCGGCCGCAGGCTTCAAATGCCTTTTACCTCACGGCTGGCCGTCGTACGTTTCGTTCACCCCGGCAAGCCCCACCCACGGTCGACGCCGTTTGGTCCAAATTTCCCGCTGCGGTGTTCCCAATTCGCCCCTTTGCTTCAGTACGCCGGTGCGCAACGAATAGGCCTGCGGATTTTCTGCGGCGCAGGCATAGAGCGGACTGCCGCAGTTTTCACAGAATGCAAGCAGGCGCTTCGCACCGCTGGCGGCGGTCTTGACGAAGGTGCGAGGCACACCTTTTGTCAATTGAAAACCGGCCGCGGGCGCAGAGATATTGGCGCGAAAAGCAGAGCCTGAGTGCGTTTGGCAGTCGAGGCAATGACAGATAGTCACGCTGCCTGGTTGAACTTGCGCCTCGAATTCAATGGCGCCGCATTGGCATTGGCCTTCTACTTTCATTTTGTTCCTCAGTTGGGAGGGTCCAGCCCCATGGCCGCTCCTGGCAGATAGTACCAACCCAACGATTCTTTACCTGCAGCGACATTTCCGGCGCCGACAGGCCCAGGTGTACGAGCACGGGACCGCGCAGCGCCCCATCGATACGCATGCCATCACGGAACCCCCATGGTCCACAACCGCGCCTCCATCTGTCGCTCCCACAGGCGCGCATACAGGCCTGAGCGAAGCAGCAGCTGGTCATGCGTTCCCTGTTCGACCAGACGCCCCTGGTCCAGCACCAGGATCTGGTCGGCATGGCGCACGCTGTGCAGACGGTGGGCGATGGCCACGACCGTGCGCCCGCGCGTGAGCGCGCCAGCCAAGCTGGCCAGGCCGGTCCGCGCATCGCGAAGTCTCCCTCGAATCATCCATCAAATACCATCCGCGCAAATTTCCCCGTAAGCATTGGGTATGACTTGCTTGAACGCATGAGGCATGCGCTGAGCGAATACCTGCAACCCGTTTAGGAAGGGTCGACTCCCTTCCTTGCTCCATAAACTGGTCGCTCGCATTCCTTCACCGCCCCTGCATTCGAGGAGACATATGACCGCATCGATTCCCGTGCGCAATCCGCGCACCGGCCAATACGACTTCCAACTGGTCAGCACCGAACCGACGGCCCTGCCGGCCCTGGCCCAAGAGCTGCGGGCCAACCAATCCCATTGGGAAAGCCTGGGGCTGGAGGGACGCCTGGAGGTGCTCGACGCCTGGCGCAAGGTCTACCTGGAGTCGTATGACGAAATCCTGGCCGCGCTGGTGGCCGACACCGGGCGCCTGGGCGAGTCGCAACGCGAGATGCAGCGCCTGCCTTCGAGCATAGACAAGCTGGCCATCATGGCGCGTGAAGCGTTCAAGGAGCGCTCGCTGCACTTGCGCTCCATGCAGTCGGTGCAAGTCAGCGGCGGCTTCAGCCCGTTCCAGCTGGTGGGCGTGATCAGCCCGTGGAATTTTCCGCTGTCGAGCTCGCTGCTCGACACCATCCCCGCGCTGATCGCGGGCTGCACGGCCATCGTCAAGCCCAGCGAGATCACGCCGCGCTTTGTCGAGCCGCTGGTCAGGACCCTGCAGAAGGTGCCCGAAATGCATGCCGTTCTCCGCTATGTGCAGGGCGACCAGCACATTGGCGCGGCGCTGATCACCCAGGTCGATGCGGTGTGCTTCACCGGCAGCGTGCCCACGGGCCAGAAGGTCGCCGAGGCCGCGGGCCGCGCCTTCATTCCCGCCTTCCTGGAGCTGGGCGGCAAGGACCCGGCGATCGTCACCGCGAGCGCCGACATCGACAAGGCCGCGGCCGCCCTGCTCGCGGGCGCCACGGCCAATGCCGGCCAGGTCTGCGTCTCGATCGAGCGCATCTACGTGGCCAAGCCCATCCTGGACGCGTTCGTCCAGCGCCTGGTGGAAAAGGCCGGCGCGCTGAAGATCGCCCACCCCACGGTCAACGACGGCACGCTGGGCCCCATCATCCTGGAGCGCCAGGCGCACGGCATCAACCGCCACCTCGAAGACGCGCAGAGCAAGGGCGCGAAGATCGAATGCGGCGGCATGGTGACGCAGCGCGACGGCGGCTGGTATGCGCCGGCCACGGTGGTCACCGGCGTGGACCACAGCATGGCGCTGATGACCGAGGAAACCTTCGGTCCGATCATGCCTGTCATGCCCTACGACACCGTCGACGAGGCGGTCGCGCTGGCCAACGACAGCATCTACGGCCTGAGCGGCGCGGTGTTCGCCGGCTCGGCCGACGAAGCCATGGCGATCGCCCGCCGCATGCAGGTGGGCGCCGTGAGCATCAACAGCACGGGCCTGGGCACGGCGGCCATCGGTGAAGGCGACGTGCATGAGAAGAACGCGTTCAAGCGCTCGGGCCTCGCGGGATCGCGCCTGGGCTACGACTCCATCACCCGCTTCATGCGCAAGAAGGCCTACCTGGTGCAGCACTGAGCACGCCTCCGCCCTTCCCCACCTCGCAACTCCAGCCCAGAGACATCCAACATGCTTGATTTCAACGACAAAGTGGTATTCATCACGGGCGCCAGCGGCGGCCTGGGCAGCCAGATGGCGCGCGATTTCGCGCGCGCCGGCGCCACCATCATTGCGCACGACTTCGGCCTGGCGAGCGCCGCCGCAGCGCTGATGAAAGAGCTCGCGGCCACGGGCGGCAAGCACCTGCTGGTCGAAGGCGATCTGACCGACCCGGTCAAGGTCAAGGCCATTGCCCAGCAGATAGGCGCGCACTTCGCGCATCTGGACGTGCTGGTGAACAACGCCGGCGCCTCGCCCGACAAGACGCCGTTTCCCGAGGTGGCCGCCGATTTATGGGACAAGGTGATCGCCATCAATCTGCGCTCGGTGTTCCTGGTGACGCAGGCCTGCCTGCCGCTGCTCGAACGCTCGGCCAAGGGCCGCATCATCAACATCAGCTCGACCGCCGCGCGCAATGGCGGCGCGCCCGGCGGCCATGCGTATGCGAGCTCCAAGGGCGCGGTGTCGTCGCTGACCAAATCGATGGCCAAGGACTTCTGCGCGAAGAACATCCTGGTGAACGCGATCGCGCCCGGACTGATCGACACGCCGTTCTACGGCGACGTGAAAGTCGCCGAGAAATATGCCGAGCGCCTCAAGTCCATTCCGCTGCGCCGCGCCGGCATGCCCAGCGACATCTCGGGCCCGGTGCTGTTCCTGGCCTCGCCGCTGGCCGACTACATCACCGGCGAAGTGATAGAGGCCAGCGGCGGCCTGTCGATGATGGCCTGACGCTGTCTGGAAAAAACAAGGAGACAACATGCACAGCAGAAGAAGTTTCGTCGCCCGTTCCGGTCTGGCGCTGGCCGCCGGCCTGCTGCCGGTGAAGCACGCGCTCGCGGCGCTGAAAGGCAGCGAGCCCATCCGTCTGGTCGTGCCGTTCGCCGCCGGTGGCTCGTCGGACACGGTCTCGCGCACGCTGGGCGTCAAGATTGCCGACCTCATAGGCGCGCCGGTGGTCGTGGAGAACAAGCCGGGCGGCGGCGGCGTGATCGGTGCGATGACCACGCTGGCGGCCAAGCCCGACGGCCGCACCCTGTTCGTTGCCTCCAACGGCGCGATGGTCATCAACCCGGCGATCCGCAACGACCTCAAATACAACCCGGACAAGGACTTCAAGCTCGTGGCCAGCATGGTGCGCGCGCCGATCTGGCTCTGGGTGCGCGCCGATCTGCCGGTGAAGAACGTCGCCGATTTCCTGCGTCTGGCCCGGCAGCGCTCGCTGTCCGCGGGCTCGGCCGGCAACGGCAACATCACCCACCTGGCGATGGCCAACGTGGCCCACATTGCGGGACTGCAGCTCAACCATATTCCGTTCAGCGGCGACACGCCCGCGCTCACCGCGCTGGGCAGCGGCACGCTGGATGTGAGCTTCAACGCGCTGATCGCCGCCCTGCCCATGTACCAGGCGGGCCGCATCCGGCCGCTCGCCGTGCTCGACAACCAACGCGACCCGGCCCTGCCCGACGTGCCGACACTGGCCGAATCAGGCCTGGCCGGCACCTCGGCTGCCGCCTGGTTCGGCCTGGCCGCGCCCGCGGCCACGCCCGACGAAGCGGTGCGCGAGATCAACAAGTCGGTGAACGAAGCCCTGGCCATGGCCGATGTGCGCGAGCGGCACAAGGGCCTGGGATTCACCGCCCTGCCGGGCTCGGTCGCCGATTTCCAGCAAATGTACGACAGCGAGGTCGCCGTCTGGCGTCCGCTGGTCAAGAAGCTGGGGCTCAAGCCGGATTGAGCCGAGAGGCCCAACGCCGGCAAAAACGCGCAAACGGCTGCGACATCCCGCCCACCCGAGATAACCTGCGTCGGCACACATCGCGCAGCGTGGGCGTGCAGTCAGTCCAGCGGCAGGGTGACGGTGGCGCGCAAGCCGGGCTGGGCATTGCCCAGCACCAAGCTACCGCCATGCGCCTGGGCCACCAGGCGGCACAGATACAGGCCCAGTCCCACGCCGCCGGTGCTGCGCTGGCGGGCGGCATCCGCGCGGTAGAAAGGATCGGCCAGGCGCTCCATCTGGTTTTCGGGCACGCCTGCGCCAAAGTCACGCACCGCGATCTCCAGCCCCGCTGATGTCCGCAGCAAGCGCAGTTGAACGCCCTGTTTGTCGCGCCCGCCATAGCGCAAGGCGTTGTCCAGCAGGTTGCGCATCAGCAGCCGCAAGCGCGCCGCGTCGATCAGCACCGGCGGCAGGGCCGCGTCGACTTGCAGGTCGATGTCAGGGTGGTCGGGATGGCTGGCGTTCATCTCCTGGGCCACGGCGCGGGCCAAAGCGCCGATGTCGGTCGGTTCTTTGTGCAACGCGGTGTGGCGCCCTGCCAGGCGCTCGCTTTCCAGCAGATCAGAGATGAGACGCGCCATTTCTCCCAGATCACGCAGCAAGGCGTCGCGCTGGGGCTGCAGCTCGGACGTCGCCGGCAGCAACTCGGTATGCAGGCGCGCCCGAGTCAAGGGGCTGCGCAACTCGTGGCTGATGGCCAGCAACAGCGCACGCTTGGCCTCCAGCATCTGGTGAATGTCCTGCCCCATGGTGTTGATCGTGGCGGCCAACTGGCCCAGCTCGTCGGGCCGCTGCGCATGGCGCACCGGAATGGCCGCGCCGAAATCGCCCGCACCAAAGCGCAGGGCGCCCTGGCGGATATCGTCCAGCGGGCGCAGCAGGCGGCGCACGTAGGCATACGCCAGCGCGGTCAGGAAAAGCAGCCCGCCCAGGGTGAACCACACGGCGCGCGAACGCTGGGCCGCGTCCATCACCGCGCGGTTCAAGGCAAATTCGATCGTATGCCCGTCGGCCATCTGCTTGCGCAGCAACTCGCCGTGGTCATCGCCCCATGGGCCGCGCCCGCCGCGCCAGCGCGCCACCTCGCCGTCCGCAGGGTGCGATGTCCATTGAACCTGCGGTCCTTCGATGCGCAGCATGATGGGCAAGCGCTGCACAATGGCCTGCGCTCGCTCCACGCTCGGTGGACTGCCGATCTCGCTCGCCAGCCTATCCACGTAGTCTGCGAGCAAGGGCCGCGCGGCGTCACGCCAGCCTACCGAAAAGGCACTTTTCACGCCGCCCATGAATGTGACCGTCATCGCCAGCGCCAGCAACATGAACAGCAGCACCAGCCGCAGATGGATGGATCGCCGCACCGCCCGGCGCGCGCGGCTATGCCAGGGCCCCGAGGAGGGTGGGCGGCATGCGCGGCTCAAGCGACGCTCCGCCGCAGAGCCAGCGAGTATCCCGCATTGCGCAGCGTCTTGATGCATTCCAGCGGCTCGAGCTTTTTGCGCAAGCGGCTCACCACGATGTCGACCGCGCGGGTGTACAGATCGGCCTCGCGCCCACGCAGGTGGTTTAGGATGTCGTCACGGCTGAATACGCGGCCGGGCTCACGCGCGAGCAGCAGCAGCAACTCGAACTCGGTGCCGGTCAGTTCCAGCGCCATGCCCTGACGCAGCACGCTGCGGCGCACCGAATCGATCAGCAGCCCTTCGAAGCACAGCGACGCCGCATCGGCCACCGCCGCGCCCGACGCCGGGCGGCGACGGCGCAGCACGGTCTGCATGCGTGCGACCAGCTCGCGCGGCTCGAAGGGTTTGGGCAGATAGTCATCCGCGCCCAGTTCCAGCCCCACCACACGGTCCATCACGTCTCCGCGCGCCGTGAGCATGATGATGGGCAGATCGCTCTCGCGCCGGATGGTGCGGCACAACTCGAAGCCATCCATCTCGGGCAGCATCACATCCAGGATCGCGGCGTCGAATCCGCCCGCCCGCAGCAGCGCCAGACCGTCGCTGGGGCGCAGCGCCTGCAACAATTCAAATTCAAAGCGCAGGAAGTAGGTGGCCAGTGGTGGACCCAGTTGGTCGTCGTCATCGATGAGCAGAATGCGTTGCATGTCCCGATTCTCACCGCATCCTGGCCCGCTGTTCATGGCGCAGGATGAGGCGGCGTACACGGCGCTTGCCTTCCAAGGCCAGGCCGTCGAAGCGGTCGGCAGCGGCCATGACCTCGGGCAGCGCCAGCGCTGCGCTGGCAGGCCGGCCCGCCAGCAAGCGCAGGGCGTGGTCCCTATCGAACAGCGATCCCCAGACGAGAGACATCCATTCCTCGTGCGGTGTTTCGACACCGGCCACCAGCCATGCGCCATGGGCCCGGGCACTGCGCGCCAGCTCGCGCGTCGCGGCCCAGGCATGCGAAGGCGGCTTGAGGGGCTCAGCCACGCTGGAACCACCCATGGCGGCGCTGCATCATGTCGCGCACCTGTTGCTGCTGCACGGGGCGCAGGCTGTTGTAGAACTCGGCCATGGCGGAGACCACGGCCGGCGAATGCGACTGCACAGCGCGGATCTTTTCATCGATCAGGGTCTGGGCGGACGCGCTGTCAAACACCTCGCCGGACACCAGGGCCTGGATTTGTTCGCGCGGCTCGGCCGCCTGCGCGCCCTTGAACGCCATGCGCTGTGCCTGCAAGGCGTCGGCCAGCGCCTGGAGCTTGAGCTGCTGTGCGCCATCCAGGTACAGCTTGCTGGTGATGCGGTTCACCATCTTGCCGCGCATCTCGGCCATGCGCTCCGCCGACATGGGGCCACGGTGGTGAGAGGCGCTGGAGCAGGCGGACAGGCTGCCGACCAGCAGGGATGCACCAAAGATACCCAAGAGGGTTTTACGGGTCCAGGCTTTCATTGCGCACATCCTTTTCAGGCAAACAGAAGATGCCTGATGGTGCGCGCTCCTGCTCCCCCAAGGGTATCGCCGAGGTTTCGCTTCTTTTCGTTTTGTTTCAGCCGCCAGGAATGGAACGGCCACTGCAAGGGCCGACCCATTTTCCAAGGCGCCCTGATGTCGCCGCCACGGCATGAATAGCCTGGGCTGAGTATTGATGCGCAGTCATGGCTCGAGCAAGCCGCCGTTCTCACGCAGGGCGCGCTGTATGCGCTGGGGGTCCAACTGCTGCACGGCCGAGCTGCCGGCCAGCGCAGCGGCCGTCCCCGCAGCCTGCCCCATGACAAAGCAGCCTCCGCTGGCACGCGCTGCGGACTGCCCTTCATGTGTCATGGAAGCACAGCGTCCGGCGACGAGCAGGTTTTCCACGCCCTGGGGAACAATCATGCGCCATGGCAGATCGTTGTAAGCGCGCTCGGGATCGGTTGGAAATCCCCAGGAAATGCCGCCTGCGCGGTGCAACTCCATCGGCCAGGCATTGATGCCTATGGTGTCGTCGAAGCGTGCCGATTGAAGAATGTCGTCGCCGGTGAGTGCATACAGTCCCCGGATGCGGCGCGTTTCGCGTATGCCGACCTGCGGCGCGATTTCGACGATGCGCGACTGCGCAAAGCCCGGCACCTGCTCGCTCAGGAAGCGGAAGTACGCGATGACCTGGCGCCGGCCCTCGATTTCGCCGGCGCTGAGTTCGGCCGCATCCACGGCGTTCATTGCCTGGCCTGCAGCATTCGCGATCTGCGTCACATTCGCGCGCCATTCCGAGGCATGGATCTGCGGCCGCACGATGGCGCCCTCGCGCGGAAATCGGTAGCGTCCAGGATGCTCCTTCTGCGCACGGTCCATGAAATCGTTGATCGCACTGAACTCGCCGATGGCCGCCGATGCCGCGTCGGCATCGACATGACCGATGCGGAACATGGTGGACGGATACAGGCCGCTGCCTTGCCCATCGCCCACTTCAAAGGGCACGCCGGCAAATGTCGCCACATCGGCATCGCCCGAGCAGTCGATGAACATGTTGGCGCGTATCGCCTGGCGCCCCGACTTGGTCTCCACCACCAGTGCAGAAATGCGTGCTCCGTCCATCAGCACCGACGAGGCCCTGGCATGGAACAGCAGGTTCACGCCGCTGGCCAGCATCCATTGGTCCGCGGCGCATTTGTAGAGGGATGTGTCGTAGGAGCGTACGCGAATGCGTCCGGCCATGCCGTCCTGCGGTTGGTTCAAGCCGCCCATGGCTTGCAGTCGTGCCAGAAGTTCATCGACGGCGCCGTGCACCAGCTGCCGCATCTCGCCCTTGTGGCGCCCATACAGACCGGCGAAATTGGTGACGCCGCCGGCCGTGCCCATGCCGCCCAGAAACCCGTAGGACTCCACGAGCAGGGTACGGGCGCCAAGCCGCGCGGCGCTGGCAGCCGCGGCCAGCCCTGCGGGGCCGCCGCCGATCACCACCACGTCATATTCGCCTTGCACCCGCAGATGGCGGGCGGGCTCGAGCATGATTTGTTGCGAGGATTTCATCATTGTTTTCCTGTCAATCCAGATTGATCTTGTTCTTTTCCACTACCGGTTTCCAGCGCGCAACGTCGGCTGCCAGCAACGCATTGAACTGCGCGGGCGTGTTGCCCACGGGGTCCATGTACTGCAGGCGCAGCTTTTCCCTGAGCTCCGGTTCGGCAAGCACCTGCACGATCTGCGCATGCAGGCTCCTGACGATGGCGGCCGGCGTCTTGGCGGGCGCGATGAAGCCGATCCAGGCGTCGCCCTTGACCTCAGGCAGCCCTGTCTCGCTCAGCGTGGGCAGGTCGGGAAGCGAGGCGGATCTGGCCGATGACGCCACCGCCAGCGCGCGCAGCTTCCCGGCCTTGACATGCGGCATCACTGCCGCCGCGGGCAGCAGCGCCATGTTCACCTCACCGGACAGCAGCGCCGTCACCGCGGCGCCCGAGCCGCGGTATGGCGCGTGCACCGCATCGCCACCGGCCTGCGCGACCAGCGCGGCCATGGCCAGATGGGAGATCGAGCCCGCACCTATGGATGCATAGCTGATGGGCGTTCTTTGCTTGAGCATGGCTGCCAGTTGCTTGGCAGTCGATATGGCAGAGCCGCCCCCGACGACCAGCACCGAGGGCTGCGATACGGCGACGCTCACCAGCGCGATGTCGCTGGCAACGTCATAGGGCATTTTTCTGAAGAGCAGGCCATTCACGCCCAGGGGCCCGGCGATGCTGACGCCGACGGTGCGGCCGTCGCCAGGGGCCTTGGCCACCATGTCCGTGCCGATGTTGCCCGAGGCACCGCTCTTGTTTTCCACCACGAAGGGCTGGTGCAGCCTGGTGGACAGGCGTTCGCCGATCAGGCGCGCCGCCAGGTCGGGCGTCGAGCCCGCGTCAAATGGCACCACGAGCTTCACGGGCGCGCTGGGCCAGTCCTGGGAAAAAGCCGGCGTGCCGGCAACCGACATTGCGGCCAAAAGAAGCGGGGCAAGCAGATGCGATTTCAAGTATGTCTCCAGATATCTTATGGTTGGAAAGCAGGTCGCCAAAGACCTTGCGCCCACTTTAGGCAGCCATCATCATGGAGTCGATCGATAATCGGTAATAGGCTCCAGCAGGAATTCGAATAATGGATATGAAGTTGCTCGCCGTCTTCGACGAGATCTACAAGACCCGCAGCGTGAGCCGCGCCGGCGAGAACCTGGGCATGGCCCAGACCTCGGTCAGCCTCGCCTTGGCGCGCCTGCGGCTTATCTTCGATGACCCGCTTTTCGTGCGCACCGGTGAAGGCATGCTGCCCACGCCCAGGGCAGCGGCACTGGTGCCGCAGCTGCGCGCGGCGCTGGAACTGCTGCAGACGGCGACCAGGCAGCAGCCAGCGTTCGATCCGGCATCGTCGTCCAGGACCCTGCGCATCGCCATGACGGACATCAGCCACCTGGAGTTTCTGCCGACGCTGGTGAACAAGGTGACGAACGCGGCCCCCGATGTCCACATTGAGGTGCTGCGCATCACGCCCGACACCGCGAAGCTGCTGGAGTCGGGGGAGGCCGATCTGGCGATCGGCTACATGCCGGAGTTGGAGAGCGGCTTCTACCAGCAAAAGCTCTTCGACGACGGGTTCGCCTGCGTGGTGGGCCAGCAGCACCCGCAGATCAAACAGCGGATGACGCAAAAGATGTTCAGCAATGCACGCCACGTCAGGCTGGCGGCACCGGGCACCGGCAACGAAATTGTCGAGCAGGAACTCAAGCGCAGAGGGGTGCGACGCAAGGTCGCACTGTCGCTGCCCACGCTGCCCGGCGTGGGCAATCTTCTGGCGAACACGGAACTCATCGCCACCGTGCCGCAGCGCGTGGCCCAGACCTTGGTGAAGATCGCCCATGTCAAGGCATTGGCCCCGCCCTATGCGTTCCCGGAGTTTTCCATCAAGCAGCATTGGCACGAGCGCTATCAGCACGACCCCGCGAACCGCTGGCTGCGCTCCACGGTGGCCGAGCTCTTTCTGGAAATCTGAGGGCTGGGCCGCCGCCAGCGCCATTGTCCAGGACCGTTGCCACCCCATCGGTCAGCGGCCGCGAGGCGAGTCCCGCAAGCGCGCTGCGCTGGAGGAACGCGCTCTGTTTCATGCGTGGATCAGCCTGGGGATGTCTTGCGGGGCAGCGCCGCTTCCAGGCCGGATGCGAAACCATATGGCGTACATGGCGGGCAGGAAGACCAGCGTCAGAACCGTGCCTGCCAGCGTGCCACCGATGAGGGTGTAGGCCAGCGTGCCCCAGAACACCGAATGGGTCAGCGGGATGAACGCCAGGATCGCCGCCAGGGCCGTCAGGATCACAGGCCGGGCGCGCTGCACGGTGGCTTCCACCACGGCCTGGAAGGGGTCCATTCCGTCCTGCTCGTTCTGCTGGATCTGCCCGATCAGAATCAGCGTATTGCGCATCAGAATGCCCGACAGCGCGATCAGCCCGACCAGGGCATTGATGCCGAATGGCTGCTGGAACAGCAACAGGGTCGGCACCACACCGATCAAGCCCAGGGGGCTGGTCAGGAACACCATGACCATGGCCGACATCGAGCGCACCTGCAAGATGATGATGATGAGCGTGATGGCGATCATGATGGGAAACAGCGGCGCCATGGCAGCCATGGCCTTGGCCGACTCCTCGATCGCGCCCGCCTGCTCGATGCGATAGCCCGGCGGCAGCGCGTCTTTTATCGGCTTGAGCAGGCGCGAGATTTCGGCCGAGACATCGGGCGGCTGAAGTTCCTCAGCGATGTCGCCGCGCACCGTGATGGTGGGCACGCGGTCGCGGCGGCGCATCACGGGCTCTTCCATGCGCACGCTGAATTCGCCCACTTGTGACAGCGCAATGCGCTGGCCGCTGGCGGTGGTCAACGTGAAATCGCCCACTTTGGCCAGGTCCAGGCGGCTGCCGCCTGCGGAGCGCGCCGTCACCTGCACGCTGCGTATATCTTCGCGCACAGTCGTCACCGGAACGCCGCTGAGCAGGAATTGCAGCTGCTGCGCCACCGCCGCGGACGTCAGCCCGACAGACTGCAGGCGGTCCTGCTGCAGCGTGAAGTGCATCACCGGCGTGCGCACGCCCCAGTCGGAGTTCACGGTGCGCATCATCGGGCTGTCCTGCATCACCTGCTGCACCTGGCTGGCAATCGCGCCCAGCTTGTCGGCATCCGGCCCCGAGACGCGGTAGGCCACGGGAAACGGCGAATACGGGCCAAACACCAGTTGCGTGACGCGCACCTGCGCTTCGGACGCCAGGCCTTGTGCGATGGCTTCACGCAGCCGCAGCTTGAGGGCCTCGCGCTCCTGCTGGCTGTCGGTGCGCACCACGATCTTGGCAAACGAGGGGTCGGGCAACTCGGGCGAGATGGCCAGATAGAAGCGCGGCGCGCCCTGGCCCACATACGCGGTGACGATCTTCGACTCGGCCTGCTGCGCCAGCCAGGCCTCGACCTTCTGCGTCGCCGCATCGGTACGGTCTATGGAAGTTCCATAGGGCATCTGCACTTCGACCAGCACCTCGGGGCGGTCGGAGATGGGGAAGAACTGCTTCTTCACCACCGCCATGCCCAGCACCGCCGCGGTCATGAGCCCGACGACCGCCGCCGCGACCAGCCACTTGCGCGCAATGATGCTGCCCAGCAGCGCGCGAAAGCGCTGGTAGCGCGGCGTGCCATACATGGCCGCATGGCCGCCTTCGACCTTCTTCATTTCCGGCAGCATCTTGACGCCGAGATAGGGGGTGAACACCACGGCAACGACCCAGGACACGATCAGCGCGATGCCCACGATCCAGAACATGTTGCCGGTGTACTCGCCGGCGGTCGAGCGCGCAAAGCCGTTGGGCATGAAGCCCACCGCCGTCACCAAGGTGCCGGAGAGCATAGGGGCGGCGGTGTGGCTCCAGGCGTAGGCCGAGGCAGACAGCCGGTCGTAGCCCTCTTCCATCTTCACCACCATCATCTCGATGGCGATGATGGCGTCGTCCACCAGCAGGCCCAGCGCCAGGATCAGCGAGCCCAGCGTGATGCGGTCGAAATTCTTGCCCGTGGCCGCCATGATCACGAACACCGCGGCCAGCGTCAACGGCACGGCGGCGGCGACCACCACGCCCACGCGCCAGCCCATGCTGACAAAGCACACCACCAGCACCACCACCAGCGCGGCAAAGAACTTGAGCATGAACTCGTCGACCGACGCGCTGATGTTGTCCGACTGGTCCGTGACCTTGGTCAGTCCCATGCCCAGCGGCATCTCGGCGTTGATCGCGCCGACTTCCTTGTCCAGCGCCTGGCCCAGATCGAGGCCGTTCCAGCCGTCGCGCATGATCACGCCCAGCAGCAAGGCCGGCTCGGCGCCGTTGCGAATGATGAAGGTCGACGGATCTTCGTAGCCGCGCGTGACGCTGGCGATGTCGGAGAGCTTGAGCGTGCGCCCCTGCGCCGCGATCGGCGTGTCGCGCATCTTCTGCAATTCATCAAACGCGCCGTCGATGCGGATGAAAACCCGCGGACCATCGGTTTCGACCGAGCCCGCGGGCGTCAGGGCGTTCTGCTGGTTCAATGCCGAGAAGATATCCTGCGGACTGATTCCCAGCGTGGCCAGGCGCTCGTGCGAGAACTCCACGTAGATGCGCTCGGACTGCTCGCCGACGATATTGACCTTCTTCACGCCGGGCACATGCAGCAGGCGCTGGCGCAGTGTCTCGGCGTCGCGCACCAGTTCGCGCTGCGCCTCGCCGCGGGCCTTGAGCGCATAGAGCGCAAAGGTGACGTCGGCATATTCGTCGTTCACCATGGGCCCGAGCACCCCCGCGGGAAGATTGACGGCCTCGTCGCCGAGCTTCTTGCGCGCCTGGTAGAACTCCGCCTGCACTTCCTGCGGCGGGGTCGAGTCCAGCAGCGTGAGCGTGGTGAACGCCAGACCCGGGCGCACGAAAGTCTCGGTGCGTTCGTACCAACGCAGCTCCTGCAGGCGCTTTTCCAGTTTCTCGGCCACCTGGTCCTGCATTTCCCGGGCCGTGGCGCCAGGCCAGGCCGTGATGATGGTCATCACCTTGACGGTGAAGGCCGGGTCTTCGGCGCGGCCGAGCTTCAGGAACGAAATCACGCCCGCCAGCGAGATCAAAATGATCATGAACAGCGTGATGGAGCGCTCACGCACGGCCAGTGCAGAGAGATTGAAACGGCCCTTACTCACGTGCGCCTCCTGCGGACACGACCGCGTCGGCCGCCTGGCCAGCCACTCGCACCTGGGTGCCTTCGCTCAACAGATGGGCGCCGAGCGCGACGATTTTCTCTCCTTGCCTGAGCCCGCCCGTGACATGCGCCTGATCGCCTTCGATGCGCGCGATGGTCACCGGCTGGCGCGCCACCTGCGGGCCCTTGACCACCCAGACGCCAGGACCGTCACCGCTGTCGAGCAGTGCACTCAGAGGAACCTGCATGGCGCCTGGGATGGACGGCGGCGTGCCCGCCATCTTCAACGTGACCGTGCTGCCCAGCGGCGCATCGGCCATGCGGTCTTCCAGCACGTAGCGCGCTTCAAAGGTGCGGGTCACCCGGTCGGCCACATCGGAGAGCTGGCGCAAGCGGGCCTGAACGACCCGCTCCGGCGTGCCGAACAGGCTGGCCGTGGCCAACGAGCCCAGGGCCGGGCGCAAGGTTTCCGGCAGGTGGACCACGGCTTCGCGTTTGCCGGCTTTGGCCAATCGCACCACCACCTGGCCCGCGGCAACCACCTGGCCGGGCTCGACCAGTGTTTCCAGCACGACGCCATCGACATCGGCCAGCAACTGCGCATAGCCGCTGGCGTTGCGCGTGACCTGGGCCTGGGCCTGCGCCGCCCGCAGTTGCGCGCGCGCGGCGTCAGCCGCCGCCTTGACCTGGTCATAGGCCGAGGCGGAGATCGCGCCGGTGCCGCGCAAGTCACGGTAGCGCGCCTCTTCGTCCATTGCCTGCCGGGCCTGGGCCTGGACCGCGGCCACCGCGTCGTCCTGGGCCTGCGCGGCAAGCTTCAGGTCCGCGGGATCGATGCGCAGCAGGGGCTGGCCGCGTTGCACGGTCTGCCCGGTATCGACCAGGCGTTCAAGCACCTTGCCGGAAACGCGAAAACCCAGATCGCTTTGCACGCGCGCAGCGATGGTGCCGGTGAAGGCGCGTTCGCTGGAGGCCGCAGGCAGTACGTCGATGGTGCGCACCAGCGGCAGCGCGGTGCGTGGATCGGGTGGCGAGCTTTGTCCGCAGGCGACGAGCGCAAGCGGCAGCGTGCATAGAGCGGCAATAGACAGATGGCGGTGCCGAAGCATGGGAGTCCCGAAAAATGAGCAGGACCCGATTTTTTGACTTGTGACTAATTTTGTCAATAGTCACAAGCAAAATTCACGGCGATAAACTTCGCAGCACCAGGCCCGCGAGCTGGCCCGGCGCCTGTTCGGCATGCGCGAGGCTGTGCTGCAGCAGCAAGGGATCGAGGTAGGGGCGCATGGTCAGGAAGATCGCTGCGGCCGCCTCGTCCAGCGGCGTCTTGCGCTCGAAGTCGCCCGACTGGCGGCCCGCTTCCAGGATGTCCAGCAGCAACTGGTGGATGCGCTCCTCATAGGTGCGTGCCGCCTGCCAGCGCTCGGTGGACGCCGAGGTGGCGATTTCATACAGCTTTCGATCCTCTGAAAAAAGGCGCAGCGTCACCGTCACCATCGCCTTGAAAAGCCGCCGCAGCTTCTCGGGTGGACGCTCGGCCTCGGCCACGGCCTGGCGTATTTCCGCCTCCATCTCGATCAGGCAGTTGGAGCAAATCATTTCTCCTATCACCTGCTTTGATTCGAAGAACTTGTAGATGTATGCCTTGGAAAAGCCGATCGCCTTGGCCAGGTCGGAGACCGTGGTCTTCTCGTAGCCATAGCGGCTGAAGTGCTCTTTGGCGGCAGTGACGATCTGCGCGCGCACATCGTGGTCGACAGGCCCGCGTGCCGAAACGGGATAGACGTTGGGGATATTCATGGGCACAAGCTTACCCCGATCAAAAAAAACTCACAACGAGTGACTAAATCGTAATATAGTCACAGCGTCATCCCCTTCTTTATCGACCATGCCTCGCCTTCCAACCCTTGCCGCCCTGATCGTGTCCAGCCTGTGTGCCGGCTGTGCCGTGGGTCCCGACTACCTGCGGCCCGCATCGCCCATGCCCCAGGCCTATATGGGGGCCCGAACGCAGGCACAGGCAAGCACCGCGTCGACCGACAGCGATCTGTCGGCCTGGTGGCTGGCGTGGGGTGATCCGCAGCTCACGCGGTTCGTGACCTTGGCCTTGCAGCAGAACCTGGACCTGGCCCAGGCGATCGCCCGCGTGGGCCAGGCGCGCGCGCAGCTGGACGCAGCGGGCGCCGCGCTGCTTCCAGCGGGCAATGTCACCGCCCAGACATCCCGCGGCTACCAGTCGCTGCAGACGCCTTTGGGCCAGGTCCTCAATGCCGTGCCGGAATTCGCGCGCTACGGCAACGCGCACGAAGCCAATCTGGGCGTGAGCTGGGAAGTGGATCTGTTCGGTGGATTGAAGCGCGATCAGCAGGCCTCGCTGGCTGAATACCAGGCCACGCAGGCGGATGCAGTGGCGGTGAGGCTTTCGGTCGCCGCGCAGGCCGCCGACACCGTCCTGCAGATCCGCGGCCTGCAGACCCGGCTGGCAATTGCGCGCCAGCAGGTACAGACGCAGCAGCAATTGCGCTCCACCATCGAACTGCGCTGGCAAAAAGGGCTGGCCGCCGAGCTGCAGCTGCGCCAGGCGCAAGGCGCACTGGCACGCGCCCAAGCCACCATTCCCCCACTCGAAGCCGCGCTGGAAACCGCGATGAACGCCATGGACGTGATGCTGGGCGACATGCCCGGCACCCACAGGACAGCGTTTGCGCAGCTGCAAGCTTCACCCGGCCTGTCTGGCCTGCCCGGAATGTCGCTGGGCGGCACGCCCGCAGACCTGCTCAGGCGCCGCCCCGATGTGATTGCGGCCGAGCGGCGGCTCGCCGCCTCGAATGCCCGCATCGGTGCGGCGATTGCCGAGTACTACCCGAAGATATCGCTCAGCGGCCTGCTCGGCAGCGCCACCTCTCTCTCCAGCGGCCAGCTTTTCAGCGGCGGCGCTTCGCAGGCCGCCGCCGTGGCCGGCCTGCGCTGGCGGCTTTTCGACTTCGCACGCATCGACGCCCAGATCGCGCACGCCAAGGCAAGCGAAGCGCAGGCGCTGGCCGCCTACCGACTCGCGGTACTGCGGGCCACGCAAGACGTGGAAAACGCACTGCTGGCGCGCGAACGCCGGCAGGAACTCGGCGCCGTGCTGGCACAAGGCGAGCATGCCATCGCGCGCGCGCGCGATGCATCGGCGGCGGCCTACGACAAGGGCGTGGTCAGCCTGATCGAAGTGCTGCAGGCCGATGAAAGCCTGCTGAGCGTGCGCGATGCCCAGGCCCAGGCCGGCACCGAATCGGCGCGCGCGCTGGTGGCGATCTTCAAGGCGCTGGGCGGCGGCTGGACGCCGGAACAAGCGCCGCTTGTGGTGAGCCAGTAGCCACCGCACCGCCATGAATCCCCACTCAGTGGAGCGCCGCCATGACGTAAAACCCAGCCCCCTCTTTTTCAGCCTTGGCGCCCAAGCCGCGCCCCTCCCATTCTTGTCAGGAATACCATGTCGAATCACCTCACTCCAGCAGCCCGCGCCAAAGGCGCGCGTAGCGTCCAGGCGTTCGCCGCCGCAATGGCCTTGACCGCCGCGTTCGCGGCAAGCGCCGCCACCCCAGCAGACCGCCCGGCCACGCCAGGCAATGCAGGACTCACGCGCGCTGAAGTGGTCGCGGATCTGGCGCTCTGGCGGCGCGCGGGATTGGACCGCTACGACGTTTTGGCCACCTCACACGGCCTCGAAACCCAGGCCTACCGTGCCGCCCAGCAGGAATACCTGCGCCTTCGCAACAGCGAACAGTTTCAGATCGAAGTGCAGAAGGCGCTCAAGGAGTGAACCCCACAGCGCATGCCGTCACGGGCGTGTGCCACCGGCATGCGCTGGCGAAGTCGCCGGGCCGACAGGGACGTCGGCCAAGGCAAGGCACCATCCACGGACCACATTACGCAATGGCATGCAGCAGGCGCCGCGCGCAGGGACGCAGGCTCCCTGGACCAGCGCCAACGCAGTGGCACATTGAACAACTCGAACCGCTAACGGAGCACCCTGCATGACTTCCAACGCAGATCGGAACACAGGTGCGCGGCCCGCCACCGAAGTCGGCGCCCGTCCAGCCGAAACGCTGTCGGGCCCATTGCTGCTGTTGCTGGCCAGCCTGGCGGCGCTGGGCTCGCTGGCGACCAACATCATCTTGCCGGCCTTTCCGGAGATGAGCACCGACCTGGGCACGTCGGTCAAGGACCTGAGCGCCACCCTCAGCACCTTCTTCGTCGCATTTGCCTTTGGTCAGCTCTTTGTCGGCCCGCTGTCGGATCGATTCGGCCGCAAATGGCTGGTGCTCGGCGGTCTGGTCACGTTTGTCGCCGGAAGCGCCCTCTGCGCGTTTTCCACGACGCTGACGGAACTGCTGGCCGGACGCGTCATTCAGGCACTGGGCGTCTGCGCGACATCCGTTTTGTCGCGCGCCATTGCGCGTGACCTGTTTGACGGCGCGGCGCTGGCGCGCGCACTTTCGCTCACCATGGTGGCCATGGCGGCGGCGCCCGGTTTCTCACCGCTGCTCGGTGGCGCCATCAACAGTTGGCTGGGCTGGCGTGCGACGTTCGCCATGGTGGCGGTGCTGGCTGTGATGCTGGCCTTTTTTTACACCCGTCGCCTGGATGAGACGCATGCGGCGGACAAACGCTCGCCCCTGTCTGTCTCGGCGGTATCCGCCAGCTATTGGCAACTGCTGCGTGACCGACGGTTCATCGCGCCGGCGCTTTCGGTCAGCCTGGTCATCGGTGCGCTTTACGCCTTCTTCTCGATGGCGCCGGCCATCTTGATGACGGGCTTCGGGTTTTCGTCGTTCGAGCTGGGACTGCTCTTTGCCTCAACGGTGTTTGTGGTGTTCGGTGCCGGCTTTCTGGCGCCACGACTTGCGCGCCGCTGGGGCCATGCGCCGATGGCGCGCGCGGGGATTCTTGTGGCCTTGGCGGGAAGCATCGCACTGCTGGCCGGGCCGGGCAGCTTTTACTTTTTTGCGGCCTCGCTGACGGTCTTTCTGCTGGGCATGGGACTTGTCAATCCGCTGGGCACGGCCATCGCCTTGCAGCCTTTCGGCCGGCAGGCGGGCGCGGCTTCTGCGTTGCTTGGGTTTCTGCAGATGGGTTGCGCCGCCTTGGCCAGCAGCATGGCGGCGGCGCTGGACCTGCCGGCCCAGGTCTCCCTGGGCATCATCCTCACTGCAAGCCTGGGGATGTCCCTTTTCGCCTTCATTGTGCTGGGCCGCAGCACAGCGCCCTGATGAACCGCTTCTGTGCCCGGCCCTGCACGGCAGCAATGGGCGCAGCCCGGCGCAAAGCGACTGTGAACACGCTGTCGGCGCTGCGCTTTGCGCCCGACAGTATCAGACGCTGAGATACGCGCGCCGCACTTCCTCGTTCTCTTCGAGTTCCTTGATCGATGCCTGGTAGCGTATCTGCCCCTTCTCCAGAACATAGGCGCGGTCGGACACCAGCGCCGCGAAGTGCATGTTCTGTTCGGACAGCAGAATGCTCACGCCCTGGCTCTTGAGCGCCAGAATCATATTGGCCATCTGTTCGACGATCAGCGGTGCAACGCCTTCGGACGGCTCGTCGAGCAGTACCAGATAGGGATTGCCCATCAAGGTGCGCGCCACGGTGAGCATCTGCTGCTCGCCGCCGCTCATGCGCCCGCCCGGGCGATGGGGCATTTCGCCCAGATTGGGGAACAGCGCGAACAGCCGCTCGGGCGTCCACGCCGGCGCGGCCGTGCCGTCGGACCAAAGGCGCGCGCCCTGACGCGCGACCTCGAGGTTTTCGAGCACCGTCAGGTCGGTGAACACGCGGCGGTCTTCGGGCACGAAGCCCAGGCCCATGCGGGCCGCGTGGTGCGGCTCGGTGGTCGAGATGTCCTCGCCGCGGAACGTGATCCGGCCCTTGCGCTTGGCCAGCATGCCCATCACGGTCTTGAGTGTGGTCGACTTGCCCGCGCCGTTGCGGCCCATCAGCGCCACGACTTCGCCGCGCTTCACGTTCAGATCGACGTCGTACAGAATCTGCGCCGCGCCATACCAGGCCTGCAGGCCCTTGGCTTCGAGCAGCACTTCATTGGTCGTGGCCATCATGCAACCTCTTTCTCGAATGTCTTGCCGCTGCCGAAGTACACGGCCTGCACCTTGGGGTCGTCGCGCACTTCCAGCGGCTTGCCTTCGGCGATCAGCCGGCCGCGCGCCAGCACGATCATGCGGTCGGAGTAGGCGAACACCACGTCCATGCTGTGCTCGGTGAACAGCACGGCCATGCCGCGGTCTATCACCAACTGCTTGGTCAGCGCCATCAGCGAATTGCGCTCCCGGGGCGCCATGCCGGCCGTGGGTTCGTCCATCAGCAGCAGCTTGGGCGCATTGGCCATGGCCATGGCGAGCTCCACGCGCTTGACGTCGCCGTAGGCCAGCACGCTGCAGGGCCGGTCGGCCTGGGGCTTCATGCCCACCTGGTCGAGCAGCGCCAGCGCCTCCTCGCGCTGGTAGTCGCCCGCGCGGCGCCACATCGAGAACAGCTTGTCGCCATGCGAGATCAGCGCCATCTGCACGTTCTCGACCACGGTGAGCGATGCAAAAGTCTCGGCGATCTGGAAGGTACGGCCCACGCCCTGGCGCCAGATGGCGCGCGGGCGCAGGCCCACGAGTTCCTGGCCTTCGAGCTGGATGGAGCCGCGGTCGGCGCGCAACTGGCCGTTGACCATGTTGAACGTGGTGGACTTGCCCGCGCCGTTGGGGCCGACGAGGGCCAGCAACTCGCCCTTGTGCAACGTGAAGTCGATCCCGTCGACGGCCTTCACGCCGCCGAACGATTTGCCGAGACCGGATACCTTGAGCAGCGGCGCGTTCATGCCTTCACCTCTTGATCGACAGATTCACCCAGGGCCGCCGCGCGCGAGTTCGCGCTGCGGCGTTCGAACAGTTGGCGCGCATAGCCGGCGATGCCCTGCGGAAACAGCAGCACCAGCAGCAAGATGATGCCGCCCAGCATGGCGCGCCAGTAGTCGGTGTTGCGCGCCACGGTGTCGTGCAGCCAGTTGAAGGTGACCGCGCCGACCACCGGCCCGGCCAGAGTCTGTATGCCGCCCAGCAGCACCATCACCAGGCCGTCGACCGAGCGCGCCACGCTCATGGTCTCGGGCGAGATGCTGCCCTTGGAGAACGCGAACAGCGCGCCCGCCAGACCCGCGACGGCGCCGGCGATGACAAAGCCCGCCCACTGCATGCGCTTGACGTCGATGCCGATCGCATCGGCGCGCAGGCCCGAATCGCGCCCGGCGCGCAGCGCATAGCCGAACGGCGAGAACAGCACGCGGCGCAGCCACAGGATGCCCGCGCCCACCAGCGCCAGCGTAAGCCAGTAGTAGTTGATCTTCGACGACAGCCACTCGGCGGGCCAGACGCCCGTGAGGCCGTTGCTGCCGCCCGTGAAGTCGTCCCACTGGTAGACGATGGCCCAGGCGATCTGCGCGAAAGCCAGGGTCAGCATGGCCAGGTACACGCCCGACAGCCGCACCGAGAACCAGCCGAAGACCAGCGCGCCCAGCGCGGCCAGCACGGGTGCGCCTATCAGCGCGACTTCCATGGGCACGCCCGCGGCGCGCACCAGCAGCGCCGCGCCATAAGCGCCCAGGCCGAAGTACGCCGCATGGCCGAAGCTGTGCATGCCCGCAGGGCCCATGATGAAGTGCAGGCTGACCGCGAACAGCGCGGCGATCAGCAGATCGATGGCCAGCACGGTGACGTAAGGCATGCCCGCGGTCATCAGCGGCAGCAGCACCAGCCCCCCGGCCAGCACGCCCACCGCCACCAGATAGCTTTTGGCCGGGCGGCGCAGCGGCGCCTCGGCCACGCCCTGGGCGCGCGCCGTGCTCTGCGGCCGGCCGAACAGCCCCCAGGGACGCCACACCAGCACGGCGGCCATCACCAGGAATTCGACCACCAGCGTCATCTTGGAAAAAGAGATCGACATGCCGAAGATCTCGACCACGCCCAGCCAGATGCAGATCGCCTTGACTTCGGCGATCAGCAGCGCGGCCACATAGGCGCCGGGAATCGATCCCATGCCGCCCACCACCACCACCACGAAGGCCGCGCCTATGGCGGTCATGTCCATTTCCAGATTCGCGGGCTCGCGCGGCAGCTGCAGCGCTCCGCCCAGGCCGCCCAGCAGCGCGCCCAGCGCGAACACTGCCGTGAACAGCCAGGCCTGGTTGATGCCCAGCGCGCTGACCATTTCACGGTCCTGCGTGGCGGCGCGCACCAGCGTGCCCCAGCGGGTGCGCGTGAGCAGCAGCCACAGCAGTCCCAGCACCACGGGCCCGACGACCACCAGGAACAGGTCATACGAAGGGAACTGGCGGCCCAGAATCTCGACCGAGCCCTTGAAGCCCGGCGCGCGCGGCCCCAGCAGCTCTTCGGCGCCCCACAGCCACAGCGCCGCGTCCTTGATGACCAGCACCAGGGCGAAGGTGGCCAGCAGCTGGAACAGCTCGGGCGCCTTGTAGATGCGCCGCAGCAGCGTCATCTCTATGACCGCGCCTATGGCCGCGACCACCAGCGCGGCCAGCGGCACGGCGAGCCAGAAGCCCGCCGGCCCCATCACGGAACTCAGCTGATTCACGAGCGCATAGGCCACGTAGACGCCGAGCATGAAGAACGATCCATGCGCGAAATTGACGATGCGCGTCACGCCGAAGATCAGCGACAACCCGGCCGCGACCAGGAATTGGGACGATGCGCCCGCCAGCCCGTTGAGCAGCTGGACGACGAAACCTGAGAAGTCCATGATGAGAGACCTTAGCGAAAGGGGAAACGACGCTCAGTCGGCCGGACGCATTTGCTTGACTTCGGCGTCCGACGGCTGGAACTTGGCGCCGTCGAGGTAGACGTAGTCCACCATCCGGCCCTTGCCACCCTCGTTCTTGGTCTTGCCCACGTAGGCGCCCATGGTCGACTGGTTGTCCTGGGCGCGGTAGGTGATCTTGCCCATGGGGGTATCCACCGGCAGGCCCTTGAACGCGACGACCAGCTTTTCGGTGTCGGTGCTGCCGGCCTTCTTGATGCCCGCAGCGATCGACTTCACCGCGCTGTAGCCGACCACCGAGCCCAGGCGCGGGTAGTCCTTGAAGCGCGCCTGGTAGGCGCTCAGGAAGGCCTTGTGTTCGGGCGTGGCCACGGTGGCCCAGGGGTAGCCGGTGACGATCCAGCCGTTGGGGGCTTCGTCCTTGAGCGGGTCCAGGTATTCAGGCTCGCCGGTCAGCACGCTGACCACGCTGGTCTTCTCGAACAGGCCGCGCGTATTGCCTTCGCGCACGAACTTCGACAGGTCGGCGGCGAACAGCGCGTTGAAGATGGCGTCCGGCTTGGCATCGGCGATCGCCTGCACCACACTGCCCGCATCGACCTTGCCCAGCGGCGGCGCCTGCTCGGCGACGAACTCCACGTCGGGCTGGATGGCCTTGAGCAGCTTCTTGAAGGTCGCGGCCGACGACTGGCCGTATTCGTAGTTGGGATAGACGATGGCCCAGCGCTTCTTGTTCAGCTTCGCGGCCTCGGGCACCAGCATCGCCACCTGCATGTAAGTCGAGGGGCGCAGGCGGTAGGTGTACTTGTTGCCGTTTTGCCAGACGATCTTGTCGGTCAGCGGCTCGGCCGCCAGATAGAAGAATTTCTTCTGCTTGGCGAAGTCGGTCAGCGCCAGGCCGGTGTTCGACAGGAAGGAGCCCATCAGCACGTCGACTTTCTCGCGCGCGATCAGTTCCTCGGCCATGCGCACCGCGTCGCCGGGGTTGGCATTGTCATCGCGGGTGATGATCTCGAGCTTCTTGCCGATCACGCCGCCCGCGGCATTGATCTCTTCGATCGCCAGCTCCATGCCCTTCTTGTAGGGCTCGAGAAACGCGGCCTGCGCCTTGTAGCTGTTGATCTCGCCGATTTTCACGGTGGCTTGCGCAAACGCGGGAGATGCCGAAATGCTCGCAATGACAGCGGTTGCACATGCAATGATTCGATTGAGCTTGTCCATAGTGCCTCGATTGAAAGTTGACGTTCGATTCCAATGCCCTCTTCATGGATCACTGCATCTGGCCGGCAATCCATTAAAGCGTACGCACTTGATATAAAGCAACTTCCGGGCCAGCTGCAGCTCGACGTTCTCCTTTGCCTTTCACATTGAGGGATCGATAAAGTGTGGTGGTGCACTGGATAAGGTCGTGCGCCGCACCATGCCGGCGTACCGATATTGAGGCGCATCATTAGGGTGCATACGCTTCAATATGGAACAAATGCACCGGGCCCCCAGGGGTGTTGCGCAGCACGCCAGCCCCGGTCTGAGCGTGCTGCGCCGCTTGCGGATCAGAGCGCGGCGGCCGGCGCCTTGCAGCTGAAGTTGGCGGCGACTTCGGGGTCGCCCGTGCCGTTGTAGATTGCTTCGGCGGGGTAAGCGCACAGCGGGCGCGTGCGGCCGGGGTGGGGCGAGCCCGCCGCAGCGCGCGCCGTGGCGATCATGGCATCGGGCGCTGCCCCCTCCTCGGCCCATTGGCGTACCGCGCCAAAGGCATCGAACTGGTCCGTGCTGCCGGCGCCGCCCGAGCAATGCGCCATGCCCGGCACGTAGAAGGCGCGCACGAAGTCCTGGGCCTTGGAGACGCCGCCGTAGCGCGCGCTGACCTTGTCGTAGTAGGCCGTCACATCGTGCATCGAGAAGGCCGTGTCGCCGCCGCCGTTGAAGATGATCAGCTTGCCGCCGCGCTGCTTGAACGCATCCATGTTCGGCGACTCGGCGTTGGTGAAGTCATTGCCCGAACGCTGGAACGTGGTGGTCGTGGCCGAGAGCTTGCGGAACTCGGTCTCCATGTCGGCAGTGAGCGCATACTGCAGCAGATCCGACGTGAGCGTAGGCGGCGAAGTGTAGATGTGCGAAGCTTCGCCCGCGAAGATGCTGTAGAACGGGTTGGAGAACTGCGCCACCATCGCGGGGTCGTAAGGCCAGGGCGCGTAGATGCGCTCTCCCGCGGCGGTCTTGGGGCCGGCGAAGATATCCTTGACGTACTGGGCCTTGTCCTGACTCAGGCAGCTGTCGGTCTGGCCCGGCTTGCAGGCCCATTCCAGCGGATCGGGCTGGCAAGCGCTCAAGCGGTTAACCATGCCGTCGGCCAGGCCGTCCAGCGCATCGCAGGCGCCCAGGATCTTCTGCGCGACCAGGGTTTTTTCGCCGGCCGTCAGTCCCAGCGTGATGTCGGGCGAGCCGTCGGCCTTCTTGGGTGCAATCTGCGCCGTGCGCTGCACCTGGTAGATCGATCCCTGGATGGAGGCCTGCGTCAGCCGGAAGCCCGGCGCCGCCGCGACGATGCCGTCGAACAGATCGGGGTATTTCTGGGCCGCGATCATCGCCTGGCGACCGCCGTTCGAGCAGCCGACGAAGTACGAGTGCTTGGGCGCCGATCCGTAGACCTTTTGCATCAGTGCCTGCGCCGCCGCGGTGACCTGGGGAATCTGCTGGTCGCCATATTCGTCGCGCGCCTGCGGGTCGGCGCCGAAGAGGAAGGCGCCATTGCCCGCGACGGTCTCGGCGATATGACCGGAATCGGTGGTGACGACCGCATAGCCGTCGAGCAGCGCATTGCGCTCATTGCCGCCTCCGCTGTAGTTGCCCAGCGCGGTGAACAGGCTGCCATCGACGCCGCTGCCGCCCTGGTAGTAAAAGCGCGCATTCCAGACCGCGGCCTCGGGCAGGCGCAGCTCGAACTGCAGCGCATAGGGTTTGCCGTCTATGCCCGTGCGCTGGTTCATCGCGCCGCGCACCAGGCAGTGGCTGGGCCAGGACGTGGCGGAGACCGCGCCCTCGCTGGCCGCCGTCGGCACTGCCTCGGTGACGGCCCCGCCCGGCACGGCCGTGCCGACCAGCGCCGCGCAGGTCTGGGCAAACGTGGGCGCCGATCCGCCGCCGGGCGACTGCGCGCCGTCCTTCTTGTCGCTGCCGCCGCAGGCCGACAGCAGCGTGGTCAGCGAGGCCGCGAGCAGGAGTGCAGGTACGGGGGAACGGGCTGCTTTTCTGGCGTTGTTCATTCTTGAGCGAAGTCCATGGAAAGCGCTTGACGCAGCGCAGTCGACGGAAGAGAACGAGCGTGTACTCTTCAACAAGACCCCTTAGCAAGCTTCATTCCCGCAACTTATGCGCCAAAAATGGGGTGCATGCACCATTCTTGCGCGCTGACTGCCGATGCGCGCGGCGGTAGATATCGGCACAGCGACGCCACGGCGGTGCGACCCAGGCCAGCATACGCAGGCATGGCGGGCGGCTTCTCGCGCACGAGGAATCGCATCAAGCCGTTGAAATCGACGCCCGGACATTGGCTTGCAGCAGACTTCTGGCCGGCTCGGAAAGCGAAAACACGCGCTGATCCTGGACAATACTTGGCTACCAATAAATTGAGGAGACTGATCCGATGATTCTTCGACGCACCGTGATGGCCTGCGCAGCAGTGGGCGCTTTGTGCAGCGGACTGGGCAATGGCCTGGCCATGGCGCAGACCGTGGGCAACTGGCCTGCCAAGCCCATCACTTTTGTCGTGCCGCAAAGTCCCGGCGGCGCCAACGATGTGATTGCCCGTGCCGTGGCCCAAAATCTCGGCACCACGCTGGGCCAGCCCGTGATTGTCGAGAACCGCCCCGGCGCCAACGGCAATTTGGGCACCAGCCAGGTGGCACGCAGCGCTCCCGATGGCTATACGTTCCTGGTGACCGCGCAAAGCGCCTACACCATCAACCCCGCGCTCTACTCCAAGATTCCATTCGACCCCATCAAGGACTTCACGCCCGTGATGCAGCTGGCCGTCGCACCATATCTGCTGGTGGTCAACCCGAAATTTCCGGCCAACACGCTGGACGAATTGGTGGCCTATGCCAAGGCCCATCCCGGCAAGGTGGAGTACGCATCGGCAGGCAATGGCACGCTGAACCATCTGCTGGGCGAAATGCTGAAAAAGCAGCGCGGCGTCAACTTGCTGCACGTGCCGTACAAGGGCGCGGCAGCCGCCGCCACCGATGTGGTGGCCGGTCAGTTGCCGGTGACGTTTGGCAGTTTTCCCGGCGTGATGCCGTTCGTGACCAGCGGCAAGCTGCGCGTGCTGGGTGTCGCCTCGGACAAGCCCACGCCACTGGCGCCGGAGATCCCCGTGCTCAAGGATCTGGCCGTGACCTCGTGGTACGGCCTGCTGGCGCCCGCCGGTACGCCCCAGCCGATTGTGGACAAGGTCTACACGGCCATCACCCAGGTGCTGAGCACGCCGGCGATGCACGAGCGCCTGAAGACGCTGGGCGCCGAGCCCGTGCAGTCCAGCCCGGCCAGCTTTGCCGCGGGCTTGCCCGCCGAATTGGCCCACTGGAAGAAGGTGGTCGACGCTTCGGGGGCGCGCATCGACTAGGGCTTGTCCACGCTGAGATTGCCTGTCGGTTCTACCGGCCGTCCCGGGAGGCTTACATCGGATTGGCGCTCTTTCATGAAGAGCGTCATGACATGAAGGCCTTCCCCAACGCCTACAACCCAGACATGGTGGCGTTCATGCAGCGGGCCATGAATGGCTACGCTCAGCGAAACCTCCGATGTTTGAAAGGCAGCGCTTCCCGAACAGTGGCTTTCGATACCCGCCATGGCCCATGGCCGATGGCGGGCGATGAACGCATGGTCGGGGAGCGGCATATTGATTCAAGGCGGTGCTGAACAGCCTACCCGACAACAAAGGAACGGCAGGCCAACGCCAATCCTGCGTATCCAGCCCCGTCAACTCTCATAATGCGGCGCCTATCACGGCTCCGAGCCAAAAATCCGGACAAATTCCCTACGCTTCGCTTGAAGCCACGTCTGCGTCAAGTCTCCGTTGCGCTCCAGTGCATCGTAGATTTCACGCACCAGATCATTGGTCACAACCCTGGCTGTCTTCAGCTTGGCGAGTAATTCAAACCCGTGCCACACTTTTAGCCCTGCTTCTGCAGCCAAAGTGTGCATACCCAAATCGTCGGTCACAACCACTGCATTTTTGACTTGAGCATAGGCCAACAGCCAGCAATCCGTCGCACCGGGCGGCTGCCGACCGTTTGAGGTGTACTTGTCCACCTCCATTTGCACCATGCCCAGCAACACGCTCTGCACCAGCAACATTGCCGCCTTGTCTTCCGAGGTCAGCTTTTTCTGTTTAGCCAAACGCTCCTGCGAAAAACTCGGGTTCATCAAACCACGGATTGTGAAACTTGAGCCTTGGGCTGCGATGTACCTCGTCTTCCACTGCCTTCAAGATCACCACAACGTAAGGCACCTGTCCAAACTGGCGCCCCACTGCTGGCCGAATGCGCTTGGCAAGCCGCAGGTAGGTGTTGGTATCCAGAAGAACTTCTGTGGTCACCGGGTCAGCTCCCCATACAGTGCCAAGGCATCTTGCATGGGGATATCCATCACTTGCTGGACATAACCCGCGCCAGTGCCCTTCTCCTGAATCATCCGACGCAAGGCGTGGAAAAAATCACTGTGAAACTGACGCTCCGCCGCTGCCAAGTAAGGTGCAGCCTCGGGAGGCATCGGTGCGAACAATGTCTCGCTCACCAACTTGCCACGCTGCATGCTGCGCCGCTTGTGTATTTCCAATGCCGAGTGCTTCAGGGCTGGCAACCCCTGGAAGTCGGCAAAGCGATTGACCTCTTGAAAGACCGTATTCAAAGAGATGCCGTGCTCATCTGCACACGCTTGCAGAACCTTGGCTTCATGGGCTTTTGACTGCCCAGCGACCTGCGAATAGGCCACGCAAGCCAACTCTTTGGGAAACAACAAAGCGGCGGCGAAAGCATCTGCAAAGTCTTCTCCCTCTTCGTGGCCAGCCAACTGGGGCGTGAACACATATGCCAGTTCATGGGCCATCCAGAACTTAAAATCCTCTCGGTACGTGTCCAAGTTCAAGAAGATGAACGTCACCCGCTCCTGCGGCAGCAGGATGTGTAAAGCATTCTTGTGGTTTTGCAGTGCCCCCCACATGACCGGGACCACCACCGCACCGTTGTCCGCAAACTCGCTCAGCAACTGCTCGTAGTGCAATACGCCAGCATCGCCCAGACCCAAACTCTTGCGCACCTGCGCAGCTACGTCCTGCAATGCAGCGTACTCGGTAGATGGCTCCACCAACTGGCGTCGAAGTTGGGGGATGGCAGATAAAAATGGCACCAGCGCTTTGAGCAAAGCGCCCATGGTCATGGCCTTCAGCACATGCTCATCTTTGGTCTTGGCGCCGGCCTTTCTTCGGAACGCCACCACAGGCTGGGCTGCTTGGGGCAACTGCACCAAGTCGGAAAAACCCAGCTTCAGTGTCGTTGCCAGCTTGAGCAGCTTGTCCGGACGCGGAAAATCAGTGCCCTTCATCCAATTCGTGACAGCCTGCCCGGTCACACCGAGCTGCGCCGCCAAGTCCTTTTGCGTCCACCCCAACGCCTGGATTGCGTTCTTGACATTGGCGGTGTTGATAACTTTTTGCATAGCCTAAGGATTATCGGGCCAGATCAGCAAAAATCAAGTTTAATCAAGTAGCGTGCTTTTTATGCTGACGACGCCACTCAGGCCGGCAGCTGCGGCTGTGGCATCGACGCCGGCTTGCCGCGCTGCCGTCCCTGAAGTCGGCAGCGCGCGGCCTGACCCGCAGCGTGAACCCCAGGCAAGGCCCTGGGGACAACAAAAATTTCTAGAGAGGTTGGGGATATGTGGAATGGTTTGCTCGCGGCGCTGCGCTACTTTCAATCGGCCGTGCCATTTCGCCTGGGCCCGGTCCTGATCACGACGGCGGTGCTGGCAGCGCTGCTGCTGATTCCGACGCCGGACGGCCTGTCGGACCCCGCCTGGAACCTGGTGGCTATCTTTCTGACCACCATCGTGGCCATCATTGTCAAAGTGATGCCCATCGGGGTCATGGCCTTGATGGCCATCGTGATCGTTTCGCTGTCGCAGGTCACCGCCAATTCGTCCAAGGGAGCGATTGCCGATGCCTTGAGCAGCTTCTCCAGTCCGCTGATCTGGCTGATCGTGGTGGCCATTTTGATTTCACGCGGTCTGAAGAAGACCGGGCTGGGCAACCGCATCGGCCTGCAGTTCATCGCCCTGCTGGGCAAGCGCACGCTGGGAATAGGCTACGGCCTGACGCTGTGCGAACTGATACTGGCGCCCTTCACGCCCAGCAATACGGCGCGCGGCGGCGGCATCGTCCACCCGATCATGAAGTCGATCGCCTCGGCCTTCGACTCCGATCCCGCCAAGGGCACCGAAGCCAAGGTCGGCACCTACCTGGCGCTGGTGAATTACCACGCCAATCCCATCACGTCGGCGATGTTCCTCACGGCCACCGCCCCCAATCCGCTGGTCGTCGATTTCGTCGCCAAGGCCACCAACCAGACATTTCAGCTGAGCTGGACCACCTGGGCGCTGTGCATGCTGCTGCCCGGCCTGCTGTGCCTGCTGCTGATGCCGCTGGTGATCTACCTGCTGTCGCCGCCGCAGCTCAAGGCCACGCCCAACGCCATCGACTACGCACATGCCGAGATGGCGAAGATGGGGCCGCTGTCGGGCAGCGAGAAAGTCATGCTGGGCACTTTCGGCCTGATGCTGCTGCTGTGGGCCAATGTGCCGGCCATGCTGCTGGGCCCGGCGTTCACGCTCGATCCCACGGTCGTGGCCTTTCTGGGCCTGTTCATACTGATCATCACCGGCACCATCAACTGGGACGATGTGCTGTCGGAAAAAAGCGCCTGGGACACGCTGGTATGGTTCGGCGCACTGGTGATGCTGGCCGAGCAGCTCAACAAGCTGGGCGTGATCAGCTGGTTCTCGCTGGGCATGAAGGACGCCATCGTCGCCAGCGGCATCGGCTGGCTGGCCACGGCCGCGGTGCTGGTCGGCGTCTTCGTCTTCTCGCACTACCTGTTCGCCAGCACCACGGCCCACATCAGCGCCATGATGCTTGCCTTTATCATGGTGGGCGCGCAGCTGATTCCCGGGGAATATGTCGTGCCCTTCATGCTGCTCATGGCGGCCGGCTCGGCCATCATGATGACGCTGACGCACTATGCGACCGGCACCTCGCCCATCATCTTCGGCAGCGGCTTGTCACGCTGGGCAACTGGTGGCGCGTGGGCGCGGTGATGTGCGTGCTCGAGCTGCTGGTGTTTGCGGGCGTGGGCAGCGTCTGGTGGAAGCTGCTGGGCTATTGGTGAGCGCTGCGCGGCACCGCCAGAAACTGCGTCGGCCTGACGTTGCGCAGGCCGCTCAATCAGCGCTGGCACCCGATGCCTTGACGATTCGGCCCCATTTTTGGATTTCGCTGGCGACAAAGCGGTCGAACTCGGGCCCCGTGGTCGGTGCGGGCTCGGAGCCCCTCTCGCGGATGAACTGGGCCATGCTGTCGCTTTTGAGAATGTCCGTGACTTCGCGGTTCAGGCGGCTGGTGATGTCTGATGGCGTTCCCTTGGGCGCCATCAGTCCCAGCCAGCCTACGGCTTCAAACTCCTTGAGCTCGCGCAGGCCGCTTTCGCGCACCGTGGGCACGTCGGGCAGCTGCGACGAGCGCGTGGCCGACGTCACGGCCAGCGGCACGGCGCGCCGGGATTGAATATGCGGCAGCGCGGCCGTGACTGAATCGACCATCAACGGCACCTGGGCGCCCAGAAAATCGGCCTGCGCCGGTCCGCTGCCGCGGTAGGGAATGTGCGTGATGAACACGCCCACCTGGTTCTTGAGCATTTCTCCCGACAGATGCTGGGTGCCGCCTATGCCGGCGCTGGCGTAGTTCAATTGGCCGGGCGCGGCCTTGGCCTTGGCCACCAAGTCGGCGATGGAAGTAATGCCCGAGCCCGGCGTGGCCAGGAAGATCAGCGGCACCTTGGCAATCAGCGAGATGCCGACCAGGTCCTTGGTGGGATCGAAATTGATCTTGCTGTACAGCGTCTGGTTGACCGCCATGGCGCTGCCTGCGACCAGCAAGGTGTAGCCATCGGGCGCAGCCCGCGCCACCAGTTCCGAGCCGATGTTGCTGCCGGCTCCGGCGCGGTTGTCGACAATGACGCTTTGGCCCAGCCGTTTTCCCAGCTGATCGGCAACGGCGCGCGCGAAAATGTCCGTGGCCTGCCCGGGCGGGAATGGGACGACCAGCTTGATCGGTTTGTCAGGCCAGGCGGCATGCGCGGGATGCAGCCAAGCGCCGAGCGTCAACACCAGGCCGATGGCGGCGCCGCGGAAAAATCGTGGTTTTTTCATTCGGTTCTCAAGGAAGGCTTTGCAGGAAAGCATGTTGTGCCCGGGCAGCGCCAGCAACCGTTGCCCCGGTTGCCAACGAAAAATGCCAGTCAGGGTGGCACTGACTGGCATCGCTGCCCGTGGCCAAGGGCTGGCGCTTATTGCGGCTTGACCGCGTAGCGGATGTCCGCTGGAGCGCCCGCGGTCAGGTCGCCGGCCTTGACATTGCGAAAGGCATTTTCGGCGGCGGTGCCGGCCTTCGCGGCCTCGGTCACCTTGGCCAGAAAGTCGCTGGCCGATACGCCCGAGCTGGCGTTCAGCGTCGCCACGAACTTGCCGTCCGATGCGATGCTGTTGACCGAATTGCCGCCGGCGAGATCGGTCACCGCATAGCTGCCCGCGGGCAGGCCCGATTTCTGCAGCGCCATCACGGAGCGCGCCGCCGCGTGCAAGGCGCTGGTGCGGCCGTAGTTGCTGCTGCTGTGGCCTCCCGGGCCCTGGAACTCGACCAGGATGGTGCTTTGCGCCTGGGCCAGGCCGGCGCCGGCGGCCAGGCCGGAGAAGACAAGGGTAGAGATCAGTTTTTTCATGGTGTCACCTCTTGTTCTGGCTTACTTCACTTCGCGCGTACGCACGCCGATGGGATCGAGCGCCGGAGCGATCACGCTGCCGTCGGCCAGGTTGTAACCCGAGGCGATCAGCACCGCAGTCAAGGCGCGCTGAATGCGCTGCGTCTCGCGGGCGGGATCGCCCTTGGTGCCCCACTCCCAGAAAGCATGGGTGCCGCCGCTGGCCACATTGGAGGCCAGCGACCAGTTATAGGTGGGCACGCCGGTGTTCGCCGGCACGTTGTCGTTGAGGCTGCTGGAGCCCGTAGGCACCTTGGCCACCTCGTCCACGCCCACGCTCTTGGCCGCCTGCCAGCCGGCCTGCAAGGCGATGTTGGCCGTGTTGCCGTTGACGAATGCCGGGCGCAAGCCATACCAGACCTGCTCCAGGCCCACCGCGTCACCCGCGCCATCGACCTTGGCATAACGGGCGTTTTCCGCCGCGACGCCGGCCTTGAAGGTGGGCTCGATGCCGGCGCGGATTTCGTTGAGCGTATCGGTGCGCTCGCTGCGCATGTCGACCAGCAAGGTACAGCTCGGTATCACATTGGAGCCCGCCACAGGCGCCTCGCAGCTCGACTGGCCCACGGTATAGGTGGTCTTGACCGCATCGGTGCGCAGCTCCGAAGGCGTCTTCAGATCGGCGATCCTGGCAATCGTTGCCGCCATGGCTTCGACCGCACTCGGGCCATTGCCGGGGATGGCGGGCGCCTTGAACTTCATCTCGAAGCGATAGCTTCCCGTGAAGTTGATCGCGCCGCCGCCTTCCGAGCCGAAGTTGGCGACGATGTTCAGCGGGTTCGATCCCGTGCCCTTGTCCTGGTCGAAGCCATACAGCTGCTTCATGCCGGCCAGATTGCCCTTGCCCTCTTCGCCCGCCGTGCCGCAGATCCAGACGTCGTACACCGGCTTGAGCTGGTATTTCTTGAACATCTGCGCCAAGGTGAACAGACTGGAGGTATTGCCCATTGCGTCCGAGTAGCCGGGCACATACATGCGCACCGCACCGCCCTGCTTGGCCGCGGCCTCGGTCGCAAACCAGCGGCTGGCCAGCGCGTAGTTGGCGTCCTGCACAATGCGGCCACGGTCGTCGAACGCCAGCTCGCTGGAAATCGCGGCCAGCTCCTCGGGCGTGTTGACGACAGCCTCAGTCATCGGCTGCAGCTTGATCGGCAGATAGGGTTTGCTCGCAGGCGGCAGCACTTCGGGATTGACCACATCGATGTGCGACTCGATCAGCACCTTGGGATACTGGCCGTTGTAGGCCTTGGCTCCGGGCGAGCTGGAGTAGCTGCCCTTGATTTCCACGCAGGCGTTGTAGACCGGCAGTCCGTCGACGATCTGCACATCCGAGCCGGGAAGATTGCCGTCGGCGCGGGTCTTGACCTCGCTGGCCGCAAAGCCCCATTCGGCCACCATGCGGCGGTGCACTTCCGCCGCCATGCGGTGCTCGTAGCGCGACGGCGAAGCGATGCGCACCAGCTCCATGTGCTGGTTGAAGCGCGCCTTCTCGCTGGCCGGCGTCTTCAGATCCGCCACGATGGCCTGGATATTCTTGTCAGCGACCAATTTCTGCGCGGCCGAGGCAATCGCCGGGTCGATCGCGGGAACACCATCGACAATGTTGGTGGACTTGGGCAGGGTGTTTTCACCCGCGTTGTCGCCGGAACCGCCGCCTCCGCACGCGCTCAGCAGCAGGGCTGTAGACATCGCGTAGAAAAGAGGTGACCTGCTCAAGATTGGCTTGCTGATCATGCTGATTACTGCTCCCAAGAAAGTGCCTGCACTCTATACCCCGCCATGGAAACAGCAATGCATCCATGCCGAGACCTATTTGCCTTATCGATAGTGCGCTGGCGTGGCAACAAAGAGCTGTCGCCAAAACGTCAAACTAGGGACAAACCATAATCAACGGCCTGCGCTTTCGCCTGCTTGGCCTTGCGCAGTGTTGCGCGGGCCGAGCTCGTCAACGCCGCAGGCCGAAACCGTGTCGCAAACCGATTCACAATGCCGTCTTTATTGGAGGAACAGCATGCCCCTTGAAATTGCCAGCACCGGTACAGCCTTGGTGACCGGAGCCAGTTCAGGATATGGCGAAGCGCTGACGCGCACCCTCGTCGCCAACGGCTGGAACGTGATCGCGGCGGCGCGGCGCCTCGACAAGCTGCAGCAACTGCAGTCCGAGCTGGGTGACGCGGTCTACCCGCTGCAAATCGATGTCTCGGACCCAGCCGCGGTCGATGGCCTGCTTTCACGCCTGCCCGCCTCGCTCGCCCAGGTTGACCTGCTGGTGAACAACGCGGGCGTGGCGCTGGGCCGCGAGCCGGCGCAGCAAGCGCGCGCCGAAGACTGGGCCCAGATGATTGCCGTGAATGTGGCGGGACTGGCCCATGTCACCCAGGCCTTGCTTCCCGGCATGGTGGAGCGAGGCCGCGGGCATATCGTCAACATCGGCTCCATCGCCGGCCAGTTTTCCTATCCAGGGGCCAACGTGTACGGCGCGACCAAGGCCTTCGTGCGCCAGTTCACCATGAACCTCAAGGCCGACCTGCTGGGAACGCCGGTGCGCGTGTCCGTGGTGGAGCCGGGAATGACCGAAGGCACGGAGTTCTCCAATGTGCGCTTCAAAGGCGACGACGCGCGCGTGGCCGCCACCTACGAGGGGACCGAGGCGCTGAAAGCCGATGATGTGGCGCAGGCGGTGCTGTGGATGATTTCGCGCCCGGCGCATGTGAATGTCACCTGCATACAGCTGATGCCTGTGTGCCAGGCGCCGGCGCAAGTGGCCATCCACCGCAAGCCCAGGAACTGATGGTCGGCCCGCGGATGGCGGCGACCTCGCTGTGCCATCACCGGCAGCGGTAGTCCGGCGGGTTAAAGTCAGCCTGTGCAAGCCAAGGCCAACTACCATTGGCCACTCGCCGGTCGGGCCACATTGCGGTGGCCGGCCCCCACGAAACCCGGTGTCATTCCATCGAACCGTGCAGAGGGAGATCAGGCACTTGTCAATGCAGCTTCCACAATGAAATCCAACCATACCGGCGTTGCGCACGACCCGCAGACATTGCCGCGTCCGGCAGGACGGCCCTTCCTCGCGGCCGGGGTCTTGCTCGCGCTGCTGACCGTCGTGTTGATCGCCACCAATGTGTGGCTTGCATCGCGGACCTATGACGCGGCCTGGTCACAGACCACCAAGACCTCCAGGAATCTTGGCCACTCGGTAGCCAACCAGCTCGACAGCGTTTTCAGCGAAGTCGACCGGCTGCTCAACACGCTGAGCTATATGCTGGAGCGGCGAGAGTTGACAGCCGCCAACCTCGAGCCGCTGCAACCCATCATGGTGACGCACCTGAGCCAGGCAGAATACCTCCATGGGCTGTTTGTCTACGGGGATGAGGGCCAGTGGCTGGTGCACACCCAGCCGGCCCAGGCGCTGCAAGCCAACAACTCCGACCGCGAGTATTTCATCGCGCACCGCGAAAGCCGAAGCACGCGCGTGCTGATCAGCAAGCCGGTGCAAAGCCGCTCGACGGGCGAATGGATCATTCCGGTCTCCAAGCGCATAGACGACGCCGATGGCCGCTTTGCCGGCGTGCTGCTGGCCACCGTTCGGGTCGGCTACATCCTCAAGCTGCTCAATGGTTTCGACATTGGCGAAAAAGGTGCGATATCGCTGGGCCTGGCAAACGGCACGATCGTGCTGCGGCGGCCGTATGCGATGGAAGACCTGGGCCGGCTGATCGCCAACAATCCCCTGATGCCAGCGGTCAACAGCGCGCGCGCCGGCATCATCCGCATCACCTCACCGATTGACGGCATCAAGCGCCTGGTGGCGTATGAGCACCTGCCCAACAACCCGCTGTTCGTGACCGTCGCGCTGTCCGAGGCGGAAATTCTGTCCGAGTGGCGCGGCGCGGTGCAGGTGCAGTTCGCCTGCATGCTGCTGGTGGTCTCGATCATCGGCGTTTCGGCCTGGTACGTCTTTCGCAGCATGAAGCTGCGCCAGGCTTCCGACCGCGCGCTGCGCATCGCCCATGAGCAGATCGTGCAAGCCAATGCCCAGCTGGCAGACCTGGCGGAACATGACGGTCTGACCGGCATATTGAACCGCCGGGCGTTCGACCACCGCTTCGAACAAATCCTGGGGCAAAGCCGAAGATATGGCAGCCCGGTTTCGGTACTCCTTTTCGATGTCGACCACTTCAAGGCCTACAACGACCACTACGGCCATCCCGCGGGCGACGAGTGTCTGCGCCGTGTCGCGGCGGCGCTCTCCAAGGCGGTACGCCGTCCGGGAGATGTGCTGGCGCGCTATGGCGGCGAGGAGTTCGTCGCCATCTTGCCCGACACCGCCGCCGCCGGCGCCCTGGAAGTCGCCAACGCGGCCAAGGAAGAAGTCGAGCGGCTGGTGCTGCTGCATAGCGCGAGCGTGGAAGGCATCGTCACCGTCTCCATTGGGGTGGCATCGGCCAATGGGGCAGCGGTGGATTGGACGACAGGCGCGTTGATCGATCAGGCGGACAAGGCGCTGTATCGTGCCAAGCATGAAGGGCGCAACAGGGTGGTCGTAGCGGGAGCCTAGCTGCAAGCCACTCGGGCCAGGCCATCTTCGTCGCAGCCTCCATGCGCAGCGTTTCAAAGGGCAACCCGAGGCCGCTGCGGCATCCGTGTGCTTGCTGGCCGCAGAACCCAGTCAACCCGCCAGCCCCTCGCCCAGGCGCGCCAGCGCAGTTTGCAGGTCGTGAATCAGATCGGCCGGGTCTTCAAGACCCACATGCAAGCGAACCACGTTGCCACGGCCCTGCCAATGGCTCAGACTGCGCACCGCCGCGGGCGACACGGGCAAGGCCAGGCTCTCGTATCCACCCCACGAATGCCCGATGCCAAACAGCTGCAGCGTCTCGACGAACGCGTCTACCGCCTGGGCGCTGACATCGGTTCTGAACTCGCAACTGAGCAGGCCATTGGCGCCTGAAAAGTCGCGTTTCCAGATGGCATGGCCCGGATCATCGGGCAGTGCCGGATAGAACACCGTGGAGATCAACGCCTGCTTTTGCAGCCATTGCGCCACCTGCAAGGCGGTGTCCTGCTGCTGGCGCATGCGCACGGACAAGGTGCGCACGCCGCGCAGCGCCAGGTAGGCATCGTCGGGGCTCACGCAGTGGCCCAGAAGGTCGCCCATATCCGCGAGCGCCGTCCAACGGTCCTGGTGGGTCGTCACCGCGCCCAGCATCACGTCCGAATGCCCCACCAGGTACTTGGTCGCCGCGATGACAGAAATGTCGGCGCCCAACCGCAACGGGCAATACATCAGCCCCGAACCCCAGGTGTTGTCGACAGCGACCACCACGTTGTCATGCGCCTTGGCCAATGCCACCAGTGCCGGCAGATCACACATCTCGAACAGGATGGAGCCCGGGCTCTCGGTCCAGATGAGCCGGGTGTTCGGACGAATCTTCGCTTTCAGATCGCTCAGATCCGGCTGGAAGAAACTGCAATCCACGCCCATCTGCTGCAGATACTGCACGCAGAATTTCCGCACGGGTTCATAACAGGAATCCACCACCAGAACATGATCGCCGCTGCGCACCACCGACAGGATGGCGCAGGTGATGGCAGCCAGACCCGAACTGAAAAGCCGGCTGCGGTGGCCGCCCTCCAAGGCGCAAATCACCGCTTCCAGCGACTCGCCAGTGGGGCTGCCCTTGCGGCCGTACACCAGTCCGGTTTCGTGACGCGCCCGACCAGCAACCGCCTCCCGCAGCGTCGCCATGGAGTCGAACACCACCGTACTGGTGCGTGCGACCACGGGGTTGACCGTGACCTTGCACCCCTTGGGCCGACCGGCATGCGTGATCAGCGTGGCGGGCTGCAAGCTGCTGTGGGGCTCGTTCATACGCTTTACTTTCCCAAGAATGCGGCGGCTTCGCGGGCCAGCGCCACGGGCTGATCGCCCCAGATCGTGTGGCCACAGTCCGAGAACTCTATGAGTTCGGCTTGCGCAAACTGCTCGAGCAATTTCAATGCATTGGGACGTGACAGCACATGGGAATCTTCGCCACGCAAGATCAGCACCGGTGCGCGCACCGCCGCAATGGACGCGGATTGGTCCACGCGCAACTCCTTGAACGTCTGCAAAATCGGCTCCAGCGCATAGCGCCATTCGAGTTCGCCGTTCGCCACTTCACCCAGATCGCCTTGCAGCGTGAACGCATGCACTTCGTCGGAGAACCGCTGGCGCTGCGGCAGGCTCTTGGAAAACTGCAGGGCAGCGTTGTCGTCGGCAAAGGTGCGCGGGCGAGACAGATGCAGGGCCACATACTTGTCTATGGCATCCTGATCGATCAGGCAGCTCGGGTCGGACAAGAGGAGCTTGTCCACGTTGTCTGGATACTTCGCCGCAAACTCTATGGCGACCTGGGTGCCCAAAGAGCTGCCGATCAGGCTGGCTCGCGCCACGCCCAATGCATCCAATACCTGCTTCACATCATCGGCATAGTCGCTGAGCTTGTAGCCCGATGGCGGCTTGTCGGACTTTCCATGGCCGCGCATGTCCAGCGCAATCACGCGGCATTGATTTTTCAGCGCACTGCCCAAAGCCGTCCAGGCGCTGGACTGCATCGACGTTCCATGCAGGCAAAGCAGTACCGGAAGATGCGCCGCGCCCCATTCGCGCGCCGAGAAGTTCATGGACGCGGTACGGATGCTCAGCTCTTTTCCCTGCGCATAGGGCACGTCGTAGGGATTCACTTCGGCCGGATTGGACTGAAGCATGTTCACCAATGCATTGGCCGTGAACTCGGGGTTGTCGCCCCAGATCGAGTGGCCGGCATTGGGCACGTCGACGATCTGCACGCCCTGGAATTCCTTTTTCAAGCGCTCCACCGTCGAGGGAATCAGCACGTCGCTGTCGGCACCGCGCAGAATGACCGTAGGCGAACGCACGGCCTGCACGGAATCCCACATGTCCTTGGCCGCACAGCGCAAGGTTTCTATCGCCGCATCTTTCTCGTAACGCCATTCCCATTGACCATCCGCCAACTGGCGCAGATCGCCTTCGAGCGTGCGGCGGTGGATTTCATCGGAAAACCGCAGGCGCTGCGGCAAGGTCTTGGAGAACGCGACCGCGGCTTCAAAGTTGGCGAATGTGCGCGGGCGTGTGACGTGGGCGTGCACCATGTGCTCGGACGCCTCGATCGGCATCTCGAAGCTCAGATCCAGCAGGCCCATGGAAGTCACGCGCTCGGGATGGCGGGCGGCGTAAAGCAAGGCGACGCGGGAGCCCAGAGACGAGCCCACGATGGAGAAGCGCTCCAGGCCCATTCGGTCCGCAAAGGCCTCCAGATCGGCGCAATAGTGCTCCACGGAATACTGGCCGGGTGCGACACGATCCGAGTCGCCATGGGAACGCTGGTCCAGACCAATCAGTCGATAGTCCGAGGGCAGCGCCTGTGCGAGCCAATACCAGACACGGCCGTGCAGCGAGGTTCCGTGCAGAGCCACGACGGTCTTAGGACCGTGCCCCCACTGCTCGTAGTGAAGTTGCAGACCGTTCGCCTGAACAAAGCCATCGCCGCGTTGATCGAGAATTGATGTCGCCATATGTGTACCTATTGAAAGATCGGGCATGTGCCCACTTAGTTAACGCCTTGGATGATTGGGAAGGGCCGGCTGGCCCCAGTCGCGAGATCGAAAATTCTTCTGTCGCTCAGATGCGCGAAGCCTTTTCCGTAGAGATGAAGGTGCAAAGCGTTCTCCGGCCCCAGCACCTCGATGGCATGGATATCGTCCGGCCCCAGGGCCAGCACATTGCCCTGGCCCACGGTGATATCAGCCAGGTGTTCGACGCGCGCCGTTGGCTCTTGTGCATGGAGTGCATACAGCGCGTTTTTCTCCCGGCCGCGCACTCCCGCGATCACCGCCCAGGTGGTGTGGTTGTGCGGCGGTTGCTGATGCCCGGGCTTCATCGCCACGGCATACATGGCGTAGCTGCCATCGGCGTCTTCGTGCAATGCATAGGCCTGCCAGAGCTTGTCTTGCGGGACAGGGAAATCGGCGTCGCGCCACAAGGCAAGCTGCGCGGCCAGCGCTTGCATCAATACGCCAATGCATTGCGCCGCGGCCACACCGATGTTTTGCTCGCCACGCGCCAGCGCCCGCACACGTTCCACCGTTTTGGCAATTTCGGCCGCGCGCTGTGCCGCAATGGCCGCGCTGTCGCTCGCTGAAACTTCGCAGTTCATGCTCATTCCATCCTCACATTCGCGGCCTGGGCGGCGAGCTTCCACTCTTCAATTTCGGCCGCGACCAGATCGCGCGTGGCCTGAGAGCCCAGGAAGGTGGGCACAAAGCCCAAGGCCTGCAGATGCGATCGAAAATCCGGTGTCGCGGTGAGCTTCTCGATCTTCGAAGACAGGCTGCTGGCAATCTCCGGATGGATGGCCGCGGGCGCAAACAGTCCCACCCAGGTTCCACGACTGAAGGGGATGCCCGCTTCGGTCAGCGTGGGGACTTTGGGGAATGTCGGGTGGCGGTTGGGCCCGGCAATCGCCAGGATGCGCGCCTTGCCCGATTGCACGTGTGGAGCCACAGAAAAGGCATCGACGACACACAGGTCGGACAAGCCGCCGATCAGATCCGTCACCGCTGGCGAGGCCCCGCGATACGGTATGTGGCGCATCTCTATGCCCAGATCCGACTTGATGATTTCGCCGGTCAGATGCCCGAATGTTCCCTGCCCACCCGTTCCGTAGGTGAGTTCCTTCTTTTCCTTGGCCAGTGCGACAAGATCCTTGATCGCCCTGCAGCGGCTGCTCGCGGCGACGGCAACCACCAGTCCGCCTTGGGCAAACATGGCGATGGGCGCCAGGTCGCGTGCCGGGTTGTAGGGCAAGCCGGGGTGGATCGCCGGCTGCACCGACATCGTGGCGGCGATGCCCAGCACCAGCGTCTGTCCATCGGCCGGACTCTTCACCACCGACTGAATTCCGATCGAGCCGCCCGCACCGGCGCGGTTCTCGATGATGAATCGCTCCATCTGCGCCCGGTTGAGCGCGTCCGCCAGCAGTCGCCCCGCCGAATCCACCGACCCGCCTGCCGCCGTCGGAACCACGATCTTCACGACTTTGGTGGAGCCCGATTGCGCATGCAAAGCGGGCGGCAGCGCCGTCAATGCGCCAAGCGCTGCCGCTTGCCTCAGCAATATGCGCCGTTGAATCATCTGCTTTTCTTCGAACTGCATTTTTCGACCTCGTTGGGTGGAGAAGAAGAATGGGCTTATCTCGCCACACTCACGACGGAATCGTTCAAACGGACATGCGATGCCACACCAGCTCCGCCTGGGCGTCAAAGCTTTCGGGCACGCTGCCGTCTGCGCGCAAAGGCGTTTGGCCCGAGAGCTGCAGCAATTGGTTGGCAGCGGGAATGACCAAGGCTTGCGAATACGGCCCCAGTGGCTTTCCGAGTTCCGCAGGGTTGATGCATTGAAACGAATAGGCGGCCATGGTGACTTCCCTCAAGAAAATGAATCACAACACCGAAAAATGGATGCCCGGCTCCGTTGCCACGCGTTGTGCAAGCCCCACCTCCCAGTCGATGTACTCGCGCATGGCTTGCTTTTGCAGGTGAGGCGCCACTTCGTACGGCGAGTACCAGATATCGTTGGGCGCGCTCAGCTGGCGAACCGCGCCTTGCTCCAGCGCAAGTCCCAACTCCAACCAAGCCGGAGTGCCGCCAATCAAGCACTTGGCATGCCAGCCCAAAGCCTGCGCATCGGCGGCGGCAAACCGGGCCATTGCGCCGTCGCCGGCGGTGAACACCAGTGTCGTCACCTCGGCAGGCAAATCCTTCAAGCCTTCGGCCAATGCAGACCGGGCGCAAAAGAAAGCCCCGGGAATATGGCCGCGGCGAAACGCTATGCTGTTCGCGCAATCGATCACGGCAAGCCGCGGATCGGGCTGCAGCTGCTGCAGCTCATGTGGCGCAATCGACTCCACCGAAGCCGGCGCTTGCGGCCAATGCGCCCGCTGAGGTGGCGCGGCCTCCAGCGCCGGAGCCGTCGCGGGATCGAGCACATCCGCCTGCCAGCCCATCTGTCTCAACCAATGGGCCGTCATGGGTGCCTGGACCAGATCGGTATCCGCCAGCACGATGCGCGCATGGCGCACCGGTGCGAAAAAGTCCGTGCTTTGCACCAGCTCGCCGCCTGGGGCGTTGCGCGCACCGGGAAACGCGGCTTGCAGATAAGCGCCAGGCAGCCGCACATCATAGAAGTAGGTCGTCACACCCTGATCACGCAGATCTGCCTGCAACTGGCTCCACGAAATGATGCGCCCGCCACCGCGCTCCAGCAGCTTTCTTGCGGTCGCGCGGCTGGCTTGCAGTTGCGTTGGCGCCGGCACTTCTTCCAGCATCGCGAGATGTCCGCGCTGCAAATCGTGGCCGTCCAGATGCCAGCCCATGGTGCCGTTTTCGAGGGCGAATACCGGACAAGCAATCTCCGCATTGATCAGCGATTGCGCGCCGATAATGCTGCGCGTGCGGCCCGCGCAGTTCACCAGCACGACACTGTTCTGCCGTATCACTTCGGGTACGCGCAAGGCCAGTTCGGCGCCGGGACAACTCAGCGCCCCCGGCAACGAGAAATCCACGAACTCCTCAGGCGTTCTGCTGTCCAGCATCAGCAGATCGACACCTTTGGATTTCAGCGCAATGAGTTCCTGCGTGCTGATGTGCGGCGTCTTCTTCGCGGTTTCCACCACCTCGCCGAATGCCTTGCTGGGAACAAATTTTCCACTGAACCAACCCAGTCCAGCCGCTTCACATTCCGCCCGTGACGCGGCCAGAACCGATACACGGCCATATTCGACGCAGCGCAACAAATGCAGTGCGCGTTGAATCCGCTGCGCATCGCCTCCGACCAGAATGATCCGCGTGCTCTTGAGCGGCACTCTCCAGAGTAAATCCAGCTCCAGGCGGCCTATGGGCAGCGACGCGGCCAGCAGCAGATGGCCTTGGGTGAAATCGCCTTCTTCGCGCAAATCCAGCAACGCGACTTCAGCGCCATCACTCAATATTTCACGTAGCTGGACTGCATTGATTTGAACGGATGACATGGCAATCGAGAGGCTGTGCGCCATCGCTTGAAAAGAAGATGTTGCACAGCTTAGGTCTCGTCACCAATTCAGGATAATTCTATTTTTTCCGATCCGTATGCCAAAAACGGTTCACTCCTTGATGCCGCCAGGCATGGTTTGCTGCTGCACGATTTTCTGCAAGGCATTCAACAAGGCGACGGTCGCGGGTGGATGACTCGAATCCTTGCGCACGGCCACCACGTGCGGGCCCAATGGACTGCCCAGCGACATCGGAAGAATGCGCAGCGCTCCGCGCTCGGCATAGCTCTGAGCCACTGTGCGCTGCATGAAATTCAGATAGCCGTAGTGCTCGATCAACATCAAATTGGTCGCCAAGGAGGTCGTGGATTCAACGACATCTACGGGCAGTCGCCCAATCTGCGTCAGAAACAGCGCTTGCACATGGTTGTAGAGCACGCCGCTGGAGTGCGGCAGCACCCAAGGCGAATCGATCACGTCCGCCATCGTGAGGCTCTTGGCGCGCGCAAGCCGGTGATTGCGCGCTGCGACCAGAACGAAATCGTCGTCAAACAAGGGCGTTTGCACCAGGTGTTCGGCGGCGCCGGCATCGGTCACCAGCCGGCACAAGATGACATCCAGGCTGCCCTCGCGCAACTTGGCCACCAGCGGTGGCTGAGGCAGCTGATCGATCGATACGCGCAGCCGGGGGTATTGCCGCTTCACTTCGCCTATGGCCATGGGCAGCAGCTTGAAAGCCGACGAAAGCAGCGCCCCCACCCTGACAAACCCATGTGATCCGGATCGAAGCGCCTGAATCTCATCATGCGCACGCTGGACATCGAACAGCAATTGACGCGCGTGCCGGATCAAGGCCTCGCCGAAAACGGTAGGCGCCATGCCGCGATGCGAGCGCTCGAACAACTGCACCCCAAACGCCGACTCCAATTCCGAGATCGCGCGCGTGGCCGCAGGCTGCGTCAGATTGGCGACCAGCGCTGCCTTGCGCAGCGACTGAGAGTCTGCGAGCGCATCGAGCAATACCATTTGCCGAAATTTGAGCCTGAACGGCAGCGTCACGGAGTCCGGCGTAAAAATGGTGCTCATATTGCCTCTCAAGGTGAATCGTTTTTCGGATAGTTTTATGCCGAATAACGATTATTCGTGGATCAAGTAACGCCCCAGAATTTAACCACCCTTCGGCATTGCCTGCGAGATGAGTACATGCCCTAGTGGTTGACATCAATCCACAACGACTGGGGACAAGCCAATGAATAGCAAGCTACGTACCGGATATGTCTTGATGGCCGGTTGCCTTGTGGTCTGCGCAGCCCATGTTGGCACCACGCACTCTTTCTGAACAAGGACGCTCCATGAATATGCGACATTCATTTGCGCTGGGTCTGGCGTGCCTGCTCGTGACAGCAGGCAGCCACGCCCAGCCCACCCCATCGGTCGGCTTGTCTGCTGAAAAGCTTTCACAGCTCAAGGCTGCAGTTCAGCGCGAAGTCGCTTCGCAGCAGAAACTGGCACAGGTGATCAACGACACGCTTTTCAGTTATGGCGAACTCGCGTTTCAAGAGCACGAAACATCCAACTACCTGACCACGCTGCTCGAAAAGCATGGCTTTCAGGTGGAACGCAATATTGCGGGAATGCCCACCGCATGGAAAGCGCAATGGGGCAATGGCCGGCCCGTCATCGCACTCGGAAGCGACATCGACAGCCTGCCCAAAGCGTCGCAAAAACCAGGCGTCGCCTACCGCGAGCCCCTGGTGGAAGGCGCGCCAGGGCATGGCGAGGGGCACAACTCGGGACAGGCGGTGAACATCGTCGCCGCGCTGGCGCTCAAAACCATCATGCAGCGCGAACGCCTGCCCGGAACCTTGGTGCTGTGGCCGGGCGTGGCCGAGGAACTGCTGGCGGGCAAGGCGTTCATGGTGCGCGACGGACTGTTCCGCGGCGTGGATGCCGTGCTCTACAACCATGTGAGCAACAATTTGCGCACCACCTGGGGGCAGGCCGACGGCACGGGAATGGTGTCGGTGCAGTACAACTTCAAGGGGCGCGCGGCGCATTCCGCTTTGCTTCCGTGGAAAGGGCAAAGCGCGCTCGATGCCGTCGAGCTGATGAACGTCGGCTGGAATTTCCGCCGAGAACATCTTCGCCCGGAGCAGCGCTCGCACTATGTGATCTCCAACGGCGGCGACCAACCCAATGTGGTGCCCGACGAAGCCTCGGTCTGGTACTTCCTGCGCGAAATGGACTTCGAGAACATCACGGCGAATGCCGCCATCAACTGGAAGATCGCCCAAGCCGCGGCTGACATGACAGACACCACCGTGACGCGCACCCTGATTGGCGCTTCGGCACCGCGCCACTTCAACCGCCCTATCGCCGAAGCGATGCAGGCCAACATCGCCAGCGTTGGCTTGCCCGCATGGACCGATGACGAGCAGACCTTCGCCAAAGCGGTGCAGACACTGGTGAGCAGCAAGCCCACGGGGCTCAACACCACCGCCCCCGCGACGCTGGCCGCACCTTCATCTCCGGCCAGGAGCGGCGGCTCGGACGATATTGGTGATGTTTCCTGGGTCGCGCCCACCGTCACGCTTTACTACCCGGCCAATATTCCCAATGTGCCAAGCCACCATTGGGCGGCCGCCATGGCGATGGCAACGCCCATTGCGCACAAAGGCATCATCGCCGGGGCCCGCGTGACGGCGATGACGGCCGTCGACTTGCTGACCCAGCCAGAAATTCTGGTCGCGGCGCACCAGTATTTCAACGAGACGCAATTGGCAAGCCAGAAGTACACCCCACTCATCGGCCCGCAGGACCAGCCGCAGATACAAATGAACCAGGAAGTCATGGAGAAATTTCGTCCCCAAATGCGCCGCTTCTACTACGACGCAAGAAAGTACGACACTTATCTGGACCAGCTGGGAATCAAGTTTCCGCAACTCACCAAGCCGTAACCCGTCAGTGCCCTATCACTGCCGCGCTGCCGCTGCGCGGCGCGGCAGCGAATCCATGGCGGGCCGCCGACCTGGTGATCGCCAAAGCCACAACGACCAGCGCGACCACCGCCCAAGGGAACGACTGCGGCCCCCAGATATTCAGCAGCACGCCGCCGAGCAAGCCCGCAGCGGCGATGGCGCTGTTCCACACCACCACATTCATCGACAGCGCCACATCGGCGCCCTCGCCGGCCGAGTCGGCCAAGGCGGTCTGCAGCAAGGTGGCCGCGCCGCCGAAGCTCAGTCCCCATGCGGCCACACCCAGGTAGATCGCTGCCGGCACGTCGGCCCAGCCGGCGAACAGCAGGCCCACCGCGCCGAACGCCGCCAGACTGATCAGCACCGAACGGCGCAGGTGGCGATCCACGGTTTTGCCCGAAATGGCGATGCCGACCAGCGCCGCCGCACCGAACGCCAGCAGCACCAGATCCACACGCTCGCCCAGACCCGCTTGGGCCACGAAAGGCGCGACGTAGGTGTAGAGAATGTTGTGGGCCAGCATCCAGGTGAGCACCACGGCCAGCACCGGCCGCACACCGGGCGTAGTGAGCACCTTCTTCAGCGGCAGCCGCTGCGCACCCGATTGGCCAGGGTAATCGGGCACCTTGGTCAGCACCCAGACGATGAGGATCAGGGTCAGGCCCGACATGATGCCGAAGGCGCTGCGCCAGCCGACCAGCGTTCCCATCCACGTTCCCAGCGGAACGCCCAGCGACAAGGCGATGGGCGTTCCGAGCATGGCCAGCGCCAGCGCCTTGCCCTGCTGGTGCGGCAGCACCATGCGCCGCGCGTACGACGCCAGCAGGCTCCAGGCAAGACCCGCGGCCGCGCCCGCGAAGAACCGGGCCAGCAGTGTCAGCGCAAAGTGCGATGACAGCGCTGTGACGCTGTTGAACAGCAAAAAGCCCACGATGGCCAGCAGCAAGGCGTTGCGCCGGCGCCAGCCCTGGGTGGCGATGGTCAACGGAATGGCGGCAATCACCGAGCCCAGGGCATAGGCCGTGACCATCTGCCCGGCCATGGCCTGCGAGACGCCAAGGCCTTGCCCGACTTGTGGCAGCAGGCCCGCAGGCAAGGTTTCGGTCACGATGCAAATGAAGCCGGTCATGGCCAATGCCAGCAGCGCGCCTACAGGCAAGCCGCTGGCTGGCGCTTGAAGAGGCGGCGCGCAGGACGGGGAAAAGTGTTTGGAATCCATGGAAAGACCTATATATATAACGAACGGTACAAATGTAGTTGCAGGCCAATCGGCTTGTCAACAACTTTTGTACCGATTAGTATTGAAGCCTGTTTCCAGGAGATTCGATATGGCCCAGATGGGGCGCCCGCGCACGTTCGACCGAGACCAGGCCATTACCGAGGCCATGCACCTGTTCTGGGAGCATGGCTACGATGCGACTTCGCTGGCGCAGCTCAAGCAAGGCCTGGGCGGCGGCATCTCCGCGCCCAGCTTCTACTCGGCCTTCGGCTCCAAGGAGGCCTTGTTCCAGGAATGCGTGGCGCGCTACCTGTCCACGCACGGGCGTGTCACCGCGCCCTTACAGGATTTGGCGCTCACGCCACGCGATGCCATAGAGACGGCCTTGCGGCAGTCGGCCGCAATGCAATCCGAACCAGGCCACCCGCGCGGCTGCATGGTCGCCTTGGGCGGGATGAGCGCACCTTCCGTGGGCAGTGTGGAGGTGGCACACGCACTGGATGCGTCGCGTGCGCGCACGCGCGCCGGGTTTGTTGCCTGCGTGCAGCGCGGCATCGCCAGCGGCGAGCTGCGAGCCGACACCAGCGCCATGGCGCTGGCGACGGTCTTCGACAGCTTTCTGTCGGGAGTCTCCATCTCGGCAAGAGACGGCGTGCCGGCCGTGGCGCTGCAGGCCGCGGTCAGCCAGATCATGCGCCTGTGGGATGAAGCGGTGCAGCATTGAGCCGCATCCCTATCGCCTAAGCCATTAGGCGAACTCGATCCCCGTGGCCGCCAGGCCCACCAGGTCGATGCGCGTGGTGTTCAGCTCCAGATTGCTGGCCAGCACCGCCAGTTCGCCGCCCGTCACGCCCTGGGACATCATGTCGACGAAGGGTTGCAGCTGGGCCGGCGTCGCGGCGCTGCCCACGACGTTGGTCCAGATCAATTGCGTGACTTCCAGCGATGTCTTCGCGCCCAGCACCTGCAGGCCCAGCTGTGCCAGGCTTTGCGCGCTCATGCCCGCATCCAATGCGCGAATCACTTCACCGACCAGCGGTTTGTTGTCGAGGAAGGCCGCGCCGCCCAGCGCACCGAGCAGCTTGGCGGCCTGGCCCGCATGGCCGTCGAGGTCCAGCGCCACCTGGGTGTCGCTGAACGTCAAGCGCTCGACGTTGACAAATTCCAGCATCGCGCCATCGGTCATGCGCTGCAGCGTGAAGCCGTTGGCGCTGGCTTCGATATGCGTTTGGGCCAGGGTGGCGGGGAAGACGATGGTGTCTATGCCCGCACCGCCATCGATGGACCAGGCCAGGCCCAGCGCCGGAGCGATGGTGTTGTCGCCCGCATCGCCCAAAAACGCCGTTATACGTTCGGCGTTCACGCGGATGGAGCCCGCGCCTTCCATGCCGTCGAGCAGTTGCTCTGGCGTTTTGCTCCCCGCCTGTTGCGGGTACACCAGCGCAAACAGCTGGGCAACCTGCAAAGCGCTGAGGCCGTCCAGCGTCTGAATCACCGCGCCTTCGGCCTTCGTCAAATCGCGGCCCATCCATTGCTGGAACAGAAAGGCCGCGGCTTCCTCGGCCGCGCTATGGGCCAGGGTGAGTAGGGGGCCGGTCTCGAAGCGCACCTGCTCCACATCGACCAGCCAGTCCGAGATGCCGCTGGCGATATGCGTCAGCTTGATGCCCGCACCGTCCAGCGTGATCGAGTAATCGCTGCGCTTGCCTTCCTGCAGTGCCACGTCGAAGCCCGTGCCGCCATTGAGCCGGTCGCTGCCGCTGCCGCCCGACAGCAGGTCATTGCCCGCGCCGCCGAACACGATGTCGTCACCTTCATCGCCGTAGATCTGGTCGTTTCCGCCCTTGCTGCCCACGGTGTCGTTGCCGCCGCCGCCGTGGATGATGTCGTCATCGGCGCCCAGAACGATGTACTGGGCCGCGCCATCGCCTGCGGCCGTGTTCCGGCCCGCGCCGCCAATGATGCGCACCGCGCCCACCACGGCAAGGAAGTCGACATGGTCCACCTGGATGGTGCTGCCGCTGGGCAGGGAACGCGCATCCAGGATGACGGCCTGGCTGCCGTCGGCCGCATTGCTGCTGCCCGTGATCACCAGCGGCGTGTCGGGATCGAAGCCCGCACCGGCTATGGGCTTGAGGATCTGCACCGCCAGCGCCGCGCCGGACGGCAGGCCCGCATGGAACGCCTGGCCCACCGCGATCAGCCCGGCGTCGTCGCCAGCCACCTGCTCGATGCGCCCGATGAGTTCTGCCAGGGCCGTCTGCCCCATCGTGCTGCGCGGCAGGCCTTCGGCTTGCAGCCCGACGCCGGTAGGCACACCGGCCAGCACCAGGGCATGGCCGCTGGAGGACGTGAACAACGGGATGTCGGCCAGTGCCGAAGGCGTGCCCGGCGTCTCGGGCCGATTGGACGTCACCACGGGAATGGTGATGATCGTCGACCCTCCGGGGCCCTGCGTGATGGTGATGGCCACGCCATCGACGGTCGTCGGTTCGGGCTGCGGCTCAGGCTCAGGCTCAGGCTCGGGCTGCGGCGTGGCCGGGAGGGTGTTCACGCTCAGCACCAGCGGCGTGGCGGCCACGCTGGGGTTGCCGGCGAGATCGGAGAACACACCGCCACCCACGCTGACGGTCAGCGGCGCACTGCTGTTGGCGGCCGGCGTCAAGGTTGCGGTGTAGGTCGTGCCGTTACCGCTGAAATTGCTCAGCGTGCCGCCGCTGACGACGATCTGGGATGGCGTCAGCACGGCCGCATCGCTGAGCGTGAGGGTCAGCACAGCGCTCTGGCCCGGGCGCAGCGTGCCGCTGGCGTTGCTGCTGATGGTCACCGTGGGCGCCTGGGTGTCCAGCCTGTAGTCGATACGGTAGGGCGGGCTTGAATTGCCTGCGGCATCGGCCACGCGCGCCACCAGCGTGCCATTGCCGTTGCTGTCTCCGACCAGGGTTTGGTCGGCCAGGCTCCAGGTCGTTCCGCTGGTGGCAGCCGAATACCAGAATTGGCCTCCATCCAGCGACACTTGCACGCGCTCGCCGGCTGACAGCGGCGCACTGAGCGTGCCGCTGATGGTTTGCGTCGGATCATTGGTGATCAGGTCGCCTACAGCGCCGCTGTCGTTGGAGAACTGCACGCCGCCGACGGCGGCGACAGGCGCGAGCGTGTCGATCTCCAGCGATGGAATGCTGCCTGCGCCGCCGTTGTTGCCTGCCAGGTCGGTATAACCACCATTGACGGTGATAGTGGCGCTGCCGGCGCCCACCCCGAACGCAGGGGTGAAGGTGGCGGTGAATACGCGCGGATCGGTGCTGGCCGTCAACGCGCCCAGTTGGCCGCCAGCCACCGAAATATTGGCGTCCCTGAAGCCGTGCGGCGTTTCGGAGAAAGTGAAAGTAATGATGGCCGGCGTCACGCCGTTGGCCACCGGCACATTGCTGGTGATGGCGACCGAGGGCGGCGTGGTATCAAGGGTATAGGGCGATGACCAGACCGTGCCATGGTTGTCGAAGGCATCGGCCACGCGCACCTGCAACACGTCGCTGCCGCTCAGAGTCTGGCCGGCCAGCAACCAGGCATCGCTGCCAACGGTGCTGCTGGCGCTGACCCATGTAACACCGCTATCGAGCGAGACTTCCACCCTCTCGCCGCTCATCAGCCGCTCGCTCAATGTCCCCGAGATCGTCTGCAGGGGAATGGAAGTGATCAGGTCGGTATGGCTGATCCCGGTATCGTGGGAGAAGGCCACCCAGGTGACGGCGGTGCTCGGCGCCAGCGTGTAGTAGCTGATGGGCAGCATCGTCGCCGCGACGCCGGAATTGCCGGCCGCATCGGTGTAGGCGCCGCCGCCCACACCGATGGTGGCGCTGCCGCTGACCACGCCCTGGGTGGGCGTGAAGATGGCGGTATAGACGAGCGGATTGGCCGTCAGACCAAAGCCGCTGAGCACGCCCCCGCTGACACTGACATCGTTCAATGCGAAGTGCACCGGAATTTCACTGAACGTGAAGAGGATGGTGGCGTACTCACCGTGTCGCAAAGTCTGGGCGCTGCTGGTGATCTGCAGCACCGGCGGCGCGGTATCGACCGTGATCAGCGGCGAGCTGGCGCTGCCGCCGAGGTTGCCCGCAATATCGGTGTAGCGCTCGGCCGCCAGGAAAACACTCGCGCTCCCACCGTTCAGCCCGGCGCTGGGCGTCAGCTGCACCGTATACACGCGCGGGTCGACGGTGGCGGAAAACCCGCTCAGCGTGCCGTTGAGCGTCGCCAGGTCGGACTGCGCGAACCCGTGCGGAACCTCGCTGAAGGTAAAGGTCAAGGTGGCGGTTTCGCCCGCGCGCAGCGTGCTGGCGCTGCTGGTGACGACCACGGTCGGTGGTTCCACATCCAGCACATAGGCTTGCGACAGCACCGGCCCGGTATTGCCGGCACGATCGGCCACGCGCATCTGCAGCGTGCCACTGCCGACCAGCACTTGTTGCGGCATCAGCGCCCATGATTCGGGAGCGGTGGCGATCGCGGTGAGCCAGTTGGCGCCGTTGTCCAGCGATAGCTCTACCCGTTCGCCGGCCGCCAGCGGCGCAGTCAGCGTACCGGTGATGATCTGTGAAGCGAAATTGGTGATCAGATCGCTCTGACTGGCGCCGTTGTCGGCCGAGAACGCAACGGCGTTGACGGCGGTGGTCGGCGCCAGCGTATCGATGTCGATGGGCAGGCTGCTGGCGCCGGCACCGCCATTGCCGGCCGCATCGCTGTACGCACCAGGGCCTACGTGGATCACGGCCTGGGCGCTGGCAAGACCGGCCGTGGGCGTGAACAAGGCGGTAAACACCAGCCCGCCGGGGCCGGCCACCAGGTCGCTCAGTGTGCCGTTGGTGGCCGAGATATCGCCCAGAGCGAAATCAGTCGGCGCTTCGCTGAAGGTGAAGGTGATGGTGGCGGTCGCGCCGGCCTTGAGGGTGTCGTCGCTGGTAGTGATCGACAAGGTCGGCACCGCGGTATCGACCGTGATCGATGGCGAGCTGCCACCGCTGCCGCCGTTGCCGGCAATATCGGTATACAGGTCGTTGCCGAGGATGACGCTGGCGCTGCCCGTCATGCCGGGCGTAGGGGCCAGCACCACCGTGTAGACCAGGGGATAGGCGGTGGCGGTGAAGCCGCTCAGGGTGCCGCCCGAAGCAATCAGGTCGCCGATCGTGAATCCGCTCGGTGCCTCGCTGAAGGCAAAGCTGATGGTCGCCGACTGGCCGGCGCGCAGGCTGGTGCTGTCGCTGCTGATGCTGACGCTGGGCACGGTGGTGTCGAGTTCGTAAGCGTGGCTCTTGACCACGCCGTGGTTGCCGTTGCTGTCGCTGACACGCACCTGGATACTGCCTTTGCCTGCGGCCAGGGTCTGGCCGGACAGCACCCACCCGCTGCCGCCCGCGGTCGAACTGGCGCTTTGCCAGCTGGCGCGGTTGTCCAGCGATACTTGCACGATGTCGCCGACCGCCAGCACGCCGCCGGACAGAGTGCCGGCGATGTTCTGAGCGGGGACACTGGTAACAAGGTCGGTTTGGCTGGCGCCGAAATCGGCCGAGAACAGCAGCGTCCCGCTGGTCAGGCCGGGCGCCAGGGTGTCGATGTTGATCGATGGGGAGGTGAAGCCGGTGCCCGCATTGCCGGCCAGGTCGGTGTAGGCGCCGGCCGCCACGCTGATGACCGCATGGCCGCTGGCCACGTTGGCCGCCGGGGTCAGCACCGCGGTGAAGATCGCCGGATCGGCCGTCTGCACCAGCTCGCTCAACAGGCCGTTGTTGACGTCGATATTGTCCAGCGAGAAGCTCAGCGGCGCTTCGCTGAAGGTAAAAGTGACCGAAGCCGTGCTGCCCGAATTGAGGGCGCCGGCCGAGCTGGTGATGCTCAACGTGGGCGCGAGTGTGTCGATGGGAATAGGCAGCATGCTGCCGCCCACGCCAGCGCTGCCATTGCCATCGGTAAAGCTGCCGGTCGCTATGCTGAGCGCGGCAGTTCCCTGCGCCACACCGTCATCTGGCGTGAACGATGCGGTGTAGACCAGCGAATCGCTGGTGGCGCTAAGTCCGCCGAGCGTGCCGCCGTTCACCACGATGTCGCTCTCGGTGAAGCCCTCCGGGGCGCTGCTGAATTTGAAAGTGATGAGGGCCGTCTCGCCGCTGCGCAAGGCGTCGACGTCGCTGCTGATGGCCACTCCCGGGGCCACGGTGGCGTAGCTGATGGGCGCAGAAGCTGCCCCCTGGCCGTTGTTGCCAGCCGCGTCGGTGTAGCTGCCCGCCGCGACCGACACCGCGCCTGCGCCAGCGGCCTGGCCGGCGGAAGGGGTGAACACGGCCTTATAGACCAGCGGGTTGGCCGTCGCGGTCAAGCCGCCGAGCAACCCGCCGCTGGTAGAGATGCTAGCGGCGCTGAAGCCTGTCGGCGCTTCGCTGAAAGTGAAAGTGATCAGCGCGGTCTCCGCACTGTTGAGCACGCTCCTGCTGCTGGTGATCTCCAGCGTGGGCGCGATCTGGTCCAGGACATAGGCATGGCCGGACACCGCGCCGTGGTTGCCGACGGCATCGCTCACACGCACCTGCACCAGCTGGCCGACACCCGCGACCAGCGTCTGGCTGGCCAGCGACCAGGCACTGCTGCCAACGCTGGCGGTGGCCGCAACCCAGTTCAAGCCCTTGTTCAGCGAAACTTCCACCGTCTCGCCGGATGCCAGATTGGCAGACAGCGTGCCGCTGATGGTCTGCGCCGCCATGGTGGTGACCAGGTCGGTGCCGCTGGCGCCGGTGTCGGCCGAGAATGCGACACTGTCGCCGGCGGTGGTCGGCGCCTGGGTATCAATGCGCATCGCGGACAGCGTGACCCCGGCGCCTGGGTTGCCCGCGGTGTCGATGTAGCTTGCGGCAGTGATGCTTACCACGCCGATACCGCTGTTCACACCGGTGTAGGGGGTGAACAGCCCGGTGTACACCAACGGATTGGCGGTGACCGCCAATCCGCTGAAGCTGCCGCCAGTGACCACCAGGTCGGCCTCCGTAAAGCCGATCGGCGCCTCGCTGAAGGTGAATGTGATCACGGCGGTATCACCGGTCTTCAGCCCGGCGAGGCTGGTGCTGATGGTGGCCGTAGGCATCGCAGTGTCGAGCACATAGTCGCGCGCGAAGGCCGCGCCATGGTTGCCGGCGGCATCCGTCACGCGCACCTGCAGCATATTGCTCCCGCTCAGGGTCTGGCCGGCCAGGGACCAGGACATGTCGCTGCTGGTGGCGCCGTTCCAGCTTAAGCCGTTGTCAAGCGAGACCTCGATGTATTCGCCGGCGCCCAGCGGCCTGTCCACCGTGCCGCTGATGGTTTGCGCCGCGACGTTCGTGACCAGGTCGGTAGCGCTGACACCGCCATCGGCCGAGAACGAGACCGTGTCGGCCATCGCCGCCGGCGCTCTGGTATCGAGCGCCAGCGGCGGCGTCAGCGCGGCCAGCGAAGCATTGCCGGCGGCGTCGGTGAAGGCGCCCGCCGCCACGGTGATGCTGGCGCTGGTGTTCTCAATACCGGCACTGGGAGTGAACAGCGCCGTGTACACCAGCGGATTGGCGCTGGGCGCCAGGCCGCTGAGCGTGCCGGCGGTCGTGTTCACATCGGCCGCAGTGAAACCCTGCGGCGCTTCGCTGAAGGTGAAAGTGATCTGCGCCGTTTCGCCGGCCTTGAGGGCCGGACTGCTGCTGGTGATGGTCACACTGGGCGCGAGGGTGTCGATGGCGATCGGCAGCGCGGCGGCGCCCTCGCCGTCATTGCCGAACGCATCGGCATAGGAGCCGGTGGCCACCACCACGCTGGCGCTGGCCTGGTTCAGCCCTGGGGTGGGAGTGAGCTGCATCGTATAGACCAGCGGATTGGCGGTGGCGGAGAAACCGCTCAGCGTGCCGTTGTTCACCGACACGTCTCCCGGCGTGAAACCCACCGGAGCGCTGCTGAAAGTGAAGGTGATCAGCGCCGTCTCACCCAAGGCCAGCGCGCTCGCATCACGGGAGATGCTCAACGTCGGCACGCTGGTGTTGAGTGTGATCGCCAGCGCGGCGCTGGCCTGGCCGCTGTTGCCGGCCGTGTCGCTGTAGCCACCGGCTTTGACGGCGATGCTGGCCTGCTGGCCCGACTGGCCGGAGTTCGGGGTGAACAGCGCCGTATACACCAGCGGGTTGGCCGTGGCCGCCAGGCTGCCGACCGTGCCGCCCGTGACCGTGAGCGCGGACAACGTGAAATTGGCGGGCGCCTCGCTGAAGGTGAAGACCAGATCGGCCGTTTCGCCCGCACGCAGCACGGATAGGCTGCTGGTCAGCGCCACGCTGGGCGCCGTGGTGTCGAGTTGGTAGGCGGCGCTGAAGACCGCGCCATGGTTGCCGGCCGCATCCGTCACGCGTACCTGCAGCGTATCGCTGGCCCGAAGCGTCTGGCCGTCCAGGGACCACGCGGTGCCGACGCTGGTGGCACCGGTCCAGGTCACGCCGTTGTCGAGCGAGACCTCGACGAAGTCGCCGGCGTCCAGCGGACTGTCGACAGTGCCGCTGATGGTCTGGGCCGCGCTATGGGTGATGAAGTCTGTGCTGCTCGCGCCGCCATCCTGCGAGAAGCGCGCGCTGATTACGCTGGCCGCCGGCGCCACGGTGTCTATGCGTATGCCGGTCAGAGAGCCGCCGTCACCGCTGTTACCGGCAAGGTCTGTATAGCTACCACGGGCCACGTTGAGCGTGACCGCGCCGGATGCCACGCCCGTCGCGGGCGTGAGTTGCGCCGTATACACCAGTGGGTTGGCGGTGACGGCCAGCCCGCTCAGCGTGCCGTTGATCACGGTGACGTCGCCGAGGGCGAAGTTGTGCGGCGCTTCGCTGAAAGCAAACGTGATGGTGGCTGTGTCGCCGATCTTGAGCGCGCTGGCATTGCTGGTGATGGCCAGCGTGGGCGCGCGGGTGTCGATGGCGATCCGTGGGCTCACGCCGCTGGCACCCGCGAGGCTCAGGATGTCGGTGTAACTGCCGCCAGTGACCGTGATCGAGGCCGGCCCGGTGAGCTCGGCGCCCGGCGTGAACAGCGCGGTATAGACTCCGCCGCCCTGGTTGGTCAGGCCGCTGAGGGTGCCGCCGCTGACCACCACATCGGAGGCCGTGAAACCGACAGGCGTGCTGCTGAAAGTGAAGGTCAGATTGGCGGTCTGGGCGCTGTTCAGGGTCTGGGTGTCGCTGGCGATCGTCACCGTGGGCCCCAGCGTGACCGCCATCCCTGCCGAGAGGGCACCGGCGCCGCTGTTGCCCGCCAGATCGGTATAGCTGCCAGCCACCAATTGCACGTTGCCGACCACATTGCCGATGCCCGCGGAGGGGGTGTACTCTAGGGTATAGACCAACGGATCGGCCGTGGCCTGCAGGTTGCCTACAGTGCCGCCGACGCCGTTGAAGCTGGCCAGCGTCAGTCCATGAGGACGCTCGCTGAAGGTCACCGTGAGTTCCGCCGTCTGGCCGGCACCGACCACGCTGACATCGGTGTGCAGGGTGGCACTCGGCCCGCTGTTGTCCAGCACATACTGGCTGCCGACGGCGTTGCCGGCGTTGCCCGCCGCATCGACCACGCGCACCTGCAAGGTATTGCTGCCGGCGCTGAGCACCACGCCATTCAGCGTCCAGGCACTGCTGCCGGTGCTGGCGCTGGCCGTGGTCCAACTGCTGCCATTGTTGAACGAGACCTCCACATGTTCGCCGGAAACCAGGCTGGCGCTGAGCGTGCCGCTGACGGTTTGCGCGGCAGTGCGCGTGACGAGGTCGGTGTTGCTGGCGCCGGTATCGGCCGCGAAGACGACTGCGGTGCCGGTAGTCACCGGAGCGGCGCCGTCGATATGGTAGCTGGCGCTGAGCGGCGTGCTGCTGCCGCCGCTGTTGGCCACGCGCACCTGCAGCGTGCCGGCGCCGCTCAGCGTCTGGCCGGCCAGTTGCCAGGTCGTGGCGCCCACGCTGGCGCTGGCGCTGGCCCAACTGATGCCGTTGTCTAGCGAAACCTCCACCCGCTCGCCGCTGAGCAGGCCGCTGCTGAGCGTGCCGGACAGGGCTTGCGCCGCTGTTTTGGTAATCAGGTCGGTGCTGCTGACGCCCGTGTCGTTGGAAAACGCCACCGTCAGCGCGGTGGTGGTGGGGGGCACGGCCGACTGCACGGTGGTGCTGCTGTTGCTGACGATGACGCTGCCGTCGTTGACGCTGAGCGTGAACGTGGTGGTGGCGTTCAGCCCGGGCGTGGTCTGGAACACCAGTGCTTGCAGCGCTGCCTGGGCACCACCGGGCGCCGCCGCTGAAAGCGAATAGCTGACGCCGCCGTCGGTCGTCGAGAAGCCGGACATGCTCAGTGAAGCCGGCGTGAACACGCCCTTGCTTGCGCTGTCGAGCTGGATGGTGACGGTCACCACGGCGGCGACATCGGGATCGCTGAGGGTGAGCGAACCAAACGGGCGCACGGTGCCGCCGGCCGTCACCGCCTGGCCGGCCGCCGTGCCGCTGAGCACCGGCGCATTGTTGACCGAGGTGGCGTGGACCACGGTGGTGGTGTCGACGGCGCTGGAGGCGCCATGGCTGTCGGTGGCCGTCAGCGAAAACGTGGTGGCCACATTGACGCCCACCACCGCCTGGTTGGCCTTCGGCGTGAAAGTGAGGGCCTTGAGCTGCGCGCTCAAGGCGGCGGGCGTGGTGGCGCTGAGCACATAGTTGCCGGCAGTGCCTGACAGGCCGGCCCCGCTGAGCGTGCCGTTGTCGGCGTTGTAGCTGATGCGCAGGCTGACCAGGTCGTCGTCGGCATCGGCCACGGTGACGTTGGCAAACGGCTGGAGGCTGGCCTTGTCTCCCGTGCTGGCCGCGGCGGCGCCGGTGATGGTCGGCGCGCTGTTGTCGCTGGTATCGATAGTGGTCATGGCAATTCTGCAGGGCTGCGCGCGAGCGGCCGCTGAGTGGGTTGGAAGAAAACAAAAGCGGTGGAATGAACAGTGCGCTGTGTTGCATTTCAAGGCTTGCAAGAAACAGCGGTCTGGGCTCTTGCGACCAGAAACGAGGCGCGCCAGGTTGCAAATTAATTGAAAACTTACATTTGGTCAATTTAAAGATGGAATGAACCGGCCGTGAAAGTTACTGCCTCCGCGACATCGTTCCCGGGATCAGTCACCAAGCCAACGCCAACTGGTGCGCCTGCCATGCCCTCGCCACCGCATCGGCGACGCGGCAACGGCTCCGTCACACGCGCGTCAATCTTGTTCACAACAATGGAACTGCAGCGCTTGGCTGGCATGGCCGGCCCGCTGCGGGGCGCCACCATTCCAATGGTCTGCGCCCGTTTCCCGCATTAACAACCAAGAGGCTTCTCGATGTCCCTTCACGTATCTGGTTCGCGCGATCCGCAGCGCCACCGCTTGCCGTCCCTGTTGGCGCTGACCGCCACGCTCGCGCTGACGGCCTGCGGCGGCAGCGACAACGACACGCCGGCGCCTGCGCCCACACCCGAACCGGTGGTGCAAAACGCCACGGCTCAGTTGGCGCTGCTGGAGACGACCGACCTGCACTACTACGCGCGCAGCTACAACTACTACTCGGACAAGGAAGACAAGGCCGTGGGCCTGGAGCGCACGGCCACGCTGATCCGCAAGGCGCGCACCGACTTCCCCAACAACCTGCTGGTGGACAACGGCGACACCATCCAGGGCACGGTGCTGGGCACCTACGAAGCCCAGGTCGCGCCGCTGCCGGCCACGCAGCAGCTGTCCATGTACAAAGCCATGGCCACGCTGAAATACGATGCCGGCGTGCTGGGCAACCACGAGTTCAATTTCGGCCTGCCCTATCTGAGCCAGATCCTGGGCGGCGGGCTGGACGTCGCGGGCGTGGACCCGAAGATCGGCACCAAGGACAAGGGACCGGGCTTTCCCATCGTGACGGCCAACGTCACCAGCCTCAAGAGCAACAAGCCGCTGGTCGACCCCTACGTCATCCTGGAGCGCAACATCACCGCGACCCAGGCGGACGGCAAGTCCGTCACGCTGCCGATCAAGATCGGCGTGATAGGCCTGACCACGCCCGGCATCCTGAACTGGGACAAGGACAAGCTCGAAGGCAAGATCAGCACGCAGGACGGCCGCGACACCGCCGCCAAATATGTGCCTGAAGTGCGCGCCAAGGGCGCCGACCTGGTGTTCGTGCTGCTGCACGGCGGCATGAGCGCCAACGGTTACTTCGCCAACATGGAGAACCCCGGCTACTACATCACCAAGGAGGTGCCGGGCATCGACGGCATCGTGATGGGCCATGAGCACAACACCTTCCCCGACCGCAGCGCCAACCCCTTCTACAAGTTCGCGGGCGCCGACAACGCCAAGGGCACCGTCAACGGCGTGCCCGCCGTCATGGCCAGCTCGTGGGGCAAGGGCCTGGGGGTGATCAACTACGCGCTCAAGTGGGACGCCGCGGCCAAGAAATGGACGGTCGACACCGCCAAGACCGACGTGCAGGTGCGCACCACCGACTCCAAGGACGCGGCCGGCAAGACGGTGTACGTGGACTCCGACCCGGCCGTGATCGCCGCGGTGCAGGAACTGCACGACAAGACCCGCAGCTACGTCGCCTCGCCCATTGGCACCAGCGACTTCCGCCTGAGCTCGATGTTCGCCGACGTGGGCAACGTCGGTGCCTTGCAGATCGTCAACCAGGCACAGCAGGAGTACGTGGCCAACTACGTCAAGGCCAGCCTGCCGCAGTACGCCAATCTGCCCGTGCTGTCGGTTACCGCGCCTTTCAAGGCCGGCTACTCCGACAGCAGCGACTTCACCGACGTCGCGGCCGGCACCATGACGGTCTCGGCGGCGGCCGACCTGTACCTGTATGACAACAACACCATCCATGCAGTGAAGGTCACAGGCGCGCAGATCAAGCTGTGGCTGGAAAACGCGGCCAACCGCTTCAACCAGATCGACCCGACCAAGGCTGAAGACCAGTGGCTGCTCAATGACAGCAAGACCGGCGTGCAACCCGGCTCGTCCTTCCCCGGCTACAACTTCGATGTGTTCACCACAACGGACATCAGCTACGAGATCGACGTGACCCAGGCCAAGTACAACGTCAACGACCCGGCCAAGGGCGGCGAACGCATCAAGAACCTGCGCTACAAGGGCCAGCCCATGGACAACGCGCAGCAATTCATCGTCGCCACCAACAACTACCGCGCCAACAGCAGCGCGCCGTTCATTCTGGGCACGGGCAAGGCGTTCGACATCGTCTGGGCATCGCCCGACGCCAACCGCGAAGTGGTGCTGAACTACGTCAAGGCCAAGAAGACCGTCACGCGCGCCGCCAACGGCGCGACCAGCAGCTGGCGCTTCGCCAAGGTCGCGACCACGGGCAAGGTGCTGTTCAAGTCGGCCAAGAACGAACTGGCCGTGGCCCAGGCCGCAGGCCTGACCAACATCAGCGTGGACCGCGCAGACGACACCGGCGTCAACGGCGGCAACGGCAGCTACGGCATCTACCGCATCGCGCTGGACCAGTGAAGACCGTCACAGCTTGCGACTGACGCTG